>NZ_JBIRFY010000013.1:0-234247 GCF_044327745.1 Streptomyces sp. NPDC018026
CAACGAGTACAAGAAGCAGGACTCCGAGCACCTCCTGGAGACCACCGGCAAGGAGCTGCGCAAGCTCATGAGCTGGGTCGACGAAGAGGCGTAGGTCTTTGCCCCGCGGGGGTGCCCGGCGCGCCCGGCACCCCCGCGGGATCCACTTCCGGGTGATGCTTCCGCAGCGGCGCAGGACACTGCCCGCCACGCCACTAGACTGCTGAACACATACGCGTCAGGCCCACAGCGTCGTGCGTCTTCCACGCGGCTAGCAACCCTCCGCATGCGGCCGTCGGGACGGCCGTCCGCATTGGACTTGTGAGGACTCACGTGAGCTCGAAACCCGTCGTACTCATCGCTGAAGAGCTGTCGCCCGCGACCGTGGACGCGCTCGGCCCCGACTTCGAGATCCGCCAGTGCAACGGCGCGGACCGGGCCGAACTGCTCCCCGCCATCGCCGACGTGGACGCGATCCTGGTCCGCTCCGCCACCAAGGTCGACGCCGAGGCCGTGGCCGCCGCCAAGAAGCTCAAGGTCGTCGCCCGCGCCGGGGTCGGCCTGGACAACGTCGACGTCTCCGCCGCCACCAAGGCCGGTGTGATGGTGGTCAACGCCCCGACCTCCAACATCGTCACCGCCGCCGAGCTGGCCTGCGGCCTGATCGTCGCCACCGCCCGCAACATCCCGCAGGCCAACGCCGCGCTGAAGAACGGCGAGTGGAAGCGCAGCAAGTACACCGGCGTCGAGCTGGCCGAGAAGACCCTCGGCGTCGTCGGCCTCGGCCGCATCGGCGCGCTGGTCGCGCAGCGCATGTCCGCCTTCGGCATGAAGGTCGTCGCCTACGACCCCTACGTGCAGCCCGCGCGGGCCGCGCAGATGGGCGTCAAGGTGCTGTCCCTGGACGAGCTGCTCGAGGTCTCCGACTTCATCACCGTCCACCTGCCCAAGACCCCCGAGACCCTCGGCCTGATCGGCGACGAGGCGCTGCGCAAGGTCAAGCCGAGCGTCCGCATCGTCAACGCCGCCCGCGGCGGCATCGTCGACGAGGAGGCGCTGTACTCGGCGCTCAAGGAGGGCCGCGTCGCCGGCGCCGGCCTCGACGTGTACGCCAAGGAGCCGTGCACCGACTCGCCGCTGTTCGAGTTCGACCAGGTGGTCTGCACCCCGCACCTCGGCGCCTCCACCGACGAGGCCCAGGAGAAGGCCGGCATCGCCGTCGCCAAGTCGGTGCGCCTGGCCCTCGCCGGCGAGCTGGTCCCCGACGCGGTCAACGTCCAGGGCGGCGTCATCGCCGAGGACGTCAAGCCCGGTCTGCCGCTGGCCGAGCGCCTCGGCCGCATCTTCACCGCGCTCACCGGTGAGGTCGCCGTCCGCCTCGACGTCGAGGTCTACGGCGAGATCACCCAGCACGACGTGAAGGTGCTGGAGCTGTCCGCCCTCAAGGGCGTCTTCGAGGACGTCGTCGACGAGACGGTGTCGTACGTCAACGCCCCGCTGTTCGCCCAGGAGCGCGGCGTCGAGGTCCGGCTGACCACCAGCTCGGAGTCCCCGGAGCACCGCAACGTGGTGACCGTGCGCGGCACCCTCGCGGACGGCGAGGAGGTGTCGGTCTCCGGCACGCTGGCCGGCCCGAAGCACCTCCAGAAGATCGTCGCCATCGGCGAGTACGACGTGGACCTCGCCCTCGCCGACCACATGGTCGTCCTGCGCTACGAGGACCGTCCCGGCGTCGTCGGCACCGTCGGCCGGATCATCGGCGAGGCGGGTCTCAACATCGCCGGCATGCAGGTCGCCCGCGCGACGGTCGGCGGCGAGGCGCTGGCCGTCCTCACCGTCGACGACACGGTGCCCTCCGGGGTTCTGGCGGAGGTCTCGGCGGAGATCGGCGCCACGTCCGCCCGGTCCGTCAACCTCGTCTGAGGCGGCCGTACCCGGGGGCTGCCGCCCCCGGGACCTCCGGACCGCCGACCTCCGGACCGCCGACCTCCGGCCCCCCGAAGCCGACGCGCCGACCGAGGGCCTGCGCCGGGTGATCGGGGCCGCTACAGGCGACGCGCCTTGAGTGCCATGTGCAGCAGCAGCCGGTCCTCGCCGTCGTCCAGGTCCAGGCCCGTGAGCTGTTCGACGCGGGACAGCCGGTAGTACAGCGTCTGGCGGTGGACGCCCAGCTCGGCGGCGGTGCGGCCGGCCTGGCCCGCGCAGTCCAGATACACCTCCGCGGTGCGGGCGAGTTCGCGGTGGGCGGGGGAGAGCAGCGCCCGTACGGCGGGATCGTCGGCGGAGCGCGGGGGCAGCGAGGTCAGCAGGCGGAACGCGCCGATCGACGTCCACTGCGCGACCGGCCCGAACCGCTCCTCCGCCCGCGCCGCCCGGGCCGCCGCCGACGCCTCCGACCAGGCCGCCCCCAGATCGGCGAGACCCGTCCGCGGTGCGGAGACCCCGGCCGCGGCGCCACCCGCCGGCCCGCCCCGGGCCGTGGCCGCCCCCGCCCGCTCCAGCAGCCGCCCCGCCGCCGACGTGGCCGGTGTCTGCACCTCCGCCGAGCGCAGCCGGACCAGCAGCGCCAGCGACACGGCCGAGACCCCCCACGGCACCGTGCACAGTGCCGTCGCCCCCGGGACCGTACGGACCGAGGGCGCGTCGTCGGGATCGGCCGAGGGCCAGGGCGCCACGCACACCACCGCGTGCGGGGTCTCGGCGCGGGCGCCCAGCGCGCTGCGCAGCTCCGCCACCGCCATGTCCCGCTGCCAGTCCCGCTCCGCCGTCAGCACCGCCCGCAGCTCCCGGCTCAGGTCGGCGCCGTGCTGTGCCTCGTCGGCGAGCAGTGCGCCGATCCGCGCCGTGACCTCCATGGCCGCCGCCAGCTGCCGCTCGGTCGGCCCCGGGTCGGTGTCCAGCAGCCACACATAGCCGAGGACCACACCCCGATGGCGTACCGGCAGACAGGTGCGTCCCCGGTACACCCCCGCCTCGGGGGTCGGCGGGATGCGGACCGGTCCGGTCGCGCGGGTGATGCCGAAGCTCTCGAACCACGCCCGGACCGCGGCGGTGGAGCGCCGGGTGAGGATCGAGCGGGTGCGCACCGGGTCGAGGGCGGACGGATCGAGGTCGCCCTCGCTGTCGTACGCGCCGAAGGCGATCAGCTCGAAGTCGCGGTTCTCCAGGGTCGCGGGCGCGCCCAGCAGCTCGGAGAGCTCGTCGACCAGCTCCTGGTAGTCACCGCGCGTACTGCCCGAGCCTGTGGAACCTCTGGAATCCGACATCACCCGGGCATTCTGCCGCATATGCGCGCGCCCTTCATACATCTGTCTGAGATCCGCGGCACGGATGCGTGACAGCTGTCGATGGCCGACGATCGGGAGGATCCTTAGATTTCACGGTGGTTCTCCGTGCCGTTCCCCCTTCGTCGGGCAGCGGCCCCTGTGTTGGTTGGTAAGTGGAGGTGCCCCGTGCTGGGTCCCGTGATTCTCGCCGCGTCGCGCAGCGACCGGATGCGTCGTCTCGTCTCGGCCGCGCCCGTGACCAAGCCGGTCGTCGACCGGTTCATCCCCGGCGAGACGGTCGACCAGATCGTGCCGATCGTCCGGGAGCTCACCGATCAGGGCCTGGAACTGACGATGGACGTCGTCGGCGAGGACATCACCACCCCCGCGCAGGCCGAGGCCGCCCGCGACGCCTACCTGGAGCTGATCGACCGGCTGAAGCCGCTGGAGCTGGGCACCCGCGCCGAGATGTCGGTGAAGCTGTCCATGTTCGGCCAGGCGCTGGACGGCGGGCACGAGCTGGCCCTGGGCAACGTCCGCCCGGTGGTCGAGGCCGCCGCCGAGATCGGCACCACCGTCACCCTCGACGCCGAGGACCACACCACCCTCGACTCGATGTTCGCCATCCACGAGGAGCTGCGGAAGGACTTCCCGCAGACCGGCTGCGTCATCCAGGCCTACCTCTTCCGCACCGAGGCCGACGCGCGCCGCCTCGCCGACAGCGGCTCTCGCGTACGGTTGGTGAAGGGCGCCTACAAGGAGCCCGCAGAGGTCGCCTACCAGCAGCGCCACGAGATCGACAAGGCGTACGTGCGGATCCTGCGCACGCTGATGGAGGGCGAGGGCTACCCGATGATCGGGTCGCACGACCCGCGCCTGATCTCCATCGGACAGGAGCTGGCCCGCACGGCCGGACGCAAGCTCGACGAGTACGAGTTCCAGATGCTGTACGGCATCCGCGGCGACGAGCACCTGCGGCTGGCCGCCGAGGGCCACCGCATGCGCGTCTACACCGCCTACGGCACCGACTGGTACGGCTACTTCATGCGCCGTCTGGCGGAGAAGCCGGCCAACCTCCGGTTCTTCGCCCGCTCGATGGTCAGCAAGGGCTGAGCCCACCCTCTCGCAAGACCGCTCAGTTAAAGGAGTTACGGAACCCATGGACGCTGTGACCCAGGTCCCCACCCCCGTCAACGAGCCGGTGCACGGCTACGCGCCCGGTTCGCCCGAGCGTGCCCGTCTGGAGGCCAAGCTCAAGGAGCTGGCCGACAACCCCGTCGACCTGCCCTGCACCATCGGTGGCGAGAAGCGGATGGGCGGCGGCGAGCGCTTCGACGTCGTGCAGCCGCACAACCACAAGTCCCGCCTGGGCACGTACGCCAACGCCACGCAGGCGGACGCCCAGGACGCGATCGACGCCGCCCTGGCCGCCGCCCCCGCGTGGCGCGCGATGTCCTTCGACGACCGCGCGGCGATCATCCTGCGCGCCGCCGAGCTGCTGTCGGGTCCGTGGCGCGAGACCATCGCCGCCTCCACCATGCTCGGCCAGTCCAAGACCGCCCAGCAGGCCGAGATCGACAGCCCCTGCGAGCTGATCGACTTCTGGCGCTTCAACGTCCACTACGCCCGCAACATCCTGGCCGAGCAGCCCCCGGCCAACTCGCAGGGCGTGTGGAACCGCATGGACCACCGCCCGCTGGAGGGCTTCGTCTACGCGATCACGCCGTTCAACTTCAGCGCGATCGCGGCCAACCTGCCCACCGCCCCCGCCCTGATGGGCAACGTGGTGGTCTGGAAGCCGTCCCCGACCCAGACCCATGCCGCCGTGCTGCTGATGCAGCTGCTGGAGGAGGCCGGGCTGCCCAAGGGCGTCATCAACCTGGTCACCGGCGACGGCATCGAGGTGTCCAAGGTCGCCCTGGAGCACCGGGACCTCGCGGGCATCCACTTCACCGGCTCGACCAAGACCTTCCAGCACCTGTGGAAGACGGTCGGCAACAACATCGAGAAGTACCGCACCTACCCGCGCCTGGTAGGCGAGACCGGCGGCAAGGACTTCCTGGTCGCCCACCCCAGCGCCGACCGCGCCGTGCTCAAGACCGCGCTGACCCGCGGTGCCTTCGAGTACCAGGGCCAGAAGTGCAGCGCCACCTCGCGCGCCTATATCCCGGCGTCCATCTGGAACGACGGGTTCAAGGAGGAGTTCGCCGCCGAGGTCGACTACCTCACCATGGGTGACGTCACCGACCTGTCGAACTTCATCGGCGCGGTCATCGACGAGCGGTCCTTCGCCAAGAACAAGGCCGCCATCGACCGTGCCAAGCAGGACGAGACCTGCACGATCGTCGCGGGCGGCTCCTACGACGACTCGGTCGGCTACTTCGTCCGCCCGACCGTCGTCGAGTGCACCGACCCGGAGAACGAGGTCTTCCGCACCGAGTACTTCGGCCCCTTCCTCGCCGTGCACGTGTACGACGACAGCGCCGAGGACGCGTACGACGCGATGCTGACCCAGATGGAGTCGGTGTCGGACTACGCGCTCACCGGCTCGGTCGTCTCCAACGACCGTGCGGCGGCCGCGTACACGATGGAGAAGCTGCGCTACGCGGCCGGCAACTTCTACATCAACGACAAGTCGACCGGCGCCGTGGTCGGCCAGCAGCCCTTCGGCGGCGGCCGTGCCTCCGGCACCAACGACAAGGCCGGTGCCCCGCAGAACCTGATGCGCTGGACGCTGACCCGCGCCATCAAGGAGACGCTGGTCGCGCCGACCGACTACACCTACCCGCACATGGGCTGACGCCCAGGCGCGAAAGCCCGGCGGGGCCAGGTCGACCGACCTGGCCCCGCCGGGCTTTTCCGCAGGTCGCAGCGGTGTGAGTCGAGGCGCCGTCTCAGATAGTAGGAAGTCCGAGTAATTGTGGAGACAGACGCTCCGCACTCCCTTAGCTTTGTAGGAGCCGAACGTCCCGCTCGATCGAGCGAATGGCGGTCGTGAGCCCGTGCCCGTGCAGGCAACCCCTGCGGCACCGCGCTCCCCGCCCCTTCCGGCGTCTCTCCCCACCCTCGCTTTCCGCGCTCCCCTTGTGCCGAAGGAGTCGATTCCCATGGCCGAGACGACCGTCCGCCGCCGAGTCCGCCACCTCTCCCGTACCAGCGACTCCGACCGCAAGAACGCCGCGGCCGCCCTCCAGCGCTCCCTCGACCGCCGGGACAACGGCGGCGCCACCGGCCACTGAGCCGCGCGGACGACAGTGGCGTCCGCATGGCGGACGCCTCATGTCATCCCGTGGGACGAGCGATAGGGTGCCGTCATGTCTCGCAGCCTCAATCTCGCAGTGATTCCCGGTGACGGCATCGGCCAGGAGGTCGTGGCCGAGGGTCTCAAGGTCCTCTCCGCCGTACTTCCGCAGGATGTGAAGCTGGAGACCAAGGAATTCGACTTCGGCGCCCGGCGCTACCACGCCACCGGTGAGACCCTCACCGACGCCGACCTCGACGCCCTCAAGGCGCACGACGCCATCCTGCTCGGCGCGATCGGCGACCCCTCGGTGCCGTCCGGCGTGCTGGAGCGCGGCTTCCTGCTCAAGCTCCGCTTCGCCTTCGACCACCACGTCAACCTGCGGCCGAGCAAGCTCCTGCCCGGCGTCGCCACCCCGCTCGCCGGCCAGCCCGAGATCGACTTCGTCGTCGTCCGCGAGGGCACCGAGGGCCCGTACACGGGCAACGGCGGCACCATCCGCAAGGGCACCGAGCACGAGGTCGCCACCGAGGTCTCCGTCAACACCGCCTACGGCGTCGAGCGCGTCGTCCGCGACGCCTTCGCCCGCGCCCAGGCCCGCCCCCGCAAGAAGCTCACGCTGGTCCACAAGAACAACGTGCTGACCTTCGCGGGCCACCTGTGGACCAACATCTTCAACAAGGTCGCGGCGGAGTACCCCGAGGTCACCACCGACTACATCCACGTCGACGCCGCGACCATCTTCCTGGTCACCGACCCGGCCCGGTTCGACGTGATCGTCACCGACAACCTCTTCGGCGACATCATCACCGACCTCGCCGCGGCCGTCTCCGGCGGCATCGGCGTCGCCGCCAGCGGGAACATCAACCCGTCCGGCGACTTCCCCTCGATGTTCGAGCCGGTGCACGGCTCCGCGCCCGACATCGCCGGCCAGGGCAAGGCCGACCCCACCGCCACGGTCCTGTCCGTCGCCCTGCTGCTGCGCCACCTCGGGTACGAGGACGAGGCCGCCCGGATCGAGGAAGCCGTCTCCACCGACCTCGGTGAACGCGGTGGCCTGCCCGCCCGCAGCACCTCCGAGATCGGCGACGCGCTCGCCGCACGAGTAGCCGGCTGACCCCGGCGCACTCGAAATCCAACCTTTCGAAGCCGCCGGGTCCGAAAAACAAGGCACCCGGCGGCTTTCTCCTGCGTCCGCCAGGTGCGACCATCGAATCCTGGGCCGCATTCACCCCGTTTCACCCGTCGCGGGCCGCGCGCGATAATCGAACGCGAAGCCGCGACTTGAGGGAATGCTCGGACGTCCTAGCACCGGCCACCGGCCGTACGGGCGTGACCGCGGCCCGTCACAATACGAACCGGTGAAGGACAGCCACCCATGACGACGCCCACGATCGAGCTCAAGCCCTCCGCCAACCCGCTCTCGGACTCCGAGCGGGCGGCGATCCTGGCCAACCCCGGGTTCGGCCGCCACTTCACCGACCACATGGTGACGATCAAGTGGACCGAGGGCCGCGGCTGGCACGACGGCCAGCTCGTGCCGTACGCCCCGCTCTCCCTCGACCCGGCCACCATGGTCCTGCACTACGCGCAGGAGATCTTCGAGGGACTGAAGGCCTACCGGCGGCCCGACGGCTCCGTCGCCACCTTCCGCCCGGAGAAGAACGGCGCCCGCTTCCAGGCGTCCTCGCGCCGCCTCGGCATGCCCGAGCTTCCGGTGGACACCTTCATCGAGGCCTGCGACGCGCTGGTCGGGCAGGACGAGAAGTGGGTCCCGGCGCACGGCGGCGAGGAGTCCCTGTACCTGCGCCCCTTCATGATCGCGACCGAGGTCGGCCTGGGCGTCAGGCCGGCCAACGAGTACCTCTTCATCGTCATCGCCTCCCCGGCCGGCGCCTACTTCCCGGGCGGCGTCAAGCCCGTCTCCATCTGGGTCTCCGAGGACCGGGTCCGCGCCGTCCCCGGCGGCATGGGCGACGCCAAGACCGGCGGCAACTACGCGGCCTCCCTGCTCGCCCAGGCCGAGGCCGCCGCCAAGGGCTGCGACCAGGTCTGCTACCTCGACGCCATCGAGCGCAAGTGGGTCGAGGAACTGGGCGGCATGAACCTGTACTTCGTGTACGGCGACAAGATTGTCACGCCCTCGCTCACCGGCTCCATCCTGGAGGGCGTCACCCGTGACTCCCTCCTCACCGTCGCCCGCGACCTCGGCTACGAGGCCGAGGAGGGCCGTGTCTCGGTCGACCAGTGGCAGCGCGACTCGGAGAACGGCACGCTCACCGAGGTCTTCGCGTGCGGGACCGCCGCCGTGATCACGCCGGTCGGCACGGTCAAGCGGACCGGCGCCGAGTGGCAGCAGAGCGGGGGCGAGACGGGCGAGGTGACGCAGCGGCTGCGGGACGCGCTGCTGGACATCCAGCGGGGGACCGCAAAGGACACGCACGGGTGGATGCACACGCTGGCGTGATCCGCCCCGGGTGGGGGCGGGACGCCGTGCCGGGGGCTCCGCCCCGGGCCCCCGGTCTGTGCCCGCCCACCACCCGACTCGGTCGGACAAGAGACGAACAGCCACCCGAGCACGACGTCCGCGGCCGCGGACGGCTGCCGTTCGCATCCTGAGACAGGCGGTGGACAGGGGGACGGAGTGTGCCAGACTGCCCCCGTGCTCTCGTTCGCCATGATTATTGGCAGCAGGCGCGCCGGTCCGCAGTGACCACCACGTACGACCAGGTACGGGTGGACACCGTCGTCCTCGACCCGCGCGCAGACCTCTCGCACCCGCGAGAGGTTTTTCGCTTTCCTGGCCCACCCCGAGCCGGGAAGAGAGCGCGAGGGATCATAGAGGAACGGTGGAACCGGTCATTCCGGTAGACCGAGATCCCCAACAGGAGCCTTCAGATCATGACCGCAACCAGCGAACTCGACGATTCGTTCCACGTCTTCGACACCACCCTGCGCGACGGCGCGCAGCGCGAGGGCATCAACCTCACGGTCGCGGACAAGCTGGCCATCGCACGGCACCTGGACGACTTCGGTGTGGGCTTCATCGAGGGCGGCTGGCCCGGCGCCAACCCGCGGGACACCGAATTCTTCGCCCGCGCCCAGCAGGAGATCGACTTCCAGCACGCCCAGCTGGTCGCCTTCGGCTCCACCCGCCGCGCGGGCGCGAGCGCTGCCGAGGACCACCAGGTCAAGGCGCTGCTCGACTCCGGCGCCCAGGTGATCACCCTGGTCGCCAAGTCGCACGACCGGCACGTCGAACTGGCTCTGCGCACCACGCTGGACGAGAACCTGGCGATGGTGGCCGACACGGTCTCCCACCTGAAGGCGCAGGGCCGCCGGGTCTTCGTCGACTGCGAGCACTTCTTCGACGGGTACCGCGCCAACCCCGAGTACGCGAAGTCGGTCGTGCGCACCGCCTCCGAGGCAGGAGCCGACGTCGTCGTCCTGTGCGACACCAACGGCGGCATGCTCCCGGCGCAGATCCAGGCCGTGGTCGCCACGGTGCTGGCCGACACCGGCGCCCGGCTCGGCATCCACGCCCAGGACGACACCGGCTGCGCCGTCGCCAACACCCTCGCCGCCGTCGACGCGGGCGCCACCCACGTCCAGTGCACGGCCAACGGCTACGGCGAGCGGGTCGGCAACGCCAACCTGTTCCCGGTCGTGGCCGCCCTGGAGCTGAAGTACGGCAAGCAGGTGCTGCCCGAGGGCCGGCTGCGCGAGATGACCCGGATCTCCCACGCCATCGCCGAGGTCGTCAACCTCACCCCCTCCACCCACCAGCCGTACGTGGGCGTCTCCGCCTTCGCGCACAAGGCCGGCCTGCACGCCTCCGCGATCAAGGTCGACCCGGACCTCTACCAGCACATCGACCCCGAGCTGGTCGGCAACACCATGCGGATGCTGGTCTCCGACATGGCAGGACGCGCCTCCATCGAGCTGAAGGGCAAGGAGCTCGGCATCGACCTCGGCGGCGACCGCGAACTGGTCGGCCGGGTCGTGGAGCGGGTCAAGGAGCGCGAACTGGCGGGCTACACCTACGAGGCCGCCGACGCGAGCTTCGAGCTGCTGCTGCGCGCCGAGGCCGAGGGCAGGCCGCTGAAGTACTTCGACGTCGAGTCCTGGCGCGCGATCACCGAGGACCGCCCCGACGGCAGCCACGCCAACGAGGCCACGGTCAAGCTCTGGGCCAAGGGCGAGCGCATCGTCGCCACCGCCGAGGGCAACGGCCCGGTGAACGCCCTGGACCGGTCGCTGCGCGTCGCCCTGGAGAAGATCTACCCGGAGCTGGCCAAGCTCGACCTGGTCGACTACAAGGTCCGCATCCTGGAGGGCGTGCACGGCACCCAGTCCACCACCAGGGTCCTCATCTCCACGTCCGACGGCACGGGGGAGTGGGCCACGGTGGGCGTCGCGGAGAACGTCATCGCCGCCTCCTGGCAGGCCCTGGAGGACGCGTACACGTACGGGCTGCTGCGGGCCGGGGTCGCGCCCGCCGAGTGAGCGGAGCGGCCAATGGATCCGCGCTTTATGTCTGATTGAGGTCCATTCGGGTACGTTCGAACGTATGAAGGGCGTTCGTGTGCAAGTCCTCATACGCCTCCTGGTCGCGCCGGTCGTCGCCGCGCTGGCGGTGCTGCTGGCCGGTGCGCCGGGCGCGCAGGCGGAGACCGGCGTCTCCGAGATCGGCGCGGCGCTGCGCGAGAGTCCGGTGTACGTGGACCCGGCCGCCTCCGACCTGCTGTCCAAGTCGGACGCGGACGCGCTGGCCGACAAGATCGAGGACGCGGGCGAGCCGGTCTTCGTGGCGGTCCTCCCGGCCGGCTACCCGACCGAGAACCTCTTCCAGAACCTCCGCACCGAGACCGGCATCACCGGTCTGTACGGCGTCCGCCTCGGCGACCGCTTCGACGCCCGCGCCGACAGCAGCGTGCTGAGCCGCCAGGGCGTGCACAACCTGGTCACCGCCGTCCAGGGCGCGGGCGATCCCAAGGCCCAGTTGAACGACTTCGTCGACGACGCGCTGCGCAGCGTGCGCGGCTCCGCCCCCTCGTCCTGGGACTCCGGCGGCGGCTCCGCGCCCACCGGCGCCCTGATCACCGCGGGCGCGGTGGTGGTCATCGGCGGCGCGGGCGTCTACGCGGTCTCCCGGCGCGGCCGCCACCGCCGCGAGGCGGAGCAGCGTGCGGCGCTGGAGCGGCTGCGGGTGGTGGTCGACGAGGACATCACGGCCTTCGGCGAGGAGCTGGACCGCCTGGACTTCCACCCGGCGGAACCGGGCGCCGACGACGCGATGCGGGCCGACTACGAACGCGCCCTGGACGCCTACGAACAGGCCAAGACGTACATGGCCGACGCCCGCAAACCCGAGGACGTGCGGGCCGTCACCCAGGCGGTGGAGGACGGCCGCTTCTCGCTGGCGCAGCTCGCCGCCCGCCGCGAGGGCAGGCCGCTGCCCGAACGCCGTCCGCCCTGCTTCTTCGACCCGCGCCACGGCCCGTCGGTCGCCGACGCCACCTGGACCCCGCCCGGCGGCACCACCCGCCAGGTCCCGGTCTGCGCCGCCGACCAGGCCCGGCTGTCCGACGGGCGGGACCCGATGATCCGCGAGGTGGACACCGACCAGGGCCGCCGCCCCTACTGGGACGCGGGCCCGGCCTACGGCCCCTGGGCGGGCGGCTACTTCGGCGGCGGCATCCTGCCCGGCCTGCTGGTCGGCACCATGCTCGGCAGCATGATGGCGGGCCCCGCCTACGGAGCCGGTTACGGCACCGGGTACGGAGACTTCGGCGGCTACGAGGGCGGCGACGTCTCGGGCGGCGACTTCGATCCCGGTGACTTCGGGGGCGGCTTCGGCGGCGGTGACTTCGGCGGTGGCGGCGGCTTCGGCGGCGGAGGGGACTTCGGCGGCGGCTTCTGAGGCGCGCGGCGGGGCTCAGGGCCTGTACGCCGTCGGCCTGTCCGCCGTCGGTCTGTTCGTCGGCCTGTCCGTCGTTCGCTCCCCGGCCGCCGGACGTTCCGCGCCGGACCGCACTGTCCGCCCCCGGCGCGCGCCGTCCCTGCGCCGGACGACGACCACGGCCACGAGGCCGACCGCCAGGCCGAGGGCGGTCTGGACGCCGAAGGGCTCACCGAACATGAGGGCACCCCACACGGCCGTGACCGGGGCCATGAGGAACATGAGGGTGTTGACCTCCGTGATGCCGGACCGGCGCAGGATCAGCCAGTACAGGCCGTAGCCGCCGAAGGTCGGCAGGACCACCAGCCAGGCGGTCGCCAGCCAGAACGAGGAACCGGACGGCGGTGCCGCCGCCCCGAGGCCCAGGGCCAGTCCGGAGAAGAGGACGGCGCTGGTCGCACAGTGGATCGTCAGGGCGACGCGGGGCGCGACCGGCACCCGTGTGCGGCCCTGAAGGAACGTGGCCGCCACCAGCGACAGCATGCCGAGGAACGGGACGAGATACGCCCACCAGGCCACCTCCGCGCCCGCCGCCCCGGCGTCGGCGACCGTCACCGTGACCACACCCGACAGCCCCAGCCACAGTCCGAGCCACTGCCCGCGCGAGACGTACTGGCGCAGCAGGGGACCGGCGAGCGCACCGGCGACGAGTGGCTGGACGCCGTCGATCAGGGCGGTGGTGCCGCTGGAGACGCCCAGCTCGATGGCGTAGTAGACGCTGAGCAGGTAGCCGCTCTGCGACAGCGCGCCGATGGCGATCTGCCGGCCGGCGTCCCGCGGTGTCAGGCCCCGCCAGGCGGCCCGGGAGACGGCCGCCGCGACGGCCAGGGCCACGGCGAGCGGCAGGAAACGCCACATCAGGAGGGTGGGTGTGGCCGCGGTCTCCGCACCGAGCTTGGCGCCGATGAAGCCGGAGCTCCAGCACAGGACGAAGGCGGCCGAGAGTATGACGTGCACGTCGACCCCAGCAGAGTAGACAGATCGGTTTACTCGTTCAGGGTGCCCACTATACAGACCGGTATACTTGTCGTCATGGGTGCAGAGGTCGTGGGTGCAGAGGTCGTGGGCCCGGAGGACAAGCCGCGCCGGGTGCGGATGACGCCCGGCGCGCGACGGGTGCTGGAGGCCGCCGAGCGGCTGTTCTACGCGCACGGCATCCACGCCGTCGGCGTGGACACCATCGCCGCCGAGGCCGGGGTGACCAAGAAGACGCTGTACGACCGCTTCGGTTCGAAGGAGCAGATCGTCGTCGAGTACCTGGCCGGACGCGACGAGCGCTGGCGGGAACTGCTCGCCGGGCGGCTGGCGGCGGCGGGGGAGGCCCCCGCCGCCCGGGTGGTGGCCGTCTTCGAGGCGTCGCGCGCATGGTCGGAGCGGTACGGGGCCAAGGGGTGCAGCATGATCAACGCACATGCGGAGATCAGCGATCCGGACCATCCGGCGTACCCGGTCATCACCGGGCAGAAGCGGTGGATGCTCGACCTGTTCAGCGGCCTGGCCCGGGAGATCGACGCGGCCGGTGCCGACCGGCTGGCGCGGACGCTCATGCTGCTGCACGAGGGGGCGCTGGTCTCGC
The DNA here is from genome assembly GCF_044327745.1 of Streptomyces sp. NPDC018026. NCBI lineage: Bacteria > Bacillati > Actinomycetota > Actinomycetes > Kitasatosporales > Streptomycetaceae > Streptomyces > Streptomyces sp. NPDC018026. The sequence goes on from NZ_JBIRFY010000013.1 coordinate 14,025, forward strand.
ACGGGGTGGGGGTCCTCCCCGACCCCTTCGGTGCCGCCCTCGACCGGGTGCGGGAGCTGCTGGACGGGTGAAACGGGCGGCGGGCGTGGGCGGCGGCGCTACGGTGAGCGCATGCCGCCCACCACCGCACTCCTCGTCATCGACATGCAGAACACCACGGTCGCCATGGCGCACCGGGCCGCCGAGACGGTCGCCGTGATCGCCGGCCTGAGCGAACGGGCCCGGGCGGCCGGGGTGCCGGTGGTGACCGTGCGCCAGCAGGACGCGGGCATGGTGCCCGGGACCGAGGGCTGGCGGGTGGTGCCCGAGCTGACCCCGCGGGACGGGGAGCCGGTCGTGGACAAGACGACCCCGGACAGCTTCCTGGACACCGGCCTGGACGCGGTCCTCGCGGCGCGCGGTGTCACCGAGGTGATCGTGACCGGGTTCGCCACGGAGGTCTGCGTGGACACCACGGCGCGGCAGGCGCTGAGCCGGGGGTACGACCTGGTCGTCGTCGCCGACGGGCACACCACCTCGGTGCGGACCGGGGCGGACAGCGACGACCTCGTTCCGGCGGACCGCTCGATCGCGCAGTACAACGCCATTTACCGCACGATCGGCTGGCCCGGCCGCCGTATCCGGGTCCGGGCCGCCGCCGACGTGGAATTCGGCGCCCCCGAAGGGGCGCGGGACGTCAGGCCTGCCTGATCGCCGAGATGTCGAAGTTCAGCTTGATCTTGTCGGAGACCAGCACGCCGCCCGTCTCCAGGGCCGCGTTCCAGGTGAGCCCCCACTCCGAGCGCTTGATCTCCGCCTTGCCCTCGAAGCCGACGCGCTCGTTGCCGAACGGGTCCTTGGCGGCGCCGTTGAACTCCAGGTCGATGGTGAGCGGCTTGGTCGTGCCGAGGATCGACAGGTCACCGGTGATGCGGTAGTCGTCGCCGCCCAGGGACTCCGCCCTGGTGGAGCGGAACGTCATCGTCGGGTGCTCGCCCGTGTTGAAGAAGTCCGAGCTCTTCAGGTGGCCGTCACGGTCGGGGGAGCCCGTGTCGATGCTGTCCATCGTGATGTCCAGGGACGCCGTGGAGCGGGACGGGTCGGTGCCGTCGAGGTGCAGCGTGCCGGTGAAGTCGAGGAACTTGCCCTTGACGTTGGTGACCATCGCGTGGCGCGCGGTGAAGCCGATCGTCGTGTGGGCGGGGTCGACGGTGTAGTCGCCGGTCAGTGTGGAGAGGTCGGGGGTCGTGGTCATGGTGTCCTCCGGGGAAGGCCTTGATGTTGAATGTTCAACCAGTCCAACGGGCTCGACTCTAGACCTATTCCACTCCGCCATCAACCGCTTCGCACCGCGTGTCGCGGCGCCGTTCCCCTCCCGTCGCCAACGTGATAGACGGCATGAGCATGACCCCACAGCGCCCCACCGCTCCCACCCGCCGCGCGGTCCTGCTCGCCGCGTGCGCGGCCGCCGCCCTCACGTCCGTGCCCCGGGCCGCGGCCGCCACCGCCGACCCCTACGACGCCCTCCGCCGCCGCTGGCTCGACATCACCCTCGGCACCGGCTACGACCCGGCCGCCGAGCCGTACGCCTCCCGCCTCGCCGAGACCGGCGAGCGGGCCCGCGAGCACCGCGCCACCATGGCCCCCGCCCCCACCTCCCTGTGGCCGGGCCACCCCTTCGACCCGCCGGCCGGCATCACCTTCGCCTACGGCCGCCTGTGGACCATGACCGAGGCGTACGTGCAGGAGGGCACCGGCGCCACCGGCGACCCCGCCCTCCTCGCCGACATCCTGCGCGGCCTCGACCATCTCTCGGCCACCGTCTACAACCCGGCCACCACCCGCTACGGCAACTGGTGGGAGTGGCAGATCGGCAGTCCCCGGCTGCTGATGGACATCACCGCCGCCCTCCACGACCACCTCGGCGCCGACCGGGTGGCCGCCGCCTGCGCCGCCGTCGACCACTTCGTCCCCGATGCGATGCTCGGCGACTACACCGGCACCTCCACCGGCGCCAACCGCGTCGACCTGTGCCGCTCCGTCGCCCTGCGCGGCGTCCTGGGCCGGGCCCCCGGCAAGCTCGCCCTGGCCCGCGACGCCCTCTCGCCGGTCTTCCCGTACGTCACCGAGGGGGACGGGCTCTACGCCGACGGCTCGTTCGTCCAGCACACCTGGGTCGCCTACTCGGGGACGTACGGCCAGGTCATGCTGGACGGCCTCGGCCGGCTGTTCACCCTGCTGGCCGGCTCCGAGTGGGAGGTGACCGACCCGGGCAAGCAGCTCGTCCTCGACAGCGTCGAACACGCCTACGCACCCCTGATCCACGACGGCCTCGTCATGGACATCGTCAACGGGCGGGCCATCAGCCGGGGCTACCTCGAAAGCGACGACCTGCACGTCATGCGCAGCGACCACTTCCACGGCCAGCAGCTCGTCGCCGCCATGGCCGTCCTCGCTGGCGGGGCGAGCGACGCCGAGCGGGAGCGCTGGTACGCCCGGATCAAGGGCTGGACCGAGCGGGACACGGTCACCCCGATCCTGACCGCGCCCCAGTTCCCGGTCGCCGACCTGGCCCGGCTGCACGCGATCGCCGACGCCCCCGGCGAGGCCGCCCCCGAACCCGTGGGGCACCACCTCTTCGCGGCCATGGACCGCGCCGTCCACCGCCGCCCCGCCTTCACCGCCGGCCTCGCCATGGCCAGTGACCGCATCGCCCACTACGAGTGCGGCAACGGCGAGAACCCGCGCGGCTGGCACACCGGCGCGGGCATGCTCACCTGGTGGGCGAACGGAACGACGGCGGATCAGTACACGGACTGGTACTGGCCCACCGTCGACTGGTACCGGCTGCCCGGCACCACCGTCTCCACCAAGCGCCTGGCCGACCGGGCGGGCGGCGAGTGGGGCGAACCCAAACCGGACGTGCGCTGGGTCGGCGGCGCGACCGACGGCGAGTACGCGGCCGTGGGCCAGCACCTCAAGGGGCTCGGCTCCACCCTGGAGGCCCGCAAGTCCTGGTTCTTCCTCGACGACGCCGTGGTCTGCCTGGGCGCCGGCATCACGTGCGCGGACGGCGTACCGGTCGAGACGGTCGTGGACAACCGCAACCTGGGGGAGGGCGGCACCCAAACCCTCGTACGCGGCCGGCACTGGGCCCACCTGGAGGGCCACGGCGGCTGGATCGTGCCCGAGGGTGCCCTGCGGACTTTGCGCGAGGACCGCACCGGCGCCTGGTCCGACATCAACACCACCAGCACGACCGAGCGCCGTACCCGCCGCTGGCAGACCCTGTGGCTCGACCACGGCACCGACCCGGCCGACGCCGGCTACGTCTACACCGTCATGCCGGGCGCCTCCCGGGCGGCCCTCGCCCGCCGCGCCGCGGACCGCCACTGGCTCAAGGTCCTCGCCAACGACGACCACCGCCAGGCGGTGACCGTCCCCTCCCTCGGTCTGACGGCCGCCAACTTCTGGCAGGCCGGCACCGCGGGCCCGCTCACCACCACGGCCGGGGCGAGCGTGCTGGTCCGCCGCCGGGGCCGTACCGCTACCCTCTGCGTGAGCGAACCGCCGCGCACGGGAGAGGCCCTGGAGATCGTCTGGGACCACCCGGTGGGAGCGGTGCTGCGGGCCGACGAGACGGTCGAGATCCTCGCGGCGGGCCGCCGACTGCACCTGCGCGTCACTCCAGGGGTGGTATGTACCACCCATGAATGTGAGGTGACTCTCAGCTGACGGCTTTGTGCGACCCCTACAAGCATGAGGCCCCCTGAGCAGTCGAAAGGGCTGCATGCGGTGGGGGTTCTGTTCAGTGCTACCAGGAAAACGGGCCGGAGACTGTACGGAGTCGACGGCTCGCAATCCTTGGTCGGCTTCGTAGAGTCGCTACATGACCGTTTTGGATGAGGCGCCGGGCGAGCCGACGGACGCGCGTGGCCGCGTGGCCGAGCTGCACGGGATCCGTGCGCAGGCGCTCGCCGGGCCGAGTGAGAAGGCGACGGCGGCTCAGCACGCCAAGGGCAAGCTGACGGCACGCGAGCGCATCGAGCTGCTCCTGGACCCCGATTCCTTCCGCGAGGTCGAGCAGCTGCGCCGGCACCGGGCGTCCGGGTTCGGTCTGGAGGCCAAGAAGCCCTACACCGACGGTGTCATCACCGGCTGGGGCACGGTCGAGGGGCGCACGGTCTTCGTCTACGCCCACGACTTCCGGATCTTCGGCGGCGCGCTGGGCGAGGCCCACGCCACGAAGATCCACAAGATCATGGACATGGCCATCGCGGCCGGTGCCCCGCTGGTCTCCCTGAACGACGGCGCCGGCGCCCGTATCCAGGAGGGCGTCAGCGCGCTCGCCGGGTACGGCGGCATCTTCCAGCGCAACACCAAGGCGTCCGGCGTCATCCCGCAGATCAGCGTGATGCTCGGCCCGTGCGCGGGCGGCGCGGCCTACAGCCCCGCCCTCACCGACTTCGTGTTCATGGTCCGCGACACCTCGCAGATGTTCATCACGGGCCCCGACGTGGTCAAGGCGGTCACCGGCGAGGAGATCACGCAGAACGGCCTGGGCGGCGCCGACGTGCACGCCGAGACGTCCGGCGTGAGCCACTTCGCCTACGACGACGAGGAGACCTGCCTCGCCGAGGTCCGCTACCTCCTCTCCCTCCTCCCGCAGAACAACCGGGAGAACCCGCCCCGCGCCGAGTCCTCCGACCCCGCGGACCGCCGCTCGGACACCCTCCTCGACCTGGTCCCGGCGGACGGCAACCGCCCGTACGACATGACCAAGGTCATCGAGGAACTCGTCGACGAGGGCGAGTACCTGGAGGTCCACGAGCGCTGGGCCCGCAACATCATCTGCGCGTTGGCCCGCCTCGACGGGCAGGTCGTCGGCATCGTCGCCAACCAGCCGCAGGCCCTGGCCGGCGTCCTGGACATCGAGGCGTCGGAGAAGGCCGCCCGCTTCGTCCAGATGTGCGACGCCTTCAACATCCCGATCATCACCCTTCTGGACGTACCCGGGTTCCTGCCCGGCGTCGACCAGGAGCACGGCGGCATCATCCGCCACGGGGCCAAGCTCCTCTACGCCTACTGCAACGCGACCGTGCCCCGGATCTCGCTGATCCTGCGCAAGGCGTACGGAGGTGCTTACATCGTCATGGACAGCCAGTCCATCGGCGCCGACCTCACCTACGCCTGGCCGACCAACGAGATCGCCGTCATGGGCGCCGAGGGTGCCGCCAACGTCATCTTCCGCCGTCAGATCGCCGACGCCGAGGACCCCGAGGCCATGCGGGCGCGCATGGTCAAGGAGTACAAGTCCGAGCTGATGCACCCCTACTACGCGGCCGAACGCGGCCTGGTCGACGACGTCATCGACCCCGCCGAAACCCGCGAGGTACTGATCAGGTCCCTGGCGATGCTGCACACCAAGCACGCCGACCTGCCCTCCCGCAAGCACGGCAACCCGCCGCAGTGACCCGAGGAGCCACTTCCATGTCCACTTCCGACATCCGCGTCGAGAAGGGCCACGCCGAGCCCGAGGAAGTCGCCGCCATCACGGCCCTCCTCCTGGCCCGAGCCGCCGCCCGCCCCGCCGAGATCGCCCCGACCCACGGCGGCGGCCGCGCCCGCGCGGGCTGGCGCCGCCTGGAGCGCGAGCCGGGTTTCCGAGCGCCGCACAGCTGGCGCTGAGCTCAGCCTGCATACAGGTCGAGGCCCCTCCACAACGGAGGGGCCTCGACCTGTATGCCGGGTCTCTGCTCGACGCCGGGCCAGGCAACTAACCCAGGGGCGCGGGGAACTGCGCGACCAGCCACGTACTGCCCGCACCCGGCAACGAAACCGCCCCCGGCAGCCCAGTGGCCGCAGGGGGCGTCGCGCAACCCGGCGCTGACGGGGTGCCGCCTGCGCCCACCCGTGCCGCCCCAGCGGCACGACTGCCCGCAGGCTGGGCGGCGTGCTAGCGCAACCGCGCCATCAGTGCGTGCTCCACGAGAGTGATGAGTGCCGACTTCGCGTCGGCCCGATGCCGCGCGTCCGTCGTGATGATCGGCGTGTCCGGGCCGATCTGGAGGGCCTCGCGGACCTCGTCCGGCTGGTACGGCTGCTGGCCGTCGAAGCCGTTGAGCGCGATCACGAACGGCAGACCGCTGTTCTCGAAGTAGTCGACGGCCGGGAAGCAGTCGGCCAGCCGCCTCGTGTCGACCAGGACGATCGCCCCGATGGCGCCGCGCACCAGGTCGTCCCACATGAACCAGAACCGGTCCTGGCCGGGCGTACCGAACAGGTACAGGATCAGGTCCTGGTCGAGCGTGATGCGGCCGAAGTCCATGGCGACCGTCGTGGTCGTCTTGTCCCCCGTGTGGGTGAGGTCGTCGATGCCCGCCGAAGCGGATGTCATCACGGCCTCGGTGCGCAGCGGGTTGATCTCCGAGACAGCGCCGACGAACGTGGTCTTGCCCACGCCGAAGCCGCCCGCCACCACGATCTTCGCGGAAGTGGTGGAGCGGGAAGGACCGCCGCTAGAGCTTGCGAAGTCCACTGAGCACCCTTTCGAGCAGTGTCACGTCTGGCTGGCCGCCGGCGCTCTCGTCGCCGCCGGGCTGATGGATGGCGACCAGTCCCGCCTCCGCCAAGTCGGCGACGAGGATCCTGGCCACACCGAGAGGGATCGTCAGGAGGGCCGAGACCTCGGCCACCGACTTGATCTCCCGGCAGAGGTTGCAGATCCGCTGATGCTCGGGCAGCTGGCCCTGCATCTGGTGCGGCTGCGCGGTGGTGTGCACCAGCGCCTCGATGGCGAGCTGGTACCGGGGCCTGGTGCGGCCGCCCGTCATGGCGTACGGGCGCACCAGGGGGTTGTTCGACGCCCCGGCGGGCGCCGGCTCAGGGGTGCGGCGTTGCGGCTGCACGGGCTGGATGCGCGGAGCATGCGGCTGGTCGTACGGCGAAGGGCCGGGGCCCTGCGGCGCGTACGGCTGCCGGTGGCCCGGCACGGAGGGGTAGCCGTACCCGTTCGCCGAGCCGTCGCCTTGGCCCTGACCAGGGCCGTACGACCAGTTGCCCGATGACGGACCGCCTGGGGGTGTTCCCACTTTTTCCTCCTCCGACTGTGCCTGGCACCCATCGCTGTGGAGCCGCGTCCCGAAACTTTACGGCCACGGGACGCCAAAACGCACCGTCTGTCCTTTAGTTGAGAAGGCTCCCTTGGAGCTCAGCCCGCAGATCGGGGGTCAAAACCGTACCGGCACGGTCCACCAGAAGGGCCATCTCGTACCCAATGAGACCGATGTCCGCCTCGGGGTGTGCGAGAACCGCGAGGGACGAGCCGTCGGAGATGGACATGATGAAGAGGAATCCGCGCTCCATCTCCACAACCGTCTGGTTCACGCTGCCGCCCTCGAAGATGCGCGAGGCACCGGCGGTCAGCGAGGTCAGGCCGGAGGCGACGGCCGCGAGCTGATCGGCTCGGTCGCGGGGGAACCCTTCGGACATCGCCAGAAGGAGTCCGTCGGCGGAGACCACCACCGTGTGGGACACCCCCGGGGTGTTGTCCACGAAGTTGGTGATCAACCAGTTCAGGTTCTGCGCCGCCTGGCTCATCGGGCTCACACTAACGCTCCTGGTTGTAGGTGCTGTCAGGACCACGGTGTTCATTCCCTGTGTCCTGGCCGTTCGTTTCACTGCCTGCGTTGCGGCCTCGCTCGACGCCGCGCCGCAGGTTGCTCAGCCTGCCCCGGACGTCCTCCGGAGCGCGGGAGACCTGGGGGCCTCCCTGTGGAGTGGTCTCGGCCGCGCCCTCGACCAGGTTGGCCTTGGGTACCCGGCGCGGGAGGCCCGAGGAGGTCACCCCGCCCGCCTTGGGCTTGCGCAGCGAGGAGGCCTGCTGCCAGCGGTCGTCGTTGGCCGACCGCCAGGTGTCCTCGCCGCCCGTCCCCGGTGCGGCGGCCGGCGTCTCCTGGCCCACGTGCCCCGCATTGCCCGCGCCGCTCGCGGTGGATCCGCGGCGGGGAAGACCGGCGTCGGTCAGCTCGTGGGCGGCGGAGGGGGCCGGCCCCGGACGCTCGAAGCCTACGCGGTCCGCCTCGGTCACGTCAGCGGCCTCGGCGGATTGCGCCTGAGGGGCACCGGTCGGGTACTGGTCCGGATATCCGTTCTGGTATCCGTCCTGCTGCGGCCAGTCGTCCTGGTGGCGCCGCTGCTCGAAGGGCGAGTGGTTCCCGGACTCCGGGCCACCGCCGTTCGGCGCGTAGTACTGCTCGTCGTACGACGCCTGCCGCGGTTCCTGGTACGCCTGCTGCGGGTCGGCGTACGCCGACTGCTGGTCGTACGCTCCGTTCGGCGACTGCGGGTACGCGCCGCCGGGCGACTCCTGGTAGGCGCCGTTCGGCTGCTGCTGGTAGCCGTCGGCGGACTGGTCGTATCCCGGCTGCCGGCCTTCGTAGCCCGGCTGCTGTCCGGTGAACTGGTCCTGGAAGCCGATGGCCCCGTCGTTCCCGGCGACGCCCTGGTCCGCGGGACCGGGCAGCTCGGGGTGCGACTGGGCCTCCAGGGCCGCGCGGCGCTCCTCGCGCATCAGCGAGCGGCCCACCGGGTCCAGCTCACGTATGTCGTCGGGGATCTCGGCGTACCGGCTGTCGTCGAAGCCCAGCTCGGCGGCGGTGCGCATGGGCTGCCCGACCTGGCCCACCTGGCCGAAGTTCTCGCCCTGGAAGTTCTGCTCCGGGATGATCTGCGACACGGTGAACTCGTCGCGCTGCTGCTGCTCGCCGCCGCCACCATGGGTGATGGCGTCCGGGAGCATGACCAGCGAGGTGGTGCCGGCCTGCTCGCCGGAGGGGCGCAGCTGGACGCGGATGCCGTGCCGGTCGGACAGCCGGCCGACCACGAACAGGCCCATGCGCTGCGAGATCGCGGCGTCCACGGTCGGCGGGTTGGCCAGCTTGTGGTTGATGTCGGCGAAGTCCTCGGCGGTCAGGCCGATGCCCTTGTCGTGGATCTCGACCATCACACGGCCGTCGGGCAGCCGGGTCGCGGTGACGCGGACCTTGGTCTGCGGCGAGGAGAACGTGGTGGCGTTCTCGAGCAGCTCGGCGAGCAGGTGCACGAGGTCGGTCACGGCGCGGCCGTGGATCTCGGCCTCCGGCACCCCGGACAGCTCGATGCGCTCGTACTGCTCCACCTCGGAGGAGGCGGCGCGCAGCACGTCGACCAGCGGGACCGGCTGGTCCCAGCGGCGGCCGGGCTCCTCGCCGGCGAGGACCAGGAGGTTCTCGCCGTTGCGGCGCATACGGGTGGCCAGGTGGTCCAGGCGGAAGAGGTTCTCCAGCTGGTCCGGGTCGGCCTCGTTGTTCTCCAGGTCGGTGATCAGACTCAGCTGGCCCTCGATCAGCGACTGGTTGCGGCGCGACAGGTTGGTGAAGATCGCGTTGATGTTGCCCCGCAGCAGGGCCTGCTCGGCGGCGAGCCGGACCGCCTCGCGGTGCACCTGGTCGAAGGCGCGGGCGACCTCGCCGATCTCGTCGGTGGAGGTGATCGGGATCGGCTGCACCCGGGTGTCGACCCGGCCGGGGTCGGTGCGGGAGAGCTGGTCGACCAGCATCGGCAGCCGCTGCTCGGCGATGCCGAAGGCGGCGTTGCGCAGCCGGCGCATGGAGCGGCTCATGCCGCGGGCCACCATGCCGGCCAGGATGAACGCGGCGAGCAGTGCGATCACGACCGCGGCACCCGTGATGTAGGCGTCCCGCTCGGCGTCGTCGGCGATCGTGGACGCCTCGGACACCGCCTTGTCGGCCAGGTCCGACTCGATCTTCTGGTACGCGTCGAACTTGAGGGTGTTGACCGCCCACCAGTTTTCCGGCGTGATGCCCTGCTGGGCCAGCTCCGCGCGATCACTGGTGTCGGTGGATTCGAGTCCGGCCAGCTCCGAGATCATCGTCGTCGGGTTGGACGGCGGCGGAACGTAGTCCGGGTCCTTGGCCTTGGCCTCCTTGGCCATGGCCGCGCCGTCCTCCTTGAGCTTCGCCTCGGCGTCCTCGAGCTTCTGCGCGTCCGCCTCGGTGCCGCCGCCGATGTACTCCTCGACCGCGATGCGCTCCAGGTAGGCGTACGAGGAGAGCGCGACGCGCTGGCTGGCGAGGTGGCCGGGCTCCGGACCCGGCTTGACCAGCATGTGCATGCCGATGGAGCGCTCCAGCGAGAGCGCGGCCTTGGTCAGGGAGATCGCGTAGACGGTACGGCCGTAGGAGGTGATGTTGCCGGTGCCCAGACCGAGCTCGTTGGCGAACTCCATGAGGGGGTGGGCGACACCGGTGTAGCCCTCCTCGGTCTCCACGCCCTTGAGCTTGGAGGTGTACGCGGCCGCCCGCAGCGTCTGGAGCTTGGGCTCCTGCTCGCGGAACACCTTCAGCCGGCGCTCCAGGCCGGCCTTGCCGGGCATGCCCTGGGCCGCCGCGTCGAAGGCGTCGGCCGCCTCGTCGGTGGCCTGGCGGGCCGCGGCGACGGTGGTGTCCTTCTCACCCTTGCCCTGCAGCAGGGGGGCCGCGGTGATGTCGCGCTCGTTGTAGAGGGCGTTGGCGTAGCCGAGGGAGGCGCGCACGAGACGCGCGGTGCTCTCGGCGTCCTCGGCGTCCTGCCAGGTGTCGATCGAGCTCTTCACCTGGAAGCCGCCCATGACGAGGCCGACCAGCACGGGTATGAGCAGGATCGCGTTCAGCCGGGTGGTCACCCGCCAGTTGCGCGGCGTGAAACGGCCACCGCTCGGCGCGGGCGGCTCGGCCTTGGGTTCCGCGTCGGGGGCGGGGGCGGGCGCCGCTGTGCGCGGCGGCGGGGTGAAGTTGCCCCGGGCCGATGGCTCGGGACTGTTCTTGCTTCGCCTCACTCGACCAACAACCTCTCGGCGGTCGGCACCTGTGTCGTGCCGCTGTGTCTCAGAACCCACTCCGTCAGTCATCGAGTACGCGCTACTGCTGAGTACGTCTTAGACCATGGGGCAGTTCTGGCATTCCAGCACGGCGACCAGCGCTCTTCCAAACAGTGGAACGCGGGGGTTGCACGTGATGTAAGCCCCACGTAAAACGGTCATAAAGAGCGAGGTCCGTCAAAAGACGAGGCGTTCGTGCGCGCAGCGAGACCAGTCGACCGCGTCGCGTGTCGGTACCACCCGATTCCTCTGCCGAAACGTTATGAACAGCGGAGCCGACCGTGTCAAAGGACACAGTCGGCTCCGAACCGTCTACGACAAGTGCCGTAGACCCCTGCCGACTTGGCTGCGGCGGTCGGTGGACCTACCGCAGACGCGCCATCAGCGCGTGCTCGACCAGTGTGATCAGAGCCGACTTCGCGTCGGCGCGGTGCCGGGCGTCGGTCGTGATGATCGGGGTGTCCGGGCCGATCTGCAGCGCCTCGCGCACCTCGTCCGGCGAGTAGGGCTGCTGGCCGTCGAAGCCGTTGAGCGCGACGACGAACGGCAGACCGCTGTTCTCGAAGTAGTCGACGGCCGGGAAGCAGTCGGCCAGCCGGCGGGTGTCGCACAGCACGACCGCGCCGATGGCACCGCGCACCAGGTCGTCCCACATGAACCAGAACCGGTCCTGGCCGGGTGTGCCGAACAGGTACAGGATCAGGTCCTGGTCGAGCGTGATGCGGCCGAAGTCCATGGCGACCGTCGTGGTCGTCTTGTCCCCGGCGTGTGTGAGGTCGTCGATCCCGGCGCTGGCCGAGGTCATCACGGCCTCGGTGCGCAGGGGGTTGATCTCGGAGACGGCGCCCACGAACGTGGTCTTGCCGACGCCGAAGCCGCCGGCCACCACGATCTTCGCGGAGGTGGTCGCCCGCCCTCCGTCAGAGCTTTCGAAGTCCACTGAGCACCCTTTCGAGCAGTGTCACGTCAGGCGCACCGCCGTTGTTCTCGTCTCCGCCAGGCTGGTGAATGGCGACGAGTCCTGCCTCCGCGAGGTCCGCGACCAGGATTCGCGCCACACCGAGCGGCATCGCCAGCAGGGCCGACACCTCGGCCACCGATTTCACCTCGCGGCACAAGTGGCAGATCCGCTGGTGCTCGGGAAGCAGCCCCATGAGCGCTGCCGGGTCGGCCGTCGTACTGATCAGCGCCTCGATGGCGAGCTGGTAGCGCGGCCTGGTCCGGCCACCGGTCATCGCGTAGGGACGTACCAGCGGCTGGTCGCCCTCGTCCTCGTACGGCTCCGCGTACGGATCATGAGAGGCGGTGGGCGGGGTCATGAATCCTCCGGGCGGGACAGCAAGTCGGTCAGTCAAGCCGTCTGACGAGGCCGGTGGGGGGATTGTGGCGGCCGGACGGTGATTTGGTAACACGGGTGGTGCCGGGGCCGATCAGTGGAGCAGACTGCCTTGTAGTTCGGCGCGCAGGTCGGGTGTGAGGACCGCACCCGCGCGGTCGACCAGGAGCGCCATCTCGTAGCCGACGAGGCCGATGTCGCACTCCGGGTGCGCGAGGACGGCCAGGGACGAGCCGTCGGAGACGGACATGAGGAAGAGGAACCCCCGCTCCATCTCCACGACCGTCTGTGCCACGTTGCCGCCCTCGAAGATCCGGGACGCCCCGGCGGTCAGTGAGGTCAGTCCCGAGGCGACGGCCGCGAGCTGGTCGGCGCGGTCGCGAGGGAAGCCCTCGGACATCGCCAGGAGAAGTCCGTCGGCGGACACGACGACGGTGTGGGACACCCCCGGGGTGTTGTCCACGAAATTCGTGATCAACCAGTTGAGGTTCTGTGCCGCCTGGCTCATCGGGCTCAACTAACGCTCCTGCTGGTGAGTGGGCCGCGGGTAGCTGCCGGTCTGGTTGGTACCGGCCTGACGGCCCTGTGCGATTCCCCGACGGAGATTGGTCAGCCGGCCGCGCACGTCGTCGGGCGCACGCGAAACCGCCGGACCGCTCTGGTGCGACTGCTGCTGAGCCGTCCCCGGGACGAGGTTGGCCCGGGGGACCCGGCGCGGAAGGCCGGAGGTGGTGACCCCACCCGCGGCCGGCTGCCTGACGCGCTCCGCCTGCCGGACGAGATCGTCGTTCGGCGAGCTGCGCCAGGCCGAGGTGGCCGGCCGCTGGGGGGCCGCCGGGGTCTGGGGCTGGGCGGCCTGCGGCTCCGGGGACGCGGCCGGGGCGGCCTGCGGCGCCCTCGCCTCGCGGTCACCGTGGAACCAGTTGGTCTCCAGCGTGTCGTACAGCGGCGTACGTCCGTCACCGGGACCGGAGGCCGGGGGCAGGGCCCAGCCGTCTCCGGGCCGCTGCGCGGGAGTTCCGTTGGTGTTCTGACCCGCGGGCTCCTGCGGAACCGGTCGCTGCGGGGCCGGCGGGCGCGGGGCGCCGAAGTCGTTCCCGCCCTGCGTGCCACCCACCTGCGGACGCTCGAACTGCCCGGTAACGGCCGGGTTCTGACGGCCCGGCAGGTCGTGCTGACCGGTCGAGCCGCTGTCGTAGCCCTGAGCGGCTGCGAACCGGTCGGCCGGGGCCTGGCCGTTCGGGGCCGGCTGACCGCCGAAGACGTCCGAGCGGACGAAGGCTCCGCCGTCCTGCTGCGGGGCGGCCGGCTCGGGTCGCGCGAACTGGTCGTTCTGCGGGGCGTCCTGGCCGAACCGAGCCCGGTCGTACTGGTCCTGGCCGGGCCCGGCCTGACCGTACTGGCCCGGCGCGTACTGGTCCTGCCCGTACTGGCCCTGCTGACCGTACTGGTCCTGCTGCCCGTACTGGTCCTCGTACTCGTTCCGCGCGTCGTACTGGTTCTGGCCGGGCTGGGCGAACTGGCCGGTGTCCTGCGACTGGTCCCGACGGGGCGCCGGGGCGTCGAAGTCGGGGCGGGCGAACTCGGCCGTGGCGGCGGGGGACTGGGGCTCGCCGAACCGGGGCACGGCCGGCATCTCGGCGGTCGAGCCCGGGCCCTGACGCTCGTCGAGGCGCGGCGTCCGGTCGGTGCGGGAGCTGTCCGGCTCGTCGTGGCCGCGCGGGGCGTCCAGCGAGGCCCGCGGCACCGGCGGCTGCGCGTTCTCGTCGCTCCAGCTGGGCACCCGCGGCTGCGGGTTGCCGCCGGGCAGCTCGGCTCGGGGACCGCCGCGCGGCGGCAGCTGCGGACGACGGCCCTGCTCGGCGTCGCCGTTGCCGCCCCGCTTGCGCTGCGCGGGTGCGCCGGGAGTGCGGTTCCCGCCGAACATGTCCTGACCCTGCGAGGCGTCGCTCGCCGGTGCGTTGCCCTGCGGCGCGTTCATGCCCGCGGCCTGGAGGCCCTGCGGAGCACCGGGTGCCTGACCGGCACCGGCGCCCGCGCCGGCCGGGGCCGGGCGGTTCTGCTGGCCCGGACCCGCCGGGGACTGGGGCCCGCGCGGTCCACCCTGCGCACCCGGGCGGCCGCCCGCGTCGCGCCCGGGCAGTGCGGCCCGCGGTCCCTGGCCGGCACCGAGCCGGCCGCCCGGCGCACCGGCGCCGAGGGCACCGCCGCCACTTCCACCGCCGAAGGCGCCGCCGCCCGCGAGGGCACCGCCGCCCTGACCGCCACGGCGGGCCGCGGCGACACCGGCGGCCGCCTGCGCGGCGGCCGGACCGCCGTTGCCCGCGCCGGGCTGACCCGGCTTCGGCTGCGGCTTGCGGCCGCCCTGGGCGACGTCGACGGGCAGCATGACCAGCGCGGTCGTACCGCCGGAGTCGGAGGGGCGCAGCTGGATCCGGATGCCGTGGCGCTGCGAGAGGCGGCCGACCACGAACAGACCCATGCGGCGGGAGACGGAGACGTCCACGGTGGGCGGCGAGGCGAGGCGCTCGTTGATCGCGGCCAGGTCCTCCGGCGAGAGGCCGATGCCGGTGTCGTGGATCTCGATCAGCACCCGGCCGTCGGGCAGGGCGTGACCGGTGACCTTGACCTTGGTCTGCGGCGAGGAGAACGAGGTCGCGTTCTCCAGCAGCTCGGCGAGCAGGTGCACGAGGTCGTTGACCACGCGGCCGGCGACCTCGGTGCTCGGCACGGAGGCCAACTCGATGCGCTCGTACTGCTCCACCTCGGAGGCGGCGGCGCGGAGCACGTCGACCAGCGGCACCGGTCGGGTCCAGCGGCGGCCGGGCTCCTCACCCGCGAGGACGAGGAGGTTCTCACCGTTACGGCGCATACGCGTGGCGAGGTGGTCGAGCTTGAACAGCGAGGACAGCTGGTCCGGGTCGGCCTCGCGGGACTCCAGTTCGGAGATGAGCGAGAGCTGGCGCTGGATGAGGCCCTGGGAGCGGCGCGAGAGGTTGGTGAACATCGCGTTGACGTTGCCCCGCAGCAGGGCCTGCTCGGCGGCGAGGCGGACCGCCTCGCGGTGCACGTCGTCGAAGGCCGCGGCCACTCGGCCGATCTCGTCCCGGGAGTGCACACCGACCGACTCCACCGAGGTGTCGACGTCCTGCGGGTCGGTCTCGGAGAGCTGCTTGACCAGCTCGGGCAGCCGGTCCTGGGCGACCTTGGTCGCGGTGTCCTCCAGGCGGCGCAGCGAGCGGATCATGGACCGCGCCACGACGAACGCACCGACCAGCGAGACGCCGAGCACGAGCAGGATGAGGACACCGGAGATGATGGCCTCTTGCTCGGACTCGTTGCGCAGCTCACGGGCCTGCTGCTCCATGTCCTCCAGCAGCTTCAGCTCGATGTTCTTCATCTGCTGGATCTTGGTGGAGCTGTCGTCCAGCCAGTCCTGGTAGGACCGGGACTTCAGGCCGGCCAGGCCGTTGACCCGGCCCAGTGCCCGCCCGGCGTACTGGTCGGACGCCTCGATCACCGGGTTGCCCTCGGAGATCGGCTTGAGCAGGTCCTCCGCGCCGTCGCCGTAGATGCTGGTGAAGCTGCGGATCTCGGAGGTCTGGCTCTGCAGCGCGGACTGGGCGTACAGCCGGTCGTTCTCGGCGAGATCGCCCTTGCTGGTGTTGTTCGCGGGGAGGGCCGCGGCGAGGACCGCGCGCTGGATCGACGCGTACTCCTTGGCCGAGGAGAAGGCCGACAGGGCGCGCGTGCGCTGGATCATGTCGGGGTTGCTGGTCGCCTCCGCCATGTCCTGCGAGAGGTCGAGCAGGTGGGTGATCAGGCGGTGGTAGGCCTCGACCGTCTGGGTCGAGTTGTCCTTCGCCGTGTACGCCGTGCTGCGGATCTTGGTCAGGTCGTTCAGGTCGCTCGCGATGCCGACGAGGCTGTCGCGCACGCCGACGAGCTTGCCGTCCTTGCTCGCCGCGTCGATCTGCTCGGACTTGTCGAGGAAGTTCTTCAGCGCCCGGTCGGTCTGCTCGCGGTCGCCCTTGACGGCGATCGCGCTGGACTTCGAGCCGTGGGCCAGCGGACCGGCGGACTGGTCGCGCTCCTCCTGGAGCGCGGCGGCCAGCTCCGTGGCCTGCTTGGTCATCTCGGTCAGCAGCTTCATGTTCTCGAGCTGCTGGATGTCGTCCATCGACTGGTTGATGCGCAGCGCGCCCAGCGAAGTCGCCGCGACCACCGGAAGCGCCAGCAGCGACACCAGACGGGTGGAGATCCGCCAGTTGCGCAGGGCTATTCGCGGGCCGGGGCCGGTCGAGCCCTTGGCCGGCTTGGTGGGCGACTGCTGGCCGGGAGCGGACGAGCCGGCCGCCTGACCGGCGCGCTCCCCGCTGTCGCCGGGCTGGGTCTGGCCCGGGTTCTGGGCGTGCTGGGGCGAGGAGCTGACGGCCTTGGGGCCAGTCCCGCCCTGCGGCTCCGGCTCCGCCGAAGCGCTGCCATCCCTCTTGAAACGTCCCTGCACTAGCGTCGCAACCTCTGGACCAGGCGCCCCGCCGCGTGAACGGCCGGGCACGGTGTCGGCGTCAAAGGGGCGCCCTGAATACGCCCCTGTGTTGGTCGTGAGTGACCGGCGCTGGTTCCCCCTTCTCGCCGCCGCTCGGCGCTGGTGTGCGCCCCCTGTGCGCCGGCTCGATCCCGCGGCGGTCCGTGGAATTCCAGCACAGTGCAGGATCTCCAACAAGGCCCGTGGGGCAGGGCGTGAGATACGTGACAGCACGTGAGGGCCGGGTCACCGGACGTAGAAGGTGATCACCCGCAAACCGGGCGTATGCCCGCGAGTCGCCGAGGCGTGGAGGGTGTCCCAGTCGACATGATCAGCAGCGGAATGATGCCTTCAGATGTGCAATGTCGGTTTAGTCGGAGTGTGCTGGGCGTCGCAATTGACCGGTTTGACCCTTGATAAGTGAGCAAACTCACATCCGGATCATGGACTCCTCCGCGGTTCACGGGGAATCGCGTGTTTAGCCTGACGCTTTACAGAGAAGGCAAAACCGACAACCCGCGCCCTCGCAGCGGCCTTCGCCGCCCCTCGGGCGCCCGGACACGACAGGGCCACGTACAACCGTGAAGACGACGATGATGTTCCACAAGATCGCCAACCCGCGGCGCACGACGCTGGCGCACCTCCAGGACGCCGACGAACTGCGGACGCCGGAGCAGCCGGAGCACGCCGTCGAGCTCCCCACCCAGACCGCCAACCCCCGCCGCACCATCCTCATGGAGGCCCCGGTCACGGCGTCGGTCGCAGAGTAGTACGACGCCGGGTCGCCCCACGTTCAGCGGTGGCCCCGGCCCCTTGGGCCTGCCCGGCGGTTCAGGCCCACCGCGATAGCCTGGAGCGTCAGACTCCAGTCAGCTCAGTCAAGGGGCCAAGCAACCCGTGCGCATCGCCAGGTTCTCCATCGACGGGAACGTCGCCTTCGGCGCGGTCGAGGGCGACCAGCCGGACCAGCTCGTCCTCGACATCATCAAGGGCATCCCGTTCGCGGACTACGAGCTCTCCGGCACCAAGGTGCCCCTGAGCCAGGTGCGGCTCCTGCCGCCGGTACTCCCCAACAAGGTCGTCGCCTTCGGCCGCAACTACGCCGAGCACGCCCGCGAACTCGGCAACGAGGTGCCCGACGCGCCGTTCGCCTTCTTCAAGCCGTCCACCTCCGTGATCGGCCCCGGCGACGCCATCCAGTACCCCTCCTTCACCGAGGAACTGCACCACGAGGCCGAACTGGCCGTCGTCATCGGCCGCCTGTGCCGCGAGGTCCCGCGCGAGCGCGTCCAGGACGTCATCTTCGGCTACACCTGCGCCAACGACATCACCGCCCGCGACGTGCAGCGCCGCGAGAAGCAGTGGGCCAGGGCCAAGGGCTTCGACTCCTCCTGCCCGCTCGGCCCCTGGGTGGAGACGGACCTCGACCTCGCGGCCGCGGGCGACCTCACCGTCCAGCTCACGGTCAACGGCGCCCAGCGCCAGCTCGGCCGCACCAGCGAGATGATCCACTCCATCGCGGACCTGATCGTCAACATCTCCGAGGCGATGACGCTGCTCCCCGGCGACGTGATCCTCACGGGCACCCCGGCCGGCGTCGGCCCCCTCAACGTCGGCGACGAGGTCGCCGTCACCATCGAAGGCATCGGCACTCTCACCAACAAGGTTGTCAAGCGTGGCTAGCGCATCCGGCTCCCCCGTACGCGTCCGTTTCTGTCCGTCCCCCACCGGTAACCCCCACGTGGGCCTGGTCCGCACCGCCCTGTTCAACTGGGCCTACGCGCGCCACCACCAGGGCACGCTGGTCTTCCGCATCGAGGACACCGACGCGGCCCGCGACTCCGAGGAGTCGTACAACCAGCTGCTCGACTCGATGCGCTGGCTGGGCTTCGACTGGGACGAGGGCCCCGAGGTCGGCGGCCCGCACGCGCCGTACCGCCAGTCGCAGCGCATGGACATCTACCAGGACGTCGCCGCCAAGCTCCTCGACGCCGGCCACGCCTACCGCTGCTACTGCTCCCAGGACGAGCTGGACACCCGCCGCGAGGCCGCCCGCGCCGCCGGCAAGCCCTCCGGCTACGACGGCCACTGCCGCGACCTGACCGACGCACAGGTCGAGGAGTACACGTCCCAGGGCCGCGAGCCCATCGTCCGCTTCCGGATGCCCGACGAGGCGATCACCTTCACGGACCTGGTCCGCGGCGAGATCACCTACCTCCCGGAGAACGTCCCGGACTACGGCATCGTCCGCGCCAACGGAGCGCCCCTCTACACGCTCGTCAACCCGGTCGACGACGCCCTGATGGAGATCACCCACGTCCTGCGCGGCGAGGACCTGCTCTCCTCCACCCCGCGCCAGATCGCCCTGTACAAGGCGCTGATCGAGCTGGGCGTCGCCAAGGAGATCCCCGCCTTCGGCCACCTGCCCTACGTCATGGGCGAGGGCAACAAGAAGCTGTCCAAGCGCGACCCGCAGTCGAGCCTCAACCTCTACCGCGAGCGCGGCTTCCTCCCCGAGGGCCTGCTCAACTACCTCTCCCTCCTCGGCTGGTCGCTCTCGGCCGACCAGGACATCTTCACCATCGAGGAGATGGTCGCGGCCTTCGACGTCTCCGACGTCCAGCCCAACCCGGCGCGCTTCGACCTGAAGAAGTGCGAGGCGATCAACGGCGACCACATCCGCCTGCTGGAGGTCAAGGACTTCACCGAGCGCTGCCGCCCCTGGCTGAAGGCCCCCGTCGCCCCCTGGGCGCCCGAGGACTTCGACGAGGCCAAGTGGCAGGCGATCGCGCCGCACGCGCAGACCCGCCTCAAGGTCCTCTCCGAGATCACCGACAACGTCGACTTCCTGTTCCTGCCGGAGCCGGTCCTCGACGAGGCGAGCTGGACCAAGGCGATGAAGGAGGGCTCGGACGCGCTCCTCGGCACGGCCCGGGAGAAGCTCGACGCCGCCGACTGGACCTCTCCCGAGTCCCTCAAGGAGGCCGTCCTGGCCGCCGGCGAGGCCCACGGCCTCAAGCTCGGCAAGGCCCAGGCCCCCGTCCGCGTCGCCGTCACCGGCCGCACCGTCGGCCTGCCCCTCTTCGAGTCCCTGGAGGTCCTGGGCAAGGAGAAGGCACTGGCCAGGATCGACGCGGCGCTGGCGCGGCTCGCGGCGTAACCGGCAGCACGTGTGAAGGGCGGCGTCCGCATGGGGCGCCGCCCTTTTCCGTTACCCCGCCCGGCTCCCTCCGACCGGCGCCGTCGGCTCGGCCCCCGCAGACTGACGGCATGCGCCGCGAGGACATCGACCCACGCTTCTTCGGAGACCGGCTCGCCTACAACCGGGCCGTCCTCGTCGAACAGCCCCGGCGCTGGCTCGTGGTCGCCGGTCACGAGGCCCGCGACGACGAGGGCGGCATCGCCGCCGAGGGCGACGTCCGCGGCCAGCTCCGGCTGACCTTCCGGCGCCTGGCCGAAACCCTCGAGAAGGCCGGCTTCGCCCTGAGCGACCTCGTCCAGATCCGGATCTTCACCGTCGACATCGAGGCCGTGACGGCCCACTACGACGCCGTACTGGACGAGCTGGCCGCCGCCGACTGCCGCCCCGCCAGCCTCCTGGCCGAGGTCCGGGCCCTGTCCGACCCGCGGATGCTGGTCGAGATCGAGGGCCTGGCCGCGCAGTAGGCGGAGCCACGGCCGCCCCCTAGGCTGGGCCCCATGCCGATCAAAGCCGTGGTCTGGGACGTCGACGACACGCTCTTCGACTACACCACCGCCGACCGCGAGGGCATGCGTGCCCATCTGGTCGCCGAAGGGCTCCTCGCCGGATACGGGTCGGCCGAGGAGGCCCTCGTGCGCTGGCGGGAGATCACCGACCAGCAGTGGGCGCGCTTCTCGGCGGGCGAGGTGGACTTCGTCACACAGCGGCGCGACCGTACCCGGGTCTTCCTGGGCCGGCCGGAGCTGACGGACGCCGAGGCCGACGACTGGTTCCAGCGGTACGTCACGCACTACGAGGCCGCCTGGTCCCCTCTTCCCGGACGTGCTGCCCGTCCTGGACGCCCTCGCCGACAGCCACCGGCACGCCGTGCTCTCCAACTCCAGCCTCACCGTCCAGGACCGCAAGCTGCGTGTCCTCGGCGTGCACGACCGCTTCGAGGCCATCCTGTGCGCCGCCGAGCTGGGCGTCTCCAAGCCGGAGGCCGGGGCCTTCCTCGCGGCCTGCGACGCCCTCGCCCTCGGTCCGGCCGAGGTCGCCTACGTCGGCGACCATCCGGAGATCGACGGACGCGGTGCCGCCGACGCGGGGCTGCTCTCCGTGTGGATCGACCGCGGCGGCGTCTACGCGACCGTCGACCCGCCGGCCGGACCGCGCCGCATCGCCTCGCTCTCCGAACTTCCCGCGCTCCTCGGCGCCGATACCCGTTTTGGAGCCCCGTCCACCTTCAGGTAATGTTCTTCCTGCGCCGCCGGAGAGCGGGCCGAAGGGCCGGGAACCGGAAGCGCAACGCTAGAACAAGAACCCCGCTGGGGATTGCGTTCCAGTGGCCTATGGTGTAATTGGCAGCACGACTGATTCTGGTTCAGTTAGTCTAGGTTCGAGTCCTGGTAGGCCAGCTCGCAGAGCTTATCTGCGCCGCGGAGCACATCCGCAAAGCCCCCGTTGTGTAGCGGCCTAGCACGCCGCCCTCTCAAGGCGGTAGCGCCGGTTCGAATCCGGTCGGGGGTACAGATCCTTCCCGCGAGGACAGTTCGGGTCGCTCCCGCTGTCCTTGATGCAGGATCGCTAGGGCCCCCGTTGTGTAGCGGCCTAGCACGCCGCCCTCTCAAGGCGGTAGCGCCGGTTCGAATCCGGTCGGGGGTACGAACTGGTCTAAACCACATTGGTCTATGGTGTAATTGGCAGCACGACTGATTCTGGTTCAGTTAGTCTAGGTTCGAGTCCTGGTAGACCAGCTCGGATCTGCGGCGATGCAGTATGAAACGCCCGCAAGATCCACGCCCCCGTTGTGTAGCGGCCTAGCACGCCGCCCTCTCAAGGCGGTAGCGCCGGTTCGAATCCGGTCGGGGGTACTCGAAGTCCGAAGGGGGCTTCCGCCGAGGCGGGAGCCCCCTTCGGCGTTCCCCCGACGCCTACTCGATGCCGTACCGCCGCGCCGACTCCTCCTCCTGGGCCAGCCGGTGCAGGGCCCGCAGCACCGGCTGGAAGAGCACCGCCGCCGCGACCGCCATCTCGACCTGCTCCGCCTCCGAGGCGTGGGTCTCCATGAAGTCCAGGTCCCGCCGGGCCACCTCCATCATCAACTCGCCGTAGGGCGCCATCAGTTCCGCGTCCCACGGATAGTCGAGGCGGCGCAGCGCGGCCACCGCCACCACCAGGGAGCGGTGCACGGGGGAGAGCGGCGCCAGCTCCCGGGCGGTCTCCCAGCCCAGCAGTTCGAGGAGCCGGTCCACCTCGCCGTGCGCGGCGGCCACCGCCGGGTCCGCCTTGTCCGGCTCGGCGTCCTGCGGCAGCGCCCACAGGGCCGCCCCCAGCCGGATGGTGCGGCCCAGCGACTCGTCGTCGACGTGCCCCAGCACCTCCCGGGCCGTCGCCACCGGCACCTTGCCGACCTGGATCAGCGCCCGTACCAGCCGCAGCCGGCGCAGATGGCCGTCGTCGTACTCGGCGGTGGTCGCGTTGACCTGCCGCCCCGGAGGCAACAGCCCTTCCCGCAGGTAGTACTTGATCGTCGCGGTGGACACCCCGCTGCGCTTGCTCAGGTCGGCCAGTCGCATCCCTTGCGCCCTTCCTCGGATAGCGCCACTATCTAAGCAGCACCACTTGGACAGTGCAGCTCGCCAACAGGGGGAGGCGTCATGCCGGGCAAGAAGGCGACCGCGACCCGCACCACCGCCGCCGCCGAGGGGGACGTGACCGTCCTGCTCATCGGCATGCGGATCAACCACTTCTGGGCCGTGCACCACTGGCTGCCGGTCTTCCTCGCCATGCCGCGCATGCTCCGCGAACTGGCGAAGGACCCGGAGCGCGGACTCCTGAGCCACGTCCTGCTGACGGCCTCGCCGCGGACGTACTACGTCGTCCAGTACTGGGAGTCCAAGGAGAAGCTCTACCGGTACGCGCACTCGCCCGACATGTTCCACCACCGCGCGTGGGCGATCATCAACCGCAAGGAGCGCAAGGGCAAGGTGCGTGGGCACGTGGGGCTGTGGCACGAGGCGTACGTCGTGCCCGAGGGGTCGTACGAGTCGATCTACGCCGACATGCCCGCGTTCGGGCTCGCGGCGGCACACGGACAGGTGCCTCTGGAGCGGCGCGGCAAACGCGCGCGGGACCGCTTCGCGTACCGGTCGCGGAAGACGGCGGACGCGACGGAGCAGCGGGCGCAGAAGCGGGTCGTCGACCCGGGGAAGGCTCCGGACGGGGCCTGAGAACGGCGCCGGGCCCGCCGCGGCGTTGAGGCGGGCCCGTGACCGGTCAGAAGTGTCGGGGGACGGCGGTCAGCCGTTGCGGCGCAGCGCCTCGGAGAGGCGGCCCGCGGCGTCGATGATCGCCTGCGCGTGCATGCGGCCGGGGTGGCGGGTGAGGCGCTCGATGGGCCCGGAGACGGACACCGCGGCCACCACGCGGTTGGAGGGGCCGCGCACCGGCGCGGAGACGGACGCGACGCCGGGCTCGCGCTCGCCGATGGACTGGGCCCAGCCGCGGCGCCGCACACCGGACAGTGCCGTCGCCGTGAAGCGGGCCCCCTGGAGGCCGCGGTGCAGGCGCTCGGGCTCCTCCCAGGCCATGAGGATCTGCGCCGAGGAGCCGGCCTTCATGGTGAGCGTGGAGCCGACCGGGACCGTGTCCCTGAGGCCCGACAGACGCTCGGCCGCGGCCACGCAGATGCGCATGTCGCCCTGGCGGCGGTAGAGCTGGGCGCTCTCGCCCGTGACGTCGCGCAGGTGGGTGAGGACCGGGCCCGCCGTGGCGAGCAGGCGGTCCTCGCCGGCCGCCGCGGCCAGTTCGGCCAGGCGCGGGCCGAGGATGAAACGGCCCTGCATGTCGCGCGCCACCATACGGTGGTGTTCCAGCGCCACGGCCAGGCGGTGGGCCGTGGGTCGTGCCAGTCCGGTCGCACCGACCAACCCCGCGAGGGTGGCCGGGCCGGACTCCAGAGCGCTCAGGACGAGGGCCGCCTTGTCCAGAACGCCGACGCCGCTACTGTTGTCCATGACACGATACTCCCGTCTCACTCTGTGAAACGCAAGTTCAATTTTCCATGGAACGCGCCACCCTGGACGGCAGGAAGTCACAACGGCCCGTGACCAAAGGGCCTGGTGGCGGTTGCCCGGAAGCACAGGGGTGCGGGCACCGCTTCCCCAAGATCTCTAGTTGGGTCGGCGCTCCGTCGCCGACCGAAGGGAAAGCGATGGGTAGGACACTCGCGGAGAAGGTCTGGGACGACCACGTCGTCCGGCGCGCCGAGGGCGAGCCCGACCTCCTCTTCATCGATCTGCACCTGCTGCACGAGGTGACCAGCCCGCAGGCCTTCGACGGCCTCCGCAAGAGCGGCCGCCCGGTGCGGCGGCTCGACCTGACCATCGCCACCGAGGACCACAACACCCCGACGCTCGACATCGACAAGCCCATCGCGGACCCGGTCTCCCGGGCCCAGCTGGAGACGCTGCGCAAGAACTGCGCGGAGTTCGGCGTCCGGCTGCACCCGCTGGGCGACGTCGAGCAGGGCGTCGTGCACGTCGTCGGCCCGCAGCTGGGCCTGACCCAGCCCGGCACCACCGTGGTCTGCGGCGACTCGCACACCTCCACGCACGGCGCCTTCGGCGCGCTGGCGTTCGGCATCGGCACCTCCCAGGTCGAGCACGTGCTGGCCACCCAGACGCTGCCGATGGCCCGCCCGAAGACCATGGCGATCACCGTGAACGGCGAACTGCCCGACGGCGTCACGGCCAAGGACCTGATCCTGGCGATCATCGCGAAGATCGGCACCGGCGGCGGCCAGGGCTACGTCCTGGAGTACCGCGGGGAGGCCATCGAGAAGCTCTCGATGGAGGCCCGCATGACCATCTGCAACATGTCGATCGAGGCCGGCGCCCGCGCGGGCATGATCGCCCCCGACGAGACCACCTTCGCCTACCTCCAGGGCCGCCCGCACGCCCCCGAGGGCGCCGACTGGGACGCGGCGGTGGAGTACTGGAAGACGCTGCGCACGGACGACGACGCCCAGTTCGACGCCGAGGTGGTCGTCGAGGCCGCCGAGCTGGCACCGTTCGTCACCTGGGGCACCAACCCCGGCCAGGGCGCACCGCTTTCCGCCGCCGTCCCCGACCCGGCTTCGTACGAGGACGCCTCGGAGCGCTTCGCCGCCGAAAAGGCCCTGGAGTACATGGGCTTGGAGGCCGGTCAGCTGCTGCGCTCCATCAACGTGGACACGGTCTTCGTGGGCTCCTGCACCAACGGCCGCATCGAGGACCTGCGCGCCGCCGCCGAGATCGTCCGGGACCGCAAAGTCGCCGACGGCGTACGCATGCTGGTCGTCCCGGGCTCGGCGCGGGTCGGTCTGCAGGCCGTCTCCGAGGGCCTGGACGTGGTCTTCAAGGAGGCCGGCGCCGAATGGCGGCACGCGGGCTGCTCGATGTGCCTGGGCATGAACCCGGACCAGCTGGCCCCGGGTGAGCGCTCCGCGTCCACCTCCAACCGCAACTTCGAGGGGCGCCAGGGCAAGGGCGGCCGCACCCACCTGGTGTCGCCGCAGGTCGCGGCCGCGACGGCGGTCCTGGGCCACCTCGCCTCCCCGGCCGACCTGTCCGCCGCCGACGCCCCCACGCCCGCTGGAGTCTGAGAGTCATGGAAGCGTTCACCAAGCACACCGGCCGGGCCGTCCCGCTGCGCCGCAGCAACGTCGACACCGACCAGATCATCCCCGCCCACTGGCTCAAGAAGGTGACCCGGGACGGGTTCGAGGACGGGCTCTTCGAGGCCTGGCGCAAGGACCCGGAGTTCGTGCTCAACCGGCCCGAGCGCGAGGGTGCCACCGTCCTGGTCGCGGGCCCCGACTTCGGCACCGGCTCCTCCCGCGAGCACGCCGTCTGGGCCCTGCAGAACTACGGCTTCAAGACCGTGATCTCCGCCCGCTTCGCCGACATCTTCCGCGGCAACTCGCTGAAGAACGGCCTGCTCACGGTGGTCCTCGACCAGAAGGTCGTGGACGCGCTGTGGGAGCTGGTGGAGAAGGACCCGCAGGCCGAGATCACCGTCGACCTGGAGGCCCGCGAGGTCCGCGCCGAGGGCGTCACCGCCTCCTTCGAGCTGGACGAGAACTCCCGCTGGCGCCTGCTGAACGGGCTGGACGACATCTCGATCACCCTCCAGAACGAGGCGGACATCGCCGCGTACGAGGCGAAGCGCCCGTCGTTCAAGCCGCAGACCGTCCAGGTCTGACCCCCCGGAGCGCCCAAGGGCCCGCCACGGCCCTCCCCGGGGCTCCGCAAGGTCGAGTTTCGGCCACCCAACACACCCGCCGTACCCCCGATCAGCCCGATCGGGGGTACGGCCGTTTCCGGATCCGTCCGCGGCCGCCCGTGACGCACAACTTCCCACGTTAGAGGCGTGGTTGCCGGGGTACGCAAGGTTCTGAGGACCGGCTCCCGAAGGTGCCAGGAAGGCCGTTCGAGGCGGCAGTTGCCCCCTGCGCAGGCGACAACTCGCCCCAGATGGCACAATCTGTGCATGGAACACGACGGCCAACTCGAGCTCTATACGGCGGTCGCGTCCCGGCTCAAGGAAGCGCACACAAGAGTGCGCGCACTGCAAGTCCCGGAGGGCGTACGCATGGCGCTGACCCGGAAGCTGCTGGTCATTACGGCCGCGGCCAAACACGATCTCGCCGGTGCGGCAAGGCGCCTGGATCGGTTCACCGCCGACCTCGACGCGGGTCGATTCCCCGAAGAGGAAGGCTGAACCGGCCGGGACAGCCCGAGTCCGTTGCGGCACAAGGGTGATTAGCCCGTTTCGTGTTTGATTTGCGGTATATATCTGCCTAACGTGCGAAAAAGCTTGAACACATTCGTTCTGGCGATGTCTCCGAAGGGGAAGACGTGAACAAGGCGCAGCTCGTAGAAGCGATTGCCGACAAGCTCGGTGGCCGGCAGCAGGCCGCCGACGCTGTCGACGCGGTCCTGGACGCCCTCGTCCGTGCGGTCGTCGCGGGCGACCGGGTCTCGGTCACCGGCTTCGGTTCCTTCGAGAAGGTCGACCGCCCGGCCCGTTACGCCCGCAACCCGCAGACCGGCGAGCGGGTTCGGGTCAAGAAGACCTCCGTGCCGCGCTTCCGCGCGGGCCAGGGCTTCAAGGACCTGGTGAGCGGCTCGAAGAAGCTTCCGAAGAACGACATCGCGGTCAAGAAGGCCCCCAAGGGCAGCCTGTCCGGCCCGCCGCCCACCATCTCCAAGGCCGCGGGCAAGAAGGCCGCCGCCAAGAAGGCCACGGGCGCCGCGAAGAAGGCCACGGGCGCGGCCAAGAAGACGTCGGCGGCGGCGAAGAAGACGACCGCGAAGAAGACCACCGGCGCGGCGAAGACGACGGCGAAGAAGACCACCGCCAAGAAGTCCGCCGCCAAGAGCACCACGGCGGCGGCGAAGAAGACCGCCGCCAAGAAGGCTCCCGCGAAGAAGGCGACCGCCAAGAAGGCCCCGGCCAAGAAGTCGACGGCCCGCAAGACCACCGCCAAGAAGGCCACCGCCCGCAAGAAGTAGCAGGCGGCACCCCGCGCCGGCGGGCGAACGGGCACAGGGCACTCACGCGCCGGGCCGGACTCCCTCTCGGAGTCCGGCCCGCGGCGTGTCCGGGACCCGTCGCACGGGCCCCGCCGGTCAGAACGTGTGCAGGGTCACCAGCGTGATCCGGCGCCCCGCGCCCGCACCCGCACCCGAGTCGGTGCCCGCGCCCGAGTCGGCGTCCGTGCCCGTCTCCTCGGTCTCGATGCGCACCCGCTGGCCCGGCCGCAGCAGCCTGAGGCCCCCCGCGTCGAACGCCGCCGCGTCGAAGGGCACGGGCGTCCCGTCGGCGAGCAGCACCTGCCCGCTGCGGCTTTCGGGGTCGTACGTGTACGCGGTGGCCTGCATGCCGGCAGCCTACTGCCCGGCGATCAGCAACCGCGCCGCCACCGCGGCCGTACGGGGACCCACCCCGAGCGCCAGCGCGGAGCGCAGATCACCACCGGTGTCGACGTCCTGCCGTACGGAATCCACCGCGTCGAGACCCAGTTCCACCGCGCCGGACGCCCGGTGGCGGGCCCGTGAATCCGTGCCGAATGCGGGCGCCAATTCCCGGCCCGGCGCCACGGCCAGCAAGGTGGTGCCGATTCCGGCCGCGTCCGGGAGAAAGGCGCGGGGGAATTGTGCGGCCGCGGCCAGGACCCGCGCCAATTCGGCCGGCCGCAGCGCGGGAAGATCGGCGTTGAGCGCGGCCACCGGGCTTTTCGGCCGGGCCGCCCGTACCACGACCGCCCCGTGCGCCAGCGCGGCGTTCAGGCCGCCGCCGGGCTCGTCCGCGACGACGCCCGCGCCGAGCGCCGCCAGCTCCCGGCCGGCCCGCGCGTCGTCCGTGACGACTGCCACATCCGCGACCGCCGGGCAGGCCAGCGCGGCCGCCACGGTGTCCTGTGCGAACGCCAGCGCGAGCCCCGGCCGCACCCCGTCGTCCGCGGTGTCCGACAGCCTGCTCTTGGCCCGGGCAAGGGCCTTCACGGGTACGACCAAGGTCCACTGCACGAGCGTTCCGTCCTTCTCTCGTCGCCGTCATTGTCACCTGCGAGACCTGGCGGTTCACTCTTCGGGGCGTACGGTGTTCTCGACAGACGGGCGGCCCGGGGCGACACTTGTCCGGCCCCAGGCCCTGGAGGAAAGGTGTCAGCGTGCCCCGCCGCAGAATCGGCTTCTGGTACCGCTTGGCCGCGGTGATCTGCAAACCGCCGCTGGTGGTTCTGATCAAGCGGGACTGGCGGGGAATGGAGAACATTCCGGCCGACGGCGGATTTATCACCGCCGTGAACCACAATTCGCACGTGGACCCCTTCGCGTACGCGCACTACCAGTACAACACCGGACGCGTCCCGCGATTCCTGGCGAAGAGCGGCCTTTTCAAGAAGGGCTTCGTCGGCGCCGCGATGCGGGGGACCGGACAGATCCCCGTCTACCGTGAGAGCACCGACGCGCTGAGCGCCTTCCGGGCCGCGATCGACGCCGTGGAGCGCGGCGAGTGCGTCGCGTTCTACCCCGAGGGCACCCTCACCCGCGACCCGGACGGCTGGCCGATGACCGCCAAGACCGGTGCCGCACGCGTCGCCCTGCAGACCAAGTGCCCGGTGATCCCGGTCGCCCAGTGGGGCTGCAACGAACTGCTGCCGCCGTACGCCAAGAAGCCCAGCCTCCTGCCGCGCAAGACCCACCAGGTGCTGGCCGGCCCGCCGGTCGACCTGTCGCGGTTCTACGACAGGGAGATGACCACGGAGGTGCTGAAGGAGGCCACCGAGGTCATCATGGCCGCCGTCACCCGCCAGCTGGAGGAGATCCGCGGCGAGAAGGCACCCGAAACCCCCTACGACCCGCGCCGCGAGCGGATCGAGCAGCGGCAACGCACCCAGCAGGCCAAGTCGCGGCCGGTGCCCCCGCGCACCCGTGGACCACAGGCAGAAGGGCAGAGCACGTGAGCAAGCCGGTCAAGGCGGCCGTCTTCGGCACCGGATCCTGGGGCACCGCCTTCGGCACGGTCCTCGCCGACGCGGGCTGCGAGGTCACCCTCTGGGGGCGCCGCGCCGCACTCGCCGACGCCGTCAACTCCACCCGCACCAACCCGGACTACCTGCCCGGCGTGGAACTCCCCGAGAACCTGCGGGCCACCACCGACGCCGCCGAGGCCGCGCACGACGCCGACTTCACCGTCCTCGCCGTCCCCTCCCAGACGCTGCGCGCGGGCCTCGCCGACTGGACGCCCCTGCTGGCGCCCGGCACCGTCCTGGTGTCGCTCATGAAGGGTGTCGAACTCGGCTCCGCGATGCGGATGAGCGAGGTGATCGGGGACGTCGCCAAGGTCGGCCCCGAGCGCATCGCCGTGGTCACCGGACCCAACCTGGCCCGCGAGATCGCCGCCCGCATGCCGGCCGCCGCCGTCGTGGCCTGCCCCGACGAGTCCGTCGCCCAGCGCCTCCAGGCCGCCTGCCACACGCCGTACTTCCGCCCCTACACCAACACCGACGTCGTCGGCTGCGAACTGGGCGGCGCCGTGAAGAACGTGATCGGGCTCGCCGTAGGCATCGCGGACGGCATGGGCCTCGGCGACAACGCCAAGGGCTCCCTCATCACCCGCGGCCTCGCCGAGACCACCCGCCTCGGAGTCGCCCTCGGCGCCGACCCGCTGACCTTCTCCGGCCTGGCCGGACTCGGCGACCTGGTGGCGACCTGCTCCTCGCCGCTGTCCCGCAACCACACCTTCGGTACCAACCTCGGCAAGGGCATGACCCTGGAGGAGACCATCGCGGTCACCAGGCAGACCGCCGAGGGCGTCAAGTCCTGCGAGTCGGTGCTGGACCTGGCCCGCAGGCACGGCGTCGACATGCCGATCACCGAGACGGTCGTCGCCATCGTGCACGAGGGCAAGTCCCCGGTGGTCGCCGTGAAGGAACTGATGTCGCGCAGCGCGAAGCCCGAACGACGCTGAGCGACACCGCCCGGGGCGCCGCGGAAACCGGACGCCACGCGGCCCCGCGGACGCTGACTCACGGCACCGCGTGCGGGTACTCTCAACGCGATATGAGCACCGAGAACCTCCCCCAGAACCCTGAGCAGAGCCCCCAGCGGCCGCCCCGCAAGCCGCGGGTGGCCGTCGTGTTCGGCGGGCGCAGCTCCGAACACGGGATCTCCGTGGTCACCGCCGGCGCCGTCCTCGCGGCCATCGACCGGACGCGCTACGACGTCCTGCCGATCGGCATCACCCGCGACGGCCGCTGGGCCCTCACCGCCGACGAACCGGAACGCATGGCGATCACCGAACGCCGTACGCCCGACGTCGAGGAACTGGCCGAGTCGACCGAGGGCGGAGTGCTGCTGCCCGTCGACCCCGCCAACCGCGAGGTCGTCTACAGCGAACCGGGCTCGGTGCCCAAGGCGCTCGGCGAGGTCGACGTCGTCTTCCCCGTGCTGCACGGCCCGTACGGCGAGGACGGCACCCTCCAGGGCCTGCTGGAGCTGTCCGGCGTGCCCTACGTCGGCGCGGGCGTGCTCGCCTCCGCCGTCGGTCAGGACAAGGAGTACATGAAGGCGGTCTTCACCTCCTACGGGCTGAAGGTCGGCCCGTACGCGGTGATCCGGCCCCGCGAGTGGGAGCAGGACCGCTCCGGCGCCCGCAAGAAGATCGTCGACTTCGCCGGCGAGCACGGCTGGCCGCTGTTCGTGAAGCCCGCGCGCGCGGGCTCCTCGATCGGCATCACCAAGGTCGACGACCTCTCCGGCCTCGACGAGGCGATCGAGGAGGCCCGGCGCCACGACCCGAAGATCCTGGTCGAGGCGGCGCTGCGCGGCCGGGAGATCGAGTGCGGGGTGCTGGAGTTCGAGGACGGCCCCCGGGCCTCCGTCCCGGCCGAGATCCCGCCGCCCTCCGAGCACGCGTACTACGACTTCGAGGCCAAGTACATCGACTCCACCCCCGGCATCGTGCCGGCCCCGCTCACGGCCGAGGAGACCGCCGAGGTCCAGCGCCTGGCCGTGGCGGCGTTCGACGCGGCCTCCTGCGAGGGGCTGGTGCGCGCGGACTTCTTCCTCACCGAGGACGACGAGTTCGTGATCAACGAGATCAACACCATGCCCGGCTTCACGCCGATCTCCATGTACCCGCAGATGTGGCAGGCGAGCGGTGTGAGCTACCCGGAGCTGGTGGACCGGCTGGTCCAGGCGGCGCTGCGGCGGTCCACGGGACTGCGCTGACGCGTTTCGCGCCGTGACCACGCAGAAGGCGACTCCCTCGGGGGTCGCCTTCTCGCAGTATGATCAGCGGGTTTCCTGTCCGGTCCGGGAACCGTCGTCCACTTGCCGTCGTCTGCTGAGGAACAGCACGCGGCGGCGATCAACGGGACGGGACCGAGCGGCGGAGAGGGGGCAGGAGCTAGAGATGGACGACCGGACAGGTCAGCGTGCGGGTGATGCCGTCCACTTGCTGGACCTTGGCGACCACCATGCGACCGAGTTCGTCGACGGTGTCCGACTGGGCGCGGACGATGACGTCGTAAGGTCCTGTCACGTCCTCGGCCTGGATCACGCCGGGGAGCTTGCTGATCGTCTCGGCGACGGTCGATGCCTTGCCGACCTCGGTCTGGATCAGAATGTACGCCTGTACCACGGAACCTCCAGAGCGGCCACGAGGATCATGTGGGGAAAAGGAACGCCACGGTATCGCGTAGCCGCTCTCCGAGGGGAGACCCGCGGGCCGCGGGCCTCGCGCGTCGGGGTGCCGGGAGGACACGAGTTGACGATCACGCCGACCGTGGCGACGGTCATTCCGACCGTAACGAGGACAGAGATGACGCGCGACCGGGCACGGACACGGGCACGGACAGGGACTGGGACAGAAGGGGAGCCAAGGCGATGAAGGGCACTGTTGGTGAGCTGGGGGAGTTCGGGCTCATCAGGGAGCTCACCTCCCGTCTCACCACCACCCCGGCGGTCCGGGTGGGTCCCGGCGACGACGCTGCGGTGGTGGCCGCGCCCGACCGCAGGGTGGTGGCCAGCACCGACATCCTCGTCGAGGGGCGGCACTTCCGCCGCGACTGGTCCACCGCGTACGACGTGGGCCGCAAGGCGGCGGCGCAGAACCTGGCCGACATCGCCGCCATGGGGGCCGTGCCGACCGCACTGCTGCTCGGCCTGGTCGTGCCCGCCGAACTGCCGGTGACCTGGCCGACCGAGCTGATGGACGGGCTGCGCGACGAGTGCCAGGTCGCGGGCGCCTCCGTGGTCGGCGGCGACGTGGTGGGCGGCGACACCATCACCGTGTCCATCACCGCGCTCGGCGACCTGCGCAACCAGGAACCCGTCACCCGGGCCGGCGCCCAGCCCGGCGACCTCGTCGCGGTGACCGGCTGGCTGGGCTGGTCCGCCGCCGGGTTCGCCGTCCTGTCCCGCGGCTTCCGCTCGCCGCGCGCCTTCGTCGAGGCCCACCGCCGCCCCGAGCCGCCGTACCACGCGGGTCCGGCCGCCGCGGGCCTGGGCGCCACCGCCATGTGCGACGTGAGCGACGGGCTGATCGCCGACCTGGGGCACATCGCCGAGGCCAGCAAGGTCCGGATCGACGTGCGCTCCGGGCAGATCGACATCCCGTCCCAGATGAACGACATCGGGCAGGCCGTCGGCGTCGACCCCATGCAGTGGGTCCTCACCGGGGGCGAGGACCACGCGATCGTGGCGACCTTCCCGCCGGACGTGAAGCTCCCCGCCCGCTGGAAGGTCATCGGCGAGGTCCTCAACCCCTCCGCACTGCCCCAGGTGACGGTCGACGGTGCCCCCTGGACCAGCAAGGGCGGCTGGGACCACTTCGGCGGGGACGTGGAGTCGTGACGGCACTGCCGCTGGTCCTCACCGTGGCGGGCTCCGACTCCGGCGGCGGCGCCGGGATCCAGGCCGACCTGAAGACGATGCTCGCCCTCGGCACCCACGGCATGAGCGTCCTCACCGCGGTCACCGCGCAGAACTCCCGCGGCGTGCAGGGCGCCTGGGAACTGCCCGTGGAGGCGGTGCGGGCCCAGTACCGCAGCGTCGTGGACGACATCGGCGTGCAGGCGGTCAAGACCGGGATGCTCTCCTCCGCCGAACTGGTGGAGACCGTCGCCGACTTGCTCGCCGGCACCGACGCCCCCGCCGTCGTGGACCCGGTCGGCGTCTCCAAGCACGGGGACGCGCTGCTCGCCGCCTCCGCCCTGGAATCGGTCCGCACCAGGCTCCTCCCGGTCGCCACCGTCGCCACACCCAACCTCGACGAGGTCGCGCAACTCACCGGCGTACGCGTCGAGTCCGAAACGGATCTGCGCCGGGCCGCGGATGCCGTCCTCGCGTTCGGACCGTGCTGGGTGCTGATCAAGGGCGGCCACCTGGCCGGCGACGCCGTCGACCTGCTCACCGACGGCTCCGAGGAGCACTGGCTGCGCGCCCCCCGCCTCGACAACCGGCACACGCACGGCACGGGCTGCACCCTCGCCTCCGCCGTGGCCTGCGGGCTGGCGAAGGGACGGTCGGTGCCGGAGGCGGTGAGGGCGGCCAAGGAGTACGTCACCGGGGCGATCGCGGCGGGCTTCGCGCTGGGCGACGGCATCGGACCGGTGGACCACGGCTGGGCGCTCAGGCCGGGTACTCCCTGAGCTCTATGCCCGTGGCCGCCTTCTCCGTGAGCCGCTTGAAGAAGTCGGCCATCAGACGGTGGGCGAGCAGCCGGTACACGCGGTCGCGGCTGCGGATACGGCGCTCGGTGGGCGGGGCGAAGAACGGGCCCGCGTTGCCGGAGACCTTCTGGCAGCCCTTGGCGAAGTCCCGGATCCGGGACTCGTACTCGGCGGACGCGGTGCGATGGTCGCCGTCCGCCAGGGCGAGTTCACCGGCGAGCACGTACGCGCCGACGATCGCCACGCCCGTGCCCATGCCGCCCATGGTGGCGCCGTACCCGGCGTCGCCGAGCCCGCGCGCTCCGGGTCGCCGTCGTAGTTGCCGACGCAGACCGCGCGGTCCGGCTCGCTGTACAGGCGGCCGGCGCGGTCGAGGCCCAGGTGGTTGGGGATGCCGAAGCCGACCACGTAGTGGTCCTGGAAGCGCAGGTAGCGGGACTCGTCGCCGAAGACCAGTCGACGGGTGTGCGGCGCATTCCCGGGATTCTGGCACGGTGGGGAACGGCGCGGACCAGGGCTCCGGACGGATTTGGGCGGATCCGGACGGGTCCGGACACGGCAAAAAGCCGGTCCACACGAGGTGGACCGGCTCCCTACAGCGGACCAGGCAGTGGCCGCGCGCTCAGCTGAGACGCGTCAGCGCGAGACCTTGCCGGCCTTGATGCACGAGGTGCAAGCGTTCACGCGCTTCGGCGTCCCGCCCACCACGGTACGCACACGCTGGATGTTCGGGTTCCAGCGACGGGACGTACGGCGGTGCGAGTGCGAGATGTTGTTGCCGAAGCCCGGCCCCTTGCCACAGACGTCGCAGTTGGCAGCCACGGGTCACTCCAAAGACTTCAGATGCACTTACGGTTGATCCCGGCATGCCGGGATCAAGCTCTCGGACTCGCGAACGGGCCGGGATCTGAGTGGCGGTGCCAGGGGGATGGCCCGATCGGGATCGGGCAACCGGAGCAGCATACAACGGCTGCTCCCGTACAACGAAACTACCACGGCAGCTCAGCGGCCCGCCCCGGCCCTCTTCCGCTGGACAGGCCGGTCAAGGTCTACGCTGCCTGCCACGTCCGCAGCTCAGGGAGGCGCAGGTGGCGCAGGTGCCGCAGAGGTTCTTCGACGCTCTGGCGGTGCGTACCTGGTGCGGTCTGTCGCTGCGCGCGCTGGGCCGGGCGCGCGAGGAGATCGACGCGATCAACGTCTACCCCGTCGCCGACGGGGACACCGGCACGAACCTCTACCTGACCGTCGAGTCGGCGGCCGCGGCCGTGGAGGCCGTCTTCGCGGCACACGAGCTGGACGCGGGGGCGCGGGGCGCGAGCGAGTCGCCGAGGGAGACGGGCGACGGCCCCTCGCTGGCCGACGCCGTGGGTGCCATGGCGCACGGCGCGCTGATCGGCGCGCGGGGCAACTCCGGCACGATCCTCGCCCAGCTGCTGCGCGGCATGGCCCAGGTGCTCACCGCGCGGTGCGACGGCGACCGCGCCGAGGGTTCCGGTCTGCGACGGGCCCTGCGGCACGCCGCCGCGTCCGCCCGGCAGGCCGTCGCCCACCCGGTCGAGGGCACCGTCCTGACCGTCGCCTCGGCCGCCGCGGACGCCGCCGACCGGGCCGAGGGCGACTGCGCCGAGGTGGCCCGCGCCGCCTACGAGGGTGCCCGCGCGGCACTCGCCGCCACGCCGGGCCAGCTGCCCGCCCTGGAGCGCGCCGGAGTGGTCGACGCGGGCGGCCACGGCCTGGTGACGGTCCTCGCCGCCCTGGTGGAGACGTTCACGGGCCGGGCGCCCGGCCCGGTCGCCGTGCCGCACGCACGCGTGGAGCGTGGCGGCGAGAGGCTCGCGGAGGAGCGGTCCACGGGGGAGTGCGCCGAGGACGGCGGCGAGGGCGGTCCCGCCTTCGAGGTGATCTACCTCCTGGAGGCCGAGGACGCGGCCGTGGCCCGGCTGCGGCAGCGGCTCGACGCCCTCGGGGACTCGCTCGTCGTGGTCGGCGGAGACGGGCTGTGGAACGTCCACGTGCACGTCGACGACGCGGGCGCCGCCGTGGAGGCCGGCATCGAGGCCGGCCGGCCGTACCGGATCCGCATCACCCACTTCGGGCACGGCGACGCGCACACCGCGGGGACCGAGCGCCCGCCCCGGGAACGGGCCCAGCGCGCGGTGGTGGCCGTCGTACCGGGGGAGGGCCTGGCGGGGCTGTACACCGAGGCAGGCGCGACCACCCTGCTCGCGCGCCCCGGGGAGCCGCCCGCGAGCGGCGAGCTGGTCCAGGCCGTCCGGCGGGCGCACGCGCGCGAAGTGGTACTGCTGCCCAACGACGCCGAACTGCGCCACACCGCCGCCGCGGCGGCCGAGCAGGCCCGCACCGAGGGCATCCGCGTCGCCCTCATCCCGACCCGTTCCGCGGTCCAGGGCATCGCCGCGCTCGCCGTGCACGAGCCCGAGCGGCGCTTCGACGAGGACGTGGTGGCGATGACCTCAGCGGCCGGCGCCACCCGCCACGCCGAGGTCACCGTCGCCGAACGCCAGTCCTGGACCACGGCCGGCATCTGCCAGGCCGGTGACGTGCTCGGCCTCATCGACGGCGACGTGGCCGTGATCGGCGCGGACGTCTCCCAGGTCGCCGCGACCGTCCTGGACCGCATGCTGTCGGCCGGCGGCGAGCTGGTCACCCTGGTCCTCGGCGACGAGGCGCCGCGGGCCGTCGCCGACCGGCTGGAGGCCCGCGTCCGGGAGGCCTACCTCGCCGTCGACACGGTGGTCTACCGGGGCGGCCGGCAGGGCGCCCTGCTGCTGGTCGGCGTGGAGTAGCGGAGGAGCGCGGGGCCGTTTACGGCGCTCCCCCCGGGCCGTTGTCAGTGGCGTGGTGTGCAATGGATCTCGTGCCCGCACTGCAAGAACCCCTGAAGAAGGTGCTCGGCCCCGCCACCGCGAAGGTGATGGCCGAGCACCTCGGCCTGCACACCGTCGGCGACCTCCTCCACCACTACCCCCGGAGATACGAGGAGCGCGGTCAGCTCACCCACCTCGCCGACCTGCCCATGGACGAGCACGTCACGGTGGTCGCCCAGGTCGCCGACGCCCGCCTGCACACCTTCGCCTCCTCGAAGGCCCCGCGCGGCAAGGGGCAGCGCCTCGAAGTGACCATCACGGACGGCAGCGGCCGCCTCCAACTGGTCTTCTTCGGCAACGGCGTCCACAAGCCCCACAAGGAACTCCTGCCGGGCACCCGCGCGATGTTCGCGGGCAAGGTCTCCGTCTTCAACCGCCGACTGCAACTGGCCCACCCGGCGTACGAGTTGCTGCGCGGCGGTGACGGCGAAGGCGACGGGGCCGAGAGCGTCGAGTCGTGGGCGGGCGCCCTCATCCCCCTCTACCCGGCCACCGCCAAGCTGGAGTCCTGGAAGCTCGCCAAGGCCATCCAGACGGTGCTGCCCAGCGCCCAGGAGGCCGTCGACCCGCTCCCCGGCTCCCTGCGCGAGGGCCGGGGCCTGGTCTCCCTGCCCGAGGCCCTCCTCAAGATCCACCGCCCGCACACCAAGGCCGACATCGAGGACGCCCGCGCCCGCCTGAAGTGGGACGAGGCCTTCGTCCTCCAGGTCGCCCTCGCCCGCCGCCGGCACGCCGAGACGCAGCTGCCCGCCGTCCCCAGGAAGCCCGGCGCCGACGGGCTGCTCACCGCCTTCGACGACCGGCTCCCCTTCACCCTCACCGACGGCCAGCGGAAGGTCTCCCGGGAGATCTTCGACGACCTCGCCACCGACCACCCGATGCACCGGCTGCTCCAGGGCGAGGTGGGCAGCGGCAAGACCATGGTCGCCCTGCGCGCCATGCTCGCCGTCGTCGACTCGGGCGGGCAGGCCGTGATGCTGGCGCCCACCGAGGTGCTCGCCCAGCAGCACCACCGGTCGGTCGTCGAGATGATGGGCGAGCTGGCAGAGGGCGGGATGCTGGGCGGCGCCGAGCACGCCACCAAGGTGGTGCTGCTCACCGGCTCCATGGGCGCCGCCGCCCGCCGCCACGCCCTGCTCGACCTGGCCACCGGCGAGGCGGGCATCGTCATCGGCACGCACGCGCTGATCGAGGACAAGGTGCAGTTCCACGACCTCGGCCTGGTCGTCGTGGACGAGCAGCACCGCTTCGGCGTGGAGCAGCGCGACGCCCTGCGCGGCAAGGGCAAGCAGCCCCCGCACCTGCTCGTCATGACCGCCACGCCCATCCCGCGCACCGTCGCCATGACCGTCTTCGGAGACCTGGAGACCTCCGTCCTCGACCAGCTCCCGGCCGGCCGGTCCCCGATCGCCAGCCATGTCGTCCCGGCCGCGGACAAGCCGCACTTCCTCGCCCGGGCCTGGGAACGGGTCCGCGAGGAGGTCTCCAACGGCCACCAGGCGTACGTCGTCTGCCCCCGTATCGGCGACGAGGACGACGACCCCAAGAAGGGCGCCAAGCAGTCCCAGCAGCCCCCGGAGGGCGACGCCGACAAACGACCCCCGCTCGCCGTCCTCGACGTCGCCGAGGGCCTCGCCAAGGGCCCGCTCCAAGGGCTCAAGGTGGAGGTCCTGCACGGCAGGATGCAGCCCGACGACAAGGACGCGGTCATGCGCCGCTTCGCCGCCGGGGAGACCGACGTCCTGGTCGCCACCACCGTCATCGAGGTCGGCGTGAACGTCCCCAACGCCACCGCGATGGTGATCATGGACGCCGACCGCTTCGGCGTCTCCCAGCTGCACCAGCTGCGCGGCCGGGTCGGGCGCGGCTCCGCCCCCGGCCTGTGTCTGCTGGTCAGCGAGATGCCCGAGGCGAGCGCGGCCCGCCAGCGGCTGAACGCGGTCGCGAGCACCCGCGACGGCTTCGAGCTCTCCCGCATCGACCTCGAACAGCGCCGCGAGGGCGACGTCCTCGGCCAGGCCCAGTCCGGCGCCCGCACCTCCCTGCGCGTCCTCGCCGTCATCGAGGACGAGGAGATCATCGCGGAGGCGAGGCAGGAGGCGGCCGCCGTCGTCGCCGCCGACCCGGAGCTGACCGGCCTGCCCGGGCTGCGCACGGCCCTGGAGGCGCTGCTGGACGACGAGCGGGAGCAGTACCTGGAGAAGGGCTGAGAGACTGGCAACGGACACCGTCCGTCCACCCGAGCACACCGACAAGGACCCAGAAATGACCCGCGTGATCGCCGGCAAGGCCGGCGGACGTCGACTGGCCGTCCCGCCGGGAACCGGCACCCGCCCCACCTCCGACCGTGCGCGCGAGGGCCTGTTCTCCACCTGGCAGTCCCTGCTCGGGGGCCCGCTGGACGGCGAGCGGGTCCTCGACCTGTACGCGGGTTCCGGCGCCGTCGGCCTGGAGGCGCTCTCCCGCGGCGCCGGGCACGTCCTGCTCGTGGAGGCCGACGCCCGCGCCGCCCGCACGGTCCGGGCGAACGTCGACTCCCTCGGTCTGCCCGGCGCCGAGGTCCGGGCGGGCAAAGCGGAACAGATCATCCGCACCCCGGCCCCCGCCGAGCCCTACGACGTCGTCTTCCTGGACCCGCCGTACGCCGTCTCGGACGACGATCTTCGGGAGATCCTGCTCACACTCCGCACGGAGGGGTGGCTCGGGACGGAAGCGCTCGTCACCGTGGAGCGCAGCACCAGGGGCGGCGAATTCCGCTGGCCGCACGGCTTCGAAGCCATCCGGGCCCGTCGCTACGGCGAGGGAACGTTTTGGTACGGTCGCGCCGCCTCTACGTGCGAAGACGCACGATGACCGGACCGGAGAGCGAGGGAACTCAAGTGCGCCGTGCCGTCTGTCCCGGGTCGTTCGACCCGATCACCAACGGACACCTCGACATCATCGCCCGGGCCTCCAGCCTGTACGACGAGGTCTACGTCGCCGTGATGATCAACCAGGCGAAGAAGGGCCTGTTCGAGATCGAGGAGCGGATCGACCTCATCCGCCGGGTCACCGCCGAGTACGGCAACGTCCGCGTGGAGTCCTTCCACGGCCTGCTCGTCGACTTCTGCAAGCAGCGCGAGATCCCGGCCATCGTCAAGGGCCTGCGCGCGGTCAGCGACTTCGACTACGAGTTGCAGATGGCCCAGATGAACAACGGCCTCTCCGGTGTGGAGACCCTCTTCATCCCCACCAACCCCACCTACAGCTTCCTGTCGTCCTCCCTGGTCAAAGAGGTCGCGACCTGGGGTGGCGACGTCGCCCACCTGGTGCCGCCGCTGGTCCTCGACGCCCTCACGGAGCGTCTGAGGAACCGCTGACCGCCCGGTCGCACGGCCACCGCCGCAGCCCCCGGGGACTGACAACCCGTCACCCGGTGTCCCCCGGACACCCCGGGGTCGTACAGTCGTCCCGTCCGTCTCCAACACAGCTGTAGAGAGTGGCGAGCACACGGTGGACGTGCAGAACAAGCTCGACGAGATCACCGCGATGGTCTCCGGCGCCCGCGCCATGCCCATGTCGGCCTCGTGCGTGGTCAACCGCGCCGAACTGCTCTCGATGCTGGAAGAGCTGCGCGCGGAGCTGCCCGGTTCCCTCGCCCAGGCCCAGGAACTGATCGGCGACCGCGAGCAGATGGTCGCGCAGGCCCGCCAGGAGGCCGACCGGATCATCGAGGGCGCGCACGCCGAGCGCGGCTCCCTGATCGCCGACACCGAGGTCGCCCGCCGCTCCCAGGCCGAGGCCGACCGGATCCTCACCGAGGCCCGCCAGGAGGCCGAGGAGGTCCGCGCCGAGGCCGACGACTACGTCGACTCCAAGCTCGCCAACTTCGAGGTCGTGCTCACCAAGACCCTCGGCTCCGTCGGCCGCGGCCGCGAGAAGCTCCTCGGCACCGGACCCGGACTCGACGAGAACGGCTACGAGGACGAGGACGCCCCCGAGCGCAGCCACGACCCGGAGACCCTGCGCCGCGACGCCGACGCCTACGTCGACACCAAGCTCGGCGCCTTCGAGGCCGTGCTGGCCAAGACCCTGGACGCGGTCGGCCGGGGCCGCCAGAAGCTGCACGGCCGGATCGCCACCGACGACCTCGGCGCCCTCGCGGACGACATGACCACCGTCCAGCACTCCAGCGACGCCGACTACCTCGCCGACCTCGCGGGCCTCGCCGACGTGCCGGCTCCCGCCCCCGCCCCCGCCTCCGCCGAGCAGCAGGGGCAGCCCCAGTACGGCGAGCAGCAGCCCGTGGCGGCACAGCTGCCGGTCCAGATGCCGGCGCAGGCCGTGCCCGAGATGCCGTCCCAGGAACCGGCGTACGGCTACGCCTCCCAGCAGCAGCCCGACCCGTACGCGGCCTACCAGCAGACCTACGACGGCGGACCGGACCCGTACGGCTACCAGCAGCAGGGCGCCGACCCGTACGCCTACCAGTACGACGGCGGGCAGCAGGCATACGACGCACAGCAGGGCTACGGCCAGCCCCCGCAGCCGCAGCAGCCCCCGCACCCCCCGCAGGCCCATCCGCAGGCGCTCGACGAGACCAGCCTCTTCGACACCAGCATGATCAGCGCCGAACAGCTGCGGGCGTACGAGCAGGGCCGCGGCCTGTAGGACCGCGCCGGGGGCGAGGGGGCCTCCCGGGCCGGATTGGGCCGAGAGCGAATGGTCCAGTATCCTGGCTCTTCGGTCGCGCGTACGTCCGCGATCGCCGCTGCCCGGGAACACCGAAGGGCGGCACCCTCAACCCACGAAGACCGAAAGCAGGAATGGTTCTGAACGCGCGCCTCGACCACCGCGACCCCCTCGTGTTCGACACGCACGAGCTGGGACGGCGGCCCGGTGCGCTCCAGCGCCTGACCCGCACGGTCGACGCTCCCAAGGACTTCGGTCTCCAGGGAGTCATCGGAGTGCCGGAAGGCGCCCCGGTGGAGCTCGATCTCCGGCTCGAGTCGGTCATGGAAGGGGTGCTCGTCACAGGCACCGCCCGTGCCAGGGCCGAGGGGGAGTGCGTAAGGTGTCTGGAGCCGCTGGAGCAGCAGCTCGAAGCGGACTTCCAGGAGCTGTTCTCGTACCCTGACGCCGACGACCGTGGCCGCCCCGTGGCGGAACCGGGCGACGACGCCGAGGACGACGAGGACAGGTTCTTCGTCGAGGACGGACTGATCGGCCTCGAACCCGTGCTGCGTGACGCGGTGGTGCTCGCACTGCCGATGCAGCCGGTGTGCCAGGAAGACTGCCAGGGTCTGTGCTCCGAGTGCGGAGTGCGCCTGTCGGACGACCCGGACCACCACCATGACGCCGTCGACGTTCGTTGGGCGGCATTGCAGGGACTCGCCGGTTCACTCGGAGACGGCGAGAAGGACGAGATGAGCGGCGACGGGTCGGATTCCGCGGACGCCGCCGAGAAGCAGGAGAAGTAGCCGTGGCTGTTCCGAAGCGGAAGATGTCGCGCAGCAACACGCGCCACCGCCGGTCGCAGTGGAAGGCTGCGGTCCCCACCCTGGTTGCGTGCGAGCGCTGCCACGAGCCCAAGCTGCAGCACATCGCGTGCCCGGCTTGCGGCACTTACAACAAGCGCCAGGTCCTCGAGGTCTGAGCGGCTGGTGAGAGGCACTGTGTCAGTCCCCAAGAAGGCGGAAGACGCCAAGGCGGACCCACCCGCCAAGAAGAAGGCGGACACCCAGGCCTCGTCCCACACGCTTCTGGAAGGGCGGCTCGGCTATCAGCTCGAGTCCGCCCTTCTGGTGCGTGCACTGACCCACCGTTCCTACGCGTACGAGAACGGCGGTCTGCCGACGAACGAGCGGCTGGAGTTCCTCGGGGACTCCGTGCTCGGCCTCGTCGTCACGGACACGCTGTACCGCACCCACCCCGACCTGCCCGAAGGCCAGCTGGCCAAGTTGCGGGCCGCGGTGGTCAACTCGCGTGCGCTGGCGGAGGTGGGCCGCGGGCTCGAACTCGGCTCCTTCATCCGGCTCGGCCGCGGTGAAGAGGGCACGGGCGGCCGGGACAAGGCGTCCATCCTCGCCGACACCCTCGAAGCGGTGATCGGCGCGGTCTATCTCGACCAGGGCCTCGACGCGGCCTCCGAACTGGTGCACCGCCTGTTCGACCCGCTGATCGAGAAGTCCTCGAACCTCGGTGCCGGCCTGGACTGGAAGACCAGCCTCCAGGAGCTCACCGCGACCGAAGGACTCGGCGTCCCCGAGTACCTGGTCACGGAGACCGGCCCGGACCACGAGAAGACCTTCACTGCTGCCGCCCGCGTCGGAGGCGTCTCGTACGGCACCGGCACCGGCCGCAGCAAGAAGGAGGCGGAGCAGCAGGCCGCGGAATCCGCGTGGCGGTCCATCCGGGCCGCGGCGGACGAGCGCGCCAAGGCGACGGCCGACGCCGTCGACGCGGACCCCGACGCCGACGCGGACCCCGACGAGGCGTCCGCCTCCGCCTGACCCGTCCACCACACGGTCCCAGCGCCCGCCCCTTTGCCGGGGCGGGCGTTAGGCTCTTCGCACATCCACCGGCCCGGACCGCCGGACCGGCCCGCCCGAGGGGAAGCCATGCCCGAGTTGCCCGAGGTAGAGGTCGTCCGGCGCGGCCTGGAGCGCTGGGCCGCCCACCGGACGGTCGCCGACGCCGAGGTGCTGCACCCGCGCGCGGTACGCCGGCACATCGCGGGTCCCGACGACTTCGCCCACCGCCTCAAGGGCCACCGCATCGGCACGCCCAGCCGCCGCGGCAAGTACCTGTGGCTGCCCCTTGAGGACACCGACCAGGCTGTCCTCGCCCACCTCGGCATGAGCGGCCAGCTCCTGGTCCAGCCGCACGAGACACCCGCCGAGAAGCACCTGCGCATCAGGGTCCGCTTCGCCGACGCCCTCGGCACCGAACTCCGCTTCGTCGACCAGCGCACCTTCGGCGGCCTCTCCCTGCACGACACGTCAGCCGACGGGCTGCCCGACGTCATCGCGCACATCGCCCGCGACCCGCTGGACCCCCTCTTCGACGACGAGGCCTTCCACCACGCCCTGCGCCGCAAGCGCACCACGGTCAAACGGGCCCTGCTCGACCAGTCCCTGATCAGCGGCGTCGGCAACATCTACGCGGACGAGGCCCTCTGGCGCGCCCGCCTGCACTACGAACGCCCCACGGCGACCCTC
The DNA here is from genome assembly GCF_044327745.1 of Streptomyces sp. NPDC018026. NCBI lineage: Bacteria > Bacillati > Actinomycetota > Actinomycetes > Kitasatosporales > Streptomycetaceae > Streptomyces > Streptomyces sp. NPDC018026. Next base: position 58,281 of record NZ_JBIRFY010000013.1, read on the forward strand.
ACCCGCCCCCGCACCACCGAACTGCTCGGCCACGTCCGGGACGTGATGAACGCCGCCCTCGCCGTCGGCGGCACCAGCTTCGACAGCCTCTACGTCAACGTCAACGGCGAGTCCGGCTACTTCGAACGCTCGCTCGACGCGTACGGTCGCGAGGGCCTGCCCTGCCGCCGGTGCGGCACACCGATGCGGCGCCGGCCGTGGATGAACCGCTCCAGCTACTTCTGCCCGAAGTGCCAGCGCCCGCCACGGCTCACGCCGTAGGCATCCGCTGCTCGTCGTACCGCTCGCGCGAGGCCAGCACCTCGTCCATCCGCCCCTCGACGCACTCGATGAGCGCGAGCAGCCGCCCGGCCACCTCGTGGCCCAGCGCCGTGAGTTCGTAGTCCACCCGGGGCGGGTTGGTCGGCTGGGCCTCGCGGTGCACCAGTCCGTCGCGCTCCAGCGCGTGCAGGGTCTGGGCCAGCATCTTCTCGCTGACACCGTCCACCCGGCGCCGCAGCTCGTTGAACCGGAAGGACCCCTCGTACAGGGCGCCGAGCGTCAGCGCGCCCCAGCGCCCGGTGACGTGCTCCAGGGTGCCGCGCGAGGGACAGGCCCGGGAGAACACGTCAAACGGCAGATCCTGCTCCGCCGTGCGCTCCTGCGTGGTCGACATGCCTCCAGCCTACGCGAGCACAGCGCTGCCCCGCAGACCGCGCTGAGCGGGAGAGAGCGCGGAAGCAGTGTCGGGGGAGCCCCGCCCGGGAGGGTCAGTAGCCGAAGAAGTGCGGGGGCGTCTCGCTGACGTGCGTCTTTGTAAGCGATCAATGCTGTGACCTGCGATTGACCCGTCAACGGTTGTCAGTGTTGGTCGCCCTTGGGCGCCCTCGTACGGCCCGGAGACGGCCCAGGAGCGGGCGCAAGTTGGGTGATCTTCCGTTCAAGCCAGGTGCGTCAATGTAGCGTTGCGCTGTGCTCTTTTCGATCACTGTCGCTGTGGTGTGTGTGGGTGCGGCGTTCTCCGTCGCGGGTGTCTACTGGGGGGCCATTGGGACACTGAGGAACTACAGGACGCTCAAGTCCGACCTGCAGCGGTTGGATGACATAGCTCATGACGCGTCCATACCGGAGGACGAGAAGACGGCGCTGAGGCATGCGGTTCGCGTGCCTCACGGTAACTGGGGGATGGTGGAGTATTTCGATGAGCACGCTCAGCTCAACGCCCTGACGCTGGTCGCTGAGGGATTGAAGTGGCCGGCGCTCCTGACCGTGGCAGGCGTCCTGTTGAGTGCGCTCGGCAGTGTTCTGTCATTGTGGCTGTGAGATCGGGCGCCATCAACTCTCCGGGGAGAAATCATGGCTGGTCCGGTCACGTGGCTGACGCCAATTGCTGGCCTAGTCGGGGCCTTCGTGGGGGCGTCTCTTTCCCCTTGGCTGACGTCTCATCTCTCGTGGAGGCGGGCTCGCAAAGAAGCCTTCAATCAAGCTATCTCCGCGCTGCGCATCGCTCAGGTAGCCAGGCACTTCCCTAACGGCGTTCCTGCCTCGTACGTGGGAGGCAGCCCGGAGACCGTCGAGGCGTACAACCAGCGCCTGCGTGAACGTGGGGTCGATCGGTTCATAGACGCCATGCATGAGGCTAAGGTCGCCCTTTCAGCGCTTGAACCCTTTTACAAGATCACTGGGGACTTCGATCGGTGGGAGATCACGGAACCGGAGGCTGACCGAATCTTGAGAGAGCTGCTACGGGAACGCTAGCACTCTAGGTCGGTGGAGCGGCTTTGGGCTGGAGCTGCTTTGGGGCGAGTGATCTTGGCCCCGTAAGCTGATGGCGAGTCGGGCAGTCTGTGGACCTGCCCGTTAAAGCACGACGTTGGGGCCAAGATCTTAGAGGCTCGCCCCAAAGTGGCTGCCTAAAGCCGTGGAGTCGACCGCCCCAGCCACGACGTGTTCTGACCTCATGCCAACGGCCAACCCTTACCAGGGCGCGCGTCGGCGCAGCGCGGGCGGAGCGGGCCGAAGGCAGGAGCGGCGCCCGGAGCGGAGCCGGGAAGCGCGCCCGGCGGAGCGGAGCGCAGCCGGGGCTTGATGAGGTAGAGAAACCTGTAACTCGTGCCTGTGTCGGCTGGGTGCCTGCGCTCTCGGACTATGGGCTGGTCTGCTCTGATTGCAGGGTCTTGAGAACCGACTCAGGATCGCCGCTGTAGACGATGTGTGGTTCACCGGGCTCCGGGGCAACGAAACGCTTGCGGTAGCGGAGCAGGTCGCTTTCGGCGAAGTAGATCGAGTTCGGGTCGTCCTCGTGCCGAGCATTGCGCTTGCTGACGCGAGACCACAGCTCTTCGTGGCTGGCCTCCAGGTAAACCACCACCGAAATCGCGCCAGCTTCGGTAGCGATCGATCGCCAGTGGGCCCGGTCTTCCGGCGTCCAGAAGCCGTGGTCGACCACTACGTCGTGACCGGCCTGGAGTTCCTCGCGGAGCTGCACGGCAGTCTCTTCGAGGATCGGCCGCTCAAGGGCCGGGAACGTCCCTCGGGGAAAGTCGACCCCGTACACGCCATGACGACGGAACATCTCCTCGTCCGGGCAGAGCCTGACGAACCCCCGTGCTGTCAGAGCACGGGCCAGAGTCGTCTTCCCTGAGCCGGGAAGTCCCACCATGAGGACACAGAACGGTTGGCGAGCGCGGTTCACTGAGTGACTTCCGATTCCGTCTGCCACGTGCGCCCAGGGCCGCCGAGGTCGACGCCGTACTCAACGACTGCGCCTTCGCTGTCGACGAACCGCGCAGTCATGACGACTGCCGGGTCCCGCGGGGCCTTCTCGGGGTCCAGCTCCAGCAGCTTCGCGTCATCCGGAGTGAGCAGCCGAGCGGATGCGGTGTCGAACCGGTGCGTGATCGGGCGGCCGGTTGCCTGCGCGATGAGTTGCAGGGAGGTTCCTCCGGTAAGTCGCTCGCTGCTCGTGAGCTGGGGGATCAGCTCTCCATACCGGGCGGGAATCCATGACGTGGAGTGCGCGACGATGCCATGTCGGTCGCGGTAGACCCGGCTGCGTCGGATCACGTTCGAGCCGGGCTTGAGGTCCAGTGCCTGGGCCACTTCTGCGGGCGCCGGCACCACCGAGGCCTGATGCGAGTCCGACCGTTCGCCGGTTCCCCAACTGGACCCGGTGCGGCGACCTCGGTCCTGGCGCTGAGACCCGGAGGACATAGGAGCGGGACGGTCCAAGACCTCGGTTCCGATGCCATGGATGCCCCTGACAAGGCCTTCGTTGCGCAGCTTCCGCAGAGCCTTCTCGGCAGTCGCAGTGCTGACGCTCCACTCCTGCGACAGGTTCTTGATGCTCGGCAGAAGCGTGCCCGGCTGGAGTTCACCGGATGTGATCAGTTCCGCGTAGTGGGCGGCAATCTGCGCATAGGGCGCTCGATTGTCGGCCTGGTCTGCCATGGGGGTCATCTCCTCGTCTCAGTTGACTACATCCCTAGCGTACCCCTTGACACCCTAAGGTGCCCTAGGGAACCTTAGGGATGTACCTGCTGTACGGACCATCCCGGCACCACTAAGCCTTGCCCAGGGGCGGCGCTCAACCGCCAAGAAGAACCGCCGCCCCTGGCTCCCTGGAAGGGAAGTCCCATCATGCCCGCAACTCTGGTTGCTGAGCACGTTGCCCCGACCACTCCCGCCGTATGCGTTAGGGACTTATCGAACGCAGAACGGGCGGTGGCGCTGTACGCGTCGGACAAGCCCACCAAGTACGCCTACAAGCGCGGTGACGAGGCGCAGGTCGAGGCGTGGATCGTTCAGGGCGCCCTCCGGATGGGACTGGAAGACCTCTACCAGTCGGCTGCGTTCCTGCGCGGCTTCCGGATGCTGTCCCACGTCGCGACCAGCGAGCAGAAGAAGGCCCACCGTGCGCGCTTCCCGCAGGCGGCCAGGCTGAACCGCGCCGAGAGCCTGGCTTCCCTCACCCTCCTCATGATCGAGGTGAGTGACGGGGCTCGTGAGCGGAACGGCCGTGTCCAGGTCGAGGGGGCCTGCCTCTGCGGTGGTACCGGCTGGTCCGAGTTCTGCTTCGACCCGGATGAGCCGACGGATTCGGCCCTGGTGGCGTGCCCCGGCCACAACCCCAAGGGGCTCATGCAGACCCCGAGGCGGGTGTACGCATGACGGACTTCCCCGTCTCCCCGGAGGCCGTGGCCGGTGCTGCGGCCTCCATGGGTACCGACCCCGTGACTCTCGCCGACCTGTTGCGCGTGGCCAACTCTCCGGGCTTCGACCGCTGGCAGGAGCAGATTCGCCGCACGGGCGGCTGCTCGCACCCCATCCGCCTGATGGGCCAGACCGTCACCCGCGACCGCGCGACCGGTGATGTGCTCTACTCCTACAGCACCGAGCATGAGCCGGGCGGCGCCCTCCGGGTCGCCTGCGGAAACCGCCGTGCCTCCCGCTGCCCCGCCTGCGCCTGGACCTACGCCGGGGACACCTACCACCTGATCCGATCCGGGATCACGGGCGACGAACGCAAGGACGTGCCCGCCACCGTGCGGGATCACCCCCGCGTCTTCGCCACCCTCACCGCCCCCTCCTTCGGGGCCGTGCACAACCGGCCGGACTCTGGGCGCTGCCGCTGCGGGCACACGCATGCCGAGGATGCCCCGGAGCTGGGCACGGCGCTCGCTCCGGAGCGGTACGACTACGCGGGCGCGGTGCTGTGGAACAACTTCGCCTCCGACCTGTGGCGCCGCTTCACCATCTACCTACGCCGCGAGATCGCCGCGCACGCCGGGATCACCCAAGCGGCCATGAAGGAGGTGTGCCGGGTCTCCTTCGGCAAGGTCGCCGAGTTCCAGAAACGCGGCTCCGTCCACTTCCACGCCGTGGTCCGCCTCGACGGACCCGACGGACCCGACACCGCCCCGCCGGCATGGGCCACGGTCGCTCTCCTGGATGCCTCGATCCGTGCCGCCGCCGCCCGCGTCTCCGTACCGGTCCCCGCGTCCGGCGACTTCCCCGCCCGCACGCTGCGGTGGGGTGAGCAGGTCGACGTGCAGCCCATCGGCGCCCTCGGGCACGAGGAGCTGACGGAACAGGCCGTGGCCTCCTACGTCGCCAAGTACGCCACCAAAGCAGCCGAGACCACGGGCACCGTTGACCGCCGGATCGGGGAGCTTTCCGAGCTGGACAAGCTGCCGCTGCCCGCGCACACGCGACGGCTCATCGAAGCGTGCTGGGACCTGGACGACGCCTACCCGGATCGCATGCTGGCGCGCTGGGCTCACATGCTCGGATTCCGCGGGCACTTCTCGACCAAGAGCCGTCAGTACTCCACCACCCTCGGCGCCCTCCGCCAGGTCCGCGCCGACTACCGCGCCCGCCAGGAACGCCGCGAACGCGGGCTCTCCGAAGACCTCGACGACACGGAGGGCTCCACGCTCGTGCTCGCCCACTGGACCTACGCCGGGCAGGGCCACACCCCCGGCGAATCCTGGCTCGCCGCAACGATCGCAAAGGAGATCCGTACGAACCGAGAGACAGCACGCGAAGCGCTCGCCGACCTGGACGACGTGGAGGTGTGGGCATGAAGCGCTCGCTGCCCGACCGCTACTTGACCCCGGTCGACCTGGCCGACCTGCTAGGCATCCCGGTCGAGACCGTCTATCAGTGGCGCCGCAAGCAGACCGGACCGCGCGGCTTCCGCGTCGGTCGACACCTTCGCTTCGACCCCGAAGACGTTCGCGTCTGGGTCGAGTCCCAGATGGAGAGGGCCGCCTGATGGCCGGACACGTGCAAGACCGCTGGTACAAGGTCGAGACCGGCACCGACGGCAAGACCGTCAAGGTCAAGACCGACCGCTTCGGCGTCGGACTGCGCTACCGCGCCCGCTATGTCGGCCCCGACGGCTCCGAGAAGTCCAAGAGCTTCCCGGACAAGCAGAAGCGCAAGGCAGAACAGTGGTTGGCCAACATCGAGGCCGACATGTCTCGCGGGGACTACGTGGACCCCGTGGCAGGCAAGGTCACGTTCGAGCAGTACGCCACTGAGTGGATGGCCTCGCAGATCACTGACCCTCTGACCCGTGAGTCGGTGGAGAGTCGCCTCCGTCTGCACGCGATTCCGTACCTGGGCACGCGGCCTCTGGCGTCCTTCACACCGTCGCATCTGCGGGTCTGGCTGCGGACGCTGGAAGATCGTGGGCTCTCGGCGGGGTACCGACGCGGCATCTTCGCCCACGTGTCGACGGTGTTCACCTCCGCCGTGGAAGACCGGATCATCCGCGCCAACCCGTGTAGCGCTCGGTCCGTGCGTGCGCCGCGTCTGGAGCCTCGCAAGGTCAAGCCGTGGCCTGCTGAGCGGATCATGGATGTGCGCTCGGCTCTGCCGGACCGCTACCAGGCGCTCGTCAACGTCGCTGCCGGGTGCGGCCTGCGCCAAGGAGAGGTCTTCGGCCTGGCCGTGGAAGACGTCGACTTCCTCGGGGGAGTGGTCCACGTCGTCCGGCAGGTCAAGCTACTGCGTCTGCACCGGCCGGTGTTCGCTCCGCCGAAGGGTGGCAAGGAGCGTGACGTTCCTCTGCCTCAGTCCGTCGCCTTCGCCCTGGCCGCTCACCTCAAGAGCCACCCCGCGACGCGGATCACGCTGCCCTGGAAGAACCTCGACGGTCCGCCGGTCACGGCGTCGCTCATCTTCACCGGTCCTGCTGGGTTGCCGCTCGACCGGAACCGCTTCAACGATCGCGTCTGGCGGCCGGCACTTCGGGCCGCGAGTGTTGAGACCGGTCGGGACAACGGCATGCACGCCTTGCGGCACTTCTACGCCTCGGTGCTCCTGGACGCGGGGGAGAGCATCAAGGCTCTCAGTGAGTACCTGGGGCACCACGACCCAGGCTTCACGCTGCGGACGTACACGCACCTGATGCCGTCGAGCGGGACCCGGACCCGGGCCGCCGTGGACCGCGTCTTCTCTGACGAGGAGCCTGCCGCTGACGGCCCGGACACGGCCCACGAGGGTGCCTAGCCGTCTGACCTGCGGTTATCTCAGTAGCCGAAGTCCTGGGTCCACCAGGGGCCGCCGGAGCCGAAGTGGACGCCGACTCCCAGGGTCTGGAAGTCGCAGTTCAGGATGTTGGCCCGGTGGTCGGGGCTGTTCATCCAGGCGTCCATCACGGCCTGGGCGTCGGCCTGGCCGCGGGCTATGTTCTCGCCGCCGAGGCCGGATATGCCCGCTGCCGACGCCCGGTCCCAGGGGGTGGCGCCGCCGGGGTCGGTGTGGTCGAAGAAGCCCTGGGTCGCCATGGCCCGGCTGAAGTCCTCGGCCAGTTCGCGCAGCGCGCTGTTCGCGGCCACGGGGCTGCAGCCGACCTTGGCCCGTTCGTCGTTGACCAGCTTGAGCACCTGCGCCTGGGCGACGGCCTCCTCGGAGACCGCGGCGGGCGCGCTGGGCTTCGCGGGCTCCTTGGCGGCCGGGCGCGAGGGAGCAGCCGGCTTCGGCTCGGCGCTGGGAGGCGCCTTCGGCTTCTTGGTCTTCGACGGTGTCCCGGCCGGTGCGGCGGGCTTCGAGGCCGGTGCCGAGGTGGAGGGGGAGGCCGAGGACGGGGAAGAGGACGGGGAGTCTTTGGCGGACTCGTCCTTCGACGGGGACTGGGCGGACGGGGAGGACGGGGCGGACGACGGGGAGCGGTCGGTGCCGCGGCTCGTGGCCGCGTCGCCGCCCCGGCCGGTGTCGGCGCTGCCCGAGGTGCCGCCCTGCTGGGACGGGCTGTTCGTCGGGGTGTCCTGGGCCTGCACCCGGTCGCCCCCGCTGCTGCTGCCGCCGATCCGGTAGTTGTCGAGGCCGGGCACCACGCCCGTGGCCACCGCCACCGTGCCGATGGCGACCGCGGCGGAGACACCGAGCAGGCCGGTGCGGACCGGGGTGGCCGCCTTCCTGCGGCGGCGACGGCGCCCTCCGCCGGGCTGCGAACTGCCGGCGGGGGTGTACCCGTCACGGGGGAAGGCGACGGTGCGGCCGGCCTGCGGGCCCTCGCCGTCCGGGGCGTCGGCGAAGAGGTAGGCGTCGCTCTTGGCGCGGACCTCGGCGTACGCCTCGGGGTTCAGGTAGGGAGCGATGCCCATCGTGGGGGCCTCGTCCGCGTCCGGAGCGAGCGGATCGCGGCGCCGTCCCGCCGTACCGTCCGGCTGGTGGCCCTCCGCGGCGCGGCCGGCGGCGGAGCGTCGGTGGCGTCCCATGTCCTGGCCTTCCTCGTCCTCGTCCTCGTCCTCGCGCCGGGCGTGCCCTGCGGTCGACTGTGCTCACGATCAACACGGAACTCACACGATCGAGTGAGTTTCAAGTGAGATTCACTGGGTCGGGACGGTACCGCATGGCGCCAGGGGGTGAAGTGTCCCGCGTGACATTGACTGGTTAGGTTGCAGTCATGAGCGAGGATGTACGGCTGGTCGCGTGGGTGCGCGGACAGGTCCAGGGCGTGGGTTTCCGCTGGTTCACGCGGGCCAGGGCACTGGAACTCGGCGGGATGAGTGGTTTTGCTCTCAATTTGGGCGACGGCCGTGTGCAGGTCGTCGCGGAGGGCCCGCGCGAGCGCTGCGAGGGACTGCTCGACTGGCTGCGCGGTGACGACACGCCCGGACGAGTGGACGGAGTCACGGAGATCTGGGACACACCCCGCGGGGGGTACGACGGCTTCGCCATCCGCTGACAACCCACTGCGCGAGGGCCCGCGGCGCCGGAAGCGACCCTCCCCGCAGGGGTGGCCGGGGCGAAAACGGGCAGGTGGTTGCCAAGGGCGGCCGCTCGTGGGAGGCTCCGCACGCGAAATGATCGCCACCCCCCGAGGGGCCCGCAGGAGTCGCAGCGGCACCGTTCGCCGGCCGCATGCCCCCGGGCGCCCGCCGATACGGGGCGTGATCGTGTTGACCGTCAAACTTTTTGGTGAGACGCTGAAAGCCCCGCGCACCTTAGCTGTTTGGCATGGTTGAACGGCAGCAAAAACTCCAAAGTGCCAAGCACCGCGGGTGCGATTCCCTCACGACCCACACCGCTTCGGTCGGTCACTCATTGTGGAGGACCATCCATCATGGCAAAGGCGCTTCTCGGTTACGTCGGCGGCTCCGACCCTCGACTCCTCGCCGAGATGCGACGGCTCCAGCAGCGCGTCCAGGACCTGGAATCCGAGCTCGGACGAATCCAGGCGGAGAACGACGCGCTGGCGGCTGCCGCTTCTCACGACAGGATCATGGAGAGCATGGAGAGCGTTGACGCACACCAGGCGGAGCCTGCGCTCACCTGATCACTGCATCGCTTGATCACTGCATCGCTCCACCACGGCACGGCAGTGGTCGGGCCCGCTCGTACCACCGCTCAGGTGCCAGAGTCTGCAAGGGACGCTTCGGCGTCCCTTCTTTCTTTCCCGCCCCCCGTCTCGCCCGCCGTGTGTCCGTCCCCGCGCAACCTTTCACCCTCTTCAACGTCTGATGTGCCCTGCACGTTCACCGGTGAAACCGCGTCGGTTCACCGGTTCGTGGAGTGAGACAGACCCGAAAGGTAGAGTCCGACGGCGTGCACCTGAAGGCCCTGACCCTCCGCGGGTTCAAGTCGTTCGCCTCGGCGACCACGCTCCGGTTCGAGCCCGGCATCACCTGTGTCGTCGGCCCGAACGGCTCGGGCAAGTCCAACGTCGTCGACGCGCTCAGCTGGGTCATGGGCGAGCAGGGCGCCAAGTCGCTGCGCGGCGGCAAGATGGAGGACGTCATCTTCGCCGGCACCACCGGCCGCCCGCCGCTGGGCCGGGCCGAGGTGTCGCTGACCATCGACAACTCCGACGGGGCCCTGCCCATCGAGTACGCCGAGGTCACCATCACGCGGATCATGTTCCGCAACGGCGGCAGCGAGTACCAGATCAACGGCGACACCTGCCGCCTCCTCGACATCCAGGAACTCCTCTCCGACTCCGGCATCGGCCGCGAGATGCACGTCATCGTCGGCCAGGGCCAGCTCGACTCCGTCCTGCACGCCGACCCGATGGGACGCCGGGCCTTCATCGAGGAGGCCGCAGGCGTCCTCAAGCACCGCAAGCGCAAGGAGAAGGCGCTGCGGAAACTGGACGCGATGCAGGCCAACCTCGCGCGCGTGCAGGACCTCACCGACGAGCTGCGGCGCCAGCTCAAGCCCCTCGGCCGGCAGGCCGCCGTCGCCCGCAGGGCCGCCGTCATCCAGGCCGACCTCCGGGACGCCCGGCTCCGGCTCCTCGCCGACGACCTCGTACGGATGCGCGAGGCACTCCGGGCCGAGGTCGCCGACGAGGCCGCGCTCAAGGAGCGCAAGGAGGCCGCCGAACAGGAGCTGGGCAAGGCGCTGCGCCGCGAGGCGGACCTGGAGGACGAGGTGCGCCGGCTCACCCCGCGGCTCCAGCGCGCCCAGCAGACCTGGTACGAGCTGTCCCAGCTCGCCGAACGGGTGCGCGGCACCATCTCGCTGGCCGACGCGCGGGTGAAGAGCGCCACCTCGGCCCCGCCCGAGGAGCGCCGGGGCCGCGACCCGGAGGAACTGGAGCGCGAGGCCGCCCGCGTCCGCGAGCAGGAGGCCGAACTCGAAGCGGCCCTGGAAGCGGCCGAACACGCCCTGGAGGACACGGCCGCCCACCGCGCCGACCTCGAACGCGGACTGGCCATGGAGGAACGCCGCCTCAAGGACGCCGCCCGCGCCATCGCCGACCGCCGCGAGAACCTCGCCCGGCTCGGCGGCCAGGTCGGCGCCGCCCGCTCCCGTGCCGCCGCCGCCCAGGCCGAGATCGAGCGGCTGGCCCAGGCGCGCGACGAGTCCGGGGAACGCGCGGCCGCCGCACAGGAGGAGTACGAGGCGCTCCAGGCCGAGGTCGACGGGCTCGACGCCGACGACCAGGAACTCGCCGAGCGGCACGACGCCGCCAGACTCGCACTGACCGAGGCGGAGGCCGCGCTGAGCGCAGCCCGTGAGGCAGCCACCGCGGCGGAACGCGAGCGCGCCGCCACACAGGCCCGGCACGAGGCACTCGCCCTGGGCCTGCGCCGCAAGGACGGCACCGGAGCGCTACTCGCCGCCAAGGACCGCCTCACCGGACTGCTCGGCCCCGCCGCCGGACTCCTCACCGTGACGCCGGGCCACGAGACCGCCCTGGCCACCGCCTTCGGCGCCGCCGCCGACGCCCTCGCGGTGACCTCCCCGGCGGCCGCCGCCGACGCGATCCGCCTGCTGCGCAAGCAGGACGCGGGCCGGGCCGCCCTGCTGCTCGCCGGCGCCCCCGACGACGTACCGCACGAGACGCGCGGCGACGGACCGCACGACACGCGCGGCGACGGACCGCACGACACGCCCGGCGACGGACCGCCGCACGCCGCCGACCTGGTGCACGGCCCCGCCGACCTGATGCCCGCCGTACGGCGGCTGCTGCGCGGGATCGTCGTGGTCGCCACCCTGGAGGACGCCGAGGACCTCGTCTACGCCCGCCCGGGGCTGACCGCCGTCACCGCCGAGGGGGACCTGCTGGGCGCCCACTTCGCGCAGGGCGGTTCCGCCGGGGCGCCCAGCCTCCTGGAGGTGCAGGCGTCCGTGGACCAGGCCGCCGCCGAGCTGGCGGAGCTGGGCGTGCGGTGCGAGGAGCTGGCCGGGGCGCAGGAAGCGGCCGTCGCACGGCGCCGGGAGTGCGCCGCGCTCGTCGAGGAACTGGGGGAGCGGCGCCGGGCCGCCGACCGGGAGAAGTCGTCCGTCGCCCAGCAGCTGGGGCGGCTCGCGGGACAGGCGCGGGGCGCTGCCGGGGAGGCGGAGCGGTCCGCCGCCGCGGCGGCCCGGGCGCAGGAGGCGCTGGACAAGGCGCTCATGGAGGTCGAGGAACTGGCGGAGCGGCTGGCCGTTGCCGAGGAAATGCCGGTCGAGGAGGAGCCCGACACCGCCGCCCGCGACCGGCTCGCCGCCGACGGTGCCAACGCCCGCCAGACCGAGATGGAGGCCCGTCTCCAGGTCCGTACGCACGAGGAGCGGGTCAAGGGACTGGCCGGACGCGCCGACTCCCTGGACCGGGCCGCCCGCGCCGAACGCGAGGCACGCGCGCGTGCCGAGCAGCGGCGGGCCAGGCTGCGGCACGAGGCGGCCGTCGCCGAGGCGGTCGCCGCCGGCGCCCGGCAGCTGCTCGCCCACGTCGAGGTCTCGCTGACCCGCGCCGACGCGGAACGCACCCTCGCCGAGGCGGCCAAGGCCCGGCGCGAGCAGGAGCTGACCGCCGCGCGCACCGCCGGGCGCGACCTCAAGGCGGAGCTGGACAAGTTGACGGATTCAGTTCACCGGGGCGAGGTACTCGGCGCCGAGAAGCGGCTGCGCATCGAGCAGCTGGAGACCAAGGCGCTGGAGGAACTCGGTGTGGAACCGGCGGGGCTCGCGGCCGAGTACGGCCCCCATCAAGAGGTGCCGCCCTCGCCCCCCGCCGAGGGCGAAGAGCTCCCAGCCGACCCGGAGCACCCGCGCAACCGCCCCCGCCCCTTCGTCCGCGCCGAGCAGGAGAAGCGGCTGAAGGCCGCCGAGCGCGCCTACCAGCAGCTCGGCAAGGTCAACCCGCTGGCGCTCGAGGAGTTCGCGGCGCTGGAGGAACGGCACCAGTTCCTCAGCGAGCAGCTGGAGGACCTGAAGAAGACCCGCGCCGACCTGCTCCAGGTCGTCAAGGAGGTCGACGAGCGCGTCGAGCAGGTCTTCACCGAGGCCTTCCGGGACACCGCCCGGGAGTTCGAGGGCGTCTTCAGCCGGCTGTTCCCGGGCGGTGAGGGGCGGCTGATCCTGACCGACCCCGACAACATGCTCACCACCGGCGTGGACGTCGAGGCCCGGCCCCCGGGCAAGAAGGTCAAGCGGCTGTCGCTGCTCTCCGGCGGGGAGCGCTCGCTGACCGCGGTGGCGATGCTGGTGTCGATCTTCAAGGCCCGGCCGAGTCCGTTCTACGTGATGGACGAGGTCGAGGCGGCGCTCGACGACACCAACCTGCAACGGCTGATCCGGATCATGCAGGAGCTGCAGGAGGCCTCGCAGCTGATCGTCATCACGCACCAGAAGCGCACGATGGAGGTCGCCGACGCGCTCTACGGCGTGTCCATGCAGGGCGACGGTGTGTCGAAGGTCATCAGCCAGCGGCTGCGTCAGTCCTGAACACTTGTTCTTCAAGACTTGAACACATAACCACTTCGGGCTCCCCTGAAGTTCACAGCTCTCGCCCTCTTGACTTCGATACTTGAAGGCATAGTCTCTGCAACGTTGCTTTTACCTTCAGGTTCCTTCGCCGGTGCCTCGAAGGGTGAACCGCCCCGGCAGCGTTGCCGGTAGCCCGAGGAGTACACGTGGCCAGCACATCGCAGGCACCCAGTCCAGGAGCCCGGACGGCTCACCCCGATCATCTCGGGCACGTCATCTTCATCGCGGCGGCCGCCGCGATGGGCGGCTTCCTGTTCGGCTACGACAGTTCCGTGATCAACGGCGCCGTCGAGGCCATCCGGGACCGCTACGACGTCGGCTCCGCGGTGCTGGCCCAGGTCATCGCCGTGGCTCTGATCGGCTGCGCCATCGGTGCCGCGACCGCGGGCCGCATCGCCGACCGCATCGGCCGTATCCGCTGCATGCAGATCGCGGCGGTCCTCTTCACCGTCAGCGCCGTCGGCTCCGCACTGCCCTTCGCGCTGTGGGACCTCGCCATGTGGCGCGTCATCGGCGGCTTCGCCATCGGCATGGCCTCGGTGATCGGCCCCGCCTACATCGCCGAGGTCTCCCCGCCCGCCTACCGCGGCCGGCTCGGCTCCTTCCAGCAGGCCGCGATCGTCATCGGCATCGCCGTGTCGCAGCTGGTCAACTGGGGCCTGCTGAACGCCGCCGGCGGTGACCAGCGCGGCGAGCTGATGGGCCTGGAGGCCTGGCAGGTCATGCTCGGCGTCATGGTGATCCCGGCCGTCCTGTACGGCCTGCTGTCCTTCGCCATCCCCGAGTCCCCCCGCTTCCTGATCTCCGTGGGCAAGCGCGAGCGCGCCAAGAAGATCCTCGAAGAGGTCGAGGGCAAGGACGTGGACTTCGACGCCCGCGTCACCGAGATCGAGCACGCCATGCACAGCGAGGAGAAGTCCTCCTTCAAGGACCTCCTCGGCGGCAGCTTCTTCTTCAAGCCGATCGTCTGGATCGGTATCGGCCTGTCGGTCTTCCAGCAGTTCGTCGGTATCAACGTCGCGTTCTACTACTCCTCGACGCTGTGGCAGTCGGTCGGCGTCAACCCCGCCGACTCGTTCTTCTACTCGTTCACGACGTCGATCATCAACATCATCGGCACCGTGATCGCGATGATCTTCGTGGACCGCATCGGCCGCAAGCCGCTCGCCCTGATCGGCTCCGTCGGCATGGTGATCGGGCTGGCGCTGGAGGCCTGGGCCTTCTCCTTCGACCTGGTCGACGGCAAGCTCCCGGCCACCCAGGGCTGGGTCGCCCTGATCGCCGCCCACCTCTTCGTCCTCTTCTTCGCCCTGTCGTGGGGTGTGGTCGTCTGGGTCTTCCTCGGCGAGATGTTCCCCAACCGGATCCGCGCCGCCGCCCTGGGCGTGGCCGCCTCCGCGCAGTGGATCGCCAACTGGGCCATCACCGCGAGCTTCCCGTCACTGGCCGACTGGAACCTCTCCGGCACCTACGTGATCTACACGATCTTCGCCGCCCTCTCCATCCCCTTCGTGCTCAAGTTCGTGAAGGAGACCAAGGGCAAGGCCCTGGAGGAGATGGGCTGACCCCTGCCCGGCCCCGAACCCGGGGAGGAGGGCCAAGTCCCCGCTGCCCCTCTCCCCGCACCGTCCGCCGCCCCGCCCGGTCACTTTCCGGGCGGGGCGGCGGTGCGCCGGGGCTCGGCGAACGTCAGACGGCCACGGTCTCGGCGGCCTCGGGCCGCTCGGCGGTCCCGGGCTGCCCGGCCCGCTCCGCGCGCGCTCCCGGGACGGCGGCCGGCGCCGGCTTCGGCAGCACCGCGTACAGCAGGGCGGAGATCACGACCGTGGCCACCCAGCCCAGCCCGTACTCGCCGACGAAGTTGTTCGTGGCGAGGGGACCGGTGAACCAGTCGGACGTGGTGAACATCAGACCGGCGGCCAGCCCGACCGCCCAGGCGACGACGG
Organism: Streptomyces sp. NPDC018026; assembly: GCF_044327745.1. Classification (NCBI taxonomy): domain Bacteria; kingdom Bacillati; phylum Actinomycetota; class Actinomycetes; order Kitasatosporales; family Streptomycetaceae; genus Streptomyces; species Streptomyces sp. NPDC018026. The sequence goes on from NZ_JBIRFY010000013.1 coordinate 73,415, forward strand.
CCGCGGGGGAGAAGCCGCCGCGGTACCAGTAGGCGCTGGTGCGGCCGGTGTCGGCCAGCGCCTCGCCGTCGTACTCCCGGCCGCGCAGCATGTCCGCGCCGAACACGCCGACCCAGGCGGAGAAGGCGACCGCGAGCAGCGACAGGAACGCGATGAAGGACCCCATGAAGCTGGTCGCCACCAGCATCAGCACGCCGCCGAAGACCAGCGAGATCACCGCGTTGACCGAGACCGCCCAGTGCCGCGGGACCTTGAAGCCCAGGGTCTGCGCGGTGAACCCGGCCGAGTACATCGACATCGAGTTGATCAGCAGCATGCCGATCAGCGCGATCAGCAGGTACGGCACCGCGATCCAGGTGGGCAGGATCTCGCCCAGGAAGGAGACCGGGTCGGCGGCCGAGGCCAGATCCGGCGTGGAGACCGCCATGACCGCGCCCATCAGCACCATCGGCAGGACGACGATGCCCGCACCGCCGACCGTGACCCCCACGATCCCCTTCGAGGACGCCGTGCGCGGCAGGTACCGGGTGAAGTCCGGTGCGGACGGGATCCAGCTGACGCCGCCCGCCGCGATCAGGCCGACACCCGTGATCATCGCGGCCACCGAACCGGCGGACCGGTCGAACACCGCGGACCAGTCGGTGTCGACGACCAGGTAGCCAAGGACCAGCACCGAGAAGGCGCCGAAGAGGTAGGCCGCGTACTTGTTGCACTTCTGCACGGCGTTGATGCCCAGCCCCGAGATCGCGAACGTCGCCACCACGAAGGCGAGCAGCGTCACCATGTCCAGCACGCTGTTGGCGCGTATGCCGAAGACGATGTCCAGCACGGTGAGCAGCGCGTAGGCACCGGTCACCGCGTTGATCGTCTCCCAGCCCCAGCGGGCGACCCAGATCAGCGAGCCGGGCAGCAGATTGCCCCGCTGCCCGAACACGGCACGGGACAGTGCCATGCCGGGAGCGCCGCCCCGCTTGCCGGCGATGCCGATCAGCCCGACCAGGCCGTACGACACGACGGGCGCCGCCGCCGCGACGACCAGGGCCTGCCAGAAGTTGAGCCGGTACGCCACGACGAGGCTCGCGCCCATCGTGAGCAGCAGCACGCTGATGTTGGCGCCGACCCAGGTCGGGAACAGCTCGCGGGTCCGGGCGGTGCGCTCGTGGTCGGGCACCTGCTCGATGCCGCGGGTTTCCAGGGCGCCTTCGTTCTCGGCGGTCTTGCTCATGTGGGGGGTCCGTGCCTCGATCGTGGGGAAGAGGGGGCGGTCGGGACTCTACGCGCGTTGACGCGGCCTCCTCCATCGTACTTTGCTCCGACTCGTTCCTTCCAGGGGCCTTTGTCCCTTGGTGGAAACCACAAGCGACCGATAGCGGGGGGCCGTGCCGGGGGTCACGCATACTGGTCCCGTTATGGAAATCGTCATCCTTGCTGTAGTCATCGCCGTGGTCGTGATCGGCGCGCTCGGCGGGCTGGTCGTCGGCAGCCGCCGCAAGAAGCAGCTGCCCGAGCCGCCCCCCGCCACGCCCGACATCACCGCCCCTCCGGCCGAGCCGCACGTCGGCGACGAGGCCGAGACGCCGCGCGACGAAACGCGCCGGACGATAGAGGAGGTCGACCTCCCGGACGGCGGCACCGCCACCGTCGAGGAGCCGCCCGTCGTCGAAGAGCTCGAGATCCCGCAGATCGAGGTTCCCGAGCCCACCGCCGGCCGACTGGTCCGGCTCCGTGCCCGCCTCTCCCGCTCCCAGAACGCCCTCGGCAAGGGCCTGCTGACCCTGCTGTCCCGGGAGCACCTCGACGACGACACCTGGGAGGAGATCGAGGACACGCTCCTCACCGCCGACGTCGGCGTGCAGCCCACCCAGGAACTGGTCGAGCGGCTCCGCGAACGGGTCAAGGTCCTCGGCACCCGCACGCCGGAGGAGCTGCGCACCCTGCTGCGCGAGGAGCTGATCACCCTGGTCGGCCCCGACATGGACCGCGAGGTCAAGACCGAGCCCGCCACGAGCAAGCCTGGCATCGTGATGGTCGTCGGTGTGAACGGCACCGGCAAGACCACCACCACGGGCAAGCTCGCCCGCGTCCTGGTGGCCGACGGCCGCAGCGTCGTGCTCGGCGCCGCCGACACCTTCCGGGCCGCCGCCGCGGACCAGCTCCAGACCTGGGGCGAGCGGGTCGGCGCCCACACCGTGCGCGGGCCCGAGGGCGGCGACCCCGCCTCCGTCGCCTTCGACGCGGTCAAGGAGGGCAAGGAGATGGGCTCGGACGTCGTGCTCATCGACACCGCCGGCCGCCTGCACACCAAGACCGGCCTCATGGACGAGCTGGGCAAGGTCAAGCGCGTCGTGGAGAAGCACGCGCCGCTGGACGAGGTGCTGCTCGTGCTCGACGCCACCACCGGCCAGAACGGTCTGATCCAGGCCCGGGTCTTCGCCGAGGTCGTCAACATCACCGGCATCGTGCTCACCAAGCTGGACGGCACGGCCAAGGGCGGCATCGTGGTCGCCGTCCAGCGCGAGCTGGGCGTGCCGGTCAAGCTGATCGGACTCGGCGAGGGCGCGGACGACCTGGCGCCGTTCGAGCCCGCGGCCTTCGTGGACGCCCTCATCGGCGAGTGACACCGACTGCCGGCGCCCCGCGCCCGCACCCAGGCGAGAAGCGCCCGCCTCCCCGACCGGGGGACGGGCGCTTCGCCGTCGGCGGAGGGCTACGCCCGGGACCGGTGGGCCACGTAGGCCAGCGTGCCCAGGAGCAGCCGGGCCGCCGGGGGCTTCGTGGCCGAGTCGAGCGCCGGAGGGCGCAGCCAGCGCACCGGGCCCCGGCCGCCGCGGTCGGAGGGCGGCGCCGTGAGGTACGTACCGGGGCCGAGGCCGCGCAGGTCGAGGGCGGACGGGTCGTCCCAGCCCATCCGGTACAGCAGCCGGGGCAGCTCGGCCGCGGCGCCCGGAGCGACGAAGAACTGGGCGCGGCCCTGCGGGGTCGCCGCGACCGGCCCGAGCGGGACACCCATGCGCTCCAGCCGGGCCAGCGCCCGCAGCCCGGCCGGCTCGGCCACCTCGATCGCGTCGAAGGTCCGCCCGACCGCCAGCATCACCGCGGCCCCGGGGAACCGGCCCCAGGCCTCGCTCGCCTCGTCCAGGGTCGCCCCGGCGGGCACCCGGGGCGCGAAGTCCAGGGGGTGCGCGCCCGGCGCCGGACAGTCGGGCAGGCCGCACGAGCAGGCGCCCTGGGCGGTCCGGGCGCCCGGCACCACGTCCCAGCCCCACAGCCCGGTGAACTCGGCCACGACGGTGCACTCCGAGGCACGGCCGCGGCGACGCGCGCCGGACCGGATCTCGCGCATGCCCCGACTGCTGCCGATGCCGATCGTGAAGCCCATGCCCCCTCCAACGGGTCCGACGCAGCGGCGGTTACGCAGCGGACGTGAAACGTGACTCTCTGCTTCCAAATCCCCAGTCCGGCGCGGTTCAGACAGCGTCCGGAGGCATTCAGGGGTGGTGAGTCCGACGGTGCGCGCCCTGGTGTGCACCGTTGCACCGACTCCCGGTTGGCCTATGTCAAGTGAATCGCGTCCCGGCCACCGCGAGTTCATTCGAAGGGGTGGCGAATGGTGGCGATTCCGCAATCGCCATGGCTGGACGAGTGATCGTAGGACTACTTTGTGTGCATGGAGCCTTGGGGCACATGCACTTGTGGGTATGCCGGAGGCAACCCGGCTTTCCGTTCGAAGGGTGTCAATCACCGGACGGAGGGCCCGGGCCACCGGCATTCTGATAGGGCTTGGCGCACTCGGCGACAGGTGGTCTCAGGGATGGGGGCGTTCCAGTGAGTGGCAACGGCGGAAGCGGTACGAGCGCGGGGAGCGCGTCGCACGCCGACAAGCGCCCGAACGAGCTGCTCACCTCCTGGTTCGCCCGCAGCGGCTGGTCCAAGGGCGAGCTGGCCCGCCAGGTCAACCGCCGGGCCCGCCAGCTGGGCGCCAACCACATCTCCACCGACACCTCACGCGTGCGCCGCTGGCTCGACGGGGAGAACCCGCGCGAGCCGATCCCGCGGATCCTGTCCGAGCTGTTCTCCGAGCGTTTCGGTGTCGTCGTCTCCGTCGAGGACCTGGGCCTGCGTTCCACCCGCCCCACGCCCTCCGCGACCGGCGTCGACCTCCCCTGGACGGGCCCGCAGACCGTGGCCCTGCTCAGCGAGTTCTCGCGCAGCGACCTCATGCTGGCGCGGCGCGGCTTCCTCGGGAGCTCGCTGGCCCTCTCCGCGGGCCCGTCCCTCATCGAACCCATGCAGCGCTGGCTCGTCCCCACGCCCTCCGCCACCCCGCAGGCGGCCGGACCCGAGCCCGCGGCACCCGCCACCCGCGCGCGCGGCCGCCTGTCCAGGCCGGAGCTCGACCTGCTGGAGTCCACGGCCGTGATGTTCCGCCGCTGGGACGCCCAGTGCGGCGGCGGCCTGCGCCGCAAGGCCGTGGTCGGCCAGCTGCACGAGGTCACCGACCTGCTCCAGGAACCCCAGACCGAGACCACCCGCGCCAAGCTCTTCAAGGTCGCCGCCGAGCTGGCCGAGCTGGCCGGCTGGATGTCGTACGACGTGGGGCTCCAGCCCACCGCCCAGAAGTACTTCGTGCTCGCCCTGCACGCCGCCAAGGAGGCCGGGGACCGGCCGCTCGGCTCGTACGTCCTGTCCAGCATGAGCCGCCAGATGATCCACCTCGGCCGGCCCGACGACGCCCTGGAGCTGATCCACCTCGCCCAGTACGGCAGCCGGGACTGCGCCAGCCCCCGCACCCAGTCGATGCTGTACGCGATGGAGGCCCGCGCCTACGCCAACATGGGCCAGCCCGGCCGCACCAAGCGCGCGGTGCGCATGGCGGAGGACATCTTCGCCGAGGCCGACGAGTGGGACGAGCCGGACCCCGACTGGATCCGCTTCTTCTCCGAGGCCGAGCTGTACGGGGAGAACAGCCACTCCTTCCGCGACCTCGCCTACGTGGCCGGCCGCAGCCCCGCCTACGCCTCCCTCGCCGACCCCCTGATGCGCAAGGCCGTGGAGCTGTTCGCCAAGGACGAGGAGCACCAGCGCTCCTACGCGCTGAACCTGATCGGCATGGCCACGGTCCACCTGCTGCGCCGCGAGCCGGAGGAGAGCACAGTCCTGGCCGTGGAGGCCATGGGCATCGCCAAGAAGGTCCGCTCCGAACGCGTCAACACCCGCATCCGCAAGACCGTCGACACGGCCGTACGCGATTTCGGCGACCTCGGTGAAGTCGTCGACCTCACCCAGCGGCTCGCCGTCGAGCTGCCGGAGACCGCCGAAGCGGTCTGACCCCCACCAGCCCCGGCCGCGGCCGGCCCTCCCGAACTGCCCGACTCGGCTCCCCCATGCCAGGTCATTCGGAGGCCGCCGCGGCCGGTTCGCGTCCCGGCCCGGGCGGCCCGGTCACGACGACGGCCACCCCGGCCGTTCACCCACGCGTAACACGCACAGCGCCTTCGTCACGGCGGCGAAACAACGAGGGGCGTCCACCGAAACCGCGCTGCGCCAATCTCATGGCGCATAACCGGCCCACCCCTCACCGCCCGCCCAGGCTTCGCCCGCACGGGGCCGTACCAACGACGAGGAGACGCCGATGGCTCCAGCCATCACGCTCGCCGCAGAGACGGAGCTCTCTGCCGCCAACACGGGCTTCATGCTCATCTGCTCCGCCCTGGTGATGCTCATGACGCCGGCCCTGGCCTTCTTCTACGGAGGCATGGTCCGCGTCAAGAGCACCCTGAACATGCTGATGATGAGCTTCATCAGCCTCGGCATCGTCACCGTCCTGTGGGTGCTGTACGGCTTCTCCATGGCGTTCGGCACCGACTCCGGCAGCGTCGTCGGCTGGAACTCCGACTGGGTGGGCCTGAGCAACATCGGCCTGACCGAGCTGTGGGACGGCTACACCGTCCCCGTCTTCGTCTTCCTGGTCTTCCAGCTGATGTTCGCCGTCCTCACCCCCGCCCTGATCAGCGGCGCCCTCGCGGACCGGGTGAAGTTCACGGCCTGGGCACTCTTCATCGCCCTGTGGGCCACGATCGTCTACTTCCCGGTCGCCCACTGGGTGTGGGGCGCGGGCGGCTGGGCCTTCGAACTGGGCGTCATCGACTTCGCCGGCGGCACGGCCGTGCACATCAACGCCGGTGCCGCCGCGCTCGGCGTGATCCTGGTCATCGGCAAGCGGGTCGGCTTCAAGAAGGACCCGATGCGCCCGCACAGCCTCCCGCTGGTCATGCTCGGCGCGGGCCTGCTCTGGTTCGGCTGGTTCGGCTTCAACGCCGGGTCGTGGCTCGGCAACGACGACGGCGTCGGCGCGCTGATGTTCGTCAACACCCAGGTCGCCACCGGCGCCGCGATCCTCGGCTGGCTCGCCTACGAGAAGATCCGGCACGGCGCCTTCACCACCCTGGGCGCGGCCTCCGGTGCCGTCTCCGGCCTGGTCGCCATCACTCCGGCCGGCGGCGCCGTCTCCCCGCTCGGCGCGATCGCCGTCGGCCTCATCGCCGGCGTGGTGTGCGCCATGGCCGTCGGCCTGAAGTACAAGTTCGGCTACGACGACTCCCTCGACGTGGTCGGCGTCCACCTCGTCGGCGGCATCCTCGGCTCGCTGCTCATCGGCTTCTTCGCCAGCGGCAAGGGCCAGTCCGACGTCGAGGGCCTCTTCTACGGCGGCGGCCTCGACCAGTTCTGGAAGCAGTGCGCGGGCGTCTTCGGGGTCCTCGCCTACTCCCTGGTCGTCTCCGCGGTCCTCGCCTTCCTGCTGGACAAGACGATCGGCATGCGAGTGCCGGAGGACGTCGAGGTGGCCGGCATCGACCAGGCCGAGCACGCCGAGACCGCATACGACTTCAGCGGCGCCGGCGGCGGTGCCGCCCGGACGGCCGCCACGCCGGCCGCCTCCACGGCCGCCTCGGCCCCGAGCAAGAAGGTGGACGCATGAAGCTCATCACCGCCGTCGTCAAGCCGCACCGGCTCGACGAGATCAAGGAGGCCCTCCAGGCCTTCGGGGTCCACGGCCTGACCGTCACCGAGGCCAGCGGCTACGGCCGCCAGCGCGGACACACCGAGGTCTACCGGGGTGCCGAGTACACCGTCGACCTGGTGCCCAAGATCCGCGTCGAGGTCCTGGTCGAGGACGACGACGCCGAGCAGCTGATCGACGTCGTCGTCAAGGCGGCCCGCACCGGCAAGATCGGCGACGGCAAGGTCTGGGCGGTCCCGGTCGACACGGCCGTACGGGTCAGGACCGGCGAGCGCGGACCCGACGCGCTCTGAGCAGCTCTGGGCCAGCTCCGCAGCACGACAACGGAACGGGAGTCGCCGGGTGACGAGTACGGGCGTGACGGACGAAGCAGAGGGCTCGGGACCCGGCGGCTACGCGGCGGCCCGGCTGCGCCTCCTCACCGAGGGGGCGCGGTCCGGGCCGCCGCGCCGCAGGGCGCTCGCCGAACTCACGGACGGCTGGCTGGCCGGCCTCTTCGGAGCGGCCGCCCAGGGACACACGGGGGTCTCGCTCGTCGCGGTCGGCGGCTACGGGCGCGGCGAGCTGTCCCCGCGCAGCGACCTGGACCTGCTCCTGCTGCACGACGGCCGGGACGACAAGGCCGTCGCCGCACTCGCCGACCGGCTCTGGTACCCGGTCTGGGACCTCGGCATCGACCTCGACCACTCCGTACGCACCCCGCAGCAGGCCCGGAAGACGGCGGGCGAGGACCTGAAGGTCCACCTCGGCCTCCTGGACGCCCGCCACCTGGCCGGAGACCTCGGCCTCACCGCCTCGCTGCGCACCGCCGTCCTCGCCGACTGGCGCAACCAGGCCCCCAAGCGCCTCCCCGAACTCCGCGACCTGTGCGCCGAGCGCGCCGAACGCCAGGGCGAGCTGCGGTTCCTGCTCGAACCCGACCTCAAGGAGGCCCGCGGAGGCCTGCGCGACGCCACCGCGCTGCGTGCCGTCGCCGCGTCCTGGCTCGCCGACGCCCCGCGCGAGGGACTCGCCGAGGCCCGGCGGCGCCTGCTCGACGTACGCGACGCCCTCCACCTGGCGACGGGCCGGGCGACCGACCGGCTGGCGCTGCAGGAACAGGACCAGGTGGCGGCCGAACTGGGCCTGCTGGACGCCGACGCGCTGCTGCGACAGGTGTACGAGGCGGCCCGCGTCATCTCCTACGCGGGCGACGTCACCTGGCGCGAGGTGACCCGCGTGCTCCGCTCACGGGCCGTACGGCCGCGGCTGCGCGCCATGATGAACGCGAGGAACGGAAGGAACGCCGGGAAACCGGTCGCCGAGCGCTCCCCGCTCGCCGAGGGCGTCGTGGAGCAGGACGGCGAGGCGGTGCTCGCCCGCACCGCGCGCCCCGAACGCGACCCCGTACTCCCGTTGCGCGCCGCGGCCGCCGCCGCGCAGGCCGGACTCCCGCTCTCCCGGCACGCCGTACGGCGCCTGGCGGCCACCGCGCGCCCCCTGCCCACGCCTTGGCCCGCCGAGGCGCGTGAGCAGTTGGTGACCCTGCTGGGCTCCGGCCGGCCCACGGTGCAGGTCTGGGAGGCACTGGAGGCCGAGGGCCTGGTCACCCGGCTGCTGCCCGACTGGGAGCGGGTCCGCTGCCGCCCGCAGCGCAACGCCGTGCACCTGTGGACCGTGGACCGGCACCTGATCGAGACCGCCGTCCGCGCCGCCGGGTTCGCCCGCCGGGTGCACCGCCCCGACCTGCTCCTGGTCGCCGCGCTGCTGCACGACATCGGCAAGGGCTGGCCCGGCGACCACTCCGTGGCCGGCGAGACCATCGCCCGGGACGTCGCCGCCCGCATCGGCTTCGACGGCGCGGACACGGCCGTCCTGGCCACCCTCGTACGCCACCACCTCCTGCTGGTGGAGACCGCCACCCGGCGCGACCTGGACGACCCGGCCACCGTGCGCGCCGTCGCGCAGGCGGTCGGTACCGAGCACACGCTGGAGCTGCTGCACGCGCTGACCGAGGCGGACGCGCTGGCCACCGGGCCGGCCGCCTGGTCGTCCTGGCGCGGTTCCCTCGTCGCCGACCTGGTGAAACGGGTCTCCGGAGTGCTGGCCGGGGAGCCGCAGCCCGAGGCCGAGACCGCCGCGCCCACCGCCGAACAGGAGCGGCTCGCGGTCGAGGCCTTCCGCACCGGCGGTCCGGTACTGGCGCTGCGGGCCCAGACGGAGCCGCCCGCCGAGTCCGCCCCGGCTCCCTCCCCTTCCTCTTCGGCCGACGGTCCAGAGCCCCTCGGCGTGGAGCTGCTGATCGCCGTGCCCGACCAGGCGGGCGTGCTCCCCGCGGTGGCCGGGGTCCTGGCCGTGCACCGGCTGACCGTCCGCACCGCCGAGCTGCGGTCCGTTCCGCTGCCGGACGGCGTCGAGGGCTCCGTCCTGCTCCTCGACTGGCGGGTCGCCGCCCAGTACGGCTCCCTGCCCCAGGCCGCCCGGCTCCGCGCCGACCTGGTCAGGGCCCTGGACGGCACCCTGGACATCGCCGCACGGCTCGCCGAACGGGACGCCGCCCACCCCCGGCGCCGGGGCGTGGAGCCGCCCCCGCCCCGCGTCACCGTCGCCCCGGCCGCGTCCCGGCTGGCCACCGTGATCGAGGTCCGCGCCCAGGATGCGCCGGGGCTGCTGTTCCGGCTCGGGCGGGCGCTGGAGGCGGCGGGGGTGCGGGTACGGAGCGCGCACGTGTCGACGCTGGGGGCGAACGCGGTGGACGCGTTCTATGTGACGCGGGGCGAGGGGGTGCCGTTGCCCGGGGACGAGGCGGCGTCGGTGGCCCGGGAGCTGGAGGAGTCGCTGCGGGGGTGACCGTCCGCTCTGTGCAGCGGGCGGGGACACTTTGCTTGCCGGGCCGGATACCCTGGAGGGCGACCCACACCAACGCCGACGCGAGGACCTACGCCGCCGTGTTCGATACTCTCTCCGACCGCCTGTCAGCCACCTTCAAATCCCTCCGGGGCAAAGGGCGGCTGACCGAGGCGGACATCGACGCCACGGCCCGCGAGATCCGCATCGCGCTGCTTGAGGCCGACGTGGCCCTGCCCGTCGTGCGCGCCTTCATCAAGAAGGTCAAGGAGCGCTCCCTGGGCGCCGAGGTCTCCAAGGCGCTGAATCCGGCCCAGCAGGTCCTCAAGATCGTCAATGAGGAACTGGTCGGCATCCTCGGCGGCGAGACCCGCCGCCTGCGCTTCGCCAAGCAGCCGCCGACCGTGATCATGCTGGCCGGTCTCCAGGGTGCCGGTAAGACCACCCTCGCGGGCAAGCTCGGCCACTGGCTCAAGGAGCAGGGCCACTCCCCGCTGCTCGTGGCCTGCGACCTCCAGCGCCCCAACGCCGTCAACCAGCTGAGCGTCGTCGCCGAGCGCGCCGGTGTCGCGGTCTACGCCCCCGAGCCGGGCAACGGCGTGGGCGACCCGGTCAAGGTCGCCAAGGACTCCATCGAGTTCGCCAAGGCCAAGGTCCACGACCTGGTCATCGTCGACACCGCCGGCCGCCTGGGCATCGACCAGGAGCTGATGCAGCAGGCCGCGGACATCCGCGACGCGGTCTCGCCGGACGAGATCCTCTTCGTCGTCGACGCCATGATCGGTCAGGACGCGGTCAACACCGCCGAGGCCTTCCGCGACGGCGTCGGCTTCGACGGCGTGGTGCTCTCCAAGCTCGACGGCGACGCCCGCGGTGGTGCGGCCCTGTCGATCGCCTCGGTGACCGGCAAGCCGATCATGTTCGCCTCCAACGGCGAGAAGCTGGACGACTTCGACGCCTTCCACCCGGACCGGATGGCTTCCCGCATCCTCGACATGGGTGACCTGCTCACCCTGATCGAGCAGGCGGAGAAGACGTTCAGCCAGGAAGAGGCCGAGAAGATGGCCTCCAAGCTGGCGTCCAAGAAGGGCCAGGACTTCACCCTGGACGACTTCCTGGCCCAGATGGAGCAGGTCAGGAAGATGGGCTCCATCTCCAAGCTCCTGGGGATGCTGCCCGGCATGGGCCAGATGAAGGACCAGATCAACAACCTCGACGAGCGCGACGTCGACCGCACGGCCGCCATCATCAAGTCGATGACCCCGGGCGAGCGCCAGGAGCCGACGATCATCAACGGCTCGCGCCGTGCCCGTATCGCCAAGGGCTCCGGCGTCGAGGTCAGCGCGGTCAAGTCGCTGGTCGAGCGGTTCTTCGAGGCCCGCAAGATGATGTCCCGCATGGCCCAGGGCGGCGGCATGCCCGGTATGCCGGGGATGCCCGGCATGGGTGGCGGCCCCGGCCGGCAGAAGAAGCAGCAGAAGAAGGCCAAGGGCAAGCAGCGTTCGGGCAACCCGATGAAGCGCAAGCAGCAGGAGCAGGAGGAGGCCGCCCGCCGCGCCGCCGCCGCGCAGAGCGGGGGCGCGCTGGGGCTGCCGCAGCAGGGCGGGCAGGACTTCGAGCTGCCGGACGAGTTCAAGAAGTTCATGGGCTGACCGCCCGTTCGGATGCAGCGCGTCGCCGGGGCGCCTCCTGTCGCAGGGGGCGCCCCGGCGACGTGCGTCCGATACACCCACATGCCCGCGCGGCTTTCCTGTCGTAGCGTCCGGATATGACCAATCCGTCCCCGCCGCGCAAGGCACCGGAGCCGCCCTGGCGGACCGAGGGCACGCCGGACGAGCCGCCCAAGCCGCCGTCCGGTGGCCGACGGATGCGCGGCGGCTGGTGGAACCTGATCCTGGCCGCGCTGATCGTCTACCTCATCGCCAACCTCGTGCTCTCCTTCTTCAACGAGGGCGACGAGCCGACCATCTCCTACACGGAGTTCAGCAAGCAGGTCGACGAGGGCAACGTCAGCAAGATCTACGCCAAGGGCGACGCGATCCAGGGCCAGCTGAAGAAGGCCCGGGACAATCCCGAGGGCGACGGGACGTACACCAAGTTCACGACCGAGCGGCCGACCTTCGCGGACGACCAGCTCTGGGCCGACCTGACCAAGAACAAGGTCACGGTCACCGCCGAGCCCGTCGTGCAGCACCGCAGCTTCCTGGTCAACCTGCTGATCGCGCTGGCCCCGATGCTGCTCCTGGTGGTGTTGTGGATCTTCATCGCCCGGCGCATGCGGGGTGCCCTGGGCGGCGGGGCGGGCGGGATGCTGGGCCGCAAGGCGCCGCCCAAGCCGGTCGAGCTGGAGGCCGGAAAACCGCGCACCACCTTCGCCGACGTCGCGGGGATCGACGAGGTGGAGGGCGAGCTGAGTGATGTCGTCGACTTCCTGAAGAACCCGGACGCCTATCGCCGCATGGGCGCCAAAATGCCCCGGGGCGTGCTGCTGACCGGCCCGCCCGGCACCGGAAAGACGCTTCTCGCGCGCGCGGTGGCCGGAGAGGCGGGCGTGCCGTTCTTCTCCGCGTCGGCGTCCGAGTTCATCGAGATGATCGTGGGCGTGGGCGCCTCCCGGGTGCGGGAGTTGTTCGCGGAGGCGCGCAAGGTGGCGCCGTCGATCATCTTCATCGACGAGATCGACACCATCGGCCGGGCCCGCGGCGGCGGCTCCGGCATGGGCGGCCACGACGAGCGAGAGCAGACCCTGAACCAGATCCTCACCGAGATGGACGGCTTCTCCGGCTCGGAGGGCGTGATCGTCATCGCGGCCACCAACCGCGCGGACATCCTGGACGCGGCCCTGACCCGCCCCGGCCGCTTCGACCGGGTGGTCAGCGTCTCGCCGCCGGACCGCGGTGGCCGGAAGGCGATCCTGGAGATCCACACCCGCGAGATCCCGCTCGCCCCGGACGTCGACCTCGCCCAGGTCGCCCGTACGACGCCGGGCATGACCGGCGCCGAGCTCGCCAACCTCGCCAACGAGGCGGCGCTGCTCGCGGTGAAGCGGAAGCAGGAGCGGGTGACGCAGGCGAACCTCTCCGAGGCGCTGGAGAAGGTCCAGCTGGGGGCCGAGCGTCCGCTGGTGATGCCCGAGGAGGAGCGCCGGCGCACCGCCTACCACGAGAGCGGTCACGCCCTGCTGGGCATGCTGCAGCCGGGCGCCGACCCCGTACGCAAGATCACCATCGTGCCGCGCGGGCGGGCGCTCGGGGTGACGCTGTCGACGCCGGACGCGGACAAGTACGCGTACACGGAGGAGTACCTGCGCGGGCGGATCATCGGGGCGCTCGGCGGCATGGCGGCCGAGCACGTCGTCTACGGGGTGATCACGACCGGTTCGGAGAGCGACCTCGAACAGGTCACCAACATCGCGCGCGGGATGGTCGCGCGGTGGGGCATGAGCGAGCGGGTCGGCAGGCTCTCCGCCCTGCCCGGCGACGCCCAGCAGGCGTACGGCCTCGCCGCCGCACCCCAGACGCTCGACGCGATCGACGGTGAGATGCGGCGGGTCGTGGACTCCTGCTACGAGGAGGCCGTGCGCAAGCTGCGCGACCACCGGGGGCAGCTGGACGCGCTCGCCGAGTCGCTGCTGGCGAGCGAGACGCTGGACGAGGCGGAGGCGTACCGCATCGCCGGGATCACCCGGCTGACGAAGGACGATCCGGACGCGTGAGCGCCCCCTTCGCGGGCTGTCTGCTGCTGCCTACAACTGCCTACTTCTGCGGGAACTTCCAGACGTAGGGCTCGCCGTCCTCCTCGGACCAGTGGACCTCCACGCTGGTCGCGCCGGCCGGGATCACGTACGTCTCGCAGAAGACATGGCTCTCGCCCTGCTTCCAGCTCTCGACGTCGTACGGGTCCTCGCAGCCCGGCGCGTCCTCGGCGGCGCCGATGAGGATGCCACCGCGCTGCCCGTCCGCGAAGACCGTGGTGCCGTCGTGCACGTCGGAGCCCTCGGTCAGGGCGGGCCCGGCCTTGTGCGTGTACTTGATGTGCGCGGTGGCCAGCACTTTGCCCTTGGCGTCCGCGGCGTCCGCCACCGCCTTCGCGGCCTCCGCCTCGGTGCCCACCTCGACCTTCTGCGCCAGGACGTCGTAGGTGACCTCGCCGGGGTCCTCCGCGACCTTTCCGCTCGCGCTCTCGCCCTGCGCCATGTCGCCGCCCGAGGCGGGCCGGGAGGGGGACGGCGAGGCCTCGGTGGTCGCCTCGGTGGCCGCCTCGCCCTTCGCGTCGGCGCCGGAGTCGTCGTCCCCGCCTCCGCACGCGGTGAGGGCCAGGGCGAGGACGGCGACGGGCGCGGCGAGGCGCAGTGCGGTCTTGCGGTGCGGCACTACAGGCTCCTGTATGCAGATGTGTCTGTTCCCCCGAACGGTGGATCAGCGTAGAGGTCCATGATCCACCGGGGGAAACTGCGGGAGCCCCCGGCCGCATTCTTCACACCATTCACACCCGCATCGAAAGAAGCCGGTCCGAACCGGTCGTCAAGGGACCCGGGCGATCAGATAACGGAACACGTTCGGCATCCACACGGTGCCGTCCGGCCGCCGGTGCGGATGCAGCGCCTCCGTCAGCTCCTTGTCGACCTGCTCCCGGTCGGTGGCCGCGACCGCCGCGTCGAACAGCCCGGTCGACAGCAGGCCGCGCACCGCGCTGCCCGTGTCGGCGTAACCGAACGGGCACGCCACCCGTCCCGAGCCGTCCGGCCTGAGCCCGGCCCGCTGGGCGACCTCCTCCAGGTCGTCGCGCAGGGCGGGGCGCCAGCCGCCGGTGCCGCGCGTCGGGTCGGTGAGCTTGGCCGCCACCCGCAGCACCGACGTCGTGGCGCACCGCTCGGGCGGGCCCCAGCCGGCCAGGACCACGGCCGCCCCGCGGGCGGCGAGCGGTGTCGCCCGGGCGAGCAGGTCACCGAGCGCCTCGGAGCCGCCGGCGCGGCACCCGCCGGGTTCGAAGGCGGTCACCAGGGTGAAGGCCGGTGCCGTGGGGTCCGCCGCGTCCCCGGGCGGGCCCTGGACGATCCGAGGTGCGTCGCCACGCGTGCGCGTGCCCACCGTGCCGTCCGCCCCGGGGTCCTCGGACGTCCCGGGCAGCAGGCGCCGACGGGCCAGGTCCAGGAGTTCCGGAGAGCGGGAGTCGACCCCGGTCACCGCCGCGCCGCGCGAGGCGGCCATCAGCAGCGCGAGTCCGGAACCGCAGCCCAGGCCCAGCATCCGGGTGTCGCCGCCCACGTCCAGTCGCTCGTAGACGGCCTCGTAGAGCGGTACGAGCATCCGCTCCTGTATCTCGGACCAGTCACGCGCGCGTGCACGCAGGTCCACGTGAGGCGTCGCCTGCGCGTGGGACGAGTGCTGCCGCACGAGCGTAGGTGTCATAGGAAAGTGCCCCAATCGCCGAGTGTTGCCGCCGTGCCCGATTCCGTGGCCCCCGTGCAGTGCGCTCGCACTCCCCCCGTATGCCAGGTAACTCCGGGCTCGCCGTGGCGTCCAGTGGTGGCGGGGCCCGGTTTGCCCGATCCCCGGCACCGTGGCGAGATTTCACTTCCCGGCAACACGGGCCTGGCCGTGCGGTACCCGGGACATCCCCGTCCCGGGCCCCGGCCCGGATGGCCGGATCGTGTCGCCGGACGATGACCGTGGGTGGCCGCCGCACCGACGGCACGATTCCGGCCAAGGTCGGCCGGGCCGACGGCCGCCGCGCGGTGCCCGGATGCGCCGGGGGGGCGGGGCGGTGCCGCACGCCGGTGGCGCACCCGGTAACGTCGCGTCCGTCGACGTGTCCACTCGGACGGCGCCCCTCCGGGGCGACAGCGGCCGAAACGCCCCTTGCGCACACGCGAGCCCCTCGCACTCCGGCGCGTGGACGGCGGTTACGCGCCGGTGCGTACGTCGGACTACGCACCAGCTTGGTACGAGCTGTGAGGCTTCTCCGCAGATCAGCGCACCCGCCCTCGTCGGGACGCATCAGCGGCAACTGACTGGTACGTGCAAATTATTTGGGATGCCCCGGAATAGGAACACAGCGGCACCCCGGCTCGTTGTCATTACGTGAGCACGACACCACCTGTTCTCGCCGCAGAGCTGGCGCAGGCGTGGGCCGACATTCAGCGGCACCACACCGAGCTGCCCGATCTTGCCGCGCCCGAGTCCCTGATCGGAGAGTCGTCGTCCGCCTGCGGGCACGAGCTCTCCTTCGAGCGACTGCTTCATGAGGCAGTCCACGGCATCGCCGCCGCGCGCGGAGTACGCGACACCTCCCGCGCGGGGCGCTACCACAACCGTCGATTCCTCGCGATCGCCGAGGAGCTGGGCCTGGACCACCCCGAGGAGCCGCATCCCAGCAGCGGCTTCTCGCTGGTCACGCTCACCCCCGAGGCGAAGCGCCGGTACCGGCCGACGATCGAACGCCTCCAGCGCGCGCTGAAGGCCCACACCGTCGCCACCGCGACCGACACGGCCCGCAGCTTCCGCGGTCCGGCCGCCCGGCACGGCTCCTCCGGGGGAGGGGTGCGCGTGAAGGCGGTCTGCGACTGCGGGCGCAACGTCCGCGTCGTCCCGTCGGTGCTGGCCCAGGCGCCGATCATGTGCGGCGGCTGCGGCAAGCCGTTCCGGATCCCGGAGGTGGTCGGCGCGGGAATGAGCTGACGGTCCGGCTGCTCGTGGCAGCCGGACCGGGGCCGGGTGCCGTCGTCCGGAGGCGAGTGGTCCGCCGCCGGGCGGACCCGGAGCCCGCCGTCCGACGGGCCTGCCCGCGTGTGGCACAATGGCTAGCTGTACTCGACAGTCGCACAGGACCCCTCTCTCCTCCGGCTGACGCGTCCATCGGGCACTCGGGTACCGCAACCCCACGCGGCTCTCTCGCCGTGCCCAACCACGTCAAAACCAGGAGAACCCACTCCCGTGGCAGTCAAGATCAAGCTGAAGCGTCTGGGCAAGATCCGTTCGCCTCACTACCGCATCGTCGTCGCCGACTCCCGTACCCGCCGTGACGGCCGGGCCATCGAGGAGATCGGCAAGTACCACCCGACGTACAACCCGTCGGTGATGGAGGTCGACGCCGAGCGTGTCGCGTACTGGCTCGGTGTCGGCGCCCAGCCGACCGAGCCCGTGCTCGCCATCCTGAAGAAGACCGGCGACTGGCAGAAGTTCAAGGGCGAGCCCGCCCCGGCTCCGCTGCTGCAGCCGGCCGAGAAGGCGGCCCGCCCGTCCTTCGAGGCGATCGGTGGCGAGGACGAGGGCAAGGGTGAGGCGATCACCCAGAAGAAGAAGGCCGACAAGAAGGACGAGGCCGCCGCCGAGTCCTCCGCGTCCGAGGCCTGAGCATGCTCGAGGAGGCTCTCGAGCACCTCGTGAAGGGCATCGTCGACAACCCCGACGATGTGCAGGTCGCCTCGCGCAACCTGCGCCGCGGGCGGGTGCTCGAGGTCCGGGTCCACCCCGACGACCTCGGCAAGGTGATCGGTCGCAACGGCCGCACCGCACGCGCGCTGCGCACCGTCGTGGGCGCCATCGGCGGCCGCGGTGTCCGCGTCGACCTCGTCGACGTGGACCACGTCCGCTGACGCCAATCGCAGCACCGGCTCGGGCCGGGGAAGGCCACTGGGCCGTCCCCGGCCCGCAGTCGTATGAGCCCGTCGTGCGGGCTCGTCGCAGTTCCGACAGGAGATCAAGCACAGTGCAGCTGGTAGTCGCGCGCATCGGCCGCGCCCACGGGATCAAGGGCGAGGTGACCGTCGAGGTCCGCACGGACGAGCCGGAGCTGAGGCTCGGGCCCGGTGCCGTACTGACCACCGACCCCGCCACCACCGGACCGCTCACCATCGAGTCCGGCCGGGTGCACAGCGGCCGCCTCCTGCTGCGCTTCGCCGGCGTCCACGACCGCACCGGCGCCGAGGCGCTGCGCAACACCCTCCTGATCGCCGACGTCGACCCGGACGAGCGGCCCGAGGAAGAGGACGAGTACTACGACCACCAGCTGATCGACCTGGACGTGGTGACCGCCGACGGCACCGAGGTCGGCCGCATCACCGAGATCTCCCACCTGCCCACGCAGGACCTGTTCGTGGTGGAGCGCCCCGACGGCAGCGAGGTCTACGTGCCGTTCGTCTCCGAGATCGTCACCGACATCGACCTCGACGCGCAGCGCGCGGTCATCGACCCGCCCCCCGGCCTGATCGACGACCGGGCCGAGATCGCCTCCGCGCGGGACGCCGCTGCCGAGGACGCCGGGGACGAGGCGTAATGCGGCTCGACGTCGTCACGATCTTCCCCGAGTACCTGGAACCGCTGAACGTCTCCCTGGTCGGCAAGGCACGCGCGCGTGGACAGCTCGGCGTCCACGTGCACGACCTGCGCGAGTGGACCTACGACCGGCACAACACGGTCGACGACACCCCCTACGGCGGCGGCCCCGGCATGGTCATGAAGACCGAGCCCTGGGGCGACGCGCTGGACGCCGTCCTGGCCGACGGCTACGAGAGCGGCTCCGGCGAACCGGCGCTGATCGTGCCCACGCCCAGTGGCCGGCCCTTCAGCCAGGAACTCGCCGTGCACCTCTCCGAGCGGCCCTGGCTGATCTTCACCCCCGCCCGCTACGAGGGCATCGACCGCCGCGTCGTCGACGAGTACGCGACCCGGATGCCCGTGTACGAGGTGTCCATCGGCGACTACGTCCTGGCCGGCGGCGAGGCCGCCGTACTCGTCGTCACCGAGGCCGTGGCCCGGCTGCTGCCCGGCGTGCTGGGCAACGCCGAGTCCCACCGGGACGACTCCTTCGCCCCCGGCGCCATGGCCAACCTGCTGGAGGGCCCGGTCCACACCAAGCCGCCGCAGTGGCGCGGGCGCGGTATCCCGGACGTGCTGCTCAGCGGGCACCACGGCAGGATCGCCCGCTGGCGGCGCGACGAGGCACTGCGCCGCACCACGGCCAACCGGCCCGACCTGATCGAACGGTGCGCTCCCGCCGCCTTCGACAAGAAGGACCGCGAGATGCTCTCCATCCTCGGCTGGCAGCCCGACCCGGACGGGGAACCGTACGGCCGATTTTGGCGCAGGACCCCGGGCATGGAAGAATAGGCGGCTGTTGTGCGTCCGTCCGGAGCGCGCCCCTGCCACAGGGGGAGACGACGCCCGTCCCGACCCGCACGACCCTGATTCCGAAACACCTAGTTTCCGCCGATGACCTGTGGCATCGGCGAGGAAAGCAGACGAAATGTCTCACCTGCTCGACTCCGTCGACGCCGCGTCGCTGCGCAGCGACGTCCCGGCCTTCCGCCCCGGCGACACCGTCAACGTCCACGTGCGCGTCATCGAGGGCAACCGCTCCCGTGTGCAGCAGTTCAAGGGCGTCGTCATCCGCCGTCAGGGCGCCGGCGTGCGCGAGACCTTCACGGTCCGCAAGGTCTCCTTCTCCGTCGGCGTCGAGCGCACCTTCCCGGTGCACACCCCGATCGTGGAGAAGATCGAGCTCGTCACCCGCGGTGACGTCCGCCGCGCCAAGCTGTACTACCTGCGCGAGCTGCGCGGCAAGGCCGCGAAGATCAAGGAGAAGCGCGAGAGCTGAGCGCCCTCAGGGGTCCGCGCCGGGGCCGGATAGCATCTGGCCCCGATGGACACCGAAACACAGCACACGGAGCGCGACCGCTCCTCCCGCCCTTCCGACTCCGAGCAGCCCTCGGATCCGGAGGGCCCGGAGGAACGGTCGCGTTCCGCGTTCACGGGGCGGATCAGGGACTGGGTGCCGGGCGGCCGGATCACCGTGACCCTGCTGATCCTCCTGCTGTTCCTGCTGCTGGTCAGCACCTTCGTCCTGCAGCCGTTCCAGATCCCCAGTGGATCGATGGAGCGCGGATTGAGGATCGGTGACCGGGTTCTCGTAAATAAGTTGGCGTACCGTTTCGACGGTCGGCCGCGCAGGGGAGACATCGTCGTCTTCGACGGCACCGGGAGCTTCGGGCACGGTGACTACATCAAACGCGTTGTCGGTGTGGGCGGGGACCACGTGGTGTGCTGCGACGAGGAGGGGAGGATCCGGGTGAACGGGCAGCCGGTCGACGAGTCGGCGTTCCTGTACCCCGGTGACCGCCCGTCCACGGTGCCCTTCGACGTCGTCGTCCCCGACGGCACCCTCTTCGTCCTCGGCGACCACCGGGCCGACTCCAGCGACTCCCGCGACCACCTGGGCTCCCCGGGGGGCGGGATGGTTCCGCTGGACGACGTGATAGGCCGCGCCGACTGGATCGTCTGGCCCTTCGGCCACGCCACCCGCCTCGACCGCCCCGACGCCTACGCGCGCGTGCCGGACGCGGAGGCGGGCGCCGGGACCGGATCCGGCGCCCGGGCGGGAGCCGCGCCCGCCGGGGACGCCGATGGGTAGCCGGGGCAAGCCGCGGGGAGCGCCCAGCAGCCCCACGGAGAACCTGCTGCCCACCGGGTCCAGGCGCACCGCCGCGCCGTCCGGCGGCCGCTCGCGCGCCGAGCGCCGCAAACTCCAGCGCAAGGTCAAACGGCGGCGCAGACGCGGCGCCGTCAAGGAGATCCCGCTCCTCGTCGGCGTCGCGGTCCTCATAGCGCTGGTGCTGAAGACCTTCCTCGTCCAGGCCTTCGTGATCCCGTCGGGCTCCATGGAGCAGACCATCCGGATCGGCGACCGGGTCCTGGTGGACAAGCTGACCCCCTGGTTCGGGTCCGAGCCGCAGCGCGGGGACGTCGTCGTCTTCCGGGACCCCGGCGGCTGGCTCCAGGGCGAGCAGACCACGAAGAAGGACGACCCCGTCGTCGTCAAACAGGTCAAGGAAGGCCTCGCCTTCATCGGACTGCTGCCGTCCGACGACGAGAAGGACCTCATCAAGCGGGTCGTCGGCGTGGGCGGCGACCACGTCAAGTGCTGCGACAAACAGGGCCGCGTCACCGTCAACGGCGTTCCCCTGAACGAGGACTACCTGTACCCCGGCGACACCCCGTCCCGGACCCCGTTCGACGTCACCGTCCCCGAGGGGCGGCTGTGGGTGATGGGGGACCACCGGTCCAACTCCGCCGACTCCCGCGCCCACCAGGAGACCGACTTCGGCACCGTGTCCCAGGACGAGGTGGTGGGGCGGGCCATGGTGATCGCGTGGCCGTTCGGTCACTGGACCACCCTGGACGAGCCGAAAACGTACGCGTCCGTGTCCGACGCGGCCTCCGGTTCGACCGCCGCTCCCGAGCTGTCGCATAGGGTTGCCCCCTACGATCCGAACGCGATGATGGAACTCCCGACCCCTGCGGAACTCCCGCTCGTTATGGGAGTGGTGGGCCTGCGCCGTATCCGGGGCAGGCGGCGGCAGAGAGTGAGGAGTTGGCGTGGGGGATGTGGCGGTTGGCGCACGGTCCGGTCACGACGGCGAGGAGAACCGCGGACGCCCCGAGGAGAGGTCCGGTCCGGCCGAGGTCGGCGCCCCCGACTCCGGATACGGCTCCGGAACCGAGGACGGCAGGGTGACGAACGGACAGCGCGGGCAGGACGGACACAACGGCGGGACGGAGGACGAGGGAGTCGGCGGGACGCCGCCCGCGACCCCTCCCGCGGCCAAGAAGCAGCGCTCCTTCTGGAAGGAGCTGCCGATCCTGATCGGCATCGCGCTGGTGCTCGCCCTGCTGATCAAGACGTTCCTGGTGCAGGCGTTCTCGATCCCCTCCTCCTCGATGGAGAACACCCTTCAGATCGGTGACCGGGTCCTGGTCGACAAGCTGACCCCCTGGTTCGGCTCGGAGCCCGAGCGCGGCGAGGTCGTGGTCTTCCACGACCCGGCCGACTGGCTGGCGGGCGAGCCGACACCCGACCCGAACGCATTGCAGACGGTTCTCAGCTGGATCGGCCTGATGCCGTCCGCGGAAGAGAAGGACCTGATCAAGCGGGTGATCGGAGTCGCCGGTGACACGGTCGAGTGCAACAAGACCGGCCCGCTCAAGGTCAACGGCAAGGCGCTGAACGAGCCCTACGTCTACCCCGGCAACACGCCGTGCTCGGACGACGACCAGGGCGGGCGGTTCAAGGTCACCGTGCCCGAGGGCAAAATCTGGGTCATGGGCGACCACCGGCAGAACTCCCGGGACTCCCGCTACAACCAGTCGGACAAGAACGGCGGCATGGTCCCGGTGGACGAGGTCGTCGGCCGCGCCATCGTGGTCGCCTGGCCGATGAACCGCTGGGGCACCCTGCCGGTCCCCGACACCTTCGACCAGGACGGTCTGCAGGCCCGGTCCTCGGCCGCCGCCGCGCTGTCGGTCGCGCCCCAGGGGCTGGCCGTCGCCGGTGTGGTCCCGTTCGTGTGGTGGCGCCGTCGTCGCACCGCCCCGGCCGGGACCCGCTGAGGCCCCGCGTAGCCCGCCACGGTTCGACAAGCCCCCTTCCGGCCTCCGGGAGGGGGCTGCCCCGTTGGCGTACCGCCGGGTAAGGTGCCGCTCCATGGGTGGCGAGAGCACGACACGTACGGTCCCGCGCGGCGGCGGAGCGAACAAGGGCCCGGTGGGCAGCCGGACCGGACAGCGGCTGTCCGGCATCGCGGTGGCGCTGGGCCTGGTGCTGTTCCTCGGCGGCTTCGCCTGGGGAGCGGTGGTCTACCGGCCCTACACCGTGCCGACCAGCTCGATGACGCCGACGATCGACGCCGGTGACCGGGTCCTGGCGCAGCGCATCGACGGCGCCGACGTCCGCCGCGGCGACGTCGTCGTGTTCAAGGACGCGACCTGGGCGAACGCCCCCATGGTCAAGCGGGTCGTCGCCGTCGGCGGGGACACCGTCTCCTGCTGTCAGAAGGGCAAGCTGAAGGTCAACGGCAAGGTGATCGACGAGCCGTACCTGCCGGCCGGCACCCCGGCCGAGATCAGCGACTTCCAGACGGTGACCGTCCCGGAGGGCCGCCTGTTCCTGCTCGGCGACGAGCGGGACAACTCCGTGGACTCCACCGCCCACCTGACCGACGCGGCCGGCGGCACGGTGTCGCGCGGTGCCGTGGACGGCCGCGTGGACGCCGTGGCCTGGCCCATGAACGGCATGCTGGAGCGGCCCACCGGTTTCGAGACGCTGGGCGACCTCTCCTCGCCGGGGCCGCTGCGGACCGTGGTCGTCCTGGTGATCGCCGGGGCCGTGCTGATCCTGGGCGGCGCGGCCTACGGTCCCTTCGCCAAACGGGCCGCGGCCTCCCGGGCCCGCAAGGGAGCGGAGCCGGCCGGTGGACGCTGAGGTGACGCCCGGGGGACAGGACACCTACGAGGGCGGGCTGCGCCGGGTCGCCCGGGTCGTGCTGCTCGACCCCGAGGACCGCATCCTGCTGCTGCACGGCCACGAACCGGACGATCCGGCCGACGACTGGTGGTTCACCCCCGGCGGCGGTGTGGAGGGCGACGAGACCCGTGCGGAGGCGGCCCGGCGCGAACTGCTGGAGGAGACCGGCATCACGGACGTCGAACTCGGCCCGGTGCTGTGGCGGCGCAGGTGCTCCTTCCCCTTCGCGGGCCGCCGCTGGGACCAGGACGAGTGGTACTACCTGGCCCGCACCGCCCGGACCGCCACCGAGGCGGTCGGCCCCGGCCTCACCGAACTGGAGCGGCGCAGCGTCGCCGGAGCGCGCTGGTGGACGTGTGAGGAACTGACCCGGGCACGTGAGACGGTGTATCCGACCAGACTCGCCGAGCTGCTGACCACGCTGCTCGACGAAGGTCCCCCGGCCGGGCCGGTGACCCTGGACACCGAAATCGTCTAGGGCCGCACGGGACTGGCGCACAATGGTGGGACCGCACGGCTGAAGGGGAACATGCCATGAGCGCCGAGGACCTCGAGAAGTACGAGACCGAGATGGAGCTCAAGCTCTACCGGGAGTACCGCGATGTCGTCGGTCTGTTCAAATACGTGATCGAGACCGAGCGGCGCTTCTACCTCACCAACGACTACGAGATGCAGGTGCACTCGGTGCAGGGCGAGGTGTTCTTCGAGGTCTCCATGGCTGACGCCTGGGTGTGGGACATGTACCGGCCGGCCCGGTTCGTGAAGCAGGTGCGGGTGTTGACGTTCAAGGACGTGAACATCGAGGAGCTGAACAAGAGCGACCTGGAGCTTCCCAGCGGGTGACGGAGTTTTCCACAACCGGTGAGTAGTTCACCGTGAGTGACGGGATCCGCCCGTTTGCGTGATCGTTGGCGCCGGAGGTGGTGCCGACATGAACGCACGAAGTGCGATGGGCAGGTACGGCGAGACACTCGCCGCCCGCCGGCTGACCGGAGCCGGGATGACCGTCCTGGAGCGCAACTGGCGCTGCGGCAGGACCGGCGAGATCGACATCGTCGCCCGGGACGGGGACGTCCTGGTCGTCTGCGAGGTCAAGACGCGCAGGGGCGGCTCCTTCGAGCACCCGATGGCCGCCGTGACCCCGGACAAGGCGGAGCGGCTGCGGCGGCTCGCGGAGCGCTGGATCCAGACCCACGGAGGAGCCCCGCCCGGCGGTGTCCGGATCGATCTGGTGGGCGTGCTCCTCCCGCAGCGCGGCGCACCGGTGGTCGAGCACGCCAGGGGGGTGGCGTGATGGGATTCGCACGTACCTGCTCGGTGGCGCTCGTCGGCGTCGAGGGCGTGGTGGTCGAGGTCCAGGCCGACCTGGAGCCGGGCGTGGCGGCCTTCACGCTGGTGGGACTGCCGGACAAGAGCCTCACGGAGAGCCGGGACCGGGTACGGGCCGCCGTGGTGAACTCGGGTGCGGAGTGGCCCCAGAAGAAGCTGACGGTCGGTCTCAGCCCCGCCTCGGTGCCCAAGAGCGGCAGCGGCTTCGACCTCGCCGTCGCCGCGAGCGTCCTGGGCGCGGCGGAGCGGACCGACCCGCGCGTGCTGGCCGACATCGTGATGATCGGAGAGCTGGGTCTCGACGGCCGGGTGCGGCCGGTGCGCGGCATCCTGCCGGCGGTCCTGGCCGCGGCCGAGGCCGGCTACGAACAGGTGGTCGTGCCGGAGTGCGCCGCGGCCGAGGCGTCCCTGGTCCCAGGCGTGTCGGTGCTCGGAGTGCGCAGCCTGCGCCAGCTGATCGCCGTCCTGGCCGACGAACCCGTGCCGGAGGAGGAACAGGACCTTCAGGGCCGCCCCGACCCGCTCATGGCCGGTCTGCGCATGCCCGGAACCGGCGCGGCCACCGGAATGCACAGCATGGGAGCGGCGCAGCACGACCACGGGCACGACCTCGCCGACGTCGTCGGCCAGGAGTCGGCGCGCACGGCGGTGGAGGTCGCCGCGGCCGGTCGCCACCACCTGTTCCTGGAAGGCCCGCCCGGCGCAGGCAAGACCATGCTCGCCGAACGGCTGCCCGCCATCCTGCCCCGGCTCTGCCGGGCGGAGTCCCTCGAAGTCACCGCCGTGCACTCGGTGGCGGGGCTGCTGCCGCCGGGCAAGCCCCTGATCGACGTGGCCCCCTACTGCGCTCCCCACCACTCCGCCACGATGCAGGCACTCGTCGGCGGCGGCCCCGGCATCGCGCGGCCCGGAGCGGTGTCGCTGGCGCACCGGGGCGTCCTGTTCCTGGACTTTAGCGACCACCAATTCCGTGATCATGTCGCTCGTTGAGACGCACTTCGGCCGCGTCGCGTGGGTGTTTAGCTAACGGTTTGCTTCTGTTCGCCCTATACGGGATGAACAGGAAGAGGGCCTGGTGCGAAGCACGCTGGTGCTGGACGACCTACGGGTACAGAAGATCAAGCGAGCTGACGGCAGCTGGTCGTACGCGATCCTCTGGCCGGACTACTCGGCCGACGAGGAGGCAGAGGGGTACCTGCGTCTCTACGAAGGGTCGGGGTCGCAAGAGCCCTACGCGTACTACCTCGTCGACCATCTGCGGTGGCGCATCCGCGAGGGCCTGACCACAGAGACGATCACGATGCTGGACCTCCGCCGCTACCAGGGGGCGGTCGGCGCACAGGTGGCGATGCCGTACGGGCAACCGTGGCGGGTGCCGCCGAAGCGTCCCTACGGCACGTCGGCACTGGCGCTCTCGGCGACCGTCTTGAAAGGCTTCTACCTGCACCAATGCGTGACTCGGGGCATCAACGGGCAACTGCGCGCCGAGCTGGACGTCGAGAGGCTACCGACCAAGGCCGACAAGAATCGGGCCTTCCTGGGCCACACGATGACGTCGGTCAAGACCAACCCGCTGGCACCGCGACAGGGCACGCGACGGAGGCATCCGAAGATGCTGCCCGACGGCGCCAGGCCGGAGCTGATGGGCGCGGTGAACACCGCCCGCGACGAGATGGTCGTGACCTGGCTGTCCGACACGACCCTGCGGATCGGCGGCCTGACCGGCCTGCACCTGGTCGACCTGCACCTTCGGGAGAACGCGGACTGCGGCGAGGACAAGGCTCCGCACGTCCACGTCTGCCATCGACAGGGCAACCCCAACCGGGCCAGGGCGAAGAAGAAGGAGGACTGGAAGCTGGTCGACGGCGTGATCACCGGCGGGGAGATCTACCGGGCGAGCCCGGCCATGGTCAGCTCCTACTTCAAGTACATGACGACCGAGTACGCGAAGCACGCAACGGGGCACGGCATGCTCCTGATCCAGCTGTCTGGGCCGAACATCGGCGAGCCGTGGGCTCCGGATGCGGCCCGCGGGATGCTGCGGCGGGCTGGCCGGCGGGCCGAGCTCCCGGGCCGGATCAAGCCGCACGCGTTCCGGCACACGACAACCAACAAGATCCTCGACGTCACGAACAACAACAGCTGGGTGGCCAAGGAGGCCGGCCACTGGGCGTCGGTGCAGACCGTCGAGGAGGTCTACGGGCATCCAGACATGCACTCCCCGGAGTTCGTCTCCGCGCTGAAGACGGTCTGGGGTGAGCCGGAGTGAGCGAGCCCGTCCGGAAGCTGCTGCCCGTCGTCACCCCCGACCAGCCGAGCC
Organism: Streptomyces sp. NPDC018026; assembly: GCF_044327745.1. Classification (NCBI taxonomy): domain Bacteria; kingdom Bacillati; phylum Actinomycetota; class Actinomycetes; order Kitasatosporales; family Streptomycetaceae; genus Streptomyces; species Streptomyces sp. NPDC018026. The sequence goes on from NZ_JBIRFY010000013.1 coordinate 100,210, forward strand.
GCACCACCGGCGACCGGCTGGAAGTGCTGCACGCACTGATGCGGGCGCCCGGCTTCGACTCTCTGTTCCATCAGGATGTGATCCGCATCCCGGAGGACCACGAGGCATACGGATGGATTTGCAGCGTCCCGCAGTGCGAGCGGGCTCTCGAGCCGTATCGGTCATTCTGTTGCAACCACGAGGTCGAGTGGCGCAAGCAGCGGGAGGCCGGCGGGCTGCTGGGGGACTTCATGCGGACTGCCGAGCCGCTGAAGCCGGTGTCCTGGTATCAGCCCGAGGACTGCACCATCTGCCCCGATATCCCCGCCTCGGGACAGTCACCCCTGTGCTTCCTGCACACCAAGAGGTGGGAGGCACACAGGAAGTACTGGAGGAACAAGGACGCCGGGCTGCAGCCGGATTACGACGAGTGGCTCGCACAGCAGAAGCCGTTCGTGCCCTTCGGCGAGTGCCGGGTGCTGGCCTGCCCGAGCCTCGCAGAGAACCCGGTGGGACTGTGTCGGCGCCACATCGCCCGCTACCAGAAGGCCGGCTCACCCGGCCGGGCCCGGCTGCCGCACCAATGGGGCCGGTGGCTCGCCGACCGGAACAAGCCGATCCCGGTGCTCTACGACGACGAGCTGGCGTTTCGGAAGTGGTGCGCGGAGGCGGACCCGGCCAACCGAATGAACGGCACGGTGTCCCTGCTCGGGCTACGACCGCTGGTCAAGGCCGAGATCCAGTGGTGCATGTTCCAGCGGACACAGCTGAAGGTTGAGGCCGGGCACTGGCCACTGCCCTGGATCCAGTATCTGGCCGACGACTGCCGAAAACTCAAGGTCAACTCGCTGGCCGACCTGGAACTCGACGCGATGCGCAACCTGTCCAGGCAGGTGAGCCGCACCATGCTCCGCATGCTGCGGCTGGTCTACTTCACCCGCGAGGACACCAGGGACGCCGGCTACATCGAGACCGACCACTTCGGGGTCAGATTCGGCACGCACGGCGGGCAGATCGATCTGACCGGCATCTCCCAGCGGTGGCTGCGGAACATGGTCTGGGACCAGATGGCGAACCGGCTGCTGACCGACCCACCCCGCAGCACCATGCCCTTCGATCTGATGCGGCGGGGATGCGCGGAGCTCAGCGCGTTCCTGGAAGTTCGGGCACCCGGCGGAGGGCACGATCCCCGCCTCCTCGAAGGCCGCCACATGGTCGACTTCGTCACCGACTGTCGGCACCGGGCCCAAAACGGGCTGCCCCCGTTGGCGGCGAGCCGACGCCGCGGCGGCTACGACCAGAACGACCCCGTCACGGCGGGCATGGTCTCGGGATTCTTCGACGGGGTCCGCCGTCCCCTGCGCAAGGCCCTGGAAACCGGGGACGTCGAACGCCTCGGACTGGACCGGGCGTTCGTCCTCGCCGTCCCCGGAGGCAAACGCTCCAAAGGACGCCGCCGCCCCTTCCCCGACGACGTTGCCAAGGCCGTCGCGAACGAGACGAACCTGCAGGCGCTCGACGCCCTGGACGTCGATGACCGGGGACTGCGAGACAGCTGGGAGGCCCTGGTCCTCACCGGCCGCCGCTGCCGCGAGGTGCTGGAACTACGGCTGGAGTGCATCAGTCGCCTCGGCGGGCTTCCGATGTTTTGGTACGACGCAACCAAGGTCGGGAACTACGACGAGGCCATCCGCATCCCCGAGCGCCTCTACGAGCGGATCCAACAGCGCCAGGCCAAGACGATCAACAGGTTCCTGGAACGCGAAGGCCGCGAGCCGACCGGAGAAGAACGCCGGAAGATCGCACTGTTCCCGAGCCGGAACTCGAACCGGCAGCACGTCAAGGGCGTCAGCTACGGCTGGTTCAACACACAGTTCCGCACATGGATCGACTCGCTCACCAACATCCACGTCGTCACCCACCAGGCCCGTCACACCCTGGCCACCAACCTGCTCAAGAACGGAGCGAACCTCACCCAGGTCAAGCGCTACCTCGGGCAAGTGTCCGAGGCGATGGCCGAGCACTACGTCCACATCGCCAACACCGACAGGCAGCTCGAGGACGCCCTGAACGCGATCTGGGTCACCGGCCCCGGCGCCATCGAACCAGGCATGGTGCTGACCGGCAGCGAACCGATGTCTCGCGAGCAGGCCGAAGCGATGATGATCGACCTCACCCGCAAGTCGACCCCGGCCGAGGGCGGCTTCTGCACCTTCCAGGTTGTGGTCGACGGCGGCGCCTGCCCCTGGCAGATGGACTGCCACAACTGCGAGAAGTTCGTGATGTCCGGCGCCGACCTCGTCTACTGGCACCGCAAACGCGAGCACTGGCGGATGCTCGCCGAACGCGCCGGCAATCCCGAGGTCACCGAATACCTCCACCAGCTCTTCGAGCCCACCGCCCGCGCGATCGACGGCCTGGAGAAGGCCCTGGCGGCCGTCGGTCTCCTCGACGAAGCCCTCGCCCTGGACCTGCGACGCCCGCAGGACTACTTCGGCCGAGTCTGGGCCACCGCGTTCCGCGCCAACGAGCTCGCCCAGCTCGAGGACCTCGGCGACACCGACTTCGACGACGAGTACGACAACGAGGATGGGGTGACTCCGTGACCTCCGGACCCGGCCAGACCGCGGCGGCCATCGCCGCCCGGCGTCAACAGACCCAGGACAAACTCACCCGCGTCGAGAAGGCCATCGGTCAGCTCCGCCGCGAACGCGGCCGGCTCGCAGTGCGGGCGATCGCCGAGCGGGCGGACGTGTCTCCCACGTTCCTCTACGAAAACTCCGATGCCCGTGCTCTCGTCCAGCAGGCCGTCGTCGACAGCAAGAGCCGCCACGACCGGCGCACCGGCGAGAAGCACGACCAGATCGAGGCGTCCTGGCGCGAGCGGGCCCTGAACGCCGAGGCCGAACTCACTCGGACCCAGAACGAGGTCCTGGTCCAGCGGCAGCGGATCGGCGAGCTCATGGGCCAGCTTCGCGACGCCGATGGCATGGTCCCCGGCGAGGCCGTCCAGCACCTCACCACCGAGAACACCACCCTCAAGCGCCGCCTGCAGCAGGTGACGCAGGAGCACCGCAAGCTCCAAGAACGTCTCGAAGGAGCCCGCACCAACCTCCGCTTCTCCGACAAGCGCATCGCCGACCTCGAAGTGCAGCTCCTCGAACTCCAGCAGGCCGCCCCGGCCAGCGCACCCGTCAGGGGCTGAAGGGGCCGAAGACTGAGGAACCGTGCGGTGACACGTCCCGGACACATACGCGACGTGTCATCGCAGGTCAGCGCCGACACTGACGCTTGCGCACTCCCTAAGCGCATCGAGACCCCGGAGTTCAGCAGCCACGCGCTCGACGCGCTGCGCCAACCGCTGGAGGCCGGGCACGTCGTCATCGCGCGCAGTGCGGGCGTGGTGCGCTTCCCCGCACGGTTCCTGATGGTGCTCGCCGCCAACCCCTGCCCCTGCGGGCGGTTCTCGCGGACCGACGAGCTGTGCGAATGCCCGTCCTCGGCGATCCGCCGCTACCAGGCCAGGCTGTCCGGACCGCTGCTCGACCGGGTCGACCTGCGGGTCGAGGTGGAGCGGGTCACCCGCAGCCAACTGGCCGGTGACGGTCCCCGGGGCGACTCCACCCGGGCCGTCGCCGACCGGGTGCGGGCGGCCCGGGACCGGGCGGCCGCACGCCTCGCGGGCACCCCGTGGCGGTCGAACAGCGAGGTGCCCGGCCGGGAGCTGCGCAGCCGCTGGCGCGCCGCGGCCGGTGCGCTGGACGAGGCGGAGCGCAGTCTGGAGCGTGGCGTGCTCACCGCCCGCGGACTCGACCGGGTCCTGCGCGTCGCCTGGACCGTCGCGGACCTCGTCGGCCACGACCGCCCCGACGCACGGGACGTCGCCCTGGCGCTGCAACTGCGCACCGGGGTGCCGCGGGGCGTGCCGATGGCCCTGGGAGCACTGGCATGAGCGGGGACACCAGGCCACCGGGCGGCGGAAGCCCGGCCGAGGGCAAGGCGGTGACGCCTCCCGGCGGCGGGGACGGCCCGGACGGCGGAGAAGCGAGGTGGACCGGGCCGGACCTCGGGGTCGGGGTCGGGGGCGAGGCCGTGGCCGGGGGAGGCGCGAGGGACGGGGGACCGGAGGACCGAGAGCTGCTCGGGAGGGTCTTCCTCGCCCGGGTGCTCGAGCCCGGTGACGAGACGGGCGGGCGGTGGGTGCGCGAGCGCGGTGTCCCGGAGGTGGTGCGGCGCCTGCGCGAGGGCGGGCGCGCACTGCCGGGGGCGAGTGAGAAGCGGTGGGCCGGGCTGTGCGCTCGGGCGGGCCGGGCCGATCCCCGGCGTGACCTGGCCGTCGCCCGGTCCGCGGGGGCGCGGTTCGTGGTCCCCGGGACCGGGGAATGGCCGGGGCAGCTCGACGACCTCGGTGACGCCCGGCCGCTCGGACTGTGGGTGCGGGGCGGGCCCAGTCTGCGCATGTGGGCGCTCAGGTCGGTCGCCGTCGTCGGCGCCCGCGCCTGCACCGAGTACGGCGCCCACATGGCCGCCACCCTCGCCGCCGGCCTGGCCGAGCGCGGCTGGGTCGTGGTGTCGGGCGGCGCCTACGGCATCGACGGTGCCGCCCACCGCGGTGCCCTCGGCGCCGGCGGAGCCACCGCGGCGGTCCTCGCCTGCGGGGTCGACCGCCCCTACCCTCCCGGGCACGCCGCGCTGATCACCAGGATCGCCGACCAGGGCCTGGTGGTCGGCGAGCTGCCACCGGGGGATCACCCGACGCCGAGCAGATTCATCCTGCGCAACCGGGTCATCGCCGCGCTCACCAGGGGCACCGTGGTCGTCGAAGCCGCCCACCGCAGCGGTTCGCTGGTCACGGCCCGGGCGGCCCGGCGGCTGGGCCGGCACGTGATGGGTGTGCCGGGACCGGCGACCAGCGCCCTCTCCGCGGGGGTGCACGAGATGCTGCGCGGCGACGCGGTGCTGGTCGGCGACGCCGCCGAGGTGGTCGAGCTGGTCGGCGCCATGGGCGAGCTGCCGCCGGAGCGGCGCGGGCCCGTCCTCCCCACCGATCTGCTGGAGTCCCGGACCCGCCAGGTGCTGGCCGGGCTCCCCGGGCGGGGAACGGCGACGGCGGGGGAGGTGGCGCTGCGCGCCCAGACCACCCAGGACGACGCGGTCGCGAGGCTGTACGAGCTTCGAGCACTCGGTTACGTCGAACGACACGGCGACGGCTGGAAGTTGACACGCCAGGCGATGATCTCGGTTCGCGGTGGTCGCGGCCCATGCTGACGCACCGTGTTCGGCCGTCCGGGGGAACCCCGACGCCCGTGGGGTTTCCGGCAGTTGAGGTATTCGAGTGATCACCCAGAGCGATCATCGTCCCCCCTGTAGAGCGTTCGGCGGAACGTATCTGCGTAGGGTGCCCACCCGCTCCTTCGCACACCGCGACGGCCCAGTCACGCTACGCTCACGATGACCCCCACGCAGACGGCCGACAGCAGGCGACAACCAGAAAGCAGACCGGCGGCCTCAGGCAGATCCACATCACGGCAGAACGGCACTAGGCGACGAATGCCCCAGCACACCTCCGGGTCCGACCGGGCGGCGATCCCCCCAGCCGCCCGCGACGGTGGCAGCGTGCGACCGTCCGCCCCCTCGACGCTCGACGAGCTGTGGCGGTCGTACAAGACGACCGGCGACGAGCGGCTGCGGGAGCAGCTGATCCTGCACTACTCGCCCCTCGTGAAGTACGTGGCGGGCCGGGTCAGCGTGGGACTGCCGCCCAACGTCGAGCAGGCCGACTTCGTCTCCTCCGGGGTGTTCGGGCTGATCGACGCCATCGAGAAGTTCGACGTCGACCGGGAGATCAAGTTCGAGACGTACGCGATCACCCGGATCCGGGGCGCGATGATCGACGAACTGCGGGCGCTGGACTGGATCCCGCGGTCGGTGCGGCAGAAGGCGCGCAACGTGGAGCGCGCGTACGCGACGCTGGAGGCACGTCTGCGCCGCACCCCCTCGGAGAGCGAGGTCGCGGCGGAGATGGGGATCGCGGTGGAGGACCTCCACGCGGTCTTCAGCCAGCTGTCGCTGGCCAACGTGGTGGCCCTGGAGGAACTGCTGCACGCGGGCGGCGAGGGCGGCGACCGGCTGAGCCTGATGGACACCCTGGAGGACACCGCCGCCGACAACCCGGTGGAGGTCGCCGAGGACCGCGAGCTGCGCCGGCTCCTGGCCCGGGCGATCAACACACTGCCGGAGCGCGAGAAGACCGTCGTCACCCTGTACTACTACGAGGGCCTCACACTCGCCGAGATCGGCAACGTGCTGGGCGTGACCGAGAGCAGGGTCAGCCAGATCCACACCAAGTCGGTACTGCAACTGCGCGCCAAACTGGCGGGTTTCGGCCGCTGACCTGGTCTTACGGCACGGATCCTGCCCCGCCCCCGGCCCGGTCGGCGAACGGGTGGCCGGCCGAGTGACTCCCGTACGGGGTGCCGCGTCCGTAAAGTGGTGACGTGCCAAGGATTCGAGCGGCCTCTGTGGCCGAGCACCGGTCGATGCAGCGTGCCGCCCTGCTGGACGCGGCGCGCTCCCTGCTGTCCGACGGTGGAACGGAGGCGCTGACCTTCCCCGCCCTCGCCGAACGGACGGGTCTCGCCCGCTCGTCGGTCTACGAGTACTTCCGGTCGCGCGCGGCGGTGGTCGAGGAGCTGTGCGCCGTCGACTTCCCTGTCTGGGCCGCCGAGGTCGAGGCCGCGATGGAGCGCGAGACGGCCCCCGACGCCAAGGTCGAGGCGTATGTGCGCAAGCAGCTCGACCTGGTCGGGGACCGGCGGCACCGGGCCGTCGTGGCCATCTCCGCGAGCGAGCTGGACGCCGGCGCGCGCGAGAAGATCAGGGCGGCGCACGGCGGCCTGGTCGCGATGATCGTCGAGGCGCTGGGCGAGATGGGGCACGACCAGCCGCGGCTGGCGGCGATGCTCCTCCAGGGCGTCGTGGACGCGGCCGTACGGCGGATCGAACTGGGCGCGGCGGAGGAGCCCGGGGCGATCACCCAGGCGGCGGTCTCCATGGCGTTGCGCGGCGTACGGGGCTGATCTTCCCGCGGCCGGGCAACGGCACCCCCGCCACCGGCAGCAGCCGCGACGGACCCGCGTCAAGGAGCCACGGCGGGAGCAGGGACAGCGGGTTCAGATAGACCTCGCCCCGCAGCAGACCCCAGTGCAGACAGGCCGTGCAGTGCGAACCGGTCGGCTGCACCGTGCCGAGCAGCTCCCCGGCCGCGACCTCGTCACCCTTCCGCACGGCCGTCTCGACGGGGGCGAACGTCGTCCGCAAGGGTGGTTCGCCCGTGCCCGTCAGTTCCACCGAGACCACGCCCCGGCCCCCGACCGGCCCCGCGAAGGACACCCGCCCGGCGGCCACCGCGCGCACCGGCGCCCCGGTGCTCGCGGAGAGGTCCACGCCGCGGTGCCCAGGTCCGTACGGGTTCGCCGGGGGGTCCCAGCCCCGCAGGACGGCCGGCCGCGTGCCGACCGGCCAGTACCGGGCCACGGGCGGCACCGCCGGGTCCATCGGGCCCGCCGGGCCCACCGCGTCCGGCAGGGCCCACACCGCCGCCGCCGTCGTCGGACGCGGCAGCCCCGCGGTCCGGACGGCCGGCGCGGTCAGGACGGCCAGGACGGTCAGGACGCCCGGCAGCACCACCACTCGGGCCCACGCCCTCATCCATCGCCTCGTTCGCATACGGGCACGGTCCCGCACCAGGGCCGACCGCCGCCCGGCCCTGTGGACCGCGCTCCGGTTGTGGACAGCCGCGTCACCCGGCACCCCGTGGGTCCCGTACACTTCTGGTGGCGATCCGGGTCACCGGGTCGACTTCGCACGCCCCGACACGAGGCCCTACCAGGTTCGTGTCAGCGCCCCTCGGTCCCTAGTGGCAGGCGCGTCGCGGGCGTCAGGCGCGGGAGCCGTCCGGCTCACGCGGCACAACCGAGAAAATCAAGGAGATACGGCCATGGCCGTCGTCACGATGCGGGAGCTGCTGGAAAGCGGCGTCCACTTCGGTCACCAGACCCGCCGTTGGAACCCGAAGATGAAGCGCTTCATCTTCACGGAGCGCAACGGCATCTACATCATCGACCTGCTCCAGTCGCTGTCGTACATCGACCGCGCCTACGAGTTCGTCAAGGAGACCGTCGCCCACGGCGGCACGGTCATGTTCGTCGGCACGAAGAAGCAGGCGCAGGAGGCCATCGCCGAGCAGGCCACCCGCGTCGGCATGCCCTACGTCAACCAGCGCTGGCTGGGCGGCATGCTCACCAACTTCTCGACCGTCTACAAGCGCCTGCAGCGCCTGAAGGAGCTCGAGCAGATCGACTTCGAGGACGTGGCCGCCTCCGGCCTCACCAAGAAGGAGCTGCTGGTCCTCTCCCGCGAGAAGGCCAAGCTGGAGAAGACCCTCGGCGGTATCCGCGAGATGTCCAAGGTGCCCAGCGCCGTCTGGATCGTGGACACCAAGAAGGAGCACATCGCGGTCGGCGAGGCCCGGAAGCTCAACATCCCGGTCGTCGCCATCCTCGACACCAACTGCGACCCCGACGAGGTCGACTACAAGATCCCGGGCAACGACGACGCGATCCGCTCCGTCACCCTGCTCACCCGCGTGATCGCCGACGCCGTCGCCGAGGGCCTCATCGCCCGCTCCGGCGCCGCCGGTGGTGCCAAGGGCGACAAGGCCGCCGGTGAGCCGCTCGCCGCGTGGGAGCGCGACCTGCTCGAGGGCGAGAAGGCCGACAAGGCCGAGAAGACGGACGACGCCGAGGCCGCCGAGAAGCCCGCCGAGGCTCCGGCTGCCGAGGCCGCCCCCGCCGAGGCCCCCGCCGCCGAGGCGCCCGCCGAGACCCCGGCCGCCCCGGCCGCGGACGCCGAGCAGGCCTGACCCCTCACCACCTTCGGGTGCCGGACGGCGGGGGCCGCACAGCCCCCGCCGTCCGGCCCGTAGATCTTCAGACTTCGAGAGAGATTCCGGAATCATGGCGAACTACACCGCCGCCGACGTCAAGAAGCTCCGCGAGCTCACCGGCGCCGGCATGATGGACTGCAAGAAGGCGCTGGACGAGGCCGAGGGCAACGTCGAGAAGGCCGTCGAGGCGCTCCGCATCAAGGGCCAGAAGGGCGTCGCCAAGCGCGAGGGCCGCTCTGCCGAGAACGGCGCCGTCGTCTCGATCATCGCCGACGACAACACCTCGGGTGTCCTCGTCGAGCTGAAGTGCGAGACGGACTTCGTCGCCAAGGGCGAGAAGTTCCAGACCGTCGCCAAGACCATCGCCGAGCACGTCGCCAAGGCCGCCCCGGCCGACCTCGAGGCCCTGCTGGCCTCCGAGATCGAGCCCGGCAAGACCGTCCAGGCGTACGTGGACGAGGCCAACGCCAACCTCGGTGAGAAGATCGTCCTGGACCGCTTCGCGCAGTTCTCCGGCGGCTTCGTGACCGCGTACATGCACCGCACGATGCCCGACCTGCCCCCGCAGATCGGTGTCCTCGTCGAGCTGGACAAGCCCAACGCCGAGATCGCCAAGGGCGTCGCCCAGCACATCGCCGCCTTCGCGCCGAAGTACCTCTCCAAGGAGGACGTCCCGGCCGAGGTCGTCGAGTCCGAGCGCCGCGTCGCCGAGGAGACCACCCGCGCCGAGGGCAAGCCCGAGGCCGCCCTGCCGAAGATCGTCGAGGGTCGCCTCAACGGCTTCTTCAAGGACGCCACCCTGCTCGGCCAGCCCTACGCCCTGGACAACAAGAAGTCCGTCCAGAAGGTGCTGGAAGAGGCCGGTGTCAGCCTGAAGCGCTTCTCGCGCATCAAGGTCGGCATCTGAGTCCGTACCGCGACGGACGCGCGACCCCGGTAGGGTCGACGCAAGTCGTCGGCGCCGTACGCGCATGCCGTGGCGCACGCGCGCGTGGCGGCGGACGACAGCAGATCTGACGAGGAGGCCATTGCCGCGTATGGGATGCGAAACACGCCCCCACCGGCAGTGGCCTTCTTCGTGTGTGTGACCCACGTAAAAGAGGCGAGATCTCCATGACCACCAAGGCCGAGAAGAGCGACGACGGCAAAGTGAGCGGCCGCTTCATGCTGAAGCTGTCCGGAGAGGCGTTCTCCGGCGGTGGGGGCCTGGGCGTCGACCCCGACGTGGTGCACGCCATCGCCCGCGAGATCGCGGCCGTCGTCCGCGACGGCGCGCAGATCGCGATCGTCATCGGCGGCGGCAACTTCTTCCGCGGCGCCGAGCTGCAGGTGCGCGGCATGGACCGCGCCCGCTCCGACTACATGGGCATGCTCGGCACCGTGATGAACTGCCTGGCCCTCCAGGACTTCCTGGAGAAGGAGGGCGTCGACTGCCGCGTGCAGACCGCCATCACCATGGGCCAGGTCGCCGAGCCCTACATCCCGCTGCGCGCGGTGCGCCACCTGGAGAAGGGCCGTGTGGTCATCTTCGGCGCCGGTATGGGCATGCCCTACTTCTCCACCGACACCACCGCCGCCCAGCGCGCCCTGGAGATCGACGCCGAGGCGCTGCTCATGGGCAAGAACGGCGTGGACGGGGTCTACGACTCCGACCCGAAGACCAACCCGGACGCCGTGAAGTTCGACGCGCTCGGGTACGGCGAGGTCATCACCCGGGACCTGAAGGTCGCCGACGCCACGGCCGTCACGCTCTGCCGCGACAACAGCCTCCCGATCGTGGTCTTCGAGCTGTTGAAGGAGGGCAATATCGCCCGCGCCGTCAAGGGTGAGAAGATCGGCACGCTTGTGGGTGACCAGGGCAGCCGGGACTGACCGGAGAACACCCCCTGTCCGCGGACGCCACCTGTCCGGGGGACGGACGGGACGGGGCCGGACCGGGGGATGGACAATGTCCCGACGGTCGGGAACCGTGCAGGAAGAACGCGACGCAGCCGGCCGCCGCCCCCAGGGAACCGCAGCCGGGCCTACTCAAGACACGCAGGAGCAAGTGGTGATCGAAGAGACCCTCCTCGAGGCCGAGGAGAAGATGGAGAAGGCCGTCGTGGTCGCCAAGGAGGACTTCGCCGCGATCCGCACCGGCCGTGCGCACCCGGCGATGTTCAACAAGATCGTGGCCGACTACTACGGCGCGCCGACGCCGATCAACCAGCTGGCCTCGTTCTCCGTGCCCGAGCCGCGCATGGCCGTGGTGACCCCCTTCGACAAGACGGCCCTGCGCAACATCGAGCAGGCGATCCGCGACTCCGACCTGGGCGTCAACCCGAGCAACGACGGCAACATCATCCGGGTGGTGTTCCCCGAGCTGACCGAGGAGCGCCGCCGCGAGTACATCAAGGTCGCCAAGAGCAAGGGCGAGGACGCCAAGGTCTCGATCCGCTCCGTGCGCCGCAAGGCCAAGGACGCCATCGACAAGATGGTCAAGGACGGCGAGGTCGGCGAGGACGAGGGCCGCCGTGCGGAGAAGGAGCTCGACGACACCACCGCCAAGTACGTCGCACAGGTGGACGAGCTCCTGAAGCACAAGGAAGCGGAGCTGCTCGAGGTCTGATGAACGACTCTTCCTGGGGAGCGCCGCCACAAGCCGGGTGCTGGGGGCCGTCCGACCAGGGACCCGTCCAGGGCGCCGGCCCGGCGGGTCCCGCGTACGATGCGCACTACGCGCAGCAGACTCGCCCCATGCCCATCGTGCCCGACGTACCCGAACACGGCGGAGACCAGGACGACGACCAGGGGACCGCTCGGCTGAGCGGTCCCCTGTTCCGGGACGAGCCGTTCCACGACCAGAACCCGTCGGCGCAGCCGTACGCGGCGGTGCCGCAGAATCCGGAGCCCATGCCCGACGCCCCGCAGCCGGCGCAGTCCCAGCCGCCGCCGCAGAAGAAGAGCGCGGGGCGTGACCTGGGCGCGGCGATAGGGGTCGGCGTCGGCCTCGGCGTGGTGATCGTCGCGTCGCTGTTCGTCGTCAAGGCGGTCTTCGTCGGTGTGATCGCGGTCGCCGTCGTGGTGGGGCTGTGGGAGCTGACCAAGCGGCTGGAGGAGCGCAAGGGCATCAAGGCGTCCCTCGTACCCCTCGCGATCGGCGGCGCCGCGATGGTCGTCGCCGGTTACGCACGCGGCGCCGAGGGCGCGTGGGTGGCCATGGCCCTCACCGCGCTCGCGGTCCTGGTCTGGCGGATGACGGAGCCGCCGGAGGGTTACCTCAAGGACGTCACGGCAGGCCTCTTCGCCGCGTTCTACGTGCCGTTCCTGGCCACGTTCGTCGCCATGATGCTGGCGGCCGACGACGGCGCCTGGCGCGTCCTGGTCTTCCTGATACTGACGGTCGTCAGCGACACCGGGGCCTACGCCGTCGGCTGGCGCTTCGGCAAGAAGAAGCTCGCCCCGCGCATCAGCCCCGGCAAGACCCGCGAGGGCCTGCTGGGAGCGGTCGCGTTCGCGATGGTGGCGGGTGCGCTGTGCATGCAGTTCCTGATCGACGACGGCACCTGGTGGCAGGGCCTGCTGCTCGGCCTCGTGGTCGCCGTCAGCGCCACCCTGGGCGACCTCGGCGAGTCCATGATCAAGCGAGACCTCGGCATCAAGGACATGGGCACCCTCCTGCCGGGCCACGGCGGCATCATGGACCGGCTGGACTCCCTCCTCCCGACGGCGCCGGTGGTGTGGCTGCTGCTGGTGATCTTCGTCGGGGTGGGTTGACAGTCATCCGGTAGCATGGAAAGGGCCTGCGGCGTCTGCCGCGGGCCCTTCCGTGTGTCCCCGCCGACGCGGGGGTGTCCCAGTGAGGTCTCCTGGCTTCGGCACGGCCCTGCCGTTGTCCCCGCAGAAAGCGGGGGGTTGCCACAGGCCCGCCGTCATGAGGAGTTGTCCGACCGTGGCCCGTCCAGCCCCCGGTGAGCTCACCTTTGCCGCACCCCGCGGAGCGAAGCGGCCGCCGCGGCACCTTGCCGATCTCACGCCTGCCGAGCGCAAGGAGGCTGTCGCCGCGATCGGTGAGAAGCCGTTCCGCGCGAAGCAGCTCTCGCAGCACTACTTCGCGCGGTACGCGCACGACCCCGAGCAGTGGACCGACATCCCCGCCGGTTCGCGCGAGGGGCTGCGGGAAGCGCTGCTGCCCGAGCTGATGACGGTCGTGCGGCATCTGTCGACCGACCAGGGGACCACGCGCAAGACGCTGTGGAAGCTGTTCGACGGGACGCTCGTCGAGTCGGTGCTCATGCGCTACCCGGACCGGGTGACCATGTGCATCAGCTCCCAGGCGGGCTGCGGGATGAACTGCCCGTTCTGCGCCACCGGCCAGGCCGGCCTGGACCGCAACCTGTCGACCGCCGAGATCGTGCACCAGATCGTGGACGGCATGCGGGCGCTCAGGGACGGCGAGGTCCCGGGAGGCCCCGCCCGGCTCAGCAACATCGTGTTCATGGGCATGGGCGAGCCCCTCGCCAACTACAACCGCGTCGTCGGCTCCATCCGCCGGCTCACCGACCCCGAGCCCGACGGGCTGGGACTCTCCCAGCGCGGCATCACCGTCTCCACGGTCGGTCTCGTCCCGGCGATCCACCGCTTCACCGGCGAGGGCTTCAAGTGCCGCCTCGCCATCTCGCTGCACGCCCCCGACGACGAGCTGCGCGACACCCTCGTCCCCGTCAACACGCGGTGGAAGGTGCGCGAGGTGCTGGACGCCGGGTTCGAGTACGCGGCGAAGTCCGGGCGCCGGCTGTCCATCGAGTACGCCCTGATCCGCGACATCAACGACCAGGCCTGGCGCGGCGACCGGCTCGGGCGGCTGCTCAAGGGCAGGCCCGTGCACGTCAACCTGATCCCGCTCAACCCGACGCCCGGCTCCAAGTGGACCGCGTCCCGGCCCGAGGACGAGAAGGCGTTCGTGGAGGCCATCGCGGCGCACGGTGTGCCGGTGACGATCCGGGACACCCGTGGGCAGGAGATCGACGGGGCGTGTGGTCAGCTCGCCGCGAGCGAGCGGTAACCTGACCGGCGGAAGTATCAGTAGTACATCCAGCACGCCCAGTACATCGTCATAGTCGTCACATCTTCATATTCCGACAGGGGAGCGCCACAGCGCTGAGAGTGCGGCACCGGCCGCAGACCCTCCGAACCTGGCCCAGGTCATTCTGGGTAGGGAGATCGGTCACCACTCGAGCTGTTGCGCCCTGCCCGGGACCCTCGCCAGGGGTCCCGGGCGGGGCCGCGTCTTCTCCTGGTCACCCAGGAGGAATTCAGTGAGCATCACCAAGAAGGTCAGTGTCCTGGCCGTCGGGCTCGGCATGGTCGGCACGCTGGCCGCCTGCGGATCGTCGTCCGACGACGGCGGCGACGGCAGCGGCTCCGGCGGCTCCAAGACCGTGACTCTGGTCAGCCACGACTCGTGGGCCGCGTCCAAGGACGTCATCGCCGCCTTCGAGAAGGAATCCGGCTACAAGGTCAAGGTCCTGGAGGACGGCGACGCGGGCCAGGCCGTCAACAAGGCCGTCCTCACCAAGGACAACCCGCAGGGCGACGTCTTCTTCGGCGTCGACAACACCCTGCTCTCCCGCGCCCTCGACAACGGCCTGTTCCAGCCGTACGAGGCCAAGGGGGCCGACCTCGTCCGGCCCGAGTACCGGGCCGACCAGGACAAGCACCGGGTCACGCCCGTCGACACCGGCGACATCTGCGTCAACTACGACAAGGCGTACTTCGACCGGCACGGGCTGACCCCGCCCAAGTCCTTCGACGACCTGGTCGAGCCCGAGTACAAGGACCTGCTCGTCACCGAGAACGCGGGCAGCTCCTCGCCCGGCCTCGGCTTCCTTCTCGGCACCGCCGCCCAGTACGGAGACGACGGCTGGGAGGGCTACTGGAAGAAGCTCAAGGCGAACGGCGTCAAGGTCGTGGACAGCTGGGAGCAGGCGTACAACGAGGAGTTCTCCGGTTCGGCCGGCGGCAAGAAGGCCAAGGGCGACCGTCCGCTCGTCGTGTCCTACGCCTCCTCCCCGCCCGTCGAGGTCGTCTACGCCGACCCGCAGCCGGACACCGCCCCCACGGGCGTCGCCGACGGCACCTGCTTCCGGCAGGTCGAGTACGCGGGTCTGCTCAGCAACGCGAAGAACCCCGAGGGCGGCAAGGCCCTCCTCGACTTCCTGCTGAGCAAGTCCTTCCAGGAGGACATGCCGCTGAACATGTTCGTCTACCCGGTGCGGGAGGGCGCGCGGGTCCCCGAGGTGTTCTCGAAGTTCGGGCCGCAGGCGAAGGACCCGCAGACCCTCGACCCGGCGAAGATCGCCGACAACCGCGACCAGTGGGTCAAGTCGTGGACCTCGCTCGTACTGAAGTGAGCCGGGAGGGCAGGAAGGCGGCGCGGACCGCCCGCGGGAGCGCGGCCCGGCTCGGCCTGATGGCCGTGCCCGTCGCGTTCTTCGCGGTGTTCTTCGCCTACCCCGTCGCCGCCATCGTGGCCCGCGGACTGAAGGTCGACGGGGTCTGGCAGCTCGGGCGGATCGGGGACGTGCTCGCACAGTCGGACGTGCGGCACGTGCTGTGGTTCACCACCTGGCAGGCCCTGGCGTCCACCGGGCTCACGCTGCTCGTCGCGCTGCCCGGCGCGTACGTCTTCGCCCGCTTCGACTTCCCCGGCAAGCAGGTCCTGCGGGCCGTGGTGACCGTGCCGTTCGTGCTGCCGACGGTCGTCGTCGGTACGGCGTTCCTGGCGCTGGTCGGGCGCGGCGGGCTGCTCGACGAGCTGTGGGGCCTGCGCCTGGACACCACGGTGTGGGCGATCCTGCTCGCGCACGTCTTCTTCAACTACGCCGTCGTCGTCCGCACCGTCGGCGGACTGTGGGCGCAGCTCGACCCGCGGCAGGAGGAGGCCGCGCGGATGCTCGGGGCCTCCCGGCTGCGGGCCTGGCGGCAGGTCACACTGCCCGCGCTGGCACCCGCCGTGGCCGCCGCCGCGCTGATGGTCTTCCTGTTCACCTTCACCTCCTTCGGAGTCGTCCAGATCCTCGGCGGGCCCACCTTCTCCACCCTGGAGGTGGAGATCTACCGCCAGACCTCGCAGGTCTTCGACCTGTCCACGGCCGCCGTCCTGACGCTGATCCAGTTCGCGGCGGTCGTCGCCGTCCTCGCCGTGCACGCCTGGACGGTGCGGCGGCGGGAGACGGCGCTGCGGCTCGTGGACGCGGCCACGACCGCGCGCCGGCCGCGCGGAGCCGGGCAGTGGGCGCTGCTCGCCGGCGTCCTGGGCGTCATCGCCGTCCTGCTGGTGCTGCCGCTGGCGGTACTGGTCCAGCGGTCGCTGGGGGCGTCCGGCTTCGGCTACTACCGGGCGCTGACCCGCGAGGACGGCGGCGCCTTCCTCGTCCCGCCGATCGAGGCGATCGGCAACTCCCTCCAGTACGCCGTCGCCGCCACCGCCATCGCCGTGGTGATCGGCGCGCTGGCCGCGACCGCGCTCACCCGGCGCGACGCGGGCCGTTTCGTGCGCGGGTTCGACGCGCTGCTGATGCTGCCGCTCGGGGTGTCGGCCGTGACGGTCGGCTTCGGGTTCCTGATCGCGCTGGACGAACCGCCGCTGGACCTCAGGTCCTCCTGGATCCTGGTGCCGCTCGCGCAGGCGCTGGTGGGCGTCCCGTTCGTCGTACGGACCATGCTGCCGGTGCTGCGGGCGGTGGACGGACAGCTGCGGGAGGCGGCCGCGGTGCTGGGCGCGTCGCCGTGGCGGGTGTGGCGCGAGGTGGACCTGCCGATGGTGCGGCGGGCGCTGCTGGTGGCGGCCGGGTTCGCCTTCGCGGTGTCGCTGGGGGAGTTCGGCGCGACCGTGTTCATCGCACGGCCCGACAACCCGACGCTGCCGGTCGCCGTGGCGCGCCTGCTGGGCCGGCCCGGGGACATGAACTACGGCCAGGCGATGGCCCTTTCGACGATTCTGATGCTGGTGTGCGCGGTGGCCCTGGTGGTGCTGGAGCGGCTGCGGACCGACCGGAGCGGGGAGTTCTAGACATGCCGCCCAGCCTGTTGAGCCTGGAAGGCGCGACCGTCCGCTTCGGCGGGCGGGCCGTGCTCGACGACGTCGGCCTGGGGGTCGCCGAGCACGAGGTGGTGTGCGTGCTCGGGCCCAGCGGCAGCGGCAAGTCGACGCTGCTGCGGGCGGTCGCCGGGCTCCAGCCGCTGGATGCCGGGCGGGTGACGCTGGACGGGCGGGACCAGTCCGGGGTGCCCGCGCACAAGCGCGAGCTCGGGCTGATGTTCCAGGACCACCAGCTGTTCCCGCAGCGCGACGTGGCCGGGAACATCGCCTTCGGGCCGCGGATGCGCGGCGCGTCCCGGGCCGATCAGCGGGTCCGGGTGGAGGAGTTGCTGGAACTGGTCGGGCTGCCGGGCGCCGCCCGCCGGTCCGTCGCCGCGCTCTCCGGCGGGGAGCAGCAGCGGGTGGCACTGGCCCGCGCGCTCGCGCCCCGGCCCCGGCTGCTGATGCTGGACGAGCCGCTCGGCCAGCTGGACCGCTCGCTGCGGGAGCGCCTCGTGGTCGAACTGCGGGAGCTGTTCGGGCGGTTGGGCACCACCGTGCTGGCCGTGACGCACGACCAGGGCGAGGCGTTCGCGCTCGCCGACCGGGTCGTGGTGATGCGGGACGGGCGGATCGCCCAGTCGGGAACGCCCCTGGAGGTGTGGCAGCGGCCGGCGGACGCGTTCGTGGCCCGTTTCCTCGGCTTCGAGAACGTGGCCGAGGCGTCTGTCGCGGGACAGGCCGCGGACACCCCGTGGGGCAAGGTGCCGGTCCCCGAGGACGCCCCGCAGGGCGCGCGTACGGTGCTCGTGCGGCCGGCCGGCGTCCGTGTCGTCCCCGTCGACGAGGGCCTGCGCTGCACGGTCACGGCCCGCACCTTCCGCGGTACGCACGTCGCCGTGCACCTGAAGCCCGAGGACGCGCCCCGCCTGGAGGCGGCCTGCGCGCTGCGGGCGGCGCCGGAGGTCGGGGACGCGGTGGGGGTGGAGTTCGACGCGGCGGAAGTCGTCGTGCTTGGCTGATCATGTGGTCACCGGTGATCGTTCGTGCTCGTAGGGTGATCGCATGACACTCCTCGCACACGACCGGTACTGCGACGAAATCGTTCACCAGGTGGGCAGGCTCGGGGCCGTGGTCACCTCCGGTGCGGACCTGACCGCCACCGTGCCGACCTGCCCGGACTGGACCCTGGAGGACCTGGTGCGGCACGTGGGCCGGGCCCTGCGCTGGACCGGGCTGATCGTCGGCACCCGCGCCGAGCAGGACGTCCCGGTGGACCGCGCGCCGGGATCCGAGGGACCCGCGGTCCGCGGGGACGCGGCGGCGCTGGACGCGTGGCTGGCGGAGTCCGGCGAGGTGGTCGTCGGCGCGCTGCGGGAGGCCGGTCCGGACGCGCGGGCGTGGTCGTGGGCCGGTGTCGACACGGCGGGGTTCTGGGCGCGCCGGATGGCCCACGAACTCGTCGTCCACGGCGCGGACGCGGCCCTCGCGGCGGGCCTGCCCCACCAGGCGGTCGCACCCGAGGTGGCGGCCGACGCGATCGACGAGTGGCTGGACATCGTGCGGTTCGTGCAGCGGGCCCTGCCCGGCGCCGCGGCGAACGAACTGCGCGCCCCCGGCAGCAGCCTCCACCTGCACGCGACCGACGCTCCGGCCGGGCTGAACGCCGAGTGGCTGATCGAGCTTCCCGACGACGGCATCACCTGGCGCCGCGGGCACGAGAAGGCGACGGTGGCGCTGCGCGGCCCGCTCACCGACGTGCTGCTGGCCTTCTACGGCCGGCTTCCGCTGGACGCGCCGGGACTTGAGGTGCTCGGCGACCGCAAGCTGCTCGAACTCTGGCGGGAGAAGGCGACGTTCGGCTGACACGACGGTGGCCCGCCCCGGTACGGGACGGGCCACCGCCGTGAACGGTCGGCGCGGGCGTCAGCTGTTGCTGTTCGCTCCGCGACGGCGCAGGCCGAAGAAGACGGCGCCGCCACCGACGACGACCAGGGCCGCCGCGATACCGGCGATCATGCCGGTGTTGGAGTTGGCACCGGTCTCGGCGAGGTTGGAGTCACCGGCCGCCGGGGACGGGGCGTTGTCGTTCGGCACGGCCGCCGGGGCGGTGCTCTCCGGCTGCGACGGCGCGGGCGCCGACGTGGACGGCTCGGGCGCCGGGGACTCGGTCTCGTCCGACGGGGTCGAGGAGCTCTCCGACGGGGTCGGGGTCGGGGTGTCCTCGCTCTTGCAGGGGGTCGACGGGGTGGTGACGTCCGGCTGGATGTCCTCGTCGACGTACCTGTCGGCCTTCACGTGGATGCGGTACGTCGTGTTCGGCTGCCAGTCCACCGGGAAGGAGACGGTGGTGCCGTCCTTGGAGCCCTTGACCGTCTGCTGGCCGACCTGCTTGTCGCCGTCCTTGAGGTAGACGGTGACGGTGGCCGGGATGCCGGCGGGGTCCACGTCGGTGACGGTGATGACACCGTTGTCGCCGTCGCACTTGGCTTCGGCGGAGAACTCGCTGATGTCGCAGGCGAGGGCGTTGCCCGACGCGCTGAGCGCCAGGGCCGCGGAGGCGGCGACGACGCCGAGGGCGCGGACGCCGCGGCGGGATGCCGTGCGGCTGATTATGGACAGGACTGCCACGTTTGTCCTTTACGGGAGCGCGGATGCGGGGGGTGGAGAGGGTGCCGACGCTCGATGACACGGCATCAGCACACCCATGAGCCTCACTGGTCTATAAGCGGGCCGTAAGAAGTGTCAACGCATATGCCTGCCACGGCCGTTGACTTTGCCGTCTTATTAACCGCCGAGACGTTTCAGCGCATCGGGAGCCTCATCGATTCGGCCAACAAGAGCGATTCGGGACTCCATCGGCCGTCCCTTCGCGAGCGACTGCAGCAGCGGCCACGCGGGCAGCGTACGGGTCCAGTGCTCACGGTCCACGAGCACCATCGGCGTGGGTCCGCCGCGCGACTCGTAGTAGTTCGGCGTCGCGTTGTCGAAGATCTCCTGCAGGGTCCCGGCCGCTCCGGGCAGGAACACCACGCCCGCCGTGGACCGGGCCAGCAGACCGTCCTCGCGCGTGGCGTTGGCGAAGTACTTCGCGATGTGCCCGGCGAAGGCGTTGGGCGGCTCGTGGCCGTAGAACCAGGTCGGGATGCCGATCGAGGCACCGCCGCCGGGCCAGCGCTCCCGCACCTCGAACGCGGACCGGGCCCAGTCGGTGATCGACGGCGCGAACGACGGGACCTTGGCGAGCAGCATCAGGGCGTCGTCCAGCATCCCGTCGTCGAACGGGGCCGCGTACGCGCCGAGGTTCGCCGCCTCCATCGCGCCCGGACCGCCGCCCGTGGCCACTGTGAGCCCGGCGCGGGCCAGCTCACGGCCCAGGCGCGCGGCGCCCGCGTACTCCGCGGTGCCCCGGGCCATGGCGTGGCCGCCCATGACGCCCACCACCCGGACACCGGCGACGAGTTCGTCCAGCGCGTCCGACACGGCGTCGTCGTGGACGGCGCGCAGCATCGAGGCGAACACGTCACCGTCGGCCCTGGTCTGCTGGAACCAGTCGTAGGCGAGGGCGTCCGGTGTCGCCGCGTAGTCCTCGTCGAGGCGGGCGTAGAGCTCGTCGGGGGAGTAGAGGCGTCCCCGGTAGGGGTCGAAGGGCAGTCCCGGTATGGGCGGGAAGACCAGGGCGCCCGCGGCGCGCACCCTGGCCGCGGCGCCGGGGTCCATCGGGCAGCCGAGGAAGACGGCGCCCGTGGGATCGGCGGCCAGCAGGGCGTCCGTACGGTCCGTCAGGTCGACGGCCTGGACGCGGTGATGGGCGAGGGAGCCGGGCGAGGAGACGACGCGGTCGAACTCGTCGAGGCTCTCGATCTCCCGGTCGTGGGAAGCGTGGTGGGACTGGAACTGTGACAGTGACGGTGACGGTGACCCGTGCGGTGACCGGGCCTTGCGCTGGGCGGGTGTCTGATCGGATGTCGGATCCACCCGCCCATGCTAGGCACGCGTCCGGATCAGCCCTCGACCGCCGCCGGGTCCATCCACACGACCTCGAAGGTGTGGCCGTCGACGTCGTCGAAGGCCCGCCCGTACATGAAGCCGTGGTCCTGGGTCTCGCCGGAGACCGAGCCGCCGGCCGCGACCGCCTTGTCCACCAGCTCGTCGACCTTCTCGCGGCTCTCGGCGCTCAGTGCGATCAGCACCTCGCTGGTCTTCGTCGAGTCCGCGATCTCCTTCTTGGTGAACTCGCGGTACTTCTGCGGCGTGTGCACCATCACGACGATGGTGTCGCTCACCGGGAACGAGGCGGTGCTGTCGTCGCTGAACTGGGCGTTGAGCTCCCACCCCAGCCCGGTGAAGAACTTCTTGGCGGCGTCGAGGTCGTCGGTGGCCAGGTTCACGAAGATCATCTGCTGGTACATGGGGGCCTCTCCCGTCGGTGCGCCGCTGTCGCGGTGCGGTGCGTGTGCCGTGCCGTTCGAAGAGGTAGACGGGAGGCGGCCCCGGAACTCATCGCCGTCGCGCGGACTTTCTCGAAAAGATTTCCGCCGGTCAGTGGTCCAGCGGCAGCGCCGCCAGCACCGCGACGATCAGGACCAGGGGACCGAACAGGACGAGCAGGGCGGCGGCGCGTACCGCGGCGGCGGCCCGCAGGGTCGCCGGGGGCGCGCCGAGCCGCAGCAGGGCGTCCGTGGTGTCGGCCCGGGCGTGCCGGGCCTCGACGGCCGCGGTGAGCAGGGTGGCCACCGTGCAGCCGGCCACGAGGACGGCGCCCAGGGTGCCGAGCGGGCCGAAGGCGGGGCCGTCCCCGTCGTACACGGTCGTGGCCACGTAGGCCGCGGCGGCGACGGCGGCGACGACGCCGAGCGGGCGGCCGACGCGCTGCGACTCCTCCATGAGGACGCGGCCGGCCAGGAGGCGCAGGGCGCCGGGGCGGGCGGCCTGGAGCAGGCGGCCGCACAGGTGGGTGAGGCCGGGGCCGGCCAGGGCGAGGCCCAGGGCGGTGAGGGCCCAGCCGATCAGGACGCCGGCGGAGGGGGCGGTGCCGGGGGCGGGGGCGGCGGCCGCGTTGCCGGTGTAGGTCTCGACGGTGAGGCCCGCGGTGAGTACGGCGATGCCCCAGGGGAGGGCGGTGGTGTTCTGGGGGCGGGGGGCCGGCTCGGGCGGGGTGGCGTCCGCCGGGGCCGGGGCCGGGGCCGGGGGAGCGGCGTCCAGCGTCTGCGTGGCGACGTCCGTCGGAGCCGGGGGGTGGGGATCACTCGCCTGCGCTTGCAGGGCGCCGCCTGCGCCCACCCTCCCCCACTCTCGGCTTCGCTCGAGCGGGGGGACCCCCATCGCCCCAGCGGCACGACTGCCCGCAGTCACCGCGACGCGGGCGCCGAAGCGGCCGTAGGCGCCGAAGGTTTCGCGGGCCTTGCCCAAGCCGTACGCGCCGAAGCGGCCGTAACCCCGGGGGGCGGCCGCCGCGGTGGGCCGGGGATCGCGGGGCCGCAGCGTGTGGGCCACGGCCGCCGAGGCGAGGGCCGGTACGAGGACCAGCAGGGTCAGGACGGCCGGGGCGGGGAGGGACTGGCCGACGGCCAGGGCGTCGGCCGCCACGAGGTCGGAGGGCGGGCGGCCGGTCAGGCTGCCGCGCAGGTACAGGAAGGCGAGCAGGGCCGCCACCGACCCGAGCGCGGCGGACAGGGCCGTGGTCGTCGCCGAGACGGCCATCAGCCGGCCCGGCCCCAGGCCGATCGCGGACAGCCCCGAGCGGGGCCGGGTGCCGGGATCGGTGCGGGCCACGGCGACCGCGAGGTACACCGCGGCGGCCAGCGGCGCCGCGCACCAGGCCAGGCGGAGGGCGGAGGCGCCGGGCGCGTCGGGGTGGCCCAGCGCGTGGCCGAGGGCGCACAGCAGCAGGAAACCCGTGCCCGCCGAGGCCAGCGCGACCAGCAGGCGGCGCAGGTGGACGGCGAGGTGGGCGGTGCGGGTCAGGCGGAGAGCGAGCACGCCGCCCGGCCTTCCGTTCCGGGAGTCCCGGCGGCGCCCGTGGCCACCGTGGTCTCGGCGAGCGGCGGCAGGTGCACGGTCCGCACCCGTCGTCCGTCCAGGAGCGCCACCGCGCGGTCCGCCAGGGCGGCGGTCTGCGCGTCGTGCGTGGCGAGCAGGACGGTGATGCCGTGCGAGCGGGCCGCCGTGGTGAGCGTCCGCAGGACGTGGGCGCGGTCGGCGCGGTGCAGGGGGGCCGTCGGTTCGTCGGCGAAGAGCACCGCCGGGGTGACGGCGAGGGCGCGGGCGATGCAGACGCGCTGCCGCTCTGCCTGCTGGAGTTCGTGCGGGCGCCGGCGCGCCTTGCCGCCGACGTCGAGGCGGTCCAGCCATTCCAGGGCGGCGGTCTTGGCCCGGCGCCGGCCGGTGCCGCGCAGCATGAGGGGGAGCGCGGCGTTCTCCCAGGCGTTCAGCTCCGGGACGAGCGCCGGGGCGGGGTCGATCCAGCCGAAGCGGTCGCGGCGCAGCCGTTCGCGGCCGAGGGGACCCATGGTGTGCACCGGCACGCTGTTGAACCACACCTCGCCGTCCTGCGGTTTGACCAGTCCGGACAGGCACCGCAGCAGGGTGGTCTTGCCGCTGCCGCGCGGGCCGCTCACGGCGAGGATCTCGCCCTCGCGCACGCCGAGCGACACTCCTTGCAGCGCGGGGGAGCCGTCGTGGTGCTGGAAGTGCAGGGCGCGGGCCCAGAGCACGTCGTTGTCCGGCGGGGCCTCCATGGGCGTACACCTCGGTTCTGATCCGTATTTCCCCGGTCCTGTCCCCCTTCCGGGGGAACGAAGGCGGGGCCGATCGGTCACTGGGCACCGTAAGGAGTCGCCGCGGAGGAAGCCGGACAGCACGCGGCCCCGGGCCGCCGTTCTCACTCGAACGGACCGCTCCGGGGCCGGTGATGATCACCTCAAAGGATGATCAGAGCTTCGTCCACGCCTCCGTCAGCGTGGCCCGCAGGATCTGCTCGATCTCGTCGAAGGTCTCCTGGTTGGAGATCAGCGGCGGGGCGAGCTGGATGACCGGGTCGCCGCGGTCGTCGGCACGGCAGTACAGGCCGTTCTCGAAGAGCTTCTTGGAGAGGAAGCCGTACAGGACCCGCTCGGTCTCCTCCTCGTCGAAGGACTCCTTGGTGGTCTTGTCCTTGACCAGCTCGATGCCGTAGAAGAAGCCGTTGCCGCGTACGTCGCCGACGATCGGCAGGTCGTGCAGCTTCTCCAGGGTGGCGCGGAAGGCGCCCTCGTTGTCGAGCACGTGCTGGTTGAGGCCCTCGCGCTCGAAGAGGTCGAGGTTGGCGATGCCGACCGCGGCGGAGACCGGGTGGCCGCCGAAGGTGTAGCCGTGCAGGAAGGTGTTGTCGCCCTTGTAGAACGGCTCGGCCAGGCGGTCGGAGATGACGCAGGCGCCGATCGGGGAGTAGCCCGAGGTCATGCCCTTGGCGCAGGTGATCATGTCCGGGACGTAGCCGAACTTGTCGCAGGCGAAGGTGGTGCCGAGGCGGCCGAAGGCGCAGATGACCTCGTCCGAGACGAGCAGCACGTCGTACTGGTCGCAGATCTCGCGCACCCGCTGGAAGTAGCCGGGCGGGGGCGGGAAGCAGCCGCCCGCGTTCTGCACCGGCTCCAGGAAGACCGCGGCGACGGTCTCCGGGCCCTCGAAGAGGATCTGCTGCTCGATCTGGTCGGCGGCCCAGCGGCCGAAGGCCTCGGGGTCGTCGCCGAAGAGCGGGGCGCGGTAGATGTTGGTGTTCGGCACCTTGTGCGCGCCGGGGACCAGCGGCTCGAAGGGGGCCTTGAGGGCGGGCAGGCCGGTGATGGACAGGGCGCCCTGCGGGGTGCCGTGGTAGGCCACCGCGCGGGAGATGACCTTGTACTTGGTGGGCTTGCCGGTCAGCTTGAAGTACTGCTTGGCGAGCTTCCAGGCGGTCTCGACGGCCTCGCCGCCGCCGGTGGTGAAGAAGACCTTGTTGAGGTCGCCGGGGGCCTCGTTCGCCAGGCGCTCGGCCAGCTCGACGGCCTTGGGGTGGGCGTAGGACCACACCGGGAAGAAGGCGAGCTCCTGCGCCTGCTTCGAGGCGGTCTCCGCGAGCTCCTGGCGGCCGTGTCCGGCCTGGACCACGAACAGGCCGGCGAGACCGTCGAGGTAGCGCTTGCCCTTGTCGTCGTAGATGTGGGTGCCCTCACCGCGGACGATGGTGGGGACGGGGGCGTTCTCGTACGACGACATGCGGGTGAAGTGCATCCACAGGTGGTCGTACGCGGCCTTGCTGAGGTCCTTGGGGCTGTCGGTGCTCACGATTATCGGGTTCCCCACATATAGGTCTGCTTCTTGAGCTTGAGGTAGACGAAGCTCTCGGTGGAGCGCACGCCGGGCACGGCCCGGATGCGTCGGTTGATGACCTCCAGGAGGTGGTCGTCGTCCTCGCAGACGACCTCCACCATCAGGTCGAAGGAGCCCGCGGTCATCACCACGTACTCGCACTCGGACATCGCCGACAGCGCCTCGGCCACCGACTCCACGTCGCCCTCGACGTTGACGCCGACCATCGCCTGGCGCCGGAAGCCCACCGTGAGCGGGTCCGTGACGGCGACGATCTGCATCACGCCCTGGTCGAGCAGTTTCTGGACGCGCTGGCGCACGGCCGCCTCCGACAGGCCCACGGCCTTGCCGATGGCGGCGTACGGCCGGCGGCCGTCCTCCTGGAGCTGCTCGATGATGGCGAGGGAGACGGCGTCCAACTGGGGACCGCCGTTCCTGGACTCGCGGGAGTCCTTCTGGTCTGCGCTTCGACTGGCCACGGCTTCACTGTGCACGACGTATCGACAGTTTCGCAAGGCCGGATCGATGAAATTCGTTGTCTGAGTCGCTTCAATCTGCGGATATCGCAACGCTGAGGGGAGCGGGGGTGTTGAAAACGTCGGCACTCCGTCTAGGGTGGGTGTCTCAGTCAATGGACACCCGAACTTGGAGGGCCGGCAGTGAGCACCGAGCTGCGTCGTCTGCGCAATTACATCGACGGTGAGTTCCGGGACGCCGCCGACGGACGGACCACGGAAGTGGTCAACCCCGCCACGGGCGAGGCGTACGCGACCGCCCCCCTCTCCCGGGAGGCGGATGTGGACGCCGCGATGGCGGCCGCCGCGGCGGCCTTCCCGGCCTGGCGGGACCTGGTCCCGGCCGAGCGGCAGAAGGCCCTGCTGAAGATCGCGGACGCGTTCGAGGAGCGGGCCGAGGAACTGATCGCGGCCGAGGTGGAGAACACGGGCAAGCCCATCGGGCTGACCCGCTCCGAGGAGATCCCGCCGATGGTCGACCAGATCCGCTTCTTCGCGGGCGCGGCGCGGATGCTGGAGGGCCGCGGCGCCGGCGAGTACATGGAGGGGCTGACCTCCTTCGTGCGCCGCGAGCCGATCGGTGTCTGCGCGCAGGTCGCGCCGTGGAACTACCCGATGATGATGGCCGTGTGGAAGTTCGCCCCGGCCCTCGCCGCGGGCAACACGGTCGTCCTCAAGCCCTCGGACACCACCCCGGCCTCCACGGCCCTGATGGCCGACATCATCGGCTCGATCGTCCCCAAGGGCGTCTTCAACGTCGTCTGCGGCGACCGCGACACCGGCCGCCTGATGGTCGAGCACGAGACCCCGGCGATGGCCTCCATCACCGGCTCCGTGCGGGCGGGCATGTCGGTCGCCGAGTCGGCGTCGAAGGACCTCAAGCGGGTCCACCTGGAGCTGGGCGGCAAGGCGCCGGTCGTGGTCTTCGAGGACACCGACATCCCCAAGGCCGTCGAGGGCATCTCGGAGGCGGGCTACTTCAACGCCGGGCAGGACTGCACCGCCGCCACCCGCGTGCTGGTGCACGAGTCGGTCCACGACGAGTTCGTGAGCGCGCTCGCCAAGGCCGCGTCCGAGATCAAGACCGGACAGCCGGACGACGAGGACGTGCTGTACGGCCCGCTGAACAACCCGAACCAGCTCAAGCAGGTCTCCGGGTTCATCGAGCGCCTGCCCGCGCACGCCAAGGTCGAGGCGGGCGGCCACCGGGTCGGCGACAAGGGCTACTTCTACGCCCCGACCGTCGTCTCCGGCCTCAAGCAGGACGACGAGATCATCCAGCAGGAGGTCTTCGGGCCGGTCATCACCGTCCAGTCCTTCCGCGACGAGGACCAGGCCGTCGAGTGGGCCAACGGCGTGGAGTACGCGCTGGCCTCCTCGGTGTGGACCAAGGACCACGGCCGCGCGATGCGGATGTCCAAGAGGCTGGACTTCGGCTGCGTGTGGATCAACACCCACATCCCGCTGGTCGCCGAGATGCCGCACGGCGGCTTCAAGAAGTCCGGCTACGGCAAGGACCTGTCGGGCTACGGCTTCGAGGACTACACGCGGATCAAGCACGTGATGACGTCGCTGGACATGTGACCCCACACATGTGATCCCACGCATGTGACCCCACGCATGTGACCCCACGCGGTGCGCGCGGCCCCGGACGGACCTCCCCGGTCTCCGTCCGGGGCCGCGGCGCGTGCGCGGTCGACCCGTCCGGGGGGCCGACGGAGTCCGCGAAGCGGTGGAACGGGATCGTGGGGGTGTAGCAGACTGATCATGTGATGAATTCATCGAGTGATGAAGGGGTCGAGGGCGCGGTCACGCTGGGACTGCTGGCCGCCTGGGTCCTGCACGACCTCGAAGAGCTGACCACCGTGCCGGGCTGGTGGCGACGCAACCTCCCCGCCCTGCGCGAGCGGTACCCGACCGTGCCGGAGGCCGTGTGGCGGCGGGCCGGTTCGGTCGACGGGCGGGAGTTCGCGGTGGCGGTCGGCGCGATGGCCGCGGTCGTGGCCTCCGCGTCCGTGGCCGGACGGCTGACCGGCGGCCGCTCGGCCACGTACCAGGCCGCGCTCAACGCCTTCGGCCTGCACGGCCTGGTCCACCTCGCGCAGGCGGGCCTGGTGCGCGGCTACACGCCGGGGTCGGCTACCTCGCCGCTGATCGTCGTCCCCTTCACCCTCTGGGCCCGCCGACGCCTGCGCCGCGCCGGAGTCCTGCGCGCCACCCGCCCGCGCGATCTCGCTGTGGGGCTGGGCTTCGCGGCGGCGGCGACCGTCGCGTCGCACGCGGTGGCGCGACGGCTGACGAGGGGCTGACGGCCCGCCCGGCTACCGCGGCGCGGCCGGGGTGAGGGGGGACCCCACCCCGGCCGCGCCCCGGTCGCGCAGCGCGCACAGCACGTCGATGCGGTTGGTGGTGATCGAGTCGACGCCCGCGGCGCGCAGCCGGCGCATGGTGCGGCGGGTGTCGGGGGTCCAGGCGGAGAGCAGGAAGCCGTCGCGGTGGACGCGCTCGGCCAGGGCCCGGTCCACCAGTCCGAAGCGGTAGTTGAGCCACCGGGGCCGGACCGCCGCGAGCAGCGCGGGCCGGGGCGGGGCCGCCGTGGTCCAGGTCATGGCGATCTCGGCGGCGGGGTCGGCGGCCCGTACGGCGAGCATGGCGGCGGCGCCCGCCGTGTAGTACACCCGGTCCCGCGCGCCGCACTCGCGGACCACGTCCACGACGCGCCGCACGGCCCGCTCGCCGGGACCGCCCGGCAGGTCCAGCATCAGCCGGCTGCCCTCGGTCGCGGCCAGCGCCTCGGCGAGCGTCGGCACGCCGCCCGCGGTCAGCCCGCGCACCTCCTCGGCCGACAGGGAGCGCAGCGGCCGGTCCTGCTGCCACAGGCGCTTCAGCGTCTCGTCGTGCAGCAGCACCGGCACCCCGTCCCGGGTGAGGCGTACGTCGGTCTCGACCGCGTCCGCGCCGCGCTCCAGGGCGGAGCGCAGCGAGCCGAGCGTGTTCTCGCGGTGCCGGTAGGGGTCGCCGCGGTGGGCGACGGCGGTCAGGGCGCGCGGGGTGTCCATGGTGGGGGCAACTCTCGGTGGGCGAGATTCTCAGGAGGCGAGCCAGGCGGCGGTGTACGTGTCGATCTCGTCGGCGATCCGGGCCTTGCCCGGCGCGTCGAGGAAGGAGGCCTCGACCCCGTTCTTCGCGAGGTCGGCGAGGCCGCGCTCGTCGAGGCCGAGGAGGCGGGCCGCGACGGCGTACTCGTTGTTGAGGTCGGTGCCGAACATGGGCGGGTCGTCGGAGTTGATCGTCACCAGGACGCCGGCGCGGGTGAACTCCTTGATCGGGTGCTCGTCCAGGGTGCGCACCGCGCGGGTGGCGATGTTGGAGGTCGGGCACACCTCCAGCGGGATGCGCCGCTCGGCGAGGTGGGCGAGGAGCTTCGGGTCCCGGGCGGAGCTGGTGCCGTGCCCGATGCGTTCGGCGCGCAGGTCGGTGAGGGCGTCCCACACGGTCTGCGGGCCGGTCGTCTCGCCGGCGTGCGGCACCGAGTGCAGGCCCGCGGCGATCGCGCGGTCGAAGTACGGCTTGAACTGCGGGCGGGCCACCCCGATCTCGGGTCCGCCGAGGCCGAAGGAGACCAGGCCCTCCGGGCGCAGCCGGTCGTCGGTGGCCAGCCGCGTCGTCTCCTCGGCGGACTCCAGACCGGCCTCGCCCGGGATGTCGAAGCACCAGCGCAGCACGGTCCCGAACTCGGCCTCGGCCGCCTTGCGGGCGTCCTCGATCGCGTCCATGAAGGCGCCCTCGTCGATGCCGCGCCGGGTGGAGGAGAACGGTGTGATGGTCAGCTCGGCGTAGCGCACCTGCTGCCGGGCCATGTCCCGGGCCACCTCGTAGGTCAGCAGCCGGACGTCCTCCGGGGTGCGGATCAGGTCGACCACGGACAGGTACACATCGATGAAGTGCGCGAAGTCCGTGAACGTGAAGTAGTCGACCAGGGCCTCGGGGTCGGTGGGGACCTTGGAGTCGGCGTGGCGCGCGGCCAGTTCGGAGACGATGCGCGGGGAGGCGGAGCCGACGTGGTGGACGTGCAGTTCGGCCTTCGGCAGTCCGGCGATGAAGGCGTGCAGATCGCGCGGGACGTCGGGGTCGACGAGGTGCTCGGTCAAGGGTTCCTCCCCAGGGCGGTGCCCCGGGCCGCGCGGGGCGGCGGTGGGGCACGGGTGATCGGCTGATCGGTCGTTCGGGGATCATCGTAGGCCGGTCTCACGCCCGGCGGCCCGGGACCGTAGCATGGCGGCACGAACGACCTGGGGGGACAGGACATGACGGACGCGACAAGGCCGGAGGGGGAGTCCTCCGGCGGGAACGACCCCTGGGCGCCCCCGGAGAGCGGGCCGTCCCTGGACAAGGGCCCCGGTGCCGGTGCCGGTGCCACTGCCGGGCAGCCGCAGCAGCCGCCCCAGCAGTCGCAGCCGCCCGCCTCGGACGCGCCGCCCCCCTGGCAGCCGCCGCCGGGCGTGCACGACCAGGCCACGGTCACGTCGATGCCCGGCGCCGGGTTCACCGGCCCCGAGTCCGCGGTGCCGCCGCCGCCCCTCGCGCCCGGTGGCCCCGGTGCCCCGGGCGGGTACGGCTACCCCGGATACGGCCAGGGCTACGGCTGGCCCGGCATGCAGATGCCCCCGCAGAACGGGCTCGGCACCGCGTCGATGGTGCTGGGCATCCTCGCCTGCGCGCTGTTCTGCCTGTACGGCGTGGTCTCGGTGGTACTGGGCATCCTCGCCGTGGTCTTCGGCATCAAGGGCCGCCGGAAGGCGGAGAGCGGCCTGGCCAACAACCACGGGCAGGCGCAGGCCGGATTCGTCATGGGCATCGTGGGCATCGTGCTCGGTGTAGCCGTGATCGTGCTGATCGCCATCGGGATCACCGCCGCGATCAACGAGGACTCGGACTACGACGACCCCTACTACGGCTCCTCGCGCCCCGTGCCCGTCTCCGTGGCGGCGGAGAGCTGAGCTCCTCCTCGCAGGGTTGCCTCTACGATGTCAAGTTCCAACGAGGGGAGAGCAGTTCATGTCGTACTCCAATCCCGGACCCGGGGGATACGGGCCGCCGCCGCAGCCGGGGCAGCAGCCCGCTGGGGGCTACGCGTACCCGCAGTCCGCGCCCGGGTACGGCTATCCGAACCAGGGGGCCGCGTACCCGGCCGCCCCGCCGGTGGGCTACCCGCAGGGGCCCGGCTACGGCATGCCGATGCAGCCGAGCAACGGCATGGGGACCACGGGACTGGTCCTTGGCATCATCGGCGTGGTGTGCAGCCTGACCTTCTTCCTCTGGTTCTTCGGCGTGATCCTCGGCATCCTCGGCATCATCTTCGGCACGATCGGCCGGGGGAAGGCCACCCGCGGTGAGGCCACCAACAAGGGCTCCGCGACCGCCGGTCTCGTGCTCGGCATCACGGCCACGGTGATCCTGCCGCTGCTCGGCTTCCTCGCCTTCGCGAGCCTGATGAGCGTGGCCTGAGCCAGGCGCCGGTGGGGGCGGCCCGGGGCCGCCCCCTCACTCACTCACCCGCCCGCGCGCAGCCGCTCCCTGGCCGCCATCAGCGCGAAGCCCAGCAGATTCGGTCCCCGCCAGCGCTCCGGGTCCGCCGCCGCCTCGTCGTCCGCGGCGAGGCCGATGCCCCACACCCGGTCCACGGGGCTCGCCTCCACGAGCACTCTCCCGCCCGTGGCCAGCAGGAACTCACGCAGCGCCGGGTCCGCGGCGAACTTGTGGACACTGCCCTCCACCACGATCCGGAAGCGCTCCCGCTCCCACACCGCCTCGTCGAAACCGCGCACGAGCCGGCCCGCCTTCTTCGCCCCGGCGGGATGAGCGGCCGCCAGCACCCGCCGCTCGGCCTCCGCGTCCCCGAAGAGCCGGGCCTTGCCCGCCATCATCCAGTGCTCGGCCGTCGCGTACTCCACCCCGGCCACCGTGAACGGCGACGGCCACCACTGGCTCAGACAACTCGGCCCGAGCCTGCCGTCCGGGAGCGGCCGGTGCCCCCAGAAGCACAGGTACTTGATCCGCTCGCCGGCCCGGACCCGGGCGACCAGCGCCTCCCGGCTGTCCGCGCCCACCGCTGTCCCCGCGCTCTCCCGCGCCTCCGTGCTCCGCGCCGCCCCCGTGATCTTCTCCATGCACGCGAGTGTGGCACGCACCACTGACAGTCCGTCCGGCCTTTTCCGTGGCGACTCGACACCTGGTCGACAGATTCCGTCGCGTAACCAAATGGCAACAACGGAATCACTTGTTGGAGGCCTAGTGCTCTGTCAGGATCGGCACTCACATCGAGCCTGAGCCACGCCGGCCCCCGCCACGGGGAGACCGAGGAGAGCCGACATGCACAACCCGGGCAACGCCACCCCGGACCGATTCCCGGCCCAGGACCGCTTCGCGGACGGGGCCCAGTACATCGCGGGCCGTCTCACGAAGGGCACCTCCGGACGGACGCACACCGTCGTCGACCCGGCCACCGGCGAGGACGTCCTGACCTACGAGCTCGCCGGACCCGACGACGTCGACGCGGCCGTCGCCGCCGCACGGGCGGCGTTCCCCGGCTGGGCCGGTGCCACCCCAGGCGAGCGCTCCGACGCCCTGCACCGGTTCGCCGCCGTCCTCGCCGAGCGCGCCGAGGACTTCGCCCGCGCGGAGTCCCTGCAGTGCGGCAAGCCGCTGAAGCTGACCCGCGAGTTCGACGTGCCGGGCACGGTCGACAACGCGGCCTTCTTCGCCGGAGCCGCCCGGCACCTCCAGGGGCAGTCGGCGGGGGAGTACTCCGGCGTCCGCCGCGAGCCGATCGGCGTGGTCGGGTCGATCGCGCCGTGGAACTACCCACTCCAGATGGCCGCCTGGAAGATCCTCCCGGCGATCGCCGCGGGCAACACCATCGTGCTCAAGCCCGCCGAGATCACCCCGCTGACCTCCCTGATGTTCGCCCAGGCCGCTACCGGGGCCGGTATTCCGGACGGCGTGATCAACATCGTCAGCGGCACCGGACGGGAGGCCGGCGAGCACCTCGTCGGCCACCCCGACGTCGCCATGACCTCCTTCACCGGGTCCACCGCCGTCGGCAAGCGCGTCGCCGAGGTCGCCACCGCCACCGTCAAGCGGCTCCACCTGGAACTCGGCGGCAAGGCCCCCTTCCTCGTCTTCGACGACGCCGATCTCGACGCCGCCGTCCACGGCGCGGTCGCGGGCGCGCTCATCAACACCGGCCAGGACTGCACGGCCGCCACGCGCGCGTACGTGCAGCGCCCCCTCTACGAGGCGTTCGTCGAGAAGACCGCCGCTCTTATGGACACCGTCCGCGTCGGCGACCCCTTCGCCCCCGGCACCGACCTCGGCCCGCTGGTCAGCCACGTCCAGCGGGACCGCGTCGCCGCCTTCGTCGACCGCGCCCGCTCCTACGCGCGCGTGGTGACCGGCGGCGAGGCCCCGCAGGACGACCTCAAGGACGGCGCCTACTACCGGCCCACCCTGATCGCCGACGCCGCCCAGGACAGCGAGGTCGTCCAGTCGGAGATCTTCGGACCCGTCCTGGTCGTGCTGCCCTTCGACACCGACGACGAGGGCATCCGGCTGGCCAACGACACGCCGTACGGGCTCGCGGCCTCCGCCTGGAGCCGGGACGTGTACCGCGCGAACCGCGCCACCCGCGAGATCAAGGCGGGCTGCGTGTGGATCAACGACCACATCCCGATCATCAGCGAGATGCCGCACGGCGGATACCGGGCGTCCGGCTTCGGCAAGGACATGTCCGCCTACTCCTTCGAGGAGTACACGCAGGTCAAGCACGTCATGTTCGACAACACCGCGGTGGCGGCCAAGGACTGGCACCGCACCGTCTTCGGGGACCGATAGTCACGACGAGAGGCCGCCGACCACGGCCGACCCACCCGAAAGGGCAACCACGCGCATGGAGCAGTACGAGCCAGACCGCCTGTCCCCGGCCCAAGTGGCCGCCGTGCGGCGCTCACTCAGGAGCGGCAGGGCCGCCCTCACCCGCCGTTCGCTGCTGCGCGCCTCCACCGGCGGCGCGCTCGCGGTCGGGGGACTGGGCCTGCTGAGCGGCTGCGGCATCCCGGCGGCCGGCAAGTCCGAGGGCGGCGTGTCCGCCGAGGACCACTCCAAGGAGGAGAAGCAGGTCCGCTTCTCCAACTGGACCGAGTACATGGACGTCGACGAGAGCGGCAGGCGGCACCCCACGCTGGAGGCGTTCACCAAGCGCACCGGCGTCAAGGTCACGTACACCGAGGACATCAACGACAACAGCGAGTTCTTCGGCAAGATCCAGCCGCAGCTCGCCGCGGGCCAGGAGACCGGCCGCGACATCATCGTCCTCACCGACTGGCTGGCCGCCCGTCTGATCCGCCTCGGGTGGGTCCAGAAACTGGACCCGGCCAACCTGCCGCATGCCTTCGCCAACCTGTCGCCCCAGTTCCGCACCCCCGACTGGGACCCCGGCCGCGCCTACTCCTACCCGTGGCAGGGCATCTCCGCCGTCATCGCCTACAACAAGAAGGCCCTGGACGGCGTCGAGGTGAAGTCCGTCTCCGACCTGCTCGACAACCCGAAGCTCAAGGGCCGGGTCGGCTTCCTCACCGAGATGCGCGACACCATGGGCATGACGCTGCTCGACATGGGCAAGGACCCGGCCCGCTTCACCGACGACGACTACGACGCGGGGATCGCCCGGCTCCAGAAGGGCGTCGACCGCGGTCAGATACGCCGCTTCACCGGCAACGACTACACGTCCGACCTCAGCAAGGGCGACTTCGCGGCCTGTCTGGCCTGGGCCGGTGACGTCGTCCAGCTCAAGGCCGACAACCCCGACATCGACTTCGTCATCCCGGACAGCGGCTACGTCACGTCCAGCGACAACATGCTGATCCCCAACAAGGCACGGCACAAGACCAACGCCGAACGGCTCATCGACTACTACTACGAGCCGGGCCCGGCCGCGGAACTCGCCGCCTACATCAACTTCGTCTGCCCCGTCGACGGCGTGAAGGACGACCTGGCGAAGATCGACGAGGCCGCGGCGAACAACCCGCTGATCATTCCCGACCAGGCCATGCAGGCCAAGTCGCACTCCTTCCGCTCCCTGAGTTCGAAGGAAGAGACGGCATACGAAGAGAAGTTCGCGAAGCTCACCGGGGCGTGACGACGATGACGACCAACACGACGAAGAACCAGACGGCCGCGACGGACGGCGGCGGCGACGTCCGCCTCACCGGCATCAGCAAGACCTACGGCTCCTTCACCGCCGTGCACCCGCTCGACCTGACCGTGCCCCAGGGGTCCTTCTTCGCCCTGCTCGGCGCCTCCGGCTGCGGCAAGACCACCACCCTGCGCATGATCGCCGGACTGGAGGAGCCGAGCGGCGGCACCGTCCACCTCGGCGACCAGGACGTGACCGCGCTGCCGCCCTACAAGCGGCCGGTCAACACGGTCTTCCAGTCCTACGCCCTCTTCCCGCACCTGGACATCTACGAGAACGTCGCCTTCGGTCTGCGCCGGCGTGGCATCAAGAGCGTGAAGAAGCAGGTCGGCGAGATGCTCGACCTGGTGCAGCTCGGCGAGCAGGCACGCAAGAAGCCGCACCAGCTCTCCGGCGGCCAGCAGCAGCGCGTCGCCGTCGCCCGCGCCCTGATCAACCACCCCGAGGTGCTGCTCCTCGACGAACCCCTCGGCGCCCTCGACCTCAAGCTGCGCCGCCAGATGCAGCTGGAGCTCAAGCGCATCCAGACCGAGGTCGGCATCACCTTCGTGCACGTCACCCACGACCAGGAGGAGGCCATGACGATGGCCGACCAGGTCGCCGTGATGAACGCGGGCCGCGTCGAGCAACTGGGCGCCCCCGCCGACCTGTACGAGAACCCGCGGACCACGTTCGTCGCCAACTTCCTCGGCACCTCCAACCTCATCGAGGCCGAGGTCGACACCCGCAGCGGAGACGACGTCGTCGTGAAGGCGGCCGGTGACAAGCTCGTCCTGCCCGGCGCCCGGTGTTCCGCCCCGGCGAAGACGGGCGGCAAGGTCCTGGTCGGGGTCCGCCCCGAGAAGATCAGCCTCACCCACGCGGACGACGCGGGCGCCATCCCCGAGGGCCGCAACCGCGTCACCGGCAGGATCGGCAGCACGAGTTTCATCGGCGTCTCCACCCAGTACGTGGTCGACTGCGCCGCCTGCCCCGAGTTCGAGGTGTACGCCCAGAACATCGACCGCGACCCCCGTCTCGCGCCCGGCGCCGAGGTCGTCCTGCACTGGAACCCGGCGCACACCTTCGGGCTCGACGCCGAACAGGACATCGACGCGGGCATCTCCGAGGGCGAGGCCGCCTGATGTCCACCCTCACCGAGGCGCCACCGCCCCCGACTCCGACCCCGGCCGCGCCCGAGCACAGGCCCCCGCGCAAACGCGGCCGCTGGACGCCGTACTGGCTGCTGCTGCCCGGCATCCTGTGGCTGGTCGTGTTCTTCGCGGCGCCGATGCTCTACCAGGCCTCCACCTCCGTGCAGACGGGCTCGCTGGAGGCGGGCTACAAGGTCACCTGGCACTTCGTGACCTACTGGGACGCGATCTCCGAGTACTGGCCGCAGTTCCTGCGCTCGGTCGCCTACGCGGCCTCCGCGACCGTGCTGTGCCTGCTGCTCGGCTACCCGCTCGCGTACCTCATCGCCTTCCGCGCGGGCCGCTGGCGCAATCTGATCATGATCCTGGTGATCGCGCCGTTCTTCACCAGCTTCCTGATCCGCACCCTGGCCTGGAAGACGATCCTCGCGGACGGCGGGCCGGTGGTCGGAGCCCTGAACACGCTGCACGTCCTGGACGTGACCAGCTGGCTCGGCTGGACCTCCGGCGACCGCGTGCTGGCCACGCCGCTCGCGGTGGTCTGCGGTCTGACGTACAACTTCCTGCCCTTCATGATCCTGCCGCTCTACACCTCCCTGGAGCGCATCGACGGCCGGCTGCACGAGGCGGCGGGGGATCTGTACGCCAAGCCGTCCACCGTCTTCCGCAAGGTCACCTTCCCGCTGTCGATGCCGGGCGTCGTCTCCGGCACCCTGCTGACCTTTATCCCGGCCACCGGCGACTACGTCAACGCCTCCCTGCTGGGCTCGGCCGACACCGGAATGATCGGAAACGTGATCCAGTCGCAGTTCCTGCGGGTGCTGGACTATCCGACGGCGGCGGCGCTCTCGTTCATTCTGATGGCGGCGATTCTCGCCATGGTCACCTTCTACATCCGCAAGTCGGGGACGGAGGATCTGGTTTAGATGGCCTTCGTCAACTGGTTCAAGCGCCATGTGGTCGTCATCGCCGGGCTGCTGACGCTCGCGTATCTCCTGCTGCCCAATGTCGTCGTCACGGTGTTCTCGTTCAACAAACCGAACGGGCGATTCAACTACGAATGGCAGCAGTTCTCCACGGACGCCTGGAAGGACCCGTGCGGGGTCGCCGGGCTGTGCGGCTCGCTCTCGCTCAGCCTCCAGATCGCCCTCTGGGCGACACTGGGCGCCACCGCGCTCGGCACCGCCATCGCCTTCGCGCTGGTCCGCTACCGCTTCCGCGCCCGGGGCGCGATCAACTCGCTGATCTTCCTGCCGATGGCGATGCCCGAGGTCGTGATGGCCGCCTCGCTGCTCACCCTCTTCCTCAACATGGGTGCTCAGCTGGGCTTCTGGACGATCCTGATCGCCCACATCATGTTCTGCCTCAGCTTCGTCGTGACGGCCGTCAAGGCGCGCGTGATGTCGATGGACCCGCGCCTGGAGCAGGCGGCGCAGGACCTGTACGCCGGTCCCTTCCAGACCTTCGTGCGGGTCACGCTGCCCATCGCCGCACCCGGCATCGCAGCCGGCGCGCTGCTCGCCTTCGCGCTGTCCTTCGACGATTTCATCATCACCAATTTCAACGCGGGTTCGACCGTCACCTTCCCCATGTTCGTGTGGGGATCGGCCCAGCGCGGAACGCCCGTTCAGATCAATGTCGTCGGTACGGCCATGTTCGTGATCGCCGTACTGTTCGTCCTGGTCTCCATGGTCATCGGCAACCGCCGAAACCGCCGCAAGGCATGAAGCACATCGGTTTGTCTTCGTAGGGAGTTGAAATCATGGCCCCTGGCGCCATGAGCCGCAGCAACGACTGGACGAAATCCCTTTCCGACGCCCAGCCGGTCCCGTTCTGGCTGGACGACCCCGGCCGTCCCCGCCCCGAGGCCGCCCTCACCGGCGCCGAGACCTGCGACGTGCTGGTCGTGGGCGGCGGATACAGCGGGCTGTGGACCGCGCTGATCGCCAAGGAGCGCGACCCGGAGCGGGACGTGGTGCTGATCGAGGGCCGCGAGGTGGGCTGGGCCGCCTCCGGCCGCAACGGCGGCTTCTGCGCGGCCTCCCTCACCCACGGGCTGTCCAACGGCCTCACCCGCTGGCCGGACGACATCCACCGGCTGGAGGAGCTGGGCGCCCGCAACCTCGACGCGATCGAGGCGGCGGTCGCCCGCCACGGCCTCGACTGCGACTTCGAGCGCACCGGCGAGATCGACGTCGCCACCGAGTCCCACCAGGCCCGGGAACTGGCGGACTGGTACGAGGAGATCCGCGCCAAGGGCCTCGCCGAGGGCATCGAGTACCTGGACGCCGAGGCCGTA
Organism: Streptomyces sp. NPDC018026; assembly: GCF_044327745.1. NCBI lineage: Bacteria > Bacillati > Actinomycetota > Actinomycetes > Kitasatosporales > Streptomycetaceae > Streptomyces > Streptomyces sp. NPDC018026. The sequence continues at coordinate 138,729 of NZ_JBIRFY010000013.1, forward strand.
CGGGAGCAGGTCGACTCACCGACCTTCCGGGCCGGCCTGTGGGACCGGCGGGGCGTGGCGATGGTCAACCCCGCCAAGCTGGCCTGGGGCCTCAAGCGGGCCTGCCTCGCGCTCGGCGTACGCGTCTACGAGCGCACTCCCGCGCTCACCCTCAAGCCGCACGGCGCCGGCATGGCCGTACGCACCCCCTACGGCGGGGTCCGCGCCCGCACGGTCGCGCTCGGCACCAACGTCTTCCCGAACCTGGTCCGGCGGGTGCGCCCGTACACCGTCCCCGTGTACGACTACGCGCTGATGACCGAGCCGCTCGGTGCGGAACAACTGGCCTCGATCGGGTGGAAGAACCGGCAGGGACTCGGCGACAGTGCCAACCAGTTCCACTACTTCCGCCTGTCGTCAGACAACCGCATCCTGTGGGGCGGCTACGACGCCGTCTACCCCTACGGCGGCCGGGTGCGCGCCGAGTACGACCACCGCCCGGAGACCTACGCCAAGCTCGCCGGACACTTCTTCACCTGCTTCCCGCAGCTGGAGGGTGTCCGCTTCACCCACGCCTGGGGCGGTGCCATCGACACCTGCTCGCGCTTCTCGGCGTTCTTCGGCACCGCGCACCGGGGCAGGGTGGCGTACGCGGCCGGGTACACCGGCCTGGGTGTGGGCGCGACCCGGTTCGGCGCCGAGGTGATGCTCGACCTGCTGTCGGGGGAGCGCACCGAGCGCACGGAACTGGAGATGGTGCGCACGAAGCCGCTGCCGTTCCCGCCCGAGCCGTTCGCCTGGACCGGCATCGCGCTCACCAAGTGGTCGCTGGCCCGCGCGGACGCGCACGGCGGGAGGCGCAACCTGTGGCTGCGGACGATGGACAAGCTGGGGCTGGGCTTCGACAGTTAGCGACCGCCGCCCATGTGATCCGGTTCACCCCAACGATGTACCGCAACCCGCGTAATGCGGGCGGGCGACCGCCCTCTCCCTCGTGACGCATCCCGCGTCGACGAGTGAAAGGGAGGTTTCACATGCCTGGTGCGAAGACGGCGGTCGCGTGGCTGGCATCCGTCGCACCGGATCCCGGGTCCTGCCGCCGGGACTGGGAGCGCGACCCCTCGGGCGTCGCGCTGCTGCCCGCCGGCAAGGCCTGGGACGTGCTCATCCTGCCGAGCAGGCTCGGCTATCCGACCCTGGACGTGCTCTCCCGCGTCCTGGACCAGCCAGGACCGGTGCTCGCCGACTTCGGCGACGCGCGCACGGGCTTCTTCGTGCCGGCCGGCACGGCGGCCCGCTGGCTGGGCACCGGCATCCGGACCGCCGGGCTCGGCACCTGGATCGTGGTGCCCCACCCCGGCGGGCTGTCGTCCGGCGGCACCCGCTGGCTGATCCCGCCGGACGGGACCGGGACCCTCACCGACCCCTCGCTCCTGGAGCTGGCGATGCACGAGGCGGCGGCGGCTCTCGCGGTGCAGGAGAACGAGGGGTAGCGGCAGATGAGGTACAGGTGAGGTGCGCAAGGGGTTGACAACAGAATTGGTCTGGACCAAATTGGGCGCGCTCCACCCTCCCCATCTCCCCCATGTCCGGAGGTACTTGTGGAACGCGCACACGTACAACGCGCCAGACCTCTCGCCCGCCGCCCCCTCGTCACCCTGCTCACGGCCGCGGCCCTCGCCGCGTCCGGCCTGACCGCGCTCACGTCGGCCGCCCGTGCGGCCGACGCGGACCTCGCCCGCAACGGCGGCTTCGAATCCGCGCTCGACGGCTGGACCTGTACCGCGGGCACCACCGTGACCTCGCCCGTGCACGGCGGCACGTCGGCCCTGAAAGCCACCCCGGCCGGCTCCGACAACGCCCGCTGCTCGCAGACGGTGTCCGTCAAACCGGACTCCCAGTACACGCTCTCCGGATATGTCCAGGGCACCTACGTCTACCTCGGCGCGAGCGGCACCGGCACCACCGACGTCTCCACCTGGGCCCAGTCCGCCCCCGACTGGCAGCAGCTGACGACCACCTTCCGCACCGGCCCCTCGACCACCAAGGTCACCATCTACACCCACGGCTGGTACGGCACCGGCGCCTACCACGCCGACGACATCTCCCTCACCGGCCCGGGCGGCGAGACGCAGCAGCCCCCGGCGGTCCCCGGCGGCCTGAAGACCGGCTCGGTGACCTCCTCCAGCGTCGCCCTGTCCTGGTCACCGGTGCCGGGCGCGACGGGCTACGCCGTCTACCGCGACGGCGCCAAGGTCAGCACGGTCACCGGCACCTCCACCACCGTGTCCGGCCTGACCCCGTCGACGGCGTACTCCTTCCAGGTCACCGCGGTCAACGACGCGGGCGAGTCGGCGCGCTCCGCCACGGTCACCGCGACCACCGCCCAGCGCCCGGACGACGGCGGCGGCTCCTCCGACCTCCCGGCCCACGCCCTGGTCGGCTACCTCCACGCCAGCTTCGCCAACGGCTCCGGCTACACGCGCATGGCCGACGTGCCCGACAGCTGGGACGTCATCGACCTGGCCTTCGGCGAGCCCACCTCGGTCACCTCCGGCGACATCCGCTTCGAGCGGTGCCCGGTCGCCGAGTGCCCGAACGTGGAGAGCGACGCCGAGTTCAAGGCGGCGATCAAGGCCAAGCAGGCGGCCGGCAAGAAGGTGCTGATCTCCATCGGCGGCCAGAACGGCCAGGTGCAGCTCACCAGCACCGCCGCCCGCGACAAGTTCGTCTCCTCCGTCTCCGCGATCATCGACGAGTACGGCCTGGACGGCCTCGACATCGACTTCGAGGGCCACTCGCTCTCCCTGAACGCCGACGACACGGACTTCAAGAACCCGAAGACTCCCGTCATCGTCAACCTCATCTCGGCCGTGAAGACCCTGAAGGCCAAGTACGGCGACGGCTTCGTGCTGACCATGGCGCCCGAGACCTTCTTCGTCCAGCTCGGCTACCAGTACTACGGCACCGGCAAGTGGGGCGGCCAGGACCCGCGGGCCGGGGCCTACCTGCCCGTGATCCACGCCCTGCGCGACGACCTGACCCTGCTGCACGTGCAGGACTACAACTCCGGCTCGATCATGGGCCTCGACAACCAGTACCACTCCATGGGCGGCGCCGACTTCCACATCGCCATGACCGACATGCTGCTCACCGGCTTCCCGGTCGCGGGCGACGCGAACAACGTCTTCCCGCCGCTGCGCCCGGACCAGGTCGCGATCGGCATGCCGGCCTCCACCCAGGCGGGCAACGGCCACGTCTCGCCGGCCGAGGTCAACAAGGCGCTGAACTGCCTGACCAAGAAGACCGACTGCGGCTCGTACGCCACCCACGGCACCTGGCCGGACCTGCGCGGCCTGATGACGTGGTCGATCAACTGGGACCGCTACTCGAACTGGGAGTTCCAGAAGAACTTCGACGCGTACTTCGGCTGACGTCCGGCGGGGTCCGGTTTCCGGGCGGGGTCCGGCGGACCACCAGCCGGACCCCGCTCAGCAGCACCGCTCCCAGGCACCAGCTCGCCACCACGTCCAGGGGCCAGTGGTAGCCCCGCCGCACCAGCCCGTAGGAGGTGCCGAGCACCAGCAGGGCGCACAGCACGACCAGCGTCCGGCGTACGGCCGGCGCGCGCAGCCGCCCGAGCAGCAGCACTGTCGCCGCGCCGTACGCGACGACCGCCGTGGCGGTGTGGCCCGAGGGGTAGTAGCCGACCGCGGGCGGCACCGCCGGGGTGCCGGGGCGGTCGGTCCACTCCTTCAACGGGGCGACCAGCGCGGGCACCAGCATCATCGCCAGGGCCCCGGCCAGCGGCGGCAGCCACCAGCGGTCCGCCCCCGCGGCACGCCCGCGCCACGCCGTGTACGCCAGCGCCACGACGAGAACGGGCACGGCCACCGGCACGTTGCCCAGGTCGGACAGCAGCTCGGAGAACCGGTCGGGGTCGACGAGCACCCTGCTCAGCCGCTCGTCCACCGCGACCAGCGGGCCGTCGGCGAGAACCTGCCAGGTGATCAGCGCGAAGAGAAGCAGGGCGAGCCCGACGAGGGCGGGCAGGGTGCGGGGAGGAGCGGAGTCCGGCATGACGCCCAGCTTCGCAGGCCCGCCGTCGCGTGCGAAGAGACACCGAAGGGCCGGCACAAGGGGGGGGAGTGTGTCGGCCCTTCGGTGAACCACCGTCCCGAGTGCCGAGGCGGCCGTCCTGACCGGAACGCCGCGCGCCCCGGGGGGTTTGGGGCGGGCGACCGTCCGATCGGTGAGGAAGCCGGAACCCGTGGGCTCCGGTTGTGTGCGCGAGGCACGACCAGGTCGAAGCCGGGGAAGCCTCGTCCTGATGATCCGCCCACAGTCCCCTGTGGGCGGGTGTATCTCTCATCTGCGTAGAACCTACGGCAGGGGGTGCGCTCAGGACAGGTCCATCGGCGTCCTGACATCCACCCCGCACACGTTCTTCACACGCTCTGCCGCTCGCTCCGCCAGGCGTGCGAAACGGGGCTCGGATGCGCGTTCGGCACTCGTGCTCAGACGCGGGTGAACGCCTGCTCGATGATGTCGAGACCCTCGTTCAGCAGGTCCTCCCCGATCACCAGCGGGGGCAGAAAGCGCAGCACGTTGCCGTAGGTGCCACAGGTCAGGACCAGCAGCCCCTCCTGGTGGCAGGCCTTGGCGAGCGCGGCCGTCGCCTCCGGGTTCGGCTCCTTGGTGCCGCGGTCCTTGACCAGCTCGATCGCGATCATCGCGCCGCGGCCCCGGACGTCGCCGATGACGTCGAACTTCTCGGCCATGGCGGCCAGGCGGGACTTCATGACCGCCTCGATGGCCTTCGCCCGGGCGTTGAGGTCCAGCTCCTTCATCGTCTCGATGGCACCGAGCGCGCCCGCGCACGCCACCGGGTTGCCGCCGTAGGTGCCGCCGAGGCCACCGGAGTGCGCGGCGTCCATGATCTCGGCGCGGCCGGTGACGGCGGACAGCGGCAGACCGCCCGCGATGCCCTTCGCCGTCGTGATCAGGTCCGGGACGATGCCCTCGTCCTCGCAGGCGAACCACTGACCGGTGCGGCAGAAGCCGGACTGGATCTCGTCCGCGACGAAGACGATCCCGTTGTCCGCGGCGAACCGGCTGATCGCGGGCAGGAAGCCCTTGGCCGGCTCGATGAAGCCGCCCTCCCCGAGCACCGGCTCGATGACGATCGCGGCCACGTTCTGGGCGCCGACCTGCTTGGTGATCTGGTCGATCGCCTGCGCGGCGGCCTCCGGACCGGCGTTCTCCGCACCCGTGGGCCAGCGGTAGCCGTAGGCGACCGGCACGCGGTACACCTCGGGCGCGAACGGACCGAAGCCGTCCTTGTACGGCATGTTCTTGGCGGTCAGTGCCATCGTCAGGTTGGTCCGGCCGTGGTACCCGTGGTCGAAGACGACCACGGCCTGCCGCTTGGTGTACGCCCGCGCGATCTTGACGGCGTTCTCGACCGCCTCGGCGCCGCTGTTGAACAGCGCCGACTTCTTCGCGTGGTCGCCGGGCGTCAGCTCGGCCAGCGCCTCGGCGACGGCGACGTAGCCCTCGTACGGCGTGACCATGAAACAGGTGTGGGTGAAGTCGGCGAGCTGCGCGGACGCCTTGCGCACGACGGCCTCGGCGGAGGCGCCGACGGAGGTCACCGCGATGCCGGAACCGAAGTCGATCAGGCGGTTGCCGTCGACGTCCTCGATGACACCGCCACCGGCGCGCGCGACGAAGACGGGCAGCGTGGAGCCCACACCCTGCGCGACCACGGCCGTACGGCGGGCCTGCAGCTCCTGCGACTTCGGGCCGGGGATGGCGGTGACGACGCGGCGCTCCTGCGGAAGTGCGGTCATGGGGGGCTCCTGGGGTCGTGCGGGCGAACGCTTGACTTCTTTTCTCGCAGGCTAGGACCGGTGCCGTGGGGTGGGCATGCTCCATGTGGGCGTTGTCCGAACGGCCGCTTGTCCGACATGGACAGGTGCCGGGAACGGCGACATATGGACACGTCGGCGCGGGCCCGGCCGCGTAAGCGGTGAACTCCCCTTGCAAGGGCGTTAGATTGGCTCGCTGATGGTGGACGGAGCGGCAGGTCAGGGGGCAAGGGCGATGGACGGCGACGGGACCCGGGACGCGCGGGGCACGCATGCGAATCCGGTGCCGCGTCCGGCGGGTCCCCCGGAGGTGCCCGCGAAGCCCCCCGAGGCACCCGCGGTGCCGCCCCGGCCGGCGCGGGCACCCGGGACCTCGGACGGTTCGGCCTTCCTGACCTGGCTGCGCACCCCGCGCCCCCAGGCCCTGCCCGGCGTGTGGCGGTTCGGACACCGGCCGCGGCCCGAGGAGGAGCCCGAGCGGGTGCCGGGCCGGCAGCTGCTGAGCGGCGCGGTGATCGCGTTCCTGGTCGGCTGGCTGATCTGGTCGCTGCTCTGGAACGGCTACCTGGGCGGCTGGTGGCTGCTGCCCCTCTACGCGATGATCCCGGACTCCTGGGCCGAGCCCCACAGCTTCACCTCGGTCGTGGTCGTCTACGCCTACTACGTCCTGATCGCCGGCATCATCATGGTCGGCGTCGGGCGGCTCGGCCGCTGGGGCGAGATCTGGCGGCGCTACGGCCCGCCCGCCTGGCGCCGCGCCGTCCCCCGCGCGGTGCCCCCGCCCGCCGCCGAGGAGGACCCCGCCGCCTGGCCCGCGCTCCGTGCGGCCGGTGCCCACGACGCCGCCGAGCGGCTCGCCGCCGACGCCCGCTCGGGACTCATGCGGGACGTGGACCACGCCCGCATCGCCCGCGCCTGGCAGGGCGTGCAGCGCGGCCGGCACAGCCTCGCCACCTTCACCGGAGCCGTGCTCAGCCACGGCTCCGCCGCCTGCCCGCACCCCTCCGGCGCCCGCGACCTGCCCGCCCGGCAGGCCCGGCACGACCTCGTCACCGGCCAGGTGCGCATCGGCACGGCCGCCGACGACGCCCGCAACCCCTACGCCTACCGCGGCGCCGGTCTCGCCCTCGGGCCCGACCTGCTCGGCACCTCGCTGCTCGCCGTCGGACCCGCGGGCTCCGGCAAGACCGGCAGCCTGGTGCGTCCGCTCACCGAATCGCTGTGCCTGCACGCGCTCGCCGGGCGCGCCGCGGTCGTCGTGGTCGGCGCCGCGGGTGCGGACCTCGGCCCGACGGACGCCTACGACGTCGTCGTCCGCATCGGCAACCCGGACTCCGTGTACGACCTGGACCTGTACGGCGGCACCACCGACCCCGACGAGGCCGCCGTCGTACTCGCGGAGGCCCTGGTCGGCGACCTCACCGACCAGCACCAGGGCGGCGACACCCGCCGCTCCACCACCGTCCTCGCCCAGTTGCTCGGCCCCTTCCGCGCGGTCCACGGCCGCTTCCCCGGCGTGCCCGAACTGCGGCAACTGCTGGACGGCGCGCCCGGACCGCTGGCCGAGCTGCGCGAGGGACTGCGCGCGGCCGGGCAGGAGTCCCTGCTGCGCGAGCTGGACGCGCGCGAGCGGCAGCAGGGCCGGCCCGGCGACGTGGGAGGCGTCCTGGCCGACCGGGTGGCGCTCCTGGACCGCCCCGCCTTCGCCCCCTTCTTCGACACCTCCGGACAGTCCCGGCCCTTCTCCCTCAAGGCCCTCGACCACCCGGTGCGGGTCCGCATCGACCTGCCCCAGCGCGGCCACGCCGACGCCTCGCGGATGCTGGCGAGGCTGGTGCTCGCCCAGTTCACGGCGAGCGTCTCGGTGCGGGAGGACCGCTCGCTGTTCGCCTGCCTGGTGCTGGACGACGCGAGCGGCGTGGTGACGCCGGAGGCGGTGCGGGGCGTGCAGCGGCTGCGCTCGGCCGGTGCCGGCGTGGTCCTGACCCTGCGCACCCTGGACGACGTACCGCGCCCGTTGCGCGGGCCGCTGCTCGGGGCCATCGGGTGCCGGATGGCGCTGTCCGGGCTCACCCCCTGGGACGGGCAGGACTTCGCCGAGGTGTGGGGCAAGGAGTGGACCGAGGCCCGCGACGTCACCGACCGGCAGATCATCGCCGAGACCCCGGCGGGCAAGGCCGTGCACATGCTCCGCCGGGTGATCACCGGCAAGGCGCCCACCGCGCGCGCGGTGACCGTCCGCCAGGTCGAGCGGGAGCGATGGTCGGCCTCCGAGCTGGCGCACGCCGTGCCGGCCGGGCACGCGGTGCTGTCGCTGACCAGCGTCAAGGGAGAGCACGCGCCGCCGCTGCTGGTGGATCTGCGCGGGTGAGCCGTACGGGCCACGGGCGGGCACCCGGGACCGTACAGTGAGGCAGAATCGACACAGGTCGTTCATACGCGGCGGCCAAAAGATCACAGAGACTCCACACCGCCCCGCGCCCCCGACGCAGACCCCGAAGGCCCAGGCCCCATGCCCCCCACGCTCGCCTCGCTCGTCCACCACTCGGCGCTCAAGCTGACCGTGCGCGCCGGCGAGGACCGCCTCGACGTGCCGGTGCGCTGGGCCCACGTCAGCGAACTCGCCGACCCCGTGCCCTACATGGAGGGCGGGGAGCTGCTGCTGATCACCGCCCTCAAGCTGGACGCCGAGGACCCCGAGGCGATGCACCGGTACGTCAAGCGGCTGGCGGGCGCGGGAGTGGTGGGCCTCGGCTTCGCCGTCGGGGTCAACTACGACGACGTCCCCGAGGCGCTGGTGGACGCCGCCCGGCAGGAGGGGCTGCCGCTGCTCGAAGTGCCGCGCCGCACCCCCTTCCTCGCCATCAGCAAGGCCGTCTCCGCCGCCATCGCCGCCGACCAGTACCGCGCGGTCACGGCCGGCTTCGCCGCTCAGCGGGAGCTGACCCGGCGGACCCTCACCGAGGGCCCGGAGGGGCTGCTGGCCGCGCTCGCCGCGCAGGTCGACGGCTGGGCGGCGCTGTACGACGCCTCGGGCGCCGTCGTCGCCACCGCACCGGAGTGGGCGGGCCGCAGGGCCGCCCGGCTCACCGCGGACGTGCAGCGGCTGCGCGAGCGCCCCGCCCCGGCCTCGTCGGTGGTCGGCGGAGCGGGGAACACCGAGCACCCCGAGAACGCCGACCGGGTCGAGCTGCACTCCCTCGGCACCTCCCGCAGGCCCCGCTCCGCGCTCGCCGTCGGCACCGCCGCGGCCCTCGGCACCGCCGAGCGGTACGCCGTCCACTCCGCCATCGCCCTGCTGACCCTCACCACGGAGCGCTCCCGCTCCCTGCACGAGGCCGGACTGCGCATCGACGCGGCCGTGCTGCGCATGCTGCTGGCCGGTGAACCCGACCACGCGCGCACGGTCGCCGGGGACCTGTACGGCGGGCTGCTGGACGCGCCGTTCCGGATGATCGTCGCCGAGTCGGGGGCGGCCAGGAACAGGGCCTCCGCCACGGCCGTGCACACCGCCGCCGGGACGGGCGGCGACCCCGGCGGCGACCCGCTCGGCACCCTCGGCACCCTCGGCGCGCTCGCCGAAGCGGCGGAGTCCGCGGCGGCCCGCTCCGGCGAGGCGGTGCTGGTCGTCCCCGACGGGGAACGCCTGGTGGTGCTGGCCACCGACGGGGGCGCGGCCGTCGCCGCCTGCGTCGAGCACGCCTCGGCGCTGGAGGCCGCCCGCCCGGCCTCCGAGCCCCTCGCGGGCGGCGACGAGGAGAGCCTGGTCGTCGGGCTCTCGGCGCCGTCCGGGCCCATCGCCGCCTCCGCCGCCTACAAGCAGGCCCAGCAGGCTCTCTCGGTGGCCCGCCGGCGAGGCCGCGTCTGCGTGGAGCACGAGCACGTGGCGGCGGGCTCGGTCCTGCCGCTGCTCGCCGACGACGCGGTGCGCGCCTTCGCCGACGGCCTGCTGCGGGCGCTGCACGAGCACGACGCCACCGGCCGGGGCGACCTGGTCGCCTCGCTGCGCGCCTGGCTCTCCCGCCACGGCCAGTGGGACGCGGCCGCCGCCGACCTCGGCGTCCACCGCCACACCCTGCGCTACCGGATGCGCCGGGTGGAGGAGATCCTCGGCCGCTCCCTGGACGACCCGGACGTCCGCATGGAGCTGTGGCTGGCCCTGAAGGCGACGGCGCCGGAGTAGCGCCCCCGGAGCGGTACCCCCACCTGGCCACCGCGTCGAACACCGCCCATCCACCACTACACCCTGGACAAGCATTCGCCAACCCGCTCCGCCCTACCGTGGACCCCGCACGGCGCACACACCACCACCCCCAACGCGGAAGGGCCGGGACTCGACAATGACTTCCACCCACGGCTTCTGGCTCGCCGGCCGACAGGCCACCGGCGAGTCCGACTTCGACGTCACGTCCCCCTGGGACGGCACCACCGTCGGCACGGTGAGCCTGCCCACCGACGCCCAGGTCGAGGAGGCGGTGGCCGCCGCGTACGCCGTACGGGACGAGTTCGCCGCCACCCCCGCCCACGTACGGGCCGCCGCCCTCGACCACGTCAGCCGCCGCCTGGTGGAGCGCACCGAGGAGATTGCCCGCCTGATCTCCGCCGAGAACGGCAAGCCCGTCAAGTGGGCCCGCGGCGAGGTCGGCCGCGCCGTTTCCGTGTTCCGGTTCGCCGCCGAGGAGGCCCGCCGTTTCAACGGCGGCGAGGCCCAGCGCCTGGACACCGACGCCGGCGGCCAGGGGCGCCTCGCGCTCACCCGACGCTTCCCCAAGGGCGTGGTCCTCGGCATCGCGCCCTTCAACTTCCCGCTCAACCTGTGCGCCCACAAGATCGCCCCCGCGATCGCGGCAGGCGCGCCCATCATCCTCAAGCCGGCCCCCGCCACCCCCCTCTCCGGCCTCGTCCTCGGCGAACTCCTCGCCGAGACCGAGCTGCCGGCCGGCTCCTGGAGCGTCCTCCCGGTGCCGAACGACCGCATGCCCGCCCTCGTCCAGGACGAGCGCCTGCCGGTCATCTCCTTCACCGGCTCCGAGACCGTCGGGTACGCGATCATGGACTCGGTGCCGCGCAAGCACTGCACGCTGGAACTGGGCGGCAACGGCGCGGCCGTCGTCCTCGGCGACTGGGCGAGCGACGAGGACCTGGACCGTGCCGCGGCGCGCATCGCGACGTTCTCCAACTACCAGGGCGGCCAGTCCTGCATCTCCGTGCAGCGCGTGATCGCCGACGCCGCCGTCTACGACCGCCTGCTGCCCCGCATCGTCGCCGCCGTCGAGGCCCAGGTCGACGGCGACCCGAACGACGACGCGACGGACGTCGGCCCGCTGGTCAGCGAGGCCGCCGCCGAGCGCGTGGAGGCGTGGGTGCGGGAGGCCGTCGACGCGGGCGCGAAGCTCCTCACCGGCGGCAGGCGCGACGGCGCCGCCTACGCCCCGACCGTCCTCACCGAGCTGCCCGCCGAGACCACGATCGCCCGCGAGGAGGTCTTCGGCCCCGTCCTCAGCGTGCGGAAGGTGACCGGCGAGGCCGAGGCCTTCGCCGCCGTCAACGACTCCAAGTACGGCCTCCAGGCAGGTGTGTTCACCCACGACCTCCAGGCCGCCTTCCGCGCCCACCGCGCCCTGGAGGTCGGCGGCGTCGTCATCGGCGACGTCCCCTCCTACCGCGCCGACCAGATGCCGTACGGCGGTGCCAAGCAGTCCGGCGTCGGCCGCGAGGGTGTGAAGTTCGCGATGGACGACTACACCTACGAGCGGGTGCTGGTCCTCACCGGACTCGCGCTCTGACGTCCGGTCTCATCCGGCGTCGAGCTGGTGGTCCGCCCAGACGTACGTCTCGGGCAGCAGGTCGGTGACGGGGACCGCGCGCACGCGGTCGCCGTCACCGACGATCACCTTGAGCCCGGGAAAGTAGTCGAGCAGGACCTGGCGGCACCGGCCGCACGGCGGGACGACCCCCCGCTCGCGGTCGCCGACGGCGACGATCGTCTCCAGTTCGTACGCGCCCTGCGCCGCCGCCGCGCCGACGACGACCAGCTCGGCGCAGGGGCCGCCCGTGAAGTGGTAGGCGTTGACGGCCGTGACGATCCGGCCGTCCCGGGCACGGGCCGCGGCCGCCATCGTGTGCCGGTCGCCCCGGCAACGGGTGCGGGCCACGTGCGCCGCGGCCTCGATGAGTTCGTGGTCGACGGGGTTGGTCTGCGAGGTCATCGTCTTCGCCTTGTCAGGTCTGGGGCGGTGTCGGGCCGTGGGCCGTCGGCCGGTGTGCGGTCGGGGAGCAGGGTCCCACTGTGCGACAGTCCGCCGCCTCGCCCGACAGCAGGTCCCGCAGCCTCGTGTACGCGTCGTCCCAGGACCATGCCGCACGTACCCAGCGGCGGCCCGCGTCGCCCATGGCGCGGGCGCGCAGCGGGTCGCGCAGGAGCCTGATCAGCCGGTCCGCCGTCGCCGCGACCGAACGGCCGTCGACGACGTGCCCGGTCTCCCCCTCGCGCACCGTGTCCGGAGCGCCGCCCGAGTCGCCCGCGACGACCGGCAGTCCGGACGCGGCGGCCTCCAGGTACACGATGCCCAGGCCCTCCACCTCCAGCCCGGCCTTGCGGGTACGGCACGGCATCGCGAAGGCGTCGGCGGCGGCGTAGAACGCCGGGAGCGCGTGGTGAGGGTGGCCGCCGGCGAGCACGACCGAGTCCAGGACGCCCTCGCGCAGGGCCAGTTGCCGCAGTGCGGGCGCGTACGGACCGTCGCCGACCAGGAGCAGTACGGCGTCCGGGACCGCCCTGCGCACCCAGGGCAGCGCCCTGATCAGGGTGTCCTGCCCCTTGCGTGGGACCAGCCGGGCCGCGCACAGGATCACGGGGCGGTGGCCCAGGCCGTACCTCGTGCGGACCGGGGCGGGGTCGACACCGGGATGGAACGCCCGGGTGTCGACGCCGGGGACGAGGCGGGCGGTCCGGGTCCCGGGGGCGAGGGCGGCCTCGATCGGACCCCGGGTGCTCGCGCCCAGCCAGGTCAGCGTGTCCACCTGCCCGCCGATGCGCCGCAGCAGGCCCCGGGCGCCCGGGGTGCGGGCCCACCACACCTCGTGGCCGTGGGTGGTGGCGACGACGGTGCGGACACCGGCCGTACGGCGCAACCGTCCCGCCATCAGGGCGAGGGGTGCCGCCGCACCGAACCACACCCGGTCGCAGCCGTACCGGCGGGCCACCTCCCCGGCGTGCGCGGCCGCGCGGGGCGTGGGCAGCAGGGCGCGGGACGGGTGGCGGACCACCGGGTACGGGAAGGCCTCGCCGGGTCCCGCGGTGCCGGTGGACGCCGAGGTGAGGACGACCACCTCGTCGGGCGGGAAGCGGTCGGCCAGCTCCCGTACGAAGGTCTCGATGCCGCCCTGCCGGGGCGGGAAGTCGTTGGTGACGATCAGCGTGCGGGCCCGGGCGCGGGCGTCGCTCGTCAGGCGGGCGTCAGTGGTCAGGGGGGCGTCGCTCGTCATGCGGGGGTCCTCTCGACGGTACGGTCCCGGGCCGCCGGACCGCGGTGCGCCGGTTCGTACGCCAGTGCGGCCAGGAGCAGCGGGTAGACCAGGTAGCCGAAGCGCGTCGCCGGCATCAGGGCGGTCGCCAGGCCCAGGCCGAGCGCGAGCCGCCCCACCGCCGCCCGCAGCGTCCCCGGCGGGCGTACCGCGAGCGAGACGCCGATCAGCAGCGCCCCGACCGCCAGGAGCGCGAGCGCGATCACCCTGCCGCCGGGGACGTACGACGCGAGCAGGTGTCCCGGCAGTGGACTGCCGGCGGGCGAGGCGGTGGCGGTGAGGCCGAGGGGGAAGGCGACGACGTTGCGGAAGAAGCCGGCCGGACCGGTGAGGACGGCGGGCAGGACCACCGCCGTCGCGGTGCCCAGGCCCACGGCCGCGCAGCGCAGTGCCGACCTGCCGCCCTCCCGCACCGCGAGCAGGGCCAGGGCCACCGGCAGGGCGGGCCAGGCGGTCCACTTGAGGGCGGCTGCGGCCCCGAGCGCCAGTCCCGCGCCGCCCGCACGGCCCCGCCCCGCCAGTGCGAGGCCGAGGCACATCAGACCGGCCACCGGCAGGTCGACGCCGCCCACCGCGAAGGGCAGGGCGACCAGGGGGCACGCGAGCAGCGCTCCGACGCGGCGCGGGCGGGCGGCGGCCAGGGTCGCGACGAACACGCCGCCCAGCCACCAGCGGGGATCGCCCGGCAGTACGCCGAAGACGGCCATGCCCGGCAGGTAGGGATTGAAGTCGGTGACGCTCCCGGGAGCCGTGACATACGGGCTCCCGGTGGCGGCCAGCACCTGTCCCGACCGCTCGATCACGGCCACCTCCGACTGCCCCGCCCCCGCCACCACCAGGCCGACGAGCGGCAGCAGGGCCGCCCCCGCCACGGCGACCGCCCGGGCGGCCCGGCGCGGAGCGGATCCCCACGCCAGGAGCGCCGCGAGCGCGTACCCCGCCCCGGCCGACCACCCCCACATCCGGTGCGGCGTCAGGTCCGACACCAGCGCGAAGCCCGTCGCCGCCGCCGCGCACCCGGCCCACACGTACCGTTCCCCGGGCCGCCCGGCGTACCGGGCGATCCGCTCCACACAGGACTTCCTCATGTCCGTCGACGCTAGGAATCCGCAGGTCGAAGGGCGTCAACCGAGGCTCCGCACCCGGGACTCAACCCGTGGTACGACCTCCGGCCGAAGACTCCACCCGGGCGGTGACGCGCGCCTCGGCCCCGGCCGGGATCATGGACGCATGAGGACGTCGCCCCAACAGCGGCTGCGCGAGTGGATCGTGGCACCCGCCTACCCCTGGATCACCGGCGGCGCCGTGACGGCGGGCGCGGTCGTGGAGCTGATCGTCATCCCGGGCGGGGTGACGACCACGGTCGGAGTGCTGGTGTCCGCCGCCTCGCTGATGTGGCGGCGCTCCTTCCCGCCCGTCGCGGTGCTCACGGTCGCGGCGGGGCTGATCGGCTTCGCAGGGGACGTCAACCTGTATGTCTCGATCATGGTGAGCGGGCTGGCCGGCTGCTACGCGCTGGGCCGCAACCGGGTGGTGCACCCGGCCCTCGCCGTCGCCGGCGGCGCGCTCGGCGCCCTGTGCGTGAACCTGGTGCACATCAACACCTGGTCGCGGATGGACCTGCCGGTGCCCGCGCTGTGGGAGAAGGGCTCGCTCAGCCTGTTCGCCGAGTCCTTCCTGCTGACCGTGGTCGTCTTCGGGGCGGTGATGATGGGCGACGCGGTCCGTTCCCGGGAGGAGACACGCACCGAGCGGAGCCTGGCCCAGGACCGGTTGATCGCGATGGAGCGGCAGCAGGCCGCCGAGGCGGAACGCGCCGCGATCGCCCGTGAACTGCACGACATCGTCTCCCACTCGGTGTCGATGATCGCCGTGCAGGCCGAGAGCGCCACCTACACCACGCCCGGACTCACGCCCGAGGCCCGGGACGGTTTCCAGCAGATCGCCGGCACCGCCCGCTCCTCGATGGCCGAACTGCGCCGCCTGCTCGGCGTCCTGCGCACGCCCCAGGGCGACACCGCCCTCACCGCCCCGCAGCCGACCCTCGACCACCTGGCCGAACTGGTCGACCAGCACCGGGCGGTAGGCGGTACGGCCGAACTGCACATCACCGGGAAGCGGGTGGCGCTGCCCGCCGCCTGGGAGCTGTCCGCCTACCGCATCGCGCAGGAGGCGCTGACCAACGCCCGCAAACACGCCCCGGGCGCCCGTACGCTGGTCGAGGTGGACTACGGCGCCGACCGGCTGCTCACCCTCCGCGTCCGCGACGACGGCCCCGGCACGGGGGCCGCTTCCGGCGCCGCGTCCCGCCCGGGTACGGGCACCGGGCACGGCCTGACCGGGATGCGGGAGCGGGCCGCGCTGGTGGGAGGCCGGCTCACCGCGGGGGCCGGTCCGGACGGCGGCTTCGTGGTGGAGGCGGAGCTGCCATGGGGGAGCGGATGAGATCCGCGGAACGAGCGGAGGAGCCGCGCGTGATCACGACACTGGTCGCCGACGACCAGGCGGTCGTGCGCACCGGGTTCGTGAACCTGCTGGGCACCCAGGAGGACATCGAGGTCGTCGCCGAGGCGGAGGACGGGGCGCGGGCGGTGCTGGCGGCCCGCGAGACCCGGCCCGACCTCGCCCTCCTGGACATCCGGATGCCGCACAAGAACGGCATCGAGGCGGCCCGCGAGATCATCGCCGCGTCCGGCGGCGCCACGAAGGTCCTGATGCTGACGACCTTCGGCCTCGACGAGTACGTGTACGACGCGCTCGCGGCCGGGGCGGCCGGCTTCCTGCTCAAGGACGCCACCTTCCCCGAACTGCTGCACGCGGTACGGGTGGTGGCCGCCGGGAACGCCCTGCTGGCGCCCGAGATCACCAAGCGGCTGATCGCCGAGTTCGTGCACGCGCGCGGCTCACGGCTGCCCCTCCCGGCGGCCGGGGACCTCACGGTCCGGGAGACGGAGGTGCTGACGCTGATCGCGCGGGGCCTGTCCAACGCGGAGATCGCGGGGCGCCTCACCATCACCGACCACACCGTGAAGACCCACATCAACCGGCTGTTCGCCAAGATGGAGCTGCGCGACCGGGCCCAGGCGGTGATCGTCGCCTACGAGCTGGGCCTGGTCCGGGCGGGCGGGCGGTGAGTCGAGGGCCCGGCACCGGTAGCCACCGGTGCCGGGCCCCGCCCCCGTGCCGGACTTCTCCGGACCCTCAACCGGAGAAGCCGACGTGCGCGAGCCGCAGAGAGCCGCGCAGCCTGATGCGGAGATCGTGGACGCCGACGGCGGTGAAGGCGCCTCCGGCGTCCACGTAGTCGTACGGTCCCGCGGTCGGCGCGTCAGGCGACAGCGCCGCCGTCCACGGCCCCCCGTCCAGCGCGATCTCGACCGAGCCCGCCCCCGCGACCGACACGGTCACCCCGGTCACCCCGGTGCCGAAGTCGCAGTCCCGGTAGCGGAGTTCGCCCGTCCGCCCGGCGACCGCCGTGACCGCGTCGCCCACCACCCTGGTCCGGTCGACGATCTCCGTGCCGCTCTGCTCGTCGAAGTCGACCGCCGCCACGCCCCGTGCGCCGACCGGGCGCGGCAGGGCGGGCTCACCGTCGAGCGTGACGGTCGTCGACAGGCGCACGTCCTCGCTGGAGGCACCCACCAGCAGCGCGTACGGCCCCGGCTCCAGCCGCCAACGGCCGTGTGCGACGTCCCAGAACGCCAGGGCGGACAGCGGGACCTCGAAGGAGACCCGGTCCGACGCCCCCGGGGCCAGGGTGAACCGGCGGTGGGCCAGCAGTTCGCGGCGCGGGCGCGGAACCGACGGGGCCTCGGCCCGGACGTACAGCTGGGCCACCTCGTCGGCGGACACCTCCCCGGTGTTGGTGACCGTGAAGGACACGGCCACCCTCCCGTCCCGCACCTGAGCCGTCAGGTCCCCGTACCCGAAGGACGCGTAGGACAGGCCGTGCCCGAAGGGGAACAGCGGCGTCCCCTCGAAGTACAGGTAGGTCTGGCGGCCGCCGATCACGTCGTAGTCGAGCGGGTCGGGCAGGTCGGCGTCGTCGGCGTACCAGGTCTGCGGGAGCCGGCCCGCGGGGGAGACGTCCCCGGCGAGGACCCGGGCCAGCGCGGTCCCGGCCGCCTGCCCGCCGTGCGCGGTCCACAGCACCGCCGGGAGCGTCTCGACGCCGACCGCGTACGGATAGGCGGACACCAGCGCCAGCACGGTCGCCGGGTTGGCGGCGCGGGCCGCGCGCAGCAGCCGCTCCTGCTGTGCGGGCAGCCGCAGCGTCGTACGGTCCTCGGTCTCCCGGCCATTGATGTGCGGGTCGTTGCCCGCCACCACGACGACCACGTCCGCCCCCGCCGCCACCCGCGTCACCGCGTCCTCGCCGCGCTCGACGACGACCAGCTCGAACACCTCGGCGTCCGCCTCGTCCCCGGCGTCCGCGCCCGGCGCGGCAACCTTCACGCCGTCGGCGGCGACCTGGACGAGGCGACCCGTACCCGCGTGCCTCAGGAGGTGACCGTCGCCATGGGGTTCCAGCCCGAAGGTCTCCCGCACGACCCAGCCGCCGGGCTGGTCGGCGGAGGCGCGTACGTAGCCGTCCTCGGCGACGGACAGGTACCGGCCGTCGGGCGCGCGCAGGGTGAGCACGCCCTCGCCCCAGTCGATGAGCGCCAGTTCGGTGCCGACGGCGTCGGTGGTCAGCGGCGGCAGGTCGGTGCGGCCGGCGAGCAGGGCCGGGTCCAGGGCGCCCTCCGCGCCAGGTGCCCCGGCGGGGGCGTCGTCGGCCGGCAGGACGTGCAGGAACCTGCCGTCGGCCGTGCGCAGCCGGACCCGGTCCACGCCCTCCGCGAAGCTCACGCGGTCGGCGCCGAACCGCTCGTACAGGCCCTCCAGCGGGGTCGAGCGGTGGATGAGCGAGCCGCTGTACCAGTCGAGCTTGCACTCGTCGGCGAGCAGTCCGACGACGGCGACCCGGGTCCCGGCGGCCAGCGGCAGCACCCCGTCGTTCCTGAGCAGGACCACCGCCTGCTCGGCCGCCTCCCGCGCGAGCGCCCGGTGCTCCGGAGTGTCGAAGGCGTCGACGTCCGCGTACGGGTCGTGCTCCGGGTCGAACTCGCCCAGCCGGAAGCGGACCGACAGCTGACGGCGTACGGCCGCGTCCACGTCCGCCTCGGTCAGCAGGCCCGCGTCCAGGGCACCCCGGACGCGGGCGATGATCTTGGAGGAGTCCGTCCCGTGGTCGGTGAAGCTGTCCACCCCGGCCCGCAGCGCGGCGGCGGTCGCCTCCTCGTGGGTGTCGAAGTAGTGCTCCGAGTCGACCAGGTTGGAGGGCGCGCCCGCGTCCGAGCAGACCAGGAGTTCGTCCTCCGTCCAGGTGCGCAGGTGCCGATCGAGGTACGGGGAGAGGTGGTTGGGGCGGCCGTTGACCAGGTTGTAGGCCGGCATCACCCCGGCCACCGCGCCCGCCTCGACCGTGTCGCGGAAGGCCCGCAGGTCGTACTCGTGGAGAACGCGCGGACGGACGGAGGACGAGGAGGTGTCCCGGTCGGTCTCGTTGTTGTGCGCGAGCCAGTGCTTGAGGACGGGCGCGGTGCGCCAGTACGTCGGGTGGTCGCCGCGCAGGCCCCGGGTGTAGGCGGTGGCGACGGCGGAGGTGAGCCTCGGGTCCTCGGAGTAGCCCTCCTCGTTGCGGCCCCACAGCGGGTGGCGCAGCAGGTTCACGGTCGGGGACCAGACGTTGAGGCCGACGCGGTCGTCCCGCGCGCGCATCGCCCTGGCCTCCTTGGACACCGCCTCGCCGACCCGCCGCACCAAGTCCTCGTTCCACGTGGCGCCCAGGCCCACGGCCTGCGGGAACACGGTCGCCGGGCCCATCCACGCCACGCCGTGCAGCGCCTCCTGGCCGGTGCGGAAGGCGGCGATGCCGAGCCGCTCGACGGCGGGCGCGAACTGGTGCAGGAAGGCGGTCCTCTCGTCGAGCGTGAGCCGCGACATCAGGTCGTCGACGCGCTTCGCGAACGGGAGTCGCGGATCACGGAACGGCGGCGTGGGTGCGGTCACGTGGGGGTCCCCTTGCAATGGTGCGGGCAAGACGTCGAAGCGCTTCGATGCTCAGTGCAGTCCTGGGTGGGTGTCAAGACGGGCACCAAACTTGGGAACGACCCTTGTGCCCCCCGGGGGGTTAACTTAACCTCGCTGCAACATCGAAGCGCTTCGACACGAGCTGAGTTCAGTTCCCTCACGACACCGCAGCCGACGGCCACCGTCGGGTGTTTTGGTGTGCCACGAAGGCACGAAGGGTTGACGCACATGACGCCGAACGCCGCCTCCGGTCCCAGCCGGAGAAGTTTCCTCGCCTCCACGGCGGTCGCCACCGCAGCGGTGGCGGGAGGGGTGCCGCTGCTCGCCGCCTGCGGCGGATCCGACGGAGGCTCGCGCGACGGCACCACGTCGGGCAAGGACGCCAAGAAGCTGCTGCCGGCCTATGTGGCGGCGAGCGTGGTCACGCCCGACATCCCGAGCAAGAACGGCTCCGCGGTCGGCTTCACCGGCAAACTCGACCTCGCGGACCTGAAGACCTCGGTCCCCGAGAAGCTCGGCAAGGGCGGCCGGGTCACCGTCATGTCGCCGTTCTGGGGGTCCCCGCCCAAGGACGACAACGCCTACTACCAGGCGATGAACGACCTCATCGGCGTCGACGTGGTCTGGCAGAACCAGGACGGCAACACCTACGACCAGAAGCTCGGCGCGGTCCTCGCCTCCAGCGAGGTGCCCGACGTCGTGGTCGTCCCCGGCTGGAACATGACCGGCAAGATACCCAGCGCCATCATCGGCAAGTTCGCCGACCTCGGCCCCCACCTCTCCGGCGACGCGGTCAAGGAGTACCCGAACCTCGCCGCGATCCCCACCGACGCCTGGCGGCGCTCCATCTTCGGCGGCAAGCTGCTCGGCCTGCCGATGCCGTCCTCGTACGTGTCCGGCATCGTGCCGCTGTACCGGCAGGACATCTTCGACAAGGAGGGCTACCAAGTCCCCCGGTCCTGCGACGAGTTCATGGCGCTGGCCAAGGACGCCACCAACGCCAGGGCCAAGCGCTGGGCCTGCCTGGACATGAAGTGGACCGCCTTCAACGCCTTCGGTGTGCTCTCCGGAAACGAGAAGTCGCTCGGCTGGAACCAGGTCGACGGCAAGCTGATCCACCGCGCCGAGACGGACGAGTACCTCGAGGCGCTGGAGTGGACGCGCAAGCTGTTCGCCGCCGGGGTCGTGCACCCCGACGCCAAGCTCGGCAAGTCCAACGCCGCCGACCCCGGTCCCAAGTTCGCGGCCGGCGAGTTCCTCATCTACAACCAGGACATCTCCCAGTGGTGGAGCCGCACCGCGGAACAGGCCACCCAGAATCCCGAGTTCAAGATCTGGGGCATGGACTTCTTCGGGCACGACGGCGGCGCACCCACGCTGTGGGCGCAGAACCCGGCCAGCATCTTCGCCTTCGTCAACAAGAAGGCGTCCAAGTCCGTGATCCGCGACGTGCTGGCCCTCGCCAACGTCACCGCGGCGCCGTACGGGACCAAGGAGTACATGGCCACCAACTACGGCGTCGAGGGCACCCACTACACCGTCAAGGACGGCGTGCCCACCAAGACCGACCAGGGCAACATCGACGTGATGAACGCCTACGTGATGGTGGCGAGCCCCGCGGCGACCATCGCCCACCCCGACTTCCCCGAGGTCGCCAAGGGACAGGTCGAGTGGCAGCAGCGGACCGGCGCCGTCACCAGGAAGCCCACGTTCTACGGCATGCAGATCGTCGAGCCCGCCCGCTACACCAACCTCTCCAACGACTTCGAACAGCTGGAGGACGACATCGTCCGCGGCCGCAAGAAGGTCGGCGACATGCAGCAGGCCGTCTCCGACTGGAAGAGCAAGGGCGGGGACAAGCTGCGCGACTGGTACCAGAAGATCCTCGACGAGAACGGTCCGGCGGCCGGCTGACCAGGTACCGAGGCAAGGAGAACCACCGTGTCCCACAGCACGGTGCCTCGGACCAGGGCCGAGGCCGATGCGACGAAGAAGACCCCGGCGGCGTCCGGCGACGCCACCGGCCCCCGCGGGAAGAAGCGGGACCCGGGAAGGCCGAGCCTGCGGCTGCGGTTCCGCCGTGACCGCCTGCTGCTGCTCATGACACTGCCGGCCGTGCTGCTGGTACTGCTCTTCAACTACGTGCCGATCCTCGGAAACGTCGTCGCCTTCCAGGAGTACGACCCCTACATCAGCGACAACGGGATCGTCTCCATCCTGCACAGCCCCTGGGTGGGCCTGGAGAACTTCCAGCGGATCTTCGAGGACTCCGCCTTCTGGAACTCGGTGCGCAACACCCTCGTGCTCTTCCTGCTCCAGCTCCTGCTGTACTTCCCGATCCCCATCGCGCTCGCGCTGCTCATCAACAGCGTGGTCCGGCCCCGGGTGCGGGCGATCTCGCAGGCCATCCTCTACCTGCCGCACTTCTTCTCGTGGGTGCTGGTCATCGCCGTCTTCCAGCAACTGCTCGGCGGCGCCGGGCTGCTGTCCCAGCTGCTGCGCGACCACGGGTACGACGGGCTCAGCGTCATGACCGACCCGGACACCTTCAAGTTCCTGGTCACCGCGCAGAGCGTGTGGAAGGACGCCGGCTGGGGGATCATCGTCTTCCTCGCCGCCCTCGCCTCGGTCAGTCCCGACCTGTACGAGGCCGCCGCGATGGACGGCGCGAACCGCTGGCGCCGCATGTGGCACGTCACGCTGCCCGCGCTGCGCCCGGTGATCGCCCTGCTGCTGGTACTGCGCGTCGGCGACGCCCTGACGGTCGGCTTCGAACAGATCCTGCTGCAACGCGACGCCGTGGGACCGGGCGCGGCGGAGGTCCTCGACACCTTCGTGTGGTGGAACGGCGTGCGCAACCAGGACTTCGGCTACGCGGCCGCCGCGGGGCTCGTCAAGGGCGTCATCAGCCTCGGCCTGGTGCTGGTCGCCAACAAGGTGGCCCACCTCATGGGCGAGCAGGGGGTGTACAAGAAATGACCGCCGTACCCGAAGCGACAGCCGTACGGGAAGCGGCCGCCGCGAGCGGCCCGATCGCGCCGCGGCCCCGCCCATGGGCGGCACCGCCCCGCCCCGTGTGGGAGGAGAAGCCCAGCCGGGCCGGACTCGCCGGCAAGTCACTCGTGCTGCTCCTGGCCTGCCTGGGCATCCTCTTCCCGCTGTGGATCGTCGTCGTCACCAGCCTCTCCAGCCGCAGGTCCATCGACGCGGCGGGCGGCCTGGTGATGATCCCCAAGGACATCACCTTCGTCGCCTACCAGGAACTGCTCAGCGGCGGCCAGGTCACCCGCGCCGCCCTCATCAGCATCGGCGTCACACTCGTCGGCACCCTGTTCTCCATGGCGGTGTCCGTACTGTGCGCCTACGGGCTCTCCCGCAGCGGCTCGCTGGGCCACCGCTGGATCCTCATGGTGCTGCTCGCCACGATGTTCTTCAGCGCCGGTCTCATCCCCACCTACCTGCTGGTGCAGTCCCTGGGCCTGACCGACAGCTACCTCGCGCTGATCCTCCCCAGCGCGATCAGCGTCTTCAACATCCTGGTGCTGCGCGGCTTCTTCATGGGCATCTCCCAGGAACTGATCGACAGCGCCCGCATCGACGGCGCCGGTGACCTGCGCATCCTGTGGCGGATCGTCCTGCCACTGTCCCGCGCGGTCGTCGCGGTGATCACCCTCTTCTACGCCGTCGGCTACTGGAGCGCCTGGTTCAACGCCTCCCTCTACCTGAACGACCAGGACATGCTGCCCCTGCAGAACGTCATGATCCAGCTGGTGCAGAAGCAGGAGGCACCGGTCGGCCTCGGCCAGGCCATCAAGACCGGCGAACTGTCCGGGCTGGCCGTGCAGATGGCCGTGATGGTCATGGCCCTGCTGCCGGTCGCCGTCCTGTCGCCCTTCGTCCAGCGCCACTTCAGGAAGGGCATGCTCACCGGGGCGGTGAAGGGCTGATGCCAAACCTGTCCGACGCCACCCGCCGGCGCATCCTCTTCGGCGGCGACTACAACCCCGAGCAGTGGCCCGAGGAGACCTGGCCCGAGGACATACGCCTGATGAAGGCGGCCGGCGTCAACTCCGTCACCCTGGGCGTCTTCTCCTGGTCGAAGCTCGAACCACGCCCCGGCGTCCACGACTTCGGCTGGCTGGACCGGCTCATGGACCTGCTGCACGAGGGCGGCATCGGCGTCGTCCTCGCCACCCCCACCGCCTCGCCCCCGCCCTGGCTGGGGCACCTGCACCCCGACACCCTGCCCCGCGACGCGGACGGCCGCACCGAGTGGTGGGGCGGACGGCAGCACTTCTCGCACTCCAGCACCGCCTACCGGCACCACGCCGCCGCCATCACCGAGGCCCTGGCCGCGCGGTACGGGGGCCATCCCGCGCTCACCATGTGGCACATCAACAACGAGTACTGCACCCACGACCACGGCGACGAGGCCGCCACCCGCTTCCGCCGCTGGCTCCAGGACCGCTACGGCACCCTGGACGCCCTCAACACCGCCTGGGGCACCGCCTTCTGGAGCCAGGGCTACGGCGACTGGGCCGAGATCGCCCCGCCCCGCCGCGCCCACTACCTGAGGAACCCCACGCAAATCCTGGACTTCCGGCGCTTCACCTCCGACATGCTCCTGGAGTGCTGCACCGCCGAGCGCGACATCGTCCGCCGCCACACCCCGCACATCCCGGTCACCACCAACTTCATGCCGCTGTGGTCCGGCCAGGACGCCTGGCGCTGGGCCGAGGAGGAGGACGTCGTCTCCGTCGACCTCTACCCCGACCCGCGCGACCCGTTCGGCGCCCAGGAGGGTGCCCTCGTCCAGGACATGACCCGCTCCCAGGCCCGCGGCCCGTGGATGCTCATGGAGCAGGCGGCCGGTGCCGTCAACTGGCGCGGCGTGAACCACCCCAAGCCGCGCGGCCTCAACCGCCTCTGGTCGCTCCAGGCGGTGGCCCGCGGCGCCGACGCCGTCTGCTACTTCCAGTGGCGCCAGTCCCGGCAGGGCGCCGAGAAGTTCCACTCCGGGATGGTCTCCCACGCGGGGGAGCGGGGGCGCACCTTCCAGGAGGTCAGGCAGCTCGGCGCGGACCTGGCCCGGATCGCCCCGCACGTCACCGGCGGCGCGGTCGCCGCCGACGTCGCCGTCCTGCACGACTGGCACTCCTGGTGGGCCGGCGACCAGGAGGCCCGGCCCTCCCGCGAGGTCGACTACCCGGACGTCCTGCGCGCCTGGCACCGCGCGCTCTGGCAGGCCGGTCTCACCACCGACTTCGCCCATCCCGACCACGACCTGACCGGCTACCGGCTGGTGGTCGTCCCGCAGCTCTACCTCCTCACCGACGCGGCCGTCGACAACCTCCTCGCCCACGTGCGCGGCGGCGCCACGCTCGTCTGCGGCTTCCTGACCGGAGTCGCCGACCAGGACGACCGGATACGGCCCGGCGCCATGGACGTCCGGCTGCGCGAGCTGTTCGGCATCCGCACCCTGCACGAGTGGTGGCCGCTCCGGCCGGGCGAGAGAGCCGAGTGCGAGGGCGGCCTGCACGGCACCCTGTGGTCCGAGGAACTGGAGCCCGACGGCACCGCCGACGAGACGATCGCCTACCGGGGCGGAGAACTCGACGGACTGCCGGCCGTCCTGCGCAAGGGCCGCGCCTGGTACCTCTCCACGCTCCCCGAGCCGGACCGGCTGCGCGCACTGCTGGCCCGGGCCGCCGCCGACGCGGGTGTCCGGCCGGTGCTCGACGGGCTCCGGGACGGCGTCGAAGCGGTCCGCCGCGGTGACCTGCTGTTCCTGCTCAACCACGGCCGCGATCCGGTCACCGTCGACCTCCCGGGCACCCACCACGACCTGCTGACGGAGACCACGGCCACCGACCGGATCACCCTCGGCCGCTACGGCGCGGCGGTGCTGAAGTCATGAGCGCCACACCCGTCCACGGCACCTGGGAGCCGGAACCCGCCGCCCGCTGGGAGGACGCCTTCCTGAGCGGCAACGGCCACCACGGCGCCCTCGTGTCCGGCGATCCGGACGCCGACCGGGTGATCGTCACCCATCACACCCTCGTCCGCCCCGACGGCGACGACGGGCGCCGCCGCCCGCCCGCGCTCGCCGCCGGGCTCCCCGCCCTCCAGGACCGCCTGCTGGCCGGGGACGCCACCGCCGCCGAGGACTTCACCGACGACCGCCCGCTGCAATGGGTGCGCCCCTTCCACCCGGCCTTCCAACTGCGCCTGAACCGACCACCGGGCACCGCCACTCACCAGCCGCACGACGCCCACGCCCCGTACCGCCGTGCCGTCGACTTCACCACCGGCGAGACCACGGCCACCCGCGGCGACTGGACCAGCCGCGTCTTCGTCTCCCGCGCCGACGACGTGATCGTCCAGCGCGTCACCGCCCCGCACCTCACCCTCGACCTGTCCCTCGACCCCCGCCTCCCCGGCGCCCCCGCCGGACTCCGCATCGGCCACGGCGCCGTACTCGCCCCCGAGGGCGCCGTGCTCACCCTGCGCGCCCGCTATCCCGGCAGCGACCTCGGCTACACCGGCGTCACCCTCGCCGCCGTCACCGGCGGCACCGTGCGGCTGGTCCCGCCGGGCGTCCTCGTCGAGGGCGCCACCGAGGTGCTGCTCCTCACCCGGGTGCACCGCCACACCGGCGAGCTGGACACGGTCGCCGAGAGCCGCGCCCTGCGCGACCTGCTGGACGGCGCCCCGTACGCGGCCTCCTACGACGACCTCCTCGCCCGGCACCTGACCCGGCACCGCACCGCGTACGACCGCGTCACCCTCGACCTCGCCGCCGACCCCGCCGAACGCGCCCTGCCGGGCTCGGAACTGCTCGCCCGGCCCGGCGGCCCCGCCCTGCTGGAGCGGCTCTTCGCCGCCGGCCGCTACCACCTGCTGTCGGCGAGCGGCCTGCTCCCGCCCCGCCTGACCGGCCTGTGGACCGGCGACTGGAACACCGCCTGGTCCGGCGCCTTCACCACCAACGCCAACCTCAACCTCCAGACCGCCTCCGCCGCGGCCGCCGCCCTCCCCGAGGTCACCGAGGCCCATGCCGCGCTGGTCCACCGGCAACTGCCCGACTGGCGGGACAACGCCCGCGAGATCTTCGGCGCCCGGGGCGTGGTCGCGCCCTCGCACACCGACGGCGAGTGCGGCCACACGTACCACTTCAGCCGCCAGTACCCGCTGCACCTGTGGACCGCGGGCGCCGACTGGCTGCTCAAGCCCCTCGTCGACCACGACGAGACCCGAGGCGCCCACGACCCGCGCACCTCCGCCGCCCTGGCCGAAGCCGCCCTCTTCTACGAGGACTTCCTCCACCGCACCGACGAGCACGGCCACCTGGTCGTCGTCCCCTCCTACTCGCCCGAGAACCGTCCGACGGGCGCGATCTGGGGCACCCTGAACGCGGCCATGGACCTCTCCGCCGCCCGGCACGCCCTGCTGACCGCCGCCGACCGCCACCCCGAGCACGCCGACCGCTGGCGCGCCCTCGCCGGCCGCCTCCCGGCGCACCGGGTCAACGCCGACGGCGCCCTCGCGGAGTGGGCGTGGCCCGGCCTGGCGGACACCTACGACCACCGCCACCTCAGCCACCTCTACGGCGTCTGGCCGCTGGACGAGATCAACCCGTACGACACCCCCGACCTCGCCCGGGCGGCCCACCGCGCCCTGACCCTGCGTGGCGCCGAGAACGACTCCGCCCACGGCCACCTCCACCACGCCCTGGTCGCGGCCCGCCTCCGGGACGGAGCCGGGGTCGGGCACGCACTGGGGCAGGTGCTCGGCGGCGACTACTTCCACGCGTCCCTGATGAGCGCGCACTACCCCCACCGCGACGTCTACAACGCGGACGCCGCGCACGCCCTGCCCGCCGTGCTCGTCGAGATGCTCGTGCAGTCCACCCCCGGCCGACTGGTCCTGCTCCCCGCGCTCCCGGCCTCCTGCCCGCGGGGCGAACTCAGGGGCGTGCGCACCCGGTTCGGGGCGGTGCTCGACCTCGCCTGGGAGCCCGACGGCAGCGCGAGGGCCGTCCTGCGCCCCGCCCGCACCCGCCGCATCGAACTCCGGACCCCCTCCGGCGCCGAACCGCTCGACCTCGCCGCGGGGGAGGACCGCGTCATCAGTGTCAGGGCGCGGTGACACCGGGGCGGACGCCTCACCGCGGGCACTCACACCTGCGCGAAACCACCGTCGGCGAAGAACTCGGCACCGTTGACGTAGCTCGACGCGTCCGAGGCGAGGAACGTCGTCACGGCGGCGATCTCCGCGGGGTCGGCGAGCCGGCCGAGAGGGACTTCGTCCTCGGCCTGCTTGAGAGCCTCGGACGGGATCAGTTCGAGCAGACCAGGGGTGCGTGTGCCGCCCGGCGACACGACGTTGACCCGGAAGCCACGCGTGCCCGAGCTGAGCGCCCAACCGCGGGCGAGGTTGCGGACGGCGGCCTTCGATGCCGCGTAGACCTCCAGTCCCTGGGTGGGCCGTGTCGAGGCGGTCGAACCCGTGAGGATCACCGAGGCGTTGGCACTGAGCAGCGGCAGCGCCTGTTGCAGGGTGAAGATCGTGCCCTTGACGTTGGTGGCGAAGACCGAATCGATCAGCTCCTCCGTCACCTCGCCGAACGGAGCCACGGTGCCGACGCCGGCGTTGGCGACCAGCACGTCGATGCGGCCGGCCCGGTCGCGCACGATGCTGTAGAACGCGTCGAGATCCGAGGGCACCGAAACGTCACAGACCACGCCGGTCACGGCAGGTCCGAGCTCGGCGGTCGCGGCGTCGAGCGCGTCCTTGCGGCGACCGGTGATGAAGACCCTGGCACCCTCGTCGCGGAACGCGCGTGCGGTGGCGAACCCGATGCCGCTGCTGCCCCCGGTGACCACGGCGATCTTGCCCGTCAGTGACTCGCTCATTCTTCTCACCTCGTTGATCGGCTTCAGTAGTCGCAACGGTAATGGTTACGACAGCACTGTCGCAACCATCGTTGTTACGACAATGCCGTCGTAACATAAGGCGTTGCGGCCGAGAGGAGGGGTTCATGAGTGCCAACAGCAGGCTGACCATCGCCGCCCACGCGCTGGCCTGGATCGGCCTCTACCAGCGCCAGGGCCATGAGGTCGCCACCTCCGAGCAGATCGCGAGCAGCGCGAACACCAACCCCGTGGTGATCAGGCGTCTGCTCGGCGAGCTGCGCAGGGCCGGGCTCGTGGAGTCCCGGCGGGGTGTGGGCGCGGGCTGGTCGCTGGCGCGCGAGCTGGGGTCGATGACCCTGCTCGACGTGTACGAGGCCGTGGAGCCCGGCCCGCTGTTCGCGATGCACCGCACCACCCCGGACCAGGAATGCGTGGTGGGTCACGGCATCCAGCCGGCGATGCAGGGCGTCTACGAGGGCATCGAGGAGACCCTGAGGAACGAGCTGGCCCGCGTCACGCTCGACGACGTACTCCGCAACGTACTCGCGACACCTCGCCAACCCCGCCACTCCGCCGCGCGGGAGTGACGGGAGGGCTAGGACCCGACGGGCGCCGGTCCCGAGCTGGCCCGGACGGTCAGCTCCGGTGCGAGCAGCACGACCTCGTCGCTGCCGCGGCCGTCGAGCTTGGCGACCAGCTGTTCCACGGCCCGCCGGCCCATCTCCTGCGCGGGCACCACGACCGAGGTGAGCCGCACCGAGGCCTGGGTGGCGACCTGCTCCGGGCAGACCGCGACCACCGACACGTCCTCCGGCACCGCCCGGCCCTGCTGGCGCAGCAGGGCGAGCAGCGGCTCGACCGCCGACTCGTTCTGCACGACGAAGCCCGTGGTGTCCGGGCGCTCGTCGAAGATGCGGGCCAGCGTCGCGGCCATCGCGTCATACCCGCCCTCGCAGGGCCGGTGCAGCAGCCGCAGACCCAGCTCACGGGCGCGCGTACGCAGCCCGTCGAGGGTGCGCTCGGCGAATCCGGTGTGCCGTTCGTAGACGGCGGCAGCCTCGCCTATGACGGCGATGTCGCGGTGCCCCAGCTGCGCCAGGTGCTCCACACACAGCGCGCCGGTCGCCCGGAAGTCCAAGTCGACACAGGTCAGGCCCTCGGTGTCGGCGGGGAGTCCGATCAGGACGGACGGCTGGTGGGTGTCGCGCAGCAGGGGGAGCCGCTCGTCGTCGAGCTCGACGTCCATGAGGATCATCGCGTCGGCGAGCCCGCTGCCGGTGACGCGGCGCACCGCGTCGGGGCCCTCCTCGCCGGTGAGCAGCAGGATGTCGTACCCGTGGGTGCGCGCACCGGCCGCGACCGCGATGGCGATCTCCATCATCACCGGCACGTACATGTCGGTGCGCAGCGGGATCATGAGGGCGATGATGTTCGACCGGCTGCTGGCCAGGGCACGGGCGCCGGCGTTCGGATGGTAGCCGAGCTTCCGGATGCTCTCCTCGACCCGTTGCCGGGTGGTGGTGGAGATGGACCGCTTGCCGCTGAGGACATAGCTCACCGTGCTCGCCGAGACTCCGGCGTGCTGGGCGACCTCGGCGAGGGTGACCATCCGGCTCTCCAAGCTATGTGAAGCGCTTCGACAGCGCATGGGATCAGTAGGGGTGGGGCGAGGGTGGTTCGACATTAGCCGCAGCACCGATGGGTGTCCATAGTCAGTCGAAGCGCTTCGACTCGTTCGTCCTCCGCGTTCTCCACTCCCGGCCTCCCCCCGCAGTATCGGCCGAACGGCCGCACGAAGGGTGGCTGGGTCGCCCCGGATCGGGTACATACGATCGGGTAGCACCGACAAGTAACGTACGTCCGCAAGTTCGTGCAGGACGAATCGTGGCGAGGTGAGCCTCATGTCCGCACCACCCACCCCCTCCTCTTCCCCCTCCTCTTCTTCTCCCTCCTCCCGACCCACCGTCACCGAACGTGAGGCCCGCCAGGTCGCGGAGGCGGCCCGCGAACAGGACTGGCGCAAGCCCAGCTTCGCCAAGGAGCTGTTCCTCGGCCGCTTCCGTCTCGACCTCCTCCACCCCCACCCGCTCCCGGCCGACCAGGACGTGCAGCGCGGCGAGGAGTTCCTCGCCAAACTGCGCGACTTCTGCGAGACGAAGATCGACGGGGCGGTGATCGAGCGCGACGCGCGGATCCCCGACGACGTGATCACCGGGCTGAAGGAGCTGGGCGCCTTCGGCATGAAGATCGACACCAAGTACGGCGGCCTCGGCCTGACCCAGGTCTACTACAACAAGGCCCTCGCCCTGGTCGGATCCGCGAACCCGGCGATCGGCGCGCTGCTCTCCGCCCACCAGTCGATCGGCGTGCCGCAGCCGCTGAAGATGTTCGGCACCCAGGAGCAGAAGGACACCTTCCTGCCGCGCTGCGCCCGCACCGACATCTCGGCCTTCCTGCTCACCGAGCCGGACGTCGGCTCCGACCCGGCCCGCCTGGCCACCACGGCCGTCCGGGACGGCGACGACTACGTCCTGGACGGCGTGAAACTGTGGACCACCAACGGCGTGGTCGCCGACCTGCTCGTGGTCATGGCCCGCGTCCCGAAGCCCGAGGGCGGCAAGGACGCGGCGGGCGGCGGCAAGGGCGGCATCACCGCGTTCGTGGTCGAGGCCGCCTCCGAGGGCATCACGGTGGAGAACCGCAACGCCTTCATGGGCCTGCGCGGCCTGGAGAACGGCGTCACCCGCTTCCACCGCGTCCGCGTCCCGGCGGCCCACCGCATCGGCCCCGAGGGCGCCGGCCTGAAGATCGCCCTGACCACCCTCAACACCGGCCGCCTCTCCCTCCCCGCGATGTGCGTCGGCGCCGGCAAGTGGTGCCTGAAGATCGCCCGCGAGTGGTCGGCGGTGCGCGAGCAGTGGGGCAAGCCGGTCGCGCTGCACGAGGCGGTCGGCGCCAAGATCTCCTTCATCGCGGCGACCACCTTCGCCCTCGAAGCCGTCCTGGACCTCTCCTCCCAGATGGCCGACGAGGACCGCAACGACATCCGCATCGAGGCCGCCCTGGCCAAGCTCTACGGCTCCGAGATGGCCTGCCTGATGGCCGACGAACTGGTCCAGATCCGCGGCGGCCGGGGCTTCGAGACCGCGGCCTCGCTGGAAGCCCGGGGCGAGCGCGCGGTCCCCGCCGAGCAGCTCCTGCGTGACCTGCGCATCAACCGCATCTTCGAGGGCTCCACCGAGATCATGCACCTGCTGATCGCGCGCGAGGCGGTCGACGCCCACCTCTCGGTCGCCGGCGACCTGATCGACCCCGACAAGACCCTCTCCGACAAGGCGAGGGCGGGCGCGCAGGCCGGCGTCTTCTACGCCAAGTGGCTGCCGAAGCTCGTCGCGGGCCCCGGCCAACTCCCGCGCTCGTACGCGGACTTCCACCCCTCGGGCCACCCCGACCTCTCCTCCCACCTGCGCTACGTCGAACGCACCGCCCGCAAGCTCGCCCGCTCCACCTTCTACGCCATGTCCCGCTGGCAGGGCCGTATGGAGACCAAACAGGGCTTCCTCGGCCGGATCGTCGACATCGGCGCGGAGCTGTTCGCGATGAGCGCCGCGTGCGTGCGCGCCGAGCACCTGCGCGCCAAGGACGACCACGGCCGCGAGGCGTACCAGCTCGCCGACGCCTTCTGCCGCCAGTCCCGCATCCGCGTCGAGGAACTCTTCGGCCGCCTGTGGAGCAACACCGACGACCTGGACCGCAAGGTCGTCAAGGGCGTACTGGGCGGCGCCTACGAGTGGCTGGAGGAGGGCGTCGTCGACCCGTCCGGCACTGGCCCCTGGATCGCGGAAGCGGCCCCGGGCCCGTCCCGGCGGGAGAACGTCCGCCGCGCCATCGGCTGACCGGGGCCCCGGCCGGACCGAACACGCGCGGGAGAGCCGCCCCGGCGATCTCCCGCGCGGGCCCGCGACACCCGACCGAGGGACGCGCTGTCCTCCCGGAGGGCTGTTGCGGACACAATGGGGGGATGAGCGACAGTCCAGCCCCACTCGCCGACCCCCACCTCGTCTACGACCCGGTGGCGGGCGACGGCCCGAAGGACGTGGTGATCCTCGGGTCCACCGGGTCGATCGGGACCCAGGCCATCGACCTCGTGCTGCGCAACCCGGACCGCTTCCGGGTCACCGCCCTGTCCGCCAACGGCGGCCGGATCGCCCTCCTCGCCGAGCAGGCGTACCGGCTGAGGGCGCGGACCGTCGCCGTCGCCCGCGAGGACGTCGTACCGGCGCTGCGGGAGGCGCTCACCGACCGGTACGGCGCGGGCGAGCCGCTCCCCGAGATCCTCGCCGGACCGGAGGCGGCCACCCAGGTCGCCGCCTCCGACTGCCACACCGTGCTCAACGGCATCACCGGCTCCATCGGACTCGCGCCCACCCTCGCCGCCCTGGAGGCGGGCCGCACCCTCGCGCTGGCCAACAAGGAGTCGCTCATCGTCGGCGGCCCGCTGGTCAAGGCGCTGGCCAAGCCGGGCCAGATCATCCCGGTCGACTCCGAGCACGCCGCCCTCTTCCAGGCGCTGGCCGCCGGCACCCGCGCCGACGTCCGCAAGCTGGTCGTCACCGCGTCCGGCGGCCCGTTCCGCGGCCGGACCAGGGACCAGCTGGCCGCCGTCACCGTCGAGGACGCGCTCGCCCACCCCACCTGGGCCATGGGCCCGGTGATCACGATCAACTCCGCGACCCTCGTCAACAAGGGCCTGGAGGTGATCGAGGCCCACCTGCTCTACGACATTCCCTTCGACCGCATTGAGGTGGTCGTGCACCCGCAGTCGTATGTCCACTCGATGGTCGAGTACACGGACGGATCGACACTGGCCCACGCCACGCCCCCCGACATGGGCGGGCCCATCGCCGTGGGCCTCGGCTGGCCCGAACGCGTCCCCGACGCCGCCCCCGTCTTCGACTGGAGCAAGGCCTCGACCTGGGAGTTCTTCCCACTCGACAACGAGGCCTTCCCCTCCGTCGACCTGGCCAGGCACGTCGGACAGCTCGCGGGCACGGCCCCGGCGGTGTTCAATGCCGCCAATGAGGAGTGCGTCGAGGCGTTCCGCTCCGGCGCGCTGCCGTTTCTCGGGATCATGGAGACCGTCACGCGGGTGGTCGAGGAGCACGGCACCCCCCGTACGGGAACCTCGCTCACCGTCGCGGACGTCCTCGAAGCGGAGACCTGGGCACGCGCCCGGGCCCGGCAACTGGCGGCACAGACGGCGGAGGCCCGTGCATGACGACCCTGATGTTCATCCTCGGCATAGTCCTCTTCGCCGTCGGCCTGCTCTTCTCCATCGCCTGGCACGAGCTGGGCCACCTGTCCACCGCCAAGCTGTTCGGCATCCGGGTGCCGCAGTACATGGTGGGCTTCGGACCGACGCTCTTCTCCAGGAAGAAGGGCGACACCGAGTACGGGGTCAAGGCCATCCCCTTCGGCGGCTACATCCGCATGATCGGCATGTTCCCGCCCGGCCCCGACGGCCGCATGGAGGCACGCTCCACCTCGCCCTGGCGCGGGATGATAGAGGACGCCCGCTCGGCCGCCTTCGAGGAACTGCAGCCCGGTGACGAGAAGCGCCTCTTCTACACGCGCAAGCCGTGGAAGCGCGTCATCGTGATGTTCGCCGGCCCGTTCATGAACCTGATCCTCGCCGTGGTGCTCTTCCTCACCGTGCTGATGGGCTTCGGCATCTCCCAGCAGACCACCACCGTCAGCTCCGTCTCGAAGTGCGTCATCTCGCAGAGCGAGAACCGCGACGCCTGCGCCAAGTCCGACCCGGCCTCCCCGGCCGCGGCGGCGGGCCTCAGGGCCGGGGACAAGATCCTCGCCTTCGACGGCGTACGCACCGACGACTGGGACAAGCTGTCCGACCTGATCCGCGCCAACCCCGGCGAGGACGTGCCGGTCGTCGTCGAGCGCAAGGGCGAGGAGATCACCCTCCACGCGACCATCGCCACCAACAAGGTCGCCAAGAAGGACTCCAACGGACAGATCGTCCAGGGCGAGTACGTCACCGCCGGCTTCCTCGGCTTCAGCTCCGCCACCGGCGTGGTGCAACAGGACTTCGGCCAGTCCGTGACCTGGATGGGCGACCGGATCGGCGACGCCGTCGACAACCTCGCCGCCCTGCCCGCCAAGATCCCCGCCCTGTGGGACGCGGCCTTCGGCGACGGACCCCGCGAGGCCGACTCCCCGATGGGCGTCGTCGGCGCGGCCCGCGTCGGCGGCGAGATCGCCACCCTCGACATCCCGCCCACCCAGCAGCTCGCCATGTTCGTCATGCTGGTGGCCGGCTTCAACCTCTCCCTGTTCCTCTTCAACATGCTCCCGCTGCTGCCGCTCGACGGCGGCCACATCGCGGGCGCGCTGTGGGAGTCGCTGCGCCGCGCCACCGCCAAGGTCCTGCGCAGGCCCGACCCCGGGCCCTTCGACGTGGCGAAGCTGATGCCGGTGGCCTACGTCGTGGCGGGCGTCTTCGTCTGCTTCACCCTGCTCGTGCTGGTGGCGGACGTCGTCAACCCGGTCCGCATCACCTGACGACGTGAAGCCCGATCCGGAGAGCATGTCCCTCCGGACCGGGCTTCACTCACCTCGCCCGGCAGATGGACGCCATAGGGTGCATCTCCCGTACGCCGCGTACCCGGCGTTCATGCCGGTGCCGTAATCTCGAAGGCCGGAGCCCGCCGCTGAACGGGGCCGGACCTTGATCCACGACTTGGGGTTGCACAGCAGATGACTGCGATTTCTCTCGGCATGCCGGACGTTCCGACCAGGCTCGCGGAGCGCCGCAAGAGCCGGCAGATCCAGGTCGGGCCCGTGGCGGTGGGCGGCGACGCCCCCGTGTCGGTGCAGTCCATGACCACGACCCGGACCTCCGACATCGGCGCCACCCTCCAGCAGATCGCCGAGCTGACGGCGTCCGGCTGCCAGATCGTCCGGGTGGCCTGCCCCACCCAGGACGACGCCGACGCGCTGGCCGTCATCGCGAAGAAGTCGCAGATCCCGGTGATCGCGGACATCCACTTCCAGCCCAAGTACGTCTTCGCCGCGATCGAGGCCGGCTGCGCCGCGGTCCGAGTGAACCCGGGCAACATCAAGCAGTTCGACGACAAGGTCAAGGAGATCGCCAAGGCGGCGAAGGACCACGGCACCCCGATCCGCATCGGCGTGAACGCCGGCTCCCTCGACCGCCGCCTGCTCCAGAAGTACGGCAAGGCGACCCCCGAGGCACTCGCCGAGTCCGCCCTCTGGGAAGCGTCGCTCTTCGAGGAGCACGACTTCCGGGACATCAAGATCTCGGTCAAGCACAACGACCCGGTCGTCATGGTCGAGGCCTACCGCCAGCTCGCCGCCCAGTGCGACTACCCCCTCCACCTCGGCGTCACCGAGGCGGGCCCGGCGTTCCAGGGCACCATCAAGTCGGCGGTCGCCTTCGGCGCGCTCCTCTCCCAGGGCATCGGCGACACCATCCGCGTCTCCCTCTCCGCCCCGCCGGTCGAGGAGATCAAGGTCGGCATCCAGATCCTGGAGTCGCTGAACCTGCGCCAGCGCGGCCTGGAGATCGTCTCCTGCCCGTCCTGCGGCCGCGCCCAGGTCGACGTCTACAAGCTGGCCGAGGAGGTCACCGCCGGTCTGGAGGGCATGGAGGTCCCCCTCCGCGTCGCCGTCATGGGCTGCGTCGTCAACGGCCCCGGCGAGGCCCGCGAGGCCGACCTCGGCGTCGCCTCCGGCAACGGCAAGGGCCAGATCTTCGTCAAGGGCGAGGTCATCAAGACCGTCCCCGAGTCCAAGATCGTGGAGACCCTCATCGACGAGGCCATGAAGATCGCCGAGCAGATGGAGAAGGACGGCGTCACCTCCGGCGAACCCTCAGTCTCCATCGCGGGCTGATCCACCCCCCCTAGGGGGTGCCGTTTGGATCTTGCCGGGGTCGGCCACAAGGCACCGTCGGCCGCGGCCGGCCTGATCCGAAGGTCGCCCCCTGGTGCCGCGTCGCCCCGGGGGGCGGCGCGGCATATTCGCGGCAGGTACAGTGCGGGGACCAGCAGATCTCAGGGTGAGGCCCCCGCACGTGTTGACGCAGACCACCTCCCGCGTGCTCGAACCGAGCGACCTGGACGCCGCGCTCGCCATCCTCGACCGCGACCCGGTCGCGAACGCCTTCGTGACCGCCCGCGTCCAGATCGCCGGTCTCGACCCGTGGCGCCTCGGCGGCGAGATGTGGGGCTGGTACGAGCACGGCATGCTCACGTCCCTGTGCTACGCGGGCGCCAACCTCGTACCCATCTGCGCCACCCCGCGCGCCGTCCGCGCCTTCGCCGACCGAGCCCGCCGGGCCGGCCGCCGCTGCTCCTCGATCGTCGGCCCGTCCGGTCCGACCGCCCAGCTGTGGCGGCTGCTCGAACCGGGCTGGGGCCCGGCCCGCGAGGTCCGCACCCACCAGCCCCTCATGGTCGCCGACCGCCTCCCCGGCGACATCGCCCCGGACCCCTACGTGCGCCGCGTCCGCAAGGACGAGGTGGAGCGGATCATGCCGGCCTGCGTGGCGATGTTCACCGAGGAGGTCGGCATCTCCCCGATGGCCGGCGACGGCGGCCTGCTCTACCAGGCCCGGGTCGCCGAACTCGTCGGCTCCGGCCGCTCCTTCGCCCGCTTCGACGCCGACGGCAAGGTCGTCTTCAAGGCCGAGATCGGCGCCGCCACCGACCGCGCCTGCCAGATCCAGGGCGTGTGGGTGGCCCCCGAGTACCGCGGCAAGGGCCTGGCCGCCCCTGGCATGGCGGCGGTCCTGCGCTACGCCCTCGCGGACGTCGCCCCGGTGGCGAGCCTCTACGTCAACGACTTCAACACCGCGGCGCGACGGACGTACCTCCGGGTCGGTTTCCACGAGGTGGGCGCCTTCATGAGCGTCCTCTTCTGAACCTCCTCCGCACCACCTGCACCGGCACCCCGGCGCCACCCCCCCTGTAGGCTCCCGGCATGGACCTCGTGATCGGCCCACTGGACCTCTCCACGCACGTGGACGAGGCCCTGGCCGTCCAAGCCGCCGCCTTCGGCCTCGGCCCCGACGAGGTGGCCGTCCGCCGTCAGATCGTCCTGCGCCACATGACCCACCCGGGAGCCAGAGCCCTCGGCGCCACCGTCCGGGGCCGCCTCGTCGGCTTCGTCTACGGCATGCCCAACGACCGCACCCACTGGTGGTCCACCGTCGTGGAGCCGTACCTCCGCGCCCAGGGCACCGACGCCTGGCTCGACGACTCCTTCGTCATCACCGAGCTCCACGTCCACCCGGCCCACCAGAACCGCGGCGCGGGCCGCGCCCTGATCACCACGATCACCGACGCCGCCACCGAGCCCCGCTCGATCCTCTCCGCGATCGACACCGAGAGCCCCGCCCGCGGCCTCTACCGCTCCCTCGGGTACCAGGACCTCGCCCGCCGGGTCCTCTTCCCCAGCGCCCCCAAGCCGTACGCGGTCATGGGCGCCACGCTCCCCCTGCTGAGGCGCACCCCCGGTCGATAACCGATTTCCACCCCACCGGACCGCCCGGCTAACCTCCTAGCACCACCCTTACGCAGCAGGAGACACGAGAACCATGGCCAACGCACCGGTCCAGCGCATGTCGAAGTTGATGGCGAAGACGCTGCGCGACGACCCGGCGGACGCCGAGGTCCTCAGCCACAAGCTGCTGGTCCGCGCCGGCTACGTGCGCCGCACCGCCGCCGGCCTGTGGAGCTGGCTGCCGCTCGGCAAGAAGGTCCTCGGCAACATCGAGCGCATCGTCCGCGAGGAGATGGACGCCATCGGCGCCCAGGAGGTCCAGCTCCCGGCCCTGCTGCCCCGCGAGCCGTACGAGGCCACGGGCCGCTGGGACGAGTACGGCCCCGAACTCTTCCGCCTCCAGGACCGCAAGGGCGGCGACTACCTCCTCGGCCCCACCCACGAAGAGATCTTCACCCTCCTCGTCAAGGACCAGGCGTCCTCCTACAAGGACCTGCCGGTCATCCTGTACCAGATCCAGAACAAGTACCGCGACGAGGCCCGCCCCCGGGCCGGCATCCTGCGCGGCCGCGAGTTCCTCATGAAGGACTCCTACTCCTTCGACGTCGCCGACGAGGGCCTTGCCGAGTCCTACGCCCTGCACCGCTCCGCCTATCAGCGCATCTTCGAGCGCCTGGGCCTCGACTACCGCATCGTCGCAGCCACCGCCGGCGCCATGGGCGGCTCCAAGTCCGAGGAGTTCCTGGCCCCCGCGGAGGCCGGCGAGGACACCTTCGCGGACTGCCCGAACTGCGACTACGCCGCCAACACGGAGGCGATCACCCACCGCCTCACGCCGGTCGACGCCACGGACGTCCCCGCCGCCGAGGACATCCCGACCCCCGACACCCCCACCATCGAGACCCTGGCCGCCTCCATCGGCGTCGAGGCCTCCGCCACCCTCAAGAACCTCCTCGTCAAGGTGGACGGCGACATCGTCGCCGTGGGCGTGCCGGGCGACCGCGAGGTCGACATGGACAAGGTCGAGGCCCACTTCGCCCCCGCCGCCGTCGAACTGGTCACCGCCGAGGACTTCGTCGGCCGCCCCGACCTGGTCCGCGGCTACGTCGGCCCGCAGGGCCTGGGCGAGAAGGTCAAGTACATCGCCGACCCCCGCATCGCGCCGGGCACCGCGTGGATCACCGGCGCCAACAAGGCCGACACCCACGCGAAGAACGTCGTGGCGGGCCGCGACTTCGAGGTCGACACCTACGTCGACGTCGTGGTCGTCCGCGAGGGCGACCCCTGCCCCAACTGCGGCACCGGTCTCCGCCTGGACCGCGCCATCGAGATCGGCCACATCTTCCAGCTGGGCCGCAAGTACGCCGACGCCCTCAAGCTCGACGTCCTCGGCCAGAACGGCAAGCCGGCCCGCGTCACCATGGGCTCCTACGGCATCGGCGTCTCCCGCGCGGTGGCCGCCCTCGCCGAGCAGCACGCCGACGACAAGGGCCTCGTCTGGTCCAAGGAGGTCGCCCCGGCCGACGTCCACGTGGTCGCCGCGGGCAAGGCGCTGCAGACCGAGCTGGCCCTGGAGGTCTCCGACAAGCTGGCCGCGGCCGGCGTCCGCGTCCTGGTGGACGACCGGGCGGGGGTCTCGCCCGGCGTGAAGTTCACCGACGCGGAACTCATCGGCGTACCCCAGATCCTGGTGGCCGGCCGCCGCTCCGCCGAGGGCGTCGTCGAACTGAAGGACCGCCGCACGGGGGAGCGCGAGGAGGTAACGGTCGAGGAGGCCCTCACCCGCCTCACGAGCTGACACCCGGGGTGGGTGTGGGCGCGGGGTGGGGTGCGCGGCCCGGCGTAGCGGGGTGCCGCTGCGCCCACCCGTGCCGCCCCAGCGGCACGACTGCCCGCCGCTAGGAGGCGTGGCGACTGCCCGCAGCTAGGTAGGTACGGCGAGAAGGGGTCGGGTCGGGGGGTGTCCGCCCGCAGCGGTTGGCGCGTCAACGCCCCGCACCCCCGTAGCCGACCGATTCCGCGCCGTTCCGAGGACGGACACCCCCCGGCGCGGCCCCGACCCACCCACCGCACGCACCGCGCACGGCGCACCCCCACCGAACCCGCACAGGCGCCGCAGGCACCCGCACCGTCACAACCAGCCCGCGAACTCCAACAACAGCTCCGCGTCCCGCTCCCGCCCCACCCGCCGGGCCCGCACCCCCGACTCCACCGCCCGGAACAGCGTCCACCCCCGCAGCCGCTCCTGATCGACCTCCAGCGACTCCGCGAGCCGCTTGATCCGCCGCCGAGTCGTCGACGCCCCCGACGGCTGGGCGATCAGATCCTCCACCCGGTCCCGCACCAGCCGCGCCAGATCGAACGCACTCTCCCCGACCACCGGATCGGGCCCCACCGCCAGCCACGGCATCCGATCCCCGGCGAGCACCTTGCTCTGCCGGAACGTCCCGTGCAGCAGCCGCTGCTCCGACGGCCCGCCCAACAACTCCGCCCGCGCCGCGAGCGCCGCGTCGACCAACGGCGCCACCTCCGCGTCCGCCGCCGCTCCCGCCCGCATCGCCTCGGCCTGCCGC
Organism: Streptomyces sp. NPDC018026; assembly: GCF_044327745.1. Taxonomy (NCBI): domain Bacteria; kingdom Bacillati; phylum Actinomycetota; class Actinomycetes; order Kitasatosporales; family Streptomycetaceae; genus Streptomyces; species Streptomyces sp. NPDC018026. Next base: position 179,211 of record NZ_JBIRFY010000013.1, read on the forward strand.
CCCGTCCGCTCGGCCACCGTCTCGAACGGATGGGAGCCCGGCGGCTCCACCCACAACCGCCGCAGCGTCCCCGCCGCCTCCAGCAACGCCTTCGCCTCCGGCAACGACCGCACCGACACGTCCGGATGCAGCCGCTCGAGCAGCAGCACGCCCTCCTCGGCCGCCGCCCCCTCCTCCCGCACCTGCACGGCACCCCGCCCACCCCAGTGCATGAGCGCGGCCCGCTCGCTCTCCGGCCGCGCCCGGCGCGGGGCGAGCTTCAGCACCGCCGGCACCCCCTCCGCCGTCTGCACCAGCACCACCAGGCTGCCGCGCCCCCCGGGCACCTGCACCCGCTCCACCGCCAACCCCCGCCGCACCACCGCCCGCTCCGCCACTTCCGGCAGCGTCGCCAACCAGTCGTCACCCTCCGGTGCCGTCTCGCCGAACGCCCTGACCAAACGCCGCGGCGGTTCGAAAGCCATGCGCGAGCCGTTCCCTTCCCGTACGGAATGCCGTACGCGTTACGCAGTCGGTGAGGCCGTCGCCGTCGCCGTGTCGGAGGCATCCGGAGCGGCACCCCGCCCGGCCGGCGCGCCGACCCGCTCGGCGAGCCCAGGGAAGGCTACGCTCCCGCCCCGCCAGCGCACCGCGCGGACCGCCGCCTCGCGCAGCGCCCCGGCCGCCGAGGCCCGCCCGTCGCCCTCGGCCGCCCGCACCAGGTCGGAGTACACCCCGGCCACCCGGTCCTCCAGCTCCGCCGCCAGCCGCACCGCCGCCGCCGAGTCCGGCACCGAGAAGGGGAGTGCGTACCCCGCCGCCGCGGCGACCGGCTCGCCACCCAGGTCCCGCACCTCGCGGGCCAGCGCGTCCCGCCGCGCCCGGTGCGCGTCGTACGCCGTCCGCGCCTCGGCACGCCGTTCCGCACCGATCCGCCCGCCGACGACCCCGTAGCCGTACACGGCCGCGTGCTCCGCGGCCAGCGCCGCCTGGAGGGCGTCCAGCCGCCCGTCCTCCGCCTTGTCCACCCGTCAGCCCTCCGTCAGCAGAAACACGTGCGCCGCCCCGGCCGCCGCGACGGAGGCCAGCAGCCGCGCCGACTCACCCGGCACATCGAGCAGTGCCTCGGCCCGCCGGCCGGCCAGCTTCCGCTCGGCCCCCGCGAGCAGGGCCAGGGCCCCCTTCTCGTCCGCCGGCACGGCATCGGAGCCACCGGAGCCGTTCGTCGGCCCGGCAGCCCGAACGGATGCCGAAGGCGACGAAGCCGTACCCGCCGTCGTACCCGCCGTCGTACCCGACACCGTCGGCGAGGCCGCCCGCACCGCGCCGAACGCCTCCGCGTGCCGCACGACCTCCTCCCGCAGCGGCCGCAGCCGCTCCGCCAGCCCCGGATGTACCGCGATCACGGCCGCGTACCGCGCGGCCAGTTCCTCACTGTCCCGGGCCGCACGCGCGCGTGCCCGCTCGACAGCCGAGGGCCCGGCCCCCGCCTCGCCGGAGCCCGACCCTCCGGTACAGCCGGCGAGCAGAGCGGCCCCGGCGGCCGACGCGAGCAGGCTCCTTCTGCGCGGCCCCCGGGGCGGGCGCGGCGATGGGGAAAGCGACACGGCAGACGTCCTCGACAGGCTCGTACGGAAACGACGACAAGACGACAAAGCGACGACGAACGAGAGGCAGACCAACGATGAAAGAGCCGGAAACCCGCAATCCCGCCCGCCCGTGATCACGGTACCCGTGCCCCGCCCGCCCACCACTCACCGGCACCGCCGGACCCGGGTGGACGGCAACACCCCCCGCGACCGGATACCCTTTGACCAGACACGCGCACCGACCCACAACAGCACACGCGGCCGAGGAGTCACCCGGATGAGCACCACCCAGAGCGAGAGGCTGCGAGAGCTGCTTGAGCCGCTCGTCGCCTCCCAGGGACTGGACCTCGAAGAAATCGCGGTGGACTCGGTCGGCCGCAGGCGTGTGCTGAGCGTGGTCGTGGACTCCGACACCGGAGCGGACCTCGACCGGATCGCCGATGTGAGCCGCGCGCTCTCGGCGAAGCTCGACGAGACCGACGCGATGGGCGAGGGGGAGTACACCCTCGAGGTCGGCACCCCCGGCGCCGAGCGCTCCCTCACCCAGCACCGCCACTACGTGCGCGCCACGGACCGCCTGGTCCGCTTCCAGCTGCACGAGGGCGGCGAACTGGTCGCCCGCATCCTCGCCGTGGACGAGGACGGACTCGACCTCGAAGTACCAGGAGTGAAGGGCCGCAGGCCCACCACCCGCAGACTGCCTTTCGGCGACATCGACAAGGCACGCGTCCAGGTCGAGTTCAACCGCAAGGACGCCAAGGACAGCGGCGACAAGAACGACAACAAGACGGAAAACGACAACAAGACGGAAGAGGAGGAGGCGTAGCCGTGGACATCGACATGAGCGCCCTGCGGGGCTTGGTACGGGAGAAGGAGATCTCCTTCGACCTGCTGGTCGAAGCGATCGAGTCGGCCCTCCTCATCGCCTACCACCGCACCGAGGGAAGCCGCCGCCACGCGCGCGTGGAGCTCGACCGGAACACCGGACACGTGACCGTGTGGGCGAAGGAGGACCCCGACGACCTCGAGGAGGGCCAGGCGGCCCGCGAGTTCGACGACACCCCGTCCGACTTCGGCCGCATCGCCGCCACCACCGCCAAGCAGGTCATCCTGCAGCGGCTGCGCGACGCCGAGGACGACGCGACGCTCGGCGAGTACGCCGGCCGTGAGGGCGACATCGTCACCGGCGTGGTCCAGCAGGGCCGCGACCCCAAGAACGTGCTGGTGGACATCGGCAAGCTGGAGGCCATCCTGCCGGTGCAGGAGCAGGTGCCCGGCGAGACCTACCCGCACGGCGCGCGCCTGCGCTCGTACGTCGTCCGGGTGGCCAAGGGCGTACGAGGCCCCTCCGTGACGCTCTCCCGCACGCACCCCAACCTGGTGAAGAAGCTCTTCGCCCTGGAGGTGCCGGAGATCGCCGACGGGTCCGTCGAGATCTCCGCGATCGCCCGCGAGGCCGGCCACCGCACCAAGATCGCCGTGCGCTCCACCCGCTCGGGCCTGAACGCCAAGGGCGCCTGCATCGGCCCGATGGGCGGCCGGGTGCGCAACGTCATGGGCGAGCTGAACGGCGAGAAGATCGACATCGTCGACTGGTCGGACGACCCGGCCGAGATGGTGGCGAACGCGCTCTCCCCGGCCCGCGTCTCCAAGGTGGAGGTCGTGGACCTGGCGGCCCGCTCCGCGCGCGTGATCGTGCCCGACTACCAGCTCTCGCTGGCCATCGGCAAGGAGGGCCAGAACGCCCGGCTCGCAGCCCGGCTGACCGGCTGGCGGATCGACATCCGCCCGGACACCGAGCAGCCCTCCGACGCGTCGCCGGAGCAGTCGTCCGGCGGCCGCGGGGAATAGATCCAAGCCGCGCGCCGCTGAGATCACGACAGCTTTGCGTGCGGCACGTGTTCGATTCTTGCCCCGAAGGGGTGAGGTCGGTCCGGGGAGGTAGACTTAGGAGTGTCTGGCCGGACACGTACCGGAGCATGCCCCGAGCGCACCTGCGTGGGGTGCCGGGAGCGAGCGGTCAAGAGCGAGCTGCTGCGCACCGTGGCGGTCGAGGGTCATTGCACCCCTGATCCACGCGGTACGCTGCCCGGCCGGGGTGCGTACGTACACCCCGCACCGGACTGTGTCGACCAGGCGGTGCGCCGCAAGGCGTTTCCGCGGGCGCTCCGCGTCCCGGGTCCGCTCGATGTAAAGGCGTTGCGCCACTACGTCGAGCAGGCAGAAGGTTGCCAGCAAGGTTGCTGAAAGCAGCATGTGAGCAACGTGGTAAGGAAGACATGCCGCGCGGAACCCCGCGCGTCTTGGTACCTCGCGAGTCGAAAGCAGGTCGAGATTGCGATGAGCACTCGATGAGTACGCGATGAGTACGCCCATGAACTAGCGACGGTCCGGACGCAACCCGGACCTCAGAGGAGCGAAGTGGCTAAGGTCCGGGTCTACGAACTCGCCAAGGAGTTCGGCGTCGAGAGCAAGGTCGTCATGGCCAAGCTCCAGGAACTCGGTGAATTCGTCCGTTCGGCGTCTTCGACCATCGAAGCGCCCGTAGTACGCAAGCTGACCGACGCATTCCAGCAGGGTGGCGGCAACGGCCGTTCCGCCGGCCGCCCCGCGGCCCCGAAGAAGGCTGCCCCCAGGCCGTCGGCGCCGTCCCCGGCGCAGGCGGCTCGTCCGGCTGCCCCGCGGCCGCCGGCCGCACCCAAGCCCGCGGCTGCCGAGCAGCCCGCGGCCCCGTCCGCCCCCGCGCCGGCTGCCTCCCAGGGTCCGCGTCCGACGCCGGGCCCCAAGCCCGCGCCGCGTCCGGCCCCGGCCGCGCCGGAGTTCACCGCTCCGCCGGCGGCTCCCGCCGCTCCGTCGACTCCGGCCCCGGCTCCGTCCGGTCCGAAGCCCGGCGGTGCGCGTCCCGGTGCCCCTAAGCCCGGCGGTGCCCGTCCGTCCGGTCCGGGTCAGGACCGTGGCCAGCAGGGCGGCCAGGGCCGTCCCGGCGGCCAGCGTCCCGGTGCCCCGGCGCAGCGTCCCGGCGGCCGTCCCGGCGGTCCGCGTCCGGGTAACAACCCCTTCACCTCCGGCGGCAACGCCGGCATGGCGCGCCCGCAGGCGCCCCGTCCGCAGGGCGGGCCCCGCCCGGGCGGTCCCGGTGGTGCTCCCGGCGGCGGTCCCCGTCCGCAGGGTCCCGGCGGCCAGGGCGGCGGTCCCCGTCCCCAGGCTCCGGGCGGCAACCGTCCGAGCCCGGGCTCGATGCCGCGTCCGCAGGGCGGCGGCGCCGGTCCCCGTCCCGGCGGCGGCCCGCGTCCGAACCCCGGCATGATGCCGCAGCGTCCCGCTGCCGGCCCGCGTCCCGGCCCCGGTGGCGGCGGTCGCGGTCCCGGCGGTGCCGGTCGTCCCGGCGGCGGCGGTCGTCCCGGTGGCGGCGGCTTCGCCGGTCGTCCCGGTGGCGGCGGTGGCGGTCGTCCGGGTGGCGGCGGCGGTTTCGCCGGTCGTCCCGGCGGTGGCGGCGGCTTCGGCGGCGGCGGTGGCCGTCCCGGCTTCGGCGGTCGTCCCGGCGGTCCCGGTGGCCGTGGTGGCACGCAGGGCGCCTTCGGCCGTCCCGGCGGTCCCGCGCGTCGCGGTCGCAAGTCGAAGCGGCAGAGGCGCCAGGAGTACGAGGCCATGCAGGCCCCGTCGGTCGGCGGCGTGATGCTGCCTCGCGGCAACGGCGAGACCATTCGCCTGTCGCGCGGTGCGTCGCTCACCGACTTCGCGGAGAAGATCAACGCCAACCCGGCGTCGCTCGTCGCGGTCATGATGAACCTCGGCGAGATGGTCACCGCGACCCAGTCCGTCTCCGACGAGACGCTCCAGCTCCTCGCCGGCGAGATGAACTACACGGTTCAGATCGTCAGCCCGGAGGAGGAGGACCGCGAGCTGCTCGAGTCCTTCGACCTGGAGTTCGGCGAGGACGAGGGCTCCGAGGAGGACCTGGTCGTCCGTCCGCCGGTCGTGACCGTCATGGGTCACGTCGACCACGGAAAGACCCGACTGCTCGACGCCATCCGCAAGACGAACGTCATCGCGGGCGAGGCCGGCGGCATCACCCAGCACATCGGTGCCTACCAGGTCGCCACCGAGGTCAACGACGAAGAGCGCAAGATCACCTTCATCGACACCCCGGGTCACGAGGCGTTCACCGCCATGCGTGCCCGTGGTGCCCGGTCGACCGACATCGCGATCCTGGTCGTCGCGGCCAACGACGGCGTCATGCCGCAGACGGTCGAGGCGCTCAACCACGCCAAGGCCGCCGAGGTCCCGATCGTCGTCGCGGTCAACAAGATCGACGTCGAGGGCGCCGACCCGACCAAGGTGCGCGGTCAGCTGACCGAGTACGGCCTGGTGGCCGAGGAGTACGGCGGCGACACCATGTTCGTCGACATCTCCGCCAAGCAGGGTCTGCACATCGACTCCCTGCTGGAGGCCGTGGTCCTCACCGCGGACGCCTCGCTCGACCTGCGGGCCAACCCGGTCCAGGACGCGCAGGGCATCTCGATCGAGTCCCGTCTCGACCGCGGCCGCGGTGCCGTGGCGACGGTCCTCGTGCAGCGAGGCACCCTGCGGGTCGGCGACACGATGGTGGTGGGCGACGCCTACGGCCGCGTCCGCGCCATGCTCGACGACAACGGCAACAACGTCGCCGAGGCGGGTCCGTCCACGCCGGTCCAGGTGCTGGGTCTGACCAACGTCCCGGGCGCCGGTGACAACTTCATCGTGGTCGAGGAGGACCGTACGGCCCGCCAGATCGCGGAGAAGCGCGCCGCCCGCGAGCGCAACGCCGCGTTCGCCAAGCGCACGCGCCGCGTGTCGCTGGAGGACCTGGACAAGGTGCTGAAGGCCGGCGAGGTCCAGCAGCTCAACCTGATCATCAAGGGCGACGCGTCCGGATCGGTCGAGGCGCTGGAATCCTCCCTGCTCCAGCTGGACGTCGGCGAAGAGGTCGACATCCGTGTCCTGCACCGCGGCGTCGGTGCGGTCACGGAGTCCGACATCGACCTGGCGATGGGCTCCGACGCCATCGTGATCGGCTTCAACGTGCGCGCCGCCGGGCGTGCCGCGCAGATGGCCGAGCGCGAAGGTGTGGACGTCCGGTACTACTCGGTCATCTACCAGGCGATCGAGGAGATCGAGGCGGCCCTCAAGGGCATGCTCAAGCCGGAGTACGAAGAGGTCGAGCTGGGCACGGCGGAGATCCGCGAGGTCTTCCGCTCCTCCAAGCTGGGCAACATCGCGGGTGTTCTCATCCGCTCCGGCGAGGTCAAGCGCAACACCAAGGCGCGCCTCCTGCGCGATGGCAAGGTCATCGCGGAGAACCTCAACATCGAGGGTCTGCGTCGCTTCAAGGACGACGTCACCGAGATCCGCGAAGGCTTCGAGGGCGGTATCAACCTCGGAAACTTCAACGACATCAAGGTCGACGACGTCATCGCGACGTACGAGATGCGCGAGAAGCCGCGGGTGTAAGTACCGCGACTTCCGGGAGTGACCGGTCCGGGGCCGGTCGGCGGAGCACGAATATCCGTCGATCGGCCCCGGCCGTTCGTTGTACGGTTCAGATGATCCCGCCCGTTCGCGGCGGGGCCATCGATCCCGGACCGGCGGGTGAACCGGTTTCACATGTATGTGGGGACGCTGTCCTTCGACCTTCTCCTCGGCGACGTACATTCGCTGAAGGAGAAGCGCTCCGTCGTCCGCCCGATCGTCGCCGAACTCCAGCGGAAGTACGCGGTGAGCGCGGCGGAGGTGGAGCACATGAACCTCCATCGCCGGGCCGTCGTCGGCCTGGCCCTGGTGTCCGGCGACGCGGGCCATCTCAGCGACGTGCTCGACCGGTGCGAGCGGCTGGTGGCCGGCCGCCCCGAGGTGGAGCTGCTGTCGGTGCGGCGGCGCTTCCACGGCGACGACGACTGACGACGACTGACGACGACTGACCGGACCGGGCAGAAGACCGGATCGACCGGATCGGGCAAGAGAAGCCGGATCGGGCAAGAGAAGAAAGAACGGGAGACGGACCAGTGGCCGACAACGCGCGGGCGAAAAGGCTGGCGGACCTCATCCGAGAGGTGGTGGCCCAGAAGCTGCAGCGCGGGATCAAGGACCCGCGGCTCGGCTCGCACGTCACCATCACGGACACCCGGGTCACCGGTGACCTGCGGGAGGCGACCGTCTTCTACACGGTCTACGGGGACGACGAGGAGCGCAAGGCCGCCACCGCGGGCCTGGAGAGCGCCAAGGGCATCCTGCGCTCCGAGGTGGGCAAGGCGGCCGGCGTGAAGTTCACGCCGACCCTGACCTTCGTCATGGACGCCCTGCCGGACACCGCCCGCAACATCGAGGACCTCCTCGACCGGGCGCGGCAGTCCGACGAGAAGGTGCGCGAGGCGTCCGCGGGCGCCGCGTACGCCGGTGACGCGGACCCGTACCGCAAGCCGGGCGAGGACGAGACCGACACCGAAGGCGCCGTCGAGGCCGACGAGACGGACGACACCGCTAAATGACCGAGAAGCACACCACGCCCGACGGCCTTGTCATCGTCGACAAGCCGTCGGGCTTCACTTCGCACGACGTCGTCGCCAAGATGCGGGGCATCGCCCGCACCAGGCGCGTCGGGCACGCCGGCACGCTCGACCCGATGGCGACGGGCGTCCTGGTCCTCGGTGTGGAGCGGGCGACCAAGCTCCTCGGGCACCTCGCCCTCACCGAGAAGGAGTACCTGGGCACCATCAGGCTCGGGCAGACCACGCTCACCGACGACGCCGAGGGCGAGATCACGGGGTCGCGGGACGCCTCGAAGGTCACCCGGGAGGCGATCGACGCCGGCGTGGCCGAGCTGAGCGGCGCCATCATGCAGGTGCCGTCCAAGGTCAGCGCCATCAAGATCAAGGGCGTGCGCTCCTACAAGCGGGCGCGCGAGGGCGAGGAGTTCGAGATCCCCGCCCGCCCCGTCACCGTCTCCTCCTTCGCGGTGTACGACGTCCGGGACGCCGTCGCCGACGACGGCACCCCGGTCCTGGACCTGGTGGTCTCGGTGACCTGCTCGTCCGGCACCTACATCCGGGCGCTGGCCCGCGACCTGGGCGCCGGACTCGGCGTCGGCGGGCACCTCACGGCGCTGCGCCGCACCCGCGTCGGACCCTACAAGCTGGACGGCGCCCGGACCCTGGACCAGCTCCAGCAGGAGCTCACCGTCATGCCCGTCGCGGACGCGGCCGGCGCCGCCTTCCCGCGCTGGCGGGTGGACGCCAAGCGGGCCAAGCTGCTCACCAACGGCGTACGGCTGGAGATGCCCGAGCAGTACGCGGGCGCCGGTGCCGTCGCCGTCTTCGATCCCGAGGGGCGCCTGCTCGCCCTCGTCGAGGAACACAAGGGCAAGGCGAAGAGCCTGGCCGTCTTCGGCTGAGCCCACACACCGTCAGGTCCGCCCGTGGAGCGGCGCACACGGGGACTACCACTGTCGCCGCTCCACGGTCCCCCCTCGGTTCCCCCACCCCCTAGGGTGTATCCAACCCACCCCTTCTGTTCACCCGTCCGGGCAGGCGCTCGGAGTGAACCGGGGGAGTGGAAGGGGGCGCGTTCGCCAGAGGCTCTGTCCGGCTGATCATCACGCGCCTACCGTCGAACACACAGCACGGGTGTACGGCGGGGAGGTTCGACGATGGCGTCGCGGAACCGGTCCCGGGAGGCGACGGGCGGCAGGGCGGGGGAGCGGCCCGGGGACGGCTCCCGGGAGGCACGAGGCGGCCCCCCGGCCGTCCGGGCGGCCGACCCGGCGGAGCACGGCGGACCCGACGCCGCCCTCGTCCGCGTCCACGACCTCGCCGGCCGCCCGCGCGGCACGGGATTCGTCGCCGACCACCACGGCACGGTGCTCACCAGCCACGAAGCGGTCGACGGCCTCACCCGGCTGGTCCTGAGCACCGCCGGGGGCCGCCGCCGCGTGGTGGCCGCCGCCGACGTCGTCCCGCTGCCCGCCCTCGGCCTGGCCCTCGTGCGCACCGAGGGCCTCGGCGCCGCCCCGCTGCCGCTGAGCACGCGGGACCGCGTCGAGGCCGGGACCTACGTCCGCATCGCCGCCGGGGGCTGGCGCGAGGCCCGGGTGCTGGGCGTCACCGACGTCACCTACACCGCCACCGACCGCTTCCACCTCCTCGGCGACGCCCTTGAACTGGCCGTCGGCACCTGCGGGCGCGACGCGCTCCGGCTGGGCGGGGGAGCGGCCGGCGGGCCGGTGCTCGACGTGGCCACCGGCGCCGTCCTCGGCGTCCTCGGCACCGCCCTCAGCTCCGGCCACAGCGACGTCGGCTTCGCCGTGCCGCTGCGCCGCGCGGCCACCGGTCCGCTCGCCGACCTCCTCGCCGAGAACGCGGCGACGGTCCCGGCCCACGGCGCCGACCTCAACCTGGCCGGTGTGCTCGCCCTCACGGCGACGTCGGTCGCGGAGGCCGGGCCCGCCACCGGACCGGACGGCGGCCCCGGTCTCCGGGAGACGGTCGAACGAGCGGCGGTGACCCGCGAGTTCGCCGCCTTCGACGCGAGCGGCGCCCGCGTCCTGGGCCTGGTCGGCGCGCCGGGCAGCGGCCGTACGACCGAGCTGGCGGCCCTCGCCGCCCGCCGTTCCGGGGGACCGGCGGCGGCCCCCACGCTGTGGCTGCGCGGGGCCGATCTGCACGACGACGACATGTCGCTGGCGGACGCGGCACGCCGGACGCTGGCCCGCGCCGCCCGCATCGTCGCCTCCCCGGACCCGGCCCGCCCGGACCCGGCCCGCCCGGACCACCCGGGCCCCGTCGGCCTGGGCGACGTCAGCCCCGAACGCCTCGCCCACCTGGCCCGCACCGCCGGACGGCCCCTCCTGGTCACCCTGGACGGCCCGGAGGAGATGCCGCCCGTCCTGGCCCACCGCCTCCCCGAGTGGACCGAGCGCACGGCCGCCTGGCTCCGGGAGACGGACACACGGCTCGTGGTGGCCTGCCGCGCGGAGTGCTGGGAGCACGCGGGGGCGGAGTTCCCGAGGGAACTGCTGCACGACCCGGACCCCGGGCTGCCGTCGCCCGGCCCGACCGGTTCGGGCGCGGCACGACGACCGACGGTGTCCACGGCACCGGGGCCGGGACGGCAGGCGGCCGGTGGCGTGTCCTCGCCCGGGATCGGCCTGTGGGGGCCGGGGCCGGGGGCGGGCGCTGCCGGAGGTGTGCCGATGTTCGGGGCGAGCGGTGGGGCCTTCGGCGCGGCGGCGTGGCCGAGTCGCGCCGGGGGCACCGCCGGGCCGCATGCGGCACCCGGGACCGCCGCCGGGCCGCATGCGGCACCCGGGACCGCCGCGGGGCCGTCGGGCGGGACGGGCGCCGTCGAAGGCGGGCCCGCGTCCGCACAGCGGGTGACCGCGGGCGGCGCCCGGGGGCGCGGGCAGGCCGGGCTCCCGCCCTGTGTCCGCCTCGGCGACCTGCGCGACGACGAGGCCCGGGAGGCGCGCGCCCGCCACGGCGTGCCGGACGGCGTCCTGGCCGGCCCGGATGCCGGGCACCCCCTCACGATCCGTCTGCTCTCGGAGGTCCGGGCCGCCCTCCCCGGCCCCCCGGCCCCGGCCCCCGTGCCCGTCACCCGGGACGCGGTCTTCACGGCGTACCTGGACCTGATGTGCCTGCGCGTCGCCGCCCGCCTGGCCGGGGAGAACGGGCTGCACGGCACCGCCGTACGCCGACTCGCCGCGAAGGTCTCCGGGCAGGTCCACGAGGCCGCCCGGCGCAGTCTCGGGCCCGGGCAGGGCGGACTGGACCGGGAGTCGTTCGAGACGCTGTTCCCGTGCGGACCGGCCCCGGCCGGGCTGGGCGGCGGTACCGGCTGGGCACCGGCCGTGCTCGCCGAAGGCCTCTTCGTACCCGCGGGCAGCGGCTACCGCTTCGCGCACGAGGAGCTCGCCGACTGGATCCAGGGCACCCACCTCGACCTGGACGAGGCCCTGCGCGCCCTCGTCCACCGGCGCGACACCGCACTCGGCACCCACGCCCTCCCCGTCCCGCACCACCGCATCGGCTCCGTCGTCGAGGCGCTGCTGCTCCTCGCCCGCCAGCACGGCGTCCCCCAGCTCGCCCTGACCCTGGAAGAGCTGGTGCACGCCCTGGACCTCGACCCGCACTCCTGGTGGGCGGCCAGGCTGCTCGCCGAGGCGCTGACCCGCGTGCCCGACGCCACGCCGTACACCGAGGTGCTGCGGCTCCTCGCCGACGGCATCGCGGAACGGGCCGGGGACGGGCAGCCGGCGCCCCGGGTCTTCGGGCCCGGGTTCTGGGCGGCGCCGCGCGTGCCCGCGGCCACCCGCCTGGACCTGCTGCGCCGCCTCGTCCTCGCGGACGGCCCGCCGCACGAACCCGGCCCCCGCCACCTGGACACCGTGGCCGGGCTGCTCGTCGCCGACCCCACGACCGTACAGCCGCTCCTCGTCCGCTGGTTCGACGACGAACGGCCGCTGCCCGCCACCCCGCACGCCACCGTGGCGACGGCCGCGCAGGCGCTGCTGCACACCCACCGCCACCGCGGCCTGGACGGACTCACCGAGGTGCTCGTCGACAGCGCCCACCGCCGCGCCGACGAACTGCTCGCCGTCCTGGCCGAGGAGGAGCCGTCCGCGCTCTGCCGCGCGGTGGAGCGATGGGCGCGCGACGAGCGCCCCGAGCGGCAGCGCGCGGCGGTCGCCCACGGCCTGCGCACCGCCCCGCACGCACGCCCCGGCGCCGACCGCACCCTGCTCCGCCACGCCGCCCTGGTGCTGCTCGCCGGACCGTCCGACAGCCCGCTGCGCGGCGGCGCGCTCGCCCTCCTCGTCCAGGACCCGGACTGCCGCGACCGCCACCTCCCCGCGGCCCTCGACCTCTTCGCCGCCTGCGATCCGTACCTTCCGCCGAGCGCGGTGGCCGCCGCCCTGCCCACCCACCCCGAGCCCGTCCTCGAAGCCTTCCGGGCCCGACTGCTCGGCCCGGACGCCGGTGAGGCGCTGCGCAGGCTCGCCGACGCCACCACACCCCCGCTGACCCACCGGGTGGCCGCCCTGGTCGGCCGGACCGTGACCGAGCGCCCCGAGACCGCCGGGCACCTGGCCGCGTACGTCGACCGGCGCCTCGACCGGGACCAGGCACCCCGCGCCGTACTCCTCCCCCTGGTCACCCGTCTCCTGGACGACGGCCCCGAGCCGGCGCGGGCCGCACTGGCCGGAGTCCTCGCCGCCGACGGGGCGACGGCGAGCGCCCCGCTGCGCCGCGCACTGCGCGAGCACCTCTTCGCCCACGAGCACGAACCCGCCGTCCTGGACGCCCTGCTGCATGCCGCCGCCCGGTGCGACGGAGCGGAGCTGCGGGCCCTCGTGCACCGCACCGGGCTGCTCCTCGTCCGCACCCCCGAGGGCGCCACCCGCTTCGACCGCGGCCTCGTCGACCTGTCCCGGCACCTTCCGGGGTTCGCCCCCCGGCTGACCGGCTGGCTCACCGACGCGCCCGAGGACTGGGCCGCGCTGGTGGGCCCCAGCACCCGCCGCACGATCGAGCACCTGGCGGGCGTCCGCGTCCCCGCCTGACCCGGCCGCGCGCGTTGCGGGGTGCACCCGGTCACAGCACCGATGCCGATGCCGACCGGAGCCGGACGGCATGGCACCCTTAGACCTGCGTAAGGGTCACCACGGAAACCATGGAAACCACGGAAGCACCGAGGAGCGGACACAGTGCAGCGCTGGCGTGGCTTGGAGGACATCCCCGAGGACTGGGGACGCAGCGTCGTCACCATCGGCTCCTACGACGGTGTCCACCGCGGACACCAGCTGATCATCAGGCACGCCGTGGACCGCGCCCGCGCGCTGGGCGTCCCGGCCGTAGTCGTCACCTTCGACCCGCACCCCAGTGAGGTCGTCCGCCCCGGCAGCCACCCGCCGCTGCTCGCCCCGCACCACCGCCGGGCCGAACTGATGGCGGACCTGGGGGTGGACGCGGTGCTGATCCTCCCCTTCACCAAGGAGTTCTCGAAGCTCTCCGCCGCCGACTTCGTGGTCAAGGTCCTGGTCGACCGGCTGCGCGCCAAGGCGGTCGTCGAGGGCCCCAACTTCCGCTTCGGCCACAAGGCCGCCGGGAACGTGGACTTCCTCATCGAGCAGGGCAAGGTCTACGACTTCGAGGTCGAGGTCGTCGACCTGTACGTCACCGGCGACGCGGGCGGCGGCGAACCGTTCTCCTCCACCCTGACCCGCCGCCTGGTGGCCGAGGGCGACGTGGCGGGCGCCGCGGAGATCCTGGGCCGCCCGCACCGAGTCGAGGGCGTCGTCGTGCGGGGCGCCCAGCGCGGCCGCGAGATGGGCTTCCCCACGGCCAACGTCGAGACGCTCCCGCACACCGCGATCCCGGCCGACGGCGTCTACGCCGGCTGGCTGCACGCCCAGGGCGAGGCGATGCCGGCCGCGATCTCCGTCGGCACCAACCCGCAGTTCGAGGGCACCGAGCGCACGGTCGAGGCGTACGCCATCGACCGCGTGGACCTTGAGCTGTACGGCCTGCACGTCGCCGTGGACTTCGTGGCCTTCGTCCGCGGGCAGGCGAAGTTCGAGACGCTGGACGCGCTCCTGGAGCAGATGGCCGTGGACGTGGACAGGTGCCGGGAGATCACCGCGGCGGACGCCCCCAGGCCCTGAGGACGTCCTCCACTCGTCGGCGTCGGCGTGCCCGTCGGGGTCAGCCCGCCCGTTCGGCGGCGGGCCGCTCCGCCCGGGCCCAATGGCAGGCGACCTGGGACTCGTCGCCGCCGCGCAGGATCTCCAGCTCCCCGTTCCGGCAGGCGTCCGCGACGCCGGCCCGTCCGGCCTCGCCGCTCGCCAGCACCGGGCAGCGGACGTGGAAGCGGCAGCCGCCGGGGATGTACGACGGGTCCGGCGGCTCGCCGGTGAGCACGACCGGGGCTCCGGGCGCCTCCGGGAGCACGGACAGCAGGGCCTGGGTGTAGGGGTGCCGCGGGGCCGTCAGCACCTGCTCCACCGCGCCCGTCTCGACGATCCGGCCGAGGTACATCACCGCGACCCGGTCGGCGATGTTCCAGGCCAGACCGAGATCGTGCGTCACCACCAGCGCGGACAGCCCCAGCTCGGTGCGCAGCCGCAGCAGCAGCGCGAGGATCTCGCCGCGCACCGACGCGTCGAGGGAGGCCACCGGCTCGTCGGCGACGAGCAGTTCCGGTCGCAGGACCAGCGCGCCCGCGATGACGACCCGCTGGCGCTGGCCGCCGGACAGCTCGTGCGGGTAGCGCAGGAAGAACCGCTCCGGCGGCCGCAGCCCGGCCCGGGACAGCGCGTCGGCGACCGCCGTCCGCTCGTCCCCGGCGTGGCCGTGGATGCGCAGGCCCTCGGCCACGATGTCGTACACCGTGTGCCGCGGGTTCAGCGAACCGCTCGGATCCTGCAGGACCAGTTGCGCCCGCCTGCGGTACGCCTTGAGCGCCCGGGCGGAGTACCCGAGCGGGGCACCGTCGAAGGTGACGCGTCCCCCGGTGGGCCTGACCAGGCCCAGCAGCGAACGGGCGAGGGTCGTCTTGCCGCAGCCCGACTCGCCGACCAGCGCGACGATCTCACCCCGCCGGATGTCGAGGTCGACCCCGTCCACGGCTCGCGCGGCGGATGCCCCGCGCCGGCCGGGGAAGGTGACGTGCAGCCCCCGGACGCTCAGCAACGGGGGTGCGGCGCCGGATGCGCGGCCGGGCGTGCCGTCGGATGTGCCGCCGGGCGTGCCGCCGGGCATGCCGCCGGGTGTGCCGTCGGGCATGGTGCTGCTCATGGGGCACTGCTCCTCACTCCGTCGCCCTCCGCCGACGCGACCCCGCCCGCGCCCGCACCAAGTCCATCGCCACTCCCGCGGCCGTCGGCCGCCCCGCTGCCGCTGCCGCCGTCGCTGCCGCCGTCGGCTGCGCCCCCGGCGGCCTTCCCGGTCGCGCCGGTCGCCCCGTCGCCGTCCGGCGGCACCGTGCCGTCCGAACCCACGTGGACGCATGCCGCCCGGCGCCGTGTGCCCGCCTCCCGCAGCGGCTGGTCCTGGGTGGCACAGAGGTCCAGCGCCACCGGGCAGCGCGGATGGAAGGCGCACCCGGACGGCACCGCCGCAGGGTCGGGCGGGTCGCCCGGCAGGCCGCGGGGCGCGAACCTCGAGGCCGGGTCCCCGATCGTGGGGAACGCCTCCGACAGCGCCCGGCCGTAGGGATGCCGGGCATCGTCGTACACCTGCCGGGCCGGGCCCTCCTCGACCACCCGGCCCGCGTACATCACCGCGAGCCGGTCGCAGGTGTCGGCGAGCACGGCGAGGTCGTGGCTGATCATGATCAGGCCGACGCCCTGCTCGCCCACCAGCCCCTCGATCAGCCGCAGGATCTGCGCCTGGATCATCACGTCGAGCGCCGTGGTCGGCTCGTCGGCGATGATCAGCCGCGGATCGCAGGCCAGCGCCATCGCGATCATCACCCGTTGCCGCTGGCCGCCGGACAGCTCGTGCGGGTAGGCACTCGCCCGCGCCGCCGGAAGACCGACCTGCTCCAGCAGCTCACCGGTCCGCCTGCGCGCCCCCGCCGGCGTGGCCCGGCGGTGCAGCAGGATCGGCTCGGCGATCTGGTCGCCGATGCGGTGCACGGCGTTCAGGGAATGCATCGCGCCCTGGAAGACGATCGACGCCCCCGCCCAGCGGACCGCCCGCACCCGCCCCCACTTCATCGTCAGCACGTCCTCGCCGTCCAGCAGGATCTCCCCGCCGACCCGCGCACCCGGCGGCAGCAGCCGCAGCAGCGCCAGGGCCAGCGTGGACTTGCCGCAGCCGGACTCGCCCGCGATGCCGAGCTTCTCGCCGGCCGCCAGGGCCAGGTCGACCCCGCGCACGGCGGCCGCACCGCCGGGATACGTCACCTTCAGGTCCCGCACCTCGAGCAGACTCAACGGGACACCCCCAGCCTGGGATTGAGAACGGCCTCCACCGCACGCCCGCACAACGTGAACGCCAGCGCCACCACCGCGATCCCGATGCCCGGCGGCACCAGGTACCACCAGTCGCCGGAACTCACCGACCCCGCCTCCCGCGCGTCCTGCAGCAGCCCGCCCCAGGACACGACCGCCGGGTCCCCGAGCCCGAGGAAGGCCAGGGTCGCCTCGGCCAGGATCGCGGAGGAGATGATCAAGGTCGTTTGCGCGAGGATCAGCGGCATGACGTTGGGCAGCACGTGCCGGGACATGATGTGCCAGTGCCCGCCCCCGAGCGCCTTCGCACGCTCGATGTACGGCCGCGACTCCACCGCCAGCGTCTGCGCCCGCACCAGGCGTGCCGTGGTGGGCCAGGTGGTCACGCCGATCGCGAGCACGATCGTGCCCAGCGACCGGGACAGCACCGTCGCCAGCACGATCGCCAGCACCAGCGTCGGCATCACCAGGAACCAGTCCGTGATCCGCATCATCACCGTGGCGTACCAGCCGCGGAAGTGGCCGGCCGTGATCCCGATGAGCGCGCCGATCAGCACCGAGAGCACCGCCGCGAGCAGCCCGACCATGAGCGACACGCGCGAGCCCCAGATCAGCAGGCCCAGCAGGCTCCGCCCGAACTGGTCGGTGCCCAGCGGGAACCGGCCGCTCGGGCTCTCCAGCGGCTGCCCGGGCGCGTCGGTCACGCTGTCCACGTCCGACCCGACGGTCAGCGGCGCGGTCAGTGCCACGAGCACGAACAGCACCAGCGTGGCCAGCCCGAACACCCCCGCCCGGTGCTTGCGGTACTCCTTCCAGAAGCGCGCGACGGAGGCGCGGCGCCGCCGACGGGCGAGCGCCCGCGGACCCGGTTCACCGGGCTTCGCCGCCGGCGGCCCGGACGTGGATTCCGTGGTCTCGGTGGTCTCGGCGCTCATCGGCCCACCCTCGGATCGAGCATCGGATACAGCAGGTCGGCCAGGGTGTTCATGAGGATCACCGCGGCGGCGAAGACGAAGAACAAGCCCTGCACCAGCGGCAGATCGGGCACACTGAGCGCCTGGTAGAACAGCCCGCCGAGACCCGGCCAGGAGAAGACCGTCTCGACGAGGATGACCCCCGCCACGGTCCGCCCCAGGTTGACGAAGACCAGCGTCACCGTCGGCAGCAGCGCGTTGGGCACCGCATGCCGGCGCCGCACGAGATCGTCCCTGAGCCCCTTGGCCCGCGCGGTCGTCAGATAGTCGCTGCCCATCTCGTCCAGCAGCGCCGACCGGGTGACGAGCAGCGTCTGCCCGTACTCCACCGCGACCAGCGTCACCACCGGCAGTACGAGATGGTGCGCCACGTCGAGCACGTACGCGAAGCCCTCCTCGCGGCCCGACTCCATGCCGCCGGTCGGGAACAGCCCCGGGATCGGGTCCACCCCCACCGACAGCACGATGATGAGCAGCAGCCCCAGCCAGAAGGACGGGATGGAGTAAAGGGTCAGCGCCAGCCCGGTGTTGAGCCGGTCGCCGAGCCCGCCGTGCCGCCACGCCGAGCGGGTGCCGAGGAAGACGCCCAGCGCGGTGTAGAGCACGAAGGCCGTGCCGGTGAGCAGCAGGGTGTTCGGCAGCGCCTCGGTGATCTTGTCGACGACCGGTGCGTGGAACTGGTACGACGTGCCCAGGTCCCCGCTCAGCGCCTTGGCGCAGTAGTCCGTGAACTGCTCCCACAGCGGCAGGTCGAGCCCGAACTCCTCCTTGTACACGGCGAGCTGCTCGGCCGAGACCGGACGGCCCCCGGTCATGAACTTCACCGGATCGCCGGGGATCAGCCGGAACAGGAAGAAGCTCGTGACGAGCACGGCGAACAGCGAGACGGCCGCGCCCGCCAGCTTCCCCGCCACGTACCGCGGGTACGCGCTGCGGCCCGGCCCCCGCGGCGCCGCGGCCGCGGGAGCCCGCTTCTCGACGGCGGAGCCGGTGGCGCTACTCACGGTCGTCGGCCGACGCCCGCCGGCGGACGGCGAACAGCACCCCGAGACCCACGAGGACGACGACGCCCGCCGCGATCCCGATCACGGTCCCGGTCGACGACGAACTCCCCGAGGAGTCACCGGAGTCCGCGGGCACCGCCGACCACCAGCTCCAGTAGCCGTCCTGCCCGTAGATGTTGCCCGCGTCGGACGGCATCGTGGTGATCGACTTGATCTGGTCCGTGCGGTAGGCCTCGACCGCGTTCGGGTACGCCATGACGTTCATGTACCCGGTGTCGTAGAGCCGGGACTGCATCTGCTTGACGATCTCCGCCCGCTTGCCGGCGTCGTACTCGCCCAACTGCCGTGCGTACAGGTCGTCGTACTTCTTGTCGCAGATGAAGTTGTCGGTGGCCCCGGTGTCCTTCGGCGTCGCCGGGAGCGCGTCGCAGGTGTGGATGGAGAGCACGAAGTCCGGGTCGGGGTTGACGGACCAGCCGTCGAAGGCGAGGTCGTACTTGCCGGCCAGCCACGGGTCGGTCACGTTGTCCAGGCAGTCGAGGGTGACCGAGATGCCCAGCTCGCCCCACCACTCCTGGAGGTACTTGCCGACCGCCTTGTCGTTCGGGTCGGTGGCGTGGCACAGGATGCGGTAGTCCAGCGGTTTGCCGTCCTTGCCGAGGCGCTTGCCGTCGGAGTCCGTCCGGTAGCCCGCCTCGTCGAGCAACTGGGCCGCCTTCGCGGGATCGTAGGCCAGCTTCTGCTGGGCCGACGGCTCGAAGAAGTACGAGGAGAAACGCGGCGGGATGTAGCCCGCGCCCTCGACCGCGTGGCCCTGGAACACCTTGTCGACGATCGCCTTGCGGTCCACCGCCATGAACAGCGCGTTGCGCACCCGCTGGTCCAGCAGCGAGGGATCGCCGTCACCGAACTTCGTCCCGTCCTTCGCCCGCGCGCCAGGGTTGGTGGCCAGGGCGTAGAAGCGGCGTCCGGGGGCGTCGTTGACGCGGATGTTCTCCTCGCCCTTGAGCGAGTCGGCCTGGGCCGGAGTCAGCGACGGCGACCCGGCGACGAACGACACCTCGCCCTTGCGCAGGGCGGCGACCGCGGCGTCCTGGTCCTTGTAGTACCGGAAGACCAGCTCGTCGAACTTCGGGGCGCCGCGCCAGAAGTCCTTGTTGGCCTTCAGCCGCACATAGCTGTCCGGCTTGTAGTCGGTGAGCACGAACGGCCCGTTGCCGACGATCGGAAAGTCCTTGTCGTTGTTGAACTTGGAGAAGTCGTCGACCTTCTCCCACACGTGCTTGGGCACGATCGGCACGTCCAGAGCCGTCATCGTGGCCTGCGGCTTCTTCAGCCGGATCACCAGCTGGGTCGGACTGGGCGCGGTGACCTCCGCGAAGTTGCCGACGAAGCTGCCGTTGGCGGTGGCGGCGCCCGGGTCGGTCATCATCGTGTTGAACGTCCACGCCGCGTCCTCGGCGGTGGCCTGCTCGCCGTCCGACCACTTGGAGTCGGACCGGATCGTGTACGTCCAGGTCAGCTTGTCCGGCGAGGACTTCCACTCGGTGGCGAGCCCCGGTATGACGTGGTTGTCCTTGGCGTCGTAGTTGGTCAGGTACTCGTACGTCAGCCGGTGGATGCTCGTACTGAGCAGCCGTACCGCCAGGAAGGGACTGAGCGAGTCGACGCTCTGCGCCACGGCGACGGTGAGCACCTTGTCGCCGCCGTCGCCCCCGTCGCCCTCCTTCGCCGAGACCGAGGGTGCGACCGCCCCCGACGCGAGGAGCAGCGCACCGGCGCCGGCTGCCGCGAGGAGACGGGTTCGCCACGGCCGGTGGGCGGTACGTCCGCTGCCGTGCTGATCGTGTCTGTTCATGACTACCTGACCTCGCGTCATCGCACGCGCAGACGCCGGGCGTCCTCGCGTGAGGCGGGCTTGAACGGTGGTGAACGCGGAATGAAGTGTGTGTCTACCAGCGGCAGTCTGCGCGCGTCAACGGTATGTCAAACCCCATGTGGCCTGCGGAAACGAGGAGTTGACCCATACGTGACCCTCATTGGCGCAGACCACTGGCGCTTGCCTGGTGAGAGCGTGACGGCTGGGGCGGGCGTTGCCGTTCGCACACGCCCGAAGGCCCGCGCCGTCGAGGACGGGGCGGGCCTTCGGAGATGGTGGGGCTACTGCTGGGGCGGGGGCGGAGGGGGCGTCTGCCCCTGCTGCGGCGGCTGAGACGGCTGCCCCGGCTGTCCTGGCTGTCCCTGCTGTCCCGGTTGCGGATATCCGTAACCGGGCTGGGCGTAGGGCTGGCCGTAACCGGGCTGGGGATACGGCTGCTGCTGTCCGGGCCCGGGCTGCGGCGGGTACGGCTGTCCCGGCGGCATCTGCTGACCGGGCATCGGTTGGCCGGGCATCTGCTGGCCCGGCATGGGCGGGGCGGCGACCGGCGGCGGATTGCCGTCCGACGTCCACAGACCGTGTGACTGCTGGTGGCGGACGAAGTCCTCGGCGACCATCGCCGCGAGGTTGAAGTACGCCTCCCGCACCTTCGGCCGCATCATGTCGAGGTCCACCTCGGCACCGGCGGACAGGTGCTCGTCGAACGGGACCACGACGACACCCCGGCACCGGGTCTGGAAGTGCCCCACGATGTCGTCGACCTTGATCATCTTGCCGGTCTCGCGGACCCCGGAGATGACCGTGATCGACCGCGAGACGAGGTCGGCGTACCCGTGTGCCGACAGCCAGTCCAGCGTCGTACTGGCGCTGCTCGCACCGTCCACGGACGGCGTCGAGATGATGATGAGCTGGTCGGCGAGGTCGAGCACACCGCGCATGGCGCTGTAGAGCAGACCGGTGCCCGAGTCGGTGAGGATGACCGGGTACTGCTGACCGAGCACGTCGATCGCGCGCCGGTAGTCCTCGTCGTTGAAGGTCGTGGACACGGCCGGGTCGACGTCGTTGGCGATGATCTCCAGACCGGACGACGCCTGCGAGGTGAACCGCCGGATGTCCATGTACGAGTTGAGGTACGGGATCGCCTGGACCAGGTCGCGGATGGTGGCCCCGGTCTCCCGCCGCACCCGGCGGCCGAGCGTACCGGCGTCCGGGTTGGCGTCGATCGCGAGGATCTTGTCCTGCCGCTCGGTGGCGAGCGTGGAGCCGAGCGCGGTGGTGGTGGTCGTCTTGCCGACACCGCCCTTGAGGCTGATGACGGCGATGCGGTAGCAGGACAGCACCGGGGTGCGGATCAGGTCCAGCTTCCGCTGCCGCTCGGCCTCCTCCTTCTTCCCGCCCAGCTTGAACCGCGAACCACCGGCCGCCGGACGGCTGCTCTTCGCCTTCTGCCGCTTGTTGTTCACCAGCCGGTCGGACGACAGCTCCACGGCCGCCGTGTAACCGAGCGGCGCCGCCCCCGGGTTGGTGGCCTGCCGCTGGTCGTGCTGCATCGGCTGCGGCCAGGCGGCCCCGAGACGGGGATCGGCGGGCTGCTGGTACGGCTGGGGGTGGGGCTGCTGGGGCTGCGCCTGGTACTCCGGCTGCTGCGCTGGGGGTGCCTGGGGTGTGTGGGGCGCCTGCCCCGGCTGGCCGGGCTGGCCGGGCTGAACGGGCTGCGCGGGCGGAGCCTGACCACCGCCCTGAGGCGGCGGCGCCTGCTGCGGCACACCGGGATACGGCTGCTGCTGCGGCGACGGCCCCCCGTGCGGTGCCTGAGGTGCCTGAGGTGCCTGAGGTGCCTGAGGGAAGCCGTATCCGCCGGGCGGCTGGGCGGGGGAGTGGGGCTGGGGCTGTGGCTGGGGGGCCTGCGCACCGGGCTGCGGGAAGCCGTAACCGGCCTGCGGCGCGGGCGGCGCGTCCCATCCGGCGGGCGCTGGCTGCGGAGCCTGCGGCTGGAAGGGAGGCTGCTGCGCCGCTACGCCCGGCTGTTCGGGAGGTGCGGGCGCGGTCTGGGGCTGTGTCTGGGGCTGAGGCTGTGCGGGCCACTGGTGGGCCGCCGCGGGCGCGACCGGCGGGTACGACGGAGGCAGCGGCGGCATCCCTTCGGGCGCGGGAGGCGTCGCGTCCTGCGGAACGGCGTCCTGCGGAACGGCGTCCTGCGGCACGCTGTCGGCCGGCGGCGGGGTGTCGTTGGGCACCGCGTCCGCGGGCACGGCGTCCACGGGCTCGTCCGCCGCCGGGACGCTGTCCACGGGCTCGGGCTCGGGCTCGGACCCGGCGACGGCCGCCGGGACGACCGGCTCCGGCTCCGGCTCGGCGTCGGGGGCCGATCCACCGAGGCGGGGGTCGGCCACGTCGCCGTGCCCGCCACCGGACACCGCGCCGGGAGTCTCGTCGGAGACCGACTCGAAGTCCGACTCGGTGTCGACGTCAGTTTCGACTTCGGCGTCTGCGTCGGCGTCGGTGTCTGCGTCGGCATCAGTGTCAGTGAAGCCCGTGCTCACGAGGGGCTCGTCCGGCGTGTCACGGACCTCGTCGGTACCGGCCGCCGGGCCCTCCCCGGCGCTGTCCTCGGCGGCGGCCCGCTCGGCGATCTCACGCTTGAGGGCGACCGCCGAGAAGCGCATGGTCGCGCCGCTTTCCAGGTCGCCGTTGTCGAGGTCGCCGGTGTCGGGCTCGTGATCGCGTTCAGGTTCGGGCCCGGCCGCAGCCTCGGGCTCCTCGGCGGGCGGCGGCGGAGCGGGAGCCTGCAGCTGGAACCCGCCGGCCGGGAACGTCGGCAGGGCAGTGGGAGACGCGAGATCCGCGGCAGGCGCCGGGTCGGTCACGGCCTCCGGCTCCGGCTCGGGCTGAGGCGGAACGGACTGCTGCGAAGGCAAAGACGAAGGCGACGACGGCTGCGGCTCGAACCCACTCCCCACCGGCAACTTGGGCACCCCGGCCGGCCCCCCGCTCGGCGGCGCGGGCGGAGTGAACGGCGCACCCGGCCCCGGCGGCGGAGGCGGCGTGAACGCGGCCCCCGGAGCCGGCGGCGGAGGCGTGAAGGGCGCACCCGGGGCGGGAGCCGGGGCGGAGGAAGCCCCCTGGGGCGTCGCGTGCGGCGGCGGAGTCAGCCCCGGCAACGGCGGAACCGGACCACGAGGCGCGGGCGGAGCCGTCGGAGCGGAAGCCGGGGGAGAACCGGCCGAACCGGCGGGCGGATCGGCCCCCTCGCCCTCCCCCTGCTCGCCGTCGCCGGACGCGTTCTGCGTGTACCAGGCGGGCGGCGCGTAGTCGATGGTGAACTCGCCGGTCGTCTCGACGGAGGACTCCGCGTCGGGTTGGTCATCGCCGGGTGTAGCCCAGCCCCCGCGGATCCCGTCCCGATCGCTGCTCACAGTTCCTCCTGGTGTGGTCGAGCACCCTCATGCCGTGCTGGGGCGACCCTTGCTTGTCATCCGAATTTGTCCGAGGTCGTCCGATCCACCGGTTCTCCCCCTGAGACGCCGACGCCCGCTCACGGGTTCTGGTGTCGCGCCCGACACCAGCCTAATCACGAGTGACCCAACCCCGTCAGGCCCCCGTACCTCTGCCCACCTCGGTGCCCAACGTCACAACTGACGCAAAAAACATGTGCTCTCACGCCATATGGGAGGTAATCGGGCGATCTGGCGTGCGCGGTTCAGTCAGTCCATCCGACGGGGCGTACCCAGGAGTCCGGCCTCCACGTCGGTCGGCTGGGTCATCACGTACTGCCGGTCCCGTTCCGTACACCACAGGGTGACCCCGTCGGCGAGGGTGGGAAGCCCCTCGTACTCGGAGCGTGGCAGGCCGGTCACCCGGCCGATCTCCACCGCCTCGTCCGGTGAGACGCGCTGCACGCCGACCAGGCGCGCCTGACGCATCAACCGTGGCGCGAGCGGACTCAGGTAGGGCAGCAGCGTCAGCACCGACTGCCAGGGCGCGGAAACCACCCGGCCGCGAGGCGGACGCATGCCGCAGTCCCGGATGACCAGGACCGGTGCCGTCGCCGAGGCTCCCTGCGGAGGGACCCGCCCCACCTCGTGCACGGTCATGCCGGACTGACCGCCACCGACCGCCTGCACCATCTGTGCCCAGTGCGCCGGGCGCCCGGTCTCCACGGCCACCCGGGCGCCGGTCGCCGCAACGCGCAGCGCCAGGACCTGAGTGGTCCACAGTCCGCCGATCAGCAGGATGTCGAAGGGCGTCGGGCGGTTCACCCCGAGCACGGCGGGCTGTCCCTCGCCGTTGACACCCACCACGACACCGTCGTCCCCGACGGGCAGGCCGAGCGTGTCGACCTGAGCCATGGAGAGCGTGTGCCGCGGATGACGGGGCCCCAGGAGACCGAAGCCGGTGGACGGCGTAAAGGCCATCAGCGGGCACCTCCGAGGGGCAGGGTGGCGAGCATGCCGGGCAGTTGTTCGCGGTCGAGCCGCACGAGACCCGTCCGCGCCTGGCGTGCGACGTTCTCCAGGCTTCGGCGTGCGTCCGCCAGTTCCGTGCTGCTGCGACCGGTGACCCGCACGTGTCCGGTGATCGCCACGTCGTGGCGGCCGCTCGGTGTCAGGGTGAGGCTGAACGTGGTCGCCAGGGCGGGCACTGCCGTCAACTGGGCCACCAACTGGGGCAACCCGACACCCTGACCGCCCAACTGGGGCCAACGACGCACCCAGTACGTGGTGTGCCGCCGGTTGTCGCAACGCCAGCTGCGACTGGACTCCTCGGTCCGTCGCCGGGGCGTGTCACCCTGCCCGGACTGGACGGTCACCATCGGGTTGGCGCACATGGAGGTGGCGAGGGCCGACGACAGCTCCTCCTCGGTCAGCAGGTTCACCCGGAAGCCGGCACCCGTCAGCCGGCTCGACAGGTGCTCGGCCGACCGCACCAGGCACTTCTGCGCCCCCGGCAGCCCACCGCCCCGCGCGGCCACCGCGTCGGGGCACAGTTCGGGATCGAGCTTCAACGCGATCCACATGATGCGGACGGCAGGGGCAGCGACCTCGGACTGCAACTGCGCGTAGTTGGCCACCACGACCGACTGACGCGGCAGGTGGGGCGCGGGCGCGGTCTGCGTGTGCAACACGATCTGCCCCGACGCCAGGCGAATGCCGTCCACGTCGAGTGCGTCCCGGACCAGGGCCAGCGGGACCGGTCTGCGGCCGCGCTCGGCGCGCAGCGCCCCCGCGTCGGCCTCCACCTGAAGCACGGCGGTGAGGAACCCTCCGTCGCCCACCATGCCCACCGGCCGACGGTCGTGCTCGTCCCGGTGGACGAAGCTGTACGTGCGCAGGCTCGGCTCGCACTCCACAGCCGGGGCCAGACCGGCGTCGATGCCCTGCTCCACCTGTACCTGCGGTGCGTTTCGGCGGCGGGCCCGCAGTGCGAGATGGCTGGCCAGCCACTCAGGCAGCCAGCGCCGACGTCGACGTACGAGGGCCAGGAGCACCAGCACCACGGCGACGGCGACCGACGGCACGGTCGCCACAGGCCCGAGGAGCCAGCCGCACAGCGCCAGCGCGGCGGCCAACTCCAGCAGCACCAGCCGCTGCAGGACGGAGGAGCCGCCGCGTGCCGGACGCGCTTGCAGGTGCGGGGTGACAGGGGCTCGGACTGCCGAAGTCGTGCGCCCGTTGTCCGGTGGCGCGTTGGTACGACGGGGCGCCGAATGCGTGCGTGACCGGGTCCGCGACGCGGAAGCCATCACTCCAAATCCCCCGAACTCTCACCGAAGATATTGTGCTCAGCACACGGCAGGCTCCGGAAGCCTACCGGTGCCCCATGCACCGTCCGGCAACAGGCATAGTAGGGGCCGGGTCTGACTCGTACGGGGAGAGAACGAAGACACATGGCATCACGGCGCGATGAACTGAACGCCCACACCTTCGCGAAGCGCCGCACACTCGCGTCTTTCCTGCAGCCGTCCCCCTCCGGTTCGGAGGAAGGCGCCCCCAGGCCGCTGCGCGCGATCGTCCCCGGTGCGGTCGTCGGCATCGTGGTGCTCGCCGTGTTCGGAGCGGTCGGACTGTTCAGCCCTGCCGCACCGAAGGGCTGGGACGAGGCCGGCGGGCACGTGATCGTGGCCAGCGACTCCACGACACGGTACGTCGTCCTGAAGACCGACAGGAAGAAGCAGCTGCATCCGGTCCTCAACATGGCTTCGGCCAAGCTCCTCCTCGACCCCGACAAGGACAGCGTCATCACGGTCGACGAGAACGTCCTCGACAGCGGCAAGCCACCGCACGGCGCCACCATCGGCATTCCCTACGCCCCCGACCGCCTGCCCGGCCCCGACGACGCCGAGCAGGCCAAGCGCTGGGCCGTCTGCGAACGACCCGGCCCGGGCGGCCGGGCCGTCCAGAAGGCGGCGTTCGTCTTCGCGGAGAAGGACTGGTCCAGGACGGAGGGCAAGAACAGGCTCTCCGGTGGCGACCTGATGTACGTCGTCGGTCCGGACGGCACATCCCAGTACGTCGTCGACTCGCACGGCTCCGCCTACGCGCTGGCCGATCCGGCGGACAAGGAACTCCTCAAAGCCCTGGACACCCAGGGCCGGGCCCCGCAGCGCGTCTCCCAGGAGTGGCTGGACACGCTCCACAAGGGCGACCCGATCGCGATCCCGGAGATCAAGGGCACTCCCGGCGCGGCCGCCGGCGCGTCCGACATGCTCGGGCAGTACGACAAGGTGGGCATGGTCATCAAGGCCTACGACGGGCGGCGCATGCAGTACTACGTCGTGCAGAGCGGCGTCGTGGCCCGCGTCTCGGAGTTCACGGCCACGTTGCTCCTCAACAGCGGCGCCCTCGTCGAAGTCGGACAGGCCGGCGAGGCCCAGCAGGTCAGCCCCGGCGCGGTCGTCGACAGCGTCGAGTTCGCGGGCAGCCGGACCTGGCCGTCGTACCGCCCGAAGACGGTCAACGACGGCACCTCCGCCGGCTCCGGCCGGAACACCGTCTGCAACGTCCTGCGCTCGGTGAACGCCAAGAACGGCGACACCACCCTGTCCACCTGGGCGAGCACCGACTTCCCCGCCCAGCTGCCCACCGGCTCCTCCAGCGCGTACGTGACCCCGGGCTCCGGGCAGCTCTACCGCCAGTTCCAGGGCAGCGAGACGAAGGCGGGCGGCGTCTTCCTGGTCACCGACACCGGACTGCGCTACGCCCTGCAGTCCAACAGCGACAGCGCCACCGACGACAAGGGCATCGGCACGTCCGACAAGAAGCGTGAGCAGGAACTGCGCGAGTCCCGGATCGCCCAAACGAGGCTCGGCTACGAGAACGTGGAACCCTCACCCGTTCCGGCGAAGTGGTCGACGTTCCTGCCCACCGGCCCCCGCCTGTCCGAAGCAGCCGCACGCCAGCCGCAGGGCTCGTGACGCCCATGGCCGCCCGGAGAACCGAAACGATGCGGAAGCCGAATCAGAAGCTGACGACCGGACACCCGCCTCGAACCCTGGCGACCGCAATGCTCGCCGCCACCGTGCTCGCCACACCGACCGTACTCACGCTCCTCCCCGCCGCCCCGGCGGCACGGGCAGCGGACGGCGGCCAGTGCACCTTCCCCTCCAAGAAGTACGAGGGAAGACCGTGGGCCCTCCAACGCGTCAACCTGGACGAGCTGTGGGCACAGTCGAAGGGCAAGGGCGTGCAGGTCGCCGTGATCGACACGGGTGTCGACGCGAAGCACCCCCAACTCGCCGACGCAGTTGACGCGTCCAAGGGCAAGAACTACCTCCCGGACAAGAACGACAAGGGCGAGAAGATCGAACGGGGCAACGCCCACGGCACCACCGACACCGTCGGCCACGGCACCCGCGTGGCCGGCATCATCGCGGCCCGCCCCGCCAAGGGCACCGGGTTCGTCGGCCTGGCCCCAGCGGCCACGATCATCCCCATCAAGCAGAACGACGCGGAGGGCAACGGCACTGCCGACACCCTCGCGACGTCGATCCGGCACGCCGTGGACGCGGGCGCCGACGTCATCAACATCTCCCAGGACACGGCCAAGGCGGTGAAACCCGCCTCGACCCTGGAGTCGGCGGTCGACTACGCCCTGGACAAGGAGGTGGTGATCGTCGCCTCGGCGGGCAACGACGGCCTGGGCGGCAAGGACAAGACAACGTACCCGGCCTCCTACGAGGGCGTCCTGGCCGTCGCCTCCTCCGACCGCAACAACGAACGCGCGTCCTTCTCCCAGGCAGGCGAGTTCGTGGGCGTGGCCGCCCCCGGCGTCGACATGATCTCCACCGTCCCCGGTGGCGGCCACTGCTCCGACAACGGCACCAGCTTCTCCGCGCCCTACGTGGCGGCAGTGGCGGCGTTGCTGAAGTCGGCGTACCCCAAGTGGACGGCCGAGCAGATCGTCGCCCAGATCGAGCAGACGGCCGAACGCTCCATCCCCGGTCACGACCGCCTCGTCGGCTGGGGCGTGATCGACCCGGTCAAGGCCCTGACCGCCGTGGACCCCGCCCACCCGGTGGAATCCCCCACAGCCGAACAGCCCGCCACCCACGCCAAGGCCCCCGACGTCCCCCCGCTCCACCTCGGCGAAACCGCCGAGGAACGCAACACCCGCCTGGCCACGTACGTGACCGTCGGCGCCCTGCTCCTCACCGCCGGCCTCGGCGGGACGGCGGTGGCGGTACGGGACTCACGGCGGCGGAGGAATCAGGGCTGACAGAGGCTCACGATGCATCAGTTGTGCACCGACTGGAGCTCTCGACCTCTTTGGTGTAGGAAGTGATGAGATGCTTCATGTCATCGGAGTCATTGTGCTTCGACCCCTGGAATTGAAGCGCGGTGTACAATTCTTGACTGTTGTCACTGCGAACGCAATTTTCCGTCTTTCCGAAACCTTCGTTCCCTGAAAAACGGTATTTACCTGCATTGGAAGAGTGGCTGATCTTCTCAAGGGTCTGTCCTGAAGCGAAGTAGGCCGTGGTCTTTCCCTCTGCCACCCATGCCTGTGTGGCAGTAAGGATCAGCTTTTTATCGACGATCACCTTGCAGATTACACTTCCGAGGTGATCTTCCTCTTGTGTTGTGATCTCTGCTCCGGCGGGAAAGAAGGGGCTGATCTCGTCGGATTTCACTGCAGTTCCACACAGGCTGCTGGGCACCGCATAGTCGCGTTCCCCTTTTTCATCTTCGTCACTGCATCCTGAGAGCATAATCAGCCCGGTGAGCACAGTGAAAGCAGTGAATGTGCGATTCCTTTGCCTAATCATGAATACTCCGTGATGCTTCCAGGCGCCAGTCCCTCAAGGATCGCCCGAGCATTGATGTAGCCCTGACGACTTGCCTCTCCGGCGGACGATGCGGCGTCACTTGCGTCTATGGTGTGATATCGCTCTGCCGCTTCGCGCACGGCCAACTGCGTGACATCCATCCCTCGTACCAGGCCTTGTTGCCAGTACTGGCCGCCAGTGATTTGAGCGTCCGCTTTCGCCTTCCCCTCAGCATCCTGGAAAAGCTCCTCCAGGATAACGCTCGTCGCAGTTCCTGCGCCCCCTCCCGCCAGGGCGCCCACCCATGGCGTCGCGATGAAGGAAGTGCCCACTCCGACTGCGGTACCCACCACGCCAGAAATCATATTCTTTCGCTGGGAAATCGCTTGCTCAAACCCCTTGTCCTTATCTGAAGCTTCCTTTCCGATGAACTCCTGCGCACCGAGTCCAAGGGTTCCGGATACCTCGCCCGACCGCCCTGCGATTTTTTCGGCAAGTAGTTGGTAGTTGTCAGACGCTTGCCGATCTGATGGGAGATCAGGATTCAGGTGATAGTCCATAAGGCGCCCCATGTAATCCTTCTGGCCAACCTCGATCGCGGCGTATCCTTCCGGATTCTGCCCGACAGTGAATAGGAGCTTGGTAACGTCTGTGTGTGAAAGCTTGGCCTCAGTGCCAGCGACTGGATAGAGCTTTTCGATGTCCTTCCAATCTTCCGATCCTCGTTCTTCATCGCTCATGGCGCGGTTCAAGTCGGGAAGATACTCAGAAGTGATCTGGCCGATACTGTCAGACATGTAACCGTGGTCTGTCAGACGTTCCGGACTGTCTGCGATAGAGGACACGAGACTTTCCATGAGTTTTGCCTGCTGTGCGTTGTGAGGGGGCGTATCCGCGGAGGGCATTTCACCCGCAGCGTGACCTGTGGTCGCCGCCTCCAGCGCCAGTGCCAGATTGTTCTGTCCGGTATGCAGGTCGTCGCCCTTGAGGTTCGACTCCTGCGGCCAGTCCCGTTCTTCGAACAGATACTGGAAGTTGGACAAGGAGGCCTTGCCCTTCTTTCCGTCGTCCCCGGTGCGCTCGAAGGGGTTGTCCGGGTCGTCCTTGGACACGTACTGCTGGTTGAAGAAGTCCGTTGCCGCGGCGGGGCTGTTGGACAGTCCCTTCAGGTAACCGGTCAGCGGGTCGGTACCACTGTCCTCCCCGATGCGGTTGAGCCACGAACTGGCGCCACTCACGCCCCACATGGGGTTTCGGTGTTCCCCATTCCCTGTGAGCTTCCGCTCGGTCTCCATGAGCTTGGTTCCGTAATCCCTGAGGAACCCGTCGTCGTAGTCGCCGGTCCGCATCAGGTTGCTCATGACCTGGAAGCCCATCGGGCCACCACCACGCTCGCCGTACAGCGGCTTGTCACCGATGTCGATCATCGTGTGCTTCCAGGTGCCCATCGCCGCCGAATCGCTCTGCGTCGCGGTGGCCAGCGTCATGCCAAGACTTCGCTGCAAGTCGTCGAACCTCTCAAGGCGCTCACGCCCCAAGTCCCAGTTTCCCCGCTGCGGATCGCTGATCCCGGTCCAGAATTCCAGCGTCCCCTTGGGGCCGAGCGCGGTGGCGAACCGCTCGGCGAACAGTTCGTCGCCGGCGTACTTCTTCAGTCCCGCGGTTAGCCTGTCGAAGTCCTTGACGCTGAGGTCGTCTGGGTTCTTCTTCGCCAGTGCCGCCAGCTCTTCGGCTTGCTTCACAGCCTCCGCGGCGGAGTCCCGGTCCTTGTAGTCGGCATCGGAGAAGCCCAGCGAACTCTGGTCGGCGATGGCCTGGAGAACAGTCTTGGCCGATTCGTCGCTCTCGGTGGCCTTGTTGAGGATGCCCTGGATCCGGTCCCGCAGCGCGGTGATGTCGGCCTTGTTGTCCTGGTCCATCTTGCTGCGGGCCTCGGGCGGTGCGTTCGTGGTGACGGTGAAACCACCCTCGAAGCCGATGGCCGTGAGGTTCTTCTTGCGACCACCTTCAAGGGCATCGAGAAGCTGCTGATGATAGTCCTTCAGCTCGCCCACGGTGTCGTTGAGGATCTTGTAGATAGTTTTCGCCTGGGTGTGGGCGTCAGCGAACTCGCCCGCAGTCTTCCCGATGAACTCCTTGGACACCTTGGCGTTCACGCCGGCCCAGTCCGCCTTGTTGGCGCCCTGATGCAGATTGTCCTCTGCATCCTTCTTCATCTCCGCGAGACTGCCGACCAGCGTCGACCAGTCCTTCAGGGCATCATCGACGAGCTTGAAGTTGGCATCGCGCAGCGCTTCGAGTTCCATGGAGCTATTTGTTCCTCGTGAGTCGGGGGAAGAGAGAGAACCGGGATCGCCCGCCCAACAGCGGGACGCGGGCGCGTCAGTCCTTCTTCTTCTCCTTGCTCTGCTCGCCGTAGATGTCGTTGTGCTTTCCAGGCGGTCCGACCCGTTCGTCGAAACCCGCGTCCAGCGTCGCGATGCTGCTCATCTGACGCAGGATGTAGCCCTCGTCACCGTCATGGGTCTTCTTGGTGACCTGCATGTGGTTGGAGATCTGTGCGCAGGCGTCCATCAAGGACTTCAACTGCTCGTCCCAACGGGTCGACACATGCTTGAGCCCGGCGCCCAGTGCGAAGCCCTGCTTCGACAGATCGCCTGCGGCGCTGTCGCTGCTGACGATGTGAACCCGGGCCTTGTCCCACAGCTGGTTGTACAGGGTGTGGGCATCCTTGCTGACCTTGGTGAGTGCGTCGTTCTTGACCTTCAGGTCCCCGTACCGGCTCGGCGGTTTGAGGGGGCCGCTTCCGTCCAGCTGATTCAACTGCATGTGCGCGGAGCCGCCCTGCTGCCGCTCCAACGCGTCGGCCTTGAGCTGCTCCCACTCGTCCCATGCCATGGACGGCTACCTTCCCCGTGTGCAGGACCGCCGACGCCGTCGCGGACCGGAGGGCGCCGTACGGTGACCGGACTCTGCCATAACCTAGCAACGGCTGGACTGGGCGACGTAGGTCCTCGGCCAGCCACAGAAGTACGCGCCTTCGCCGGCGGCGGGGCGAGCGTCGCCGTCCCACACCGTCTGCGACGGCGACGCTCGGAGGGGGAGGTCTTGGGGCGGTTCGGCACGGTGCACGGCAACTACGTTGGACGAGGGGGGCCGGGCATGCCAGAACTGACAGGGCTGACGATCTTCCTGTTCGTGCTCGCTGGTAAACGGAACTGTTCCGCGCTCCGTTGAGGAAGTTCGACATGCGCTGCTCGGCCTCGGCGGGGATCCGGCACCGTTTTGGGTGCCGGGTGCCTTGAGTGGGGGTCACGCTTGGACGAGGATGCGGCTCCTGCCCGCTGAGTGGCGTTCCGGCGGCGGGGGCAATGAGCAGTACGGGCGTGGATACGCTCCTGCCGTGTATCAGGACGGGAAGGGGTTCCGCTTTTCGACGAGGGAGACGACCGAGCCTCTGCGGGACGCTGTCCTTGGCGCTGGGTGGGCCTGGCGTGGGGTCTTCAGGCTATGAGATCTCTGCGCCGGTGGCATGGACGCCAATTATGAACGGGAGCGTCGTTGTTGGGGCGGTCGGCGTGCGGCTGGGCGACCGGTGGGGCGGGGAGGGAGCGTAGGCGAGTTCAGGATGCCGCCTCGATAGTTGAACGTCGAAACCAGTGTGTGTGAAAGCAACAAGCCTGGCGTGAATGGCGGTTGGGCATCGCCTACCCGGTGGCTACAGTATCGATCTCTTGCGGTTACGATCAGTTGCGCGTGCGAGCGAGTCGGTCCAGCTCGGGCGATGGATGTGCGGGGACGCGGGGGAGGTAGCAGCATGCTTCCAGCTGAAATGGTGGGAGGGGTGTCCGCCGCCAGGGCGGCCAACCTGGAGGTCACTGGCGAGGCACTGTCGACGTTCGTGAAGCGGGTGGACGGCGCGCTTCGCAATCTCGAGGGCTCAGCGGGCGATCCGACGCGCATCGGCGCACAAAGGATCAAGCCCTCTTCCCTCAACAGCGGCAGCACGGCCGCCTTCCCGGAGGCCCACGCGTTGTACCTGCAGTACAACCGGGTCCACGAAGAGCTCACCAGCCTCTCGAAGACGCTACATCTTCAGATCGAGGCGATCGGCATCGCGGTCAGGGGTGCGCACGTGGGCTTCGACAACCTCGAAGAGGAGCAGCGCCGCCGCTTCGCACAGATCCAGACGGAGATCAAGCAGATCGAGGATGCCGACAGCGGCGGTAGGCAGCGCACCGAATCGACAGTCAGCGGGGGCCTGTAGACATGTCCGACAAGCATCACGAGGCGGACTACGACCGAGTCTCTCGGCAGAACACCGCTGCGGACCTGACGCGGGGCCTGGAGGAACGGCCTTCGTTCGGACTCTTCGGTGGGTTGCTGAAGTCAACTGTCGAGTCGACGCCGCTGGGTTCGGCGATGCGCGGCCGGACGAACTTCGAGAACCACGACCTCAACGAGATGGTCGACCTCGTCGAGCAGACGAATCCGGAGGATCTGGAGAGCTCCGGCAAGGCGCTGTGGGATGCGCGCGACGCCATCAAGGAGGCCGCCAAGGAACTGGACGGTCACATCGGCAATGTTCGCTGGGTGGGCGAGGCGGGTGAAGCCTTTCGCAAGTGGGGGCGTTCTCTCGTCACCAGTACGCACGGTCTGAGTGCTTTCGCCGGCGGGGCGGGAGACCAGATCACCGCCGCGGCTGTGGGTCTGGCGAATGTACGCACGGCCATGCCGGAACGTGACTCGCGGCCGACGAGCAAGGCGCTACGGCCCGAGCAGCTCCCGACGCCTATGCAGGTCGAGGGCAACAGCGAGTACGTGGAAGCGGTTCGCGTCGAAAAGAACCGCCAAGAGGCGATCAACCAGATGAACCGGTTGTCGTCGTACTACGCCGTGTCGGAAGAGTTCCTGGCGCGATTGAAGCCGCCAACGTTCACGACTATGCCGGACGTCGGGATTCCGAAGCCCACTCAGAGTTTTGTCGACAAGGGGGACGGAACCCTGCCGACTGCTGGTGTTGACGGGAGCCGGACTGGGGTTCCCCCAGGTGACCACTCAAGCACAAGTGCTGAAGGGCCGTCCCAGCCGCGGAACACAGGCGACGGGGTTGTTTCGCCAGACGGTAGAACGCGACAATTCGTTGACATTGACATCCCTGTTTCGACGACCATCGACAGTGTTGGCACGCCCACACCCCCCACTTCTCCCGTTCCCGGTCCCACTTTGCCGACCACGCTGCCTCCGGGCGACGGTGGAGGACCGCCTGGCCCGTTCGGTCCGAGTTTCGGTCCTCCGGGGCCCTCTGGCCGCCCCGGCCGGGTTGATGGTGGACCCGGTCGTACCAGGGCGCCGTTCCCGGCCCAGGGACGTGCGACCCCTCCCGGTCAGGGTGGGGGCCCGGGCCCCGGGCGTCCGGGCAACCAGGGGCCCTTCAATCAGGTGGGACGTCCGACTCCTGCCGGGCAGCAGCCCGTGGCGAAGGGGCTCACGTCAGGAACCAAGCCGTCCCTCATGGGGCCCGGGGTGAGCGGTGGTACACCGCGTCCCAACCCCACGATGGCGCCGAGACCGGCAGGCGGACCGGTCACCGGAGCCGGCCGGACCGGTGGTGTGGTCGGCGGTCGGCCGACGAGCACCACAGGTGCAACGGGACGGAGTGGGCCGAAGCTCCCCCGTGGCACGGTCGTCGGGGCCGACGCCGGGACTCAGTCGGGCAAGGGGCGCTCCACGGCGAAGCCCGGTATCACCGGTGTGCCCACGGGGTCGAGGTCTGCCACCCGTGCCGAACGGAACGGTATGACCCGCGGTGGTGCAGGGCTCGTACGCGGTCCCGGAGGACGTGGGCGCCGTCGCGACGAACGCAGGGAGGAAGGCGCCGAGCGACCCGACTACCTGGTCGAGGACGAAGAGACACACCTGCCTACGAATCCGCGGCGCGATGTGCCGCCGACCGTCAACTGAGCGCGAGCGAGGACTCACCCCATCATGAAGTCAGCAACACGTCGCCGGCTGCGAGTACGCGTGGGGGGCGCTGTCGCGAGTGCCCTGGTTGTCGTCGGCGTGAGCTTTGCTCCGGGTGCCACTGCGGCCGACGTGCAGTCGGAGCAGTGGTATTTGGGACCCATGCAGGCCGAGAAGATGTGGAAGGCCAGTACGGGGGAGGGCATCAAGGTCGCTGTTATCGACAGTGGAGTTAACCCTGACACGCCTTCACTCAAGGGTCAGGTCCTGGCTGACGAAGTTCCGAAGCAAGTCGCGTACGGTGCCACTGAGGATTACGACGGGCACGGGACGACAATGGCGGAGCTGATCGCCGGCACCGGAGCAAAGGGGGGAATCCTGGGGTTGGCGCCTGATGCGGAGATCGTGCCGTATCGCATCGCGACGGGTAGCTCACTCGACGCCGAGGAAGAAAAGCGTGCTCCTACCGCCATGGAAGCGGTCAGGGCCGCAGCGGACAGCGATGCACGCATCATCAGCATGTCCTTCACCTCTCCCGCTTATGAGCCGGACTTCGAAGAAGTGGTGGAGTACGCAGCGTCCAAGGGGAAGCTGCTGGTCTCGGGTGTGGGGAATGAGGGACGGGACAGCGGATATATCGGCTACCCTGCTGCCTATCCGTACGTCATCGGTGTGTCGTCCATCGACAAGAAGAGTCACGTTTCGGACTTCGCCCAGTCGGGCAACTACGTTGACCTGGTGGCACCGGGCGAGAACATGCCTGGCTACTGCAGGCCGACCTTCGACCAGTACTGCCGCGACATGACCGGCACCAGCTCCGCCACCGCCATCACCTCCGCCGCAGCCGCCCTCATCTGGTCCGCACACCCGGACTGGACGGCGAACCAGGTCACCCGGGCGCTGATCGACACCGCCGGTCGCAAGTGGCCCAGGGACGAGCCGACCTCGACCGCCGGTTACGGGACCATCCGCCCCCGGTCGGTGCTGGCGGACCCGAACTACGACGCCGGTGAGCCGTACTCCGACCCACTGCGGAAGGAGAACACGCAGGAGGGGGAGAAGCTGGTCACGGAGATTCCGCCGGCGTCCGCATCCGCGAAGCCGTCCGAGCCCTCCGCAGGCGCAACGGCCTCGTCACAAGGCGCGGCAGGGTCGTCCGAGGACAAGCAGGCGGCCGCAGGCACGGACGACGCGGAGGCCGTGGCGGCCGACGCGTCGAGCGACAGCAGCAGCACGCTGTGGATCGTACTCGGCGCCGCCGCAGCCGTGGTCGTGATCGGTGGCGGCGCATTCGCCGTGCTGCGGGCTCGGCGCGCGAACTGACACCGGCGTCGTCGGTGTCGTATGGAGACAAGGAACAGGGAGGGCGGGGCGGATCATGGCCGTCGACCAGAAGCTCGAAGACGCAGCGGTAGTCAAGCTGCAGAAGGACATGTACGAGAAGTTCGAGAGCATCCGCAAGCGGGTCCACAACCTGCAGGGTGTGATCGACGGTCTCGAGGGTCAGTGGCAGGGCATCGGCCGTGCCGCGTTCGACAAGAAGCAGTACGAGATCAACACGTCGCTGCAGAACATGGGCCGCATCCTCGCGGACGTCGTGGAGGCGATGACCGCGACGCGCAACATCAAGGACAGCAAGGAAGACGAAGTCCTCGCCGCCGTGAACAAGATCAACGTTAACGACGGCGCTCCCACGGTGCAGTCGTCGCCCCTCAG
This sequence comes from Streptomyces sp. NPDC018026, assembly GCF_044327745.1. Taxonomy (NCBI): domain Bacteria; kingdom Bacillati; phylum Actinomycetota; class Actinomycetes; order Kitasatosporales; family Streptomycetaceae; genus Streptomyces; species Streptomyces sp. NPDC018026. The sequence continues at coordinate 216,567 of NZ_JBIRFY010000013.1, forward strand.
TTCGTTCTGAGGCGAGCGGCAGACGTCAGCAGCCACAGCCGCAGCACATTCCGAACGAGAAGAGGTAGGCAGAGATGAGCCGTAACGCCGACGGCCTGCAAGTGACGTACGACGGGCTCGACTTCGCGGCGACGAACCTCGCCAACGAGGCGAAGCTGCTCGACGAGGACATTCAGCAGCTCACCAAGATGGTGGAAAGCAGCAGGCAGTACTGGGCGGGCAAGGCTCAGGAGGCCTACGCGCTGAAGCTGGAACTCTGGCGCAAGGAAACCACCGACATCCACCAGGCCCTCATGGGTATCGGACACGTCGTCGGCTCGTCCGGCGGTACGTACATGGAGGGCGACCTGGCTGCGTCCAGGTACCTGCAGTAGTTGCAGATGCTGCAAGCGAGGTAGCAGCCGCAGCGGCCCGAGCGGCCGCGGCGACGAGGGTGGGCGTACGCGGGAGATGCCCACCCTCTTGCGTGTCCGGGTCGGTTCGGCCGGCGACGGTCCTGCGGCCCGGCCGGGCCTCCTCACCGCTCGTCGGCATCCTCCACCAACCCCACCTGAACCAACGGCTTCCCCCGCCGCCGAGACACGAACACGCCCCGGCCCGACGGCATCGGGCGCGGGCGCACCCCGCCCAGCAGGTCGCCCTCGGCCGGGTCGCCGCTGAGGACGACGCCCTGGGCGCCGAGTTCCTTGAGGCGCTGCATGAAGGCCTCGTAGCCGGCCCGGCCCGCGCCCGCGGTCGAGCGGGCGATGATGAAGCGCACGCCGACGTCCCGGGCGAAGGGCAGAAGTTCGGTCAGGCCGGCCAGCGGGTTGCCGCTCGACGTTGCGACGAGATCGAAGTCGTCGATGATGATGTACACCGTCGGGCCCTGCCACCAACTGCGGTCGCGCAATTGCTCCGGCGTGACGTCGGCGGTCGGCGTCCGGCGCTGCATCAGCTCGGCCAGCGCGTCCATGTGGTGCTGCATCTGGTTCGACATGGGAACGTACTCGGCCAGGTGCGACGCCGGGGTGACCCCCAGCAGCGAGCGGCGGTTGTCGATGACGAACAGTTTGCAGGAGTCGCCGTCGTAGCGCTCGGAGAGCCGTTGGATGAGGAGCTTCAGCAGGTTCGACTTGCCGGACTCGCTCTCGCCGAAGACGAGGAAGAACGGGTCCTGCTCGAAGTCCACGAACACCGGTTCCAGGTTGTCCTCGTCGAGTGCGAAGGACACCCCCCGCCGGGGGAAGCGGTCCCCCGGGGGAAGCTGGTGTGCCGGGAACGCGCGCGGCAGCAACCGCACCGCGGGCGCCCCCGGTTGCTGCCAGTGCCGGGCGACCTCGGTCCCGAGTGCCTGTGTCGCCTCGGCGAGGTCGGTGTCCGAGGACAGTCCGTCGATGCGCGGGACCGCCGCCATGAAGTGCTGCTTCTGTGGCGTCTGGCCGCGCCCGGGCACACCCGTCGGCACGTTCGCCGCGACCTTGCGGTCGAACTCGGAGTCCATGGTGTCCCCGAGCCGCAGCTCGAGGCGGTTCATCAGGTGGTCCTTGAGGTTGCTGCGGACCTCCATGGAGCGTGAAGCGGTGAGGATCACGTGGATGCCGTAGCCGAGGCCGCGTGCCGCGATGTCCAGCACGACCGGCTCCAGCGCCTCGTAGTCCGTGCGGAAGTTCCCCCATCCGTCGATGACCAGGAAGACGTCGCCCCACGGCTGGTCGGTCACGGAGATGTCACCGCGCGCCCGGCGTGCGCGGAACTCCGCGATCGAGGAGATGCCGGCGGTTCGGAAGTACTCCTCGCGGCGGGTCATGACGCCGTAGACCTCGGCCGCCGTACGGCGTACCTTCTCGGGGTCGAGGCGCGAGGCCACGTCTCCGACATGAGGCAGGCCGGCCACGGCCGACAGGCCGCCGCCCCCAAAGTCCAGCGCGTAGAACTGCACTTCGTGCGGCGTGTGCGTGAGCGCGAACGACGCGATGACCGAGCGAAGGAGCGTCGACTTGCCGGACTGCGGGCCGCCCAGGATCTGCATGTGACCGGCGGCGCCGCCGAAGTTCACCCAGAGCGGGTCCCGGCGCTGCTCGTACGGCTTGTCGACGATGCCGACGGGCACGACGAGCCGACCCGCGCCCTCGTAGCCGGGCTGGGTCAGGCCGCGCCCCGCCACCTGGGCGAGGCCGGGCAGCAGGGTGTCGAGCGACGGCGGGCTGTCCAGCGGAGGCAGCCACACCTGGTGGGCTGCCGGACCCTGCGCCTCCAGGCGCCGGACGACGACATCGAGCACGGTGTCCGCGAGGGCGTCACCCGTCTCGTCCGGAGTCTCCTCGCGCTGCGGCGGCACCGGCATGTACCGGACAGGGACCTCGGCGGCGGTGAAGAGCACGGGCCGCCGGTCGACCGGCCGAGGGCCGCCGGGGGACGCTGCCTGCTGAGCACTCGTGCGGTACACGCCCGAGACGTACGCGGCCTTGAAGCGCACCATCTCGTCCGTACCGAACTTCAGGAAACCGGAGCCGGGGACGTTCGGCAGTTCGTAGGCGTCCGGGACACCGAGCGCGGACCGGGACTCGGCCGCGGAGAAGGTGCGCAGGCCGATCCGGTACGAGAGATACGTCTCCAGGCCGCGCAGGCGGCCCTCCTCCAACCGCTGCGAGGCGAGCAGCAGATGGACGCCCAGCGATCGCCCGATACGGCCGATCTGCACGAACATCTCGATGAAATCCGGTTTCGCCGTCAGCAGTTCGCTGAATTCGTCGATCACCAGAACGAGTGAGGGGATCGGCTGCAGCGCGGCGCCGGCCGCGCGGGCCTTCTCGTAGTCGTGGATGTTGGCGTAGTTGCCCGCGTCCCGGAGCATCTCCTGGCGGCGGTTGAGTTCACCGCGGATCGAGTCACCCATCCGGTCGACGAGCGTCAGGTCGTCTGCGAGGTTGGTGATCACGGCCGCCACGTGCGGCAGTTGCGCCATACCGGCGAACGTCGCACCGCCCTTGAAGTCGGCGAGCACGAAATTGAGGGTCTCGGACGAGTGGGTCACGGCGAGGCCGAGAACCAGGGTGCGCAGCAGTTCCGACTTGCCGGAACCGGTCGCGCCCACGCACAGGCCGTGGGGCCCCATGCCCTCCTGCGCCGCCTCCTTGAGGTCGAGCATCACGGGCCGGCCGTCCTCGCCGACGCCGATCGGCACCCTGAGCCGTTCGGACTGGGAGCGGGGCCGCCAGGTCCGGCGTGGATCGACGGAAGCGGCGTCACCGAGGTTGAGGAGATCGGTGAACTCCAGATTGGCCAGAAGCGGCTCGTCGTTGTCCCCGCCCGTTCCCACCCGCAATGGCGCCAGCTGCCTCGCCAACGCTTCCGCGCTCTCCTGGGAGAGGACGTCGGGATTGCCCTCGTAGACCGCACCGTGCGCCGCCTCCAGGCGCAGCTCCTTCGGCTGCACGACGAGCGAGAGGTCCCCGCGCCCGGCGGAGAGGGTGCCGGGGATCACCTCAATGACGGTCACTCCCTGCAGGCCCTCCGGACTGGCCAGCAGCGACGTCGGCGGCAGGGAGACTCCGTCGAGCACGATGACCAGGTGCGGTTGGTCGGGCACCGGCCGGCCGGCCGGATGAAACCTCGGGCGGCCCTCGAGACGGGCGCCGAGCAGCTCTTCGAGGGCCGTCGGGTCGGCCGTCACCAGACGTCGGGAACCCGCGCCGTCGGCTGCGTCGCCCGCCTGCGCATGCGGGAGCCACTTCGTCCACTCCCAGTCCGGTGCCGACTCCCGCCCGGTGGCGACGGCGATCACCAGGTCCTCGGGGGAGTGCAGTGCGGCGAGCGAGGCCGTGACGGCCCGGGCGGTGCCCCGCACGGTCGTCGGTTCGCCGCTGACCGTCACGTGGTAGAACGCCCGCATGGAGACCGCCATCGGCAGTTCCTCAAGGGTGCTGTGCGTGGCGAGGAAGCGGTGCATGGCACCCGCGGTCAGCGGCTCCAACTCGTCCACCGGAGCGGTCTGGGGCGGCACCAGGGGAGTGGCCAGGGCCTGCGGGCCGAGACCCACGCGCACCTGGGCGAAGTCCTCGTCACCCGTACGCCGTTCCCACAGCCGACTGCCCTCGGCGACCAGCGCCCACAGCTGTTCCGGCGAAGGGTGCAGGTAGTACTGCGCGTCACGCTGGGCCTTCGCCGTCTCGTGAGCGGTGCGCCTGGTCTGCGACAGATAGCGTAGGTAGTCCCTGCGCGTGTCGGCCATCTGGCCCTGGTTGCCGCGCCGGTAGCGCACCAGCATCGCGATGCCCATGGCGATCGTGGACGCGATCATCACCATGCCCATGATCTTCATGATGGGCTGGGCCGAGGGGTTGAAGAAGAACACCACGGACCCGCCCATGCCGAGCATGGGCAGGAGCTGCATCCACGCGCCCTCCTGCTGCCCGCGCGGGAGCTCCGGCGGTGACTGCAGGTGGACCTCCTCCGTGGGCACGTCCTTCGGCAGCGCCCGTGGGGGGCGCTTGACGACGATGTGGCTCACTTCGCACCAATTCCCTTGCCGGCCCGACCTGTTCCGCCCACCGCCCGTCTCCCGGTGCACGTCGATCGCAAAGGGCGATCCTACTGACACACAGAGACACCAGTGGGCGGTAGGGTGCCCGTGAGACGCGTGAGCAGTTGCGAACCCGCCTGGGGCCCTGTGCAACCCCGCGGAGAGCACCACGCTCGATACGAGCACCTCCGTGCGCCGCGCAGCGGTGAGGGGTGACGCGGGACAACGGGGCAGGATCGCCACCGACCGGCAGGGCGTGCCGGTGCCGTACCTTGCCGAGATCACCTACGAGGGGGAACAACGGGTGAGCATGACGGCCTCCGCGCCGACCGGCGCGCCAGGCGGAACAGGCACGGGTGCCCGGGGCCCGGCCGCAGCCGGTTCGGGGCTCGGCTTCTGCCGGGTCACGATCGTGGCGCCCGACAGCCGCATCGACGTGGCCCTGCCCGACGACGTGCCCGTCGCCGACCTGTACCCGGAGATCCTGCGGTTCTCCCAGCAGAGCCCGGCAGAGGGCGCGCCGGTCGGGTATCACCTCGTACGCCGTGACGGGACCGTCCTCGACAGCGCCCGGTCCTTCGCGGCGCAGCGCATCCTGGACGGCGAGCTGCTCACGCTGCGGCCATTCGCCGACTCCCTCCCTCCGGCGGTCTTCGACGACGTCTCGGAGGCGGTCGCCTCCGCCGTCGTCCACGACCGCACCCTGTGGGACGGCGCACTCACTCGCGTCGCCTGCCTGGTCGGAGCGGGCGTGTTCCCCGTTCTGCTGGCGTTCGTGGCCTGGAGTTCCCAGGTCCGGCACGACATGCACAGCGTGCAGGGCATCATTGCCGCGGTCGCCGGCGTCCTGCTCGTCACCTTCGCGTGCGTGCGCGCGCGGGTGTACGGGGATCGGGGCTCTGCCCTGGCCCTCGGCCTGGGCGCCCTGGCGAACGTCGCGGTGGCGGGCTCAGGGCTGGTTCCGCTCGCCGGGGGGCAGGGCATCGGGCGCCTCCAGTTCCTGCTGGCGTGCGCGGCGGTCCTGGTCGCCTCCGTCGTACTCACCCTGGTGTCACCGAGCGGTGACAGTGCCTTCGTGGCGTTTGTCTTCTCTTCGGTGGTCGGGCTGCTCGCGACGTTCGTGGCGATGCTGACGGACCTGGAGCCCATGGAGACGGCCGCGGTCTGCGCGGTCCTGTCGGTGTGCGCCCTCGCTTTCCTGCCGGGCCTGTCGCTGCGCTTCGCTCGGCTGCCCATCGGCTTCGAACCGCCCAACCAGCCGCGCGGCTCCTACTCGGCGGACGAGACCGAGGCGCCGGAACCCGTGGACGTCGGGCGCATCGCGGCGCAGGCCCGCCGTGGCCACGAGCTCCTCGCGGGACTGGTCGGCGGCTGCGCACTGGTCTCCGTGGGGGCGTCGGTCGTCCTCGGCTTCACGGGCGACGCGTGGGCGCAGCTCCTGACGCTCGCCACCGGCGTCGCGATGGTGATGCGGGCGCAGCTGTTCCGGTACACCACCCAGGTTGCCGCCACGCTGGCCGCCGGGCTGGCCTGCCTGGTCTTCCTCGGCCTGGGACTGGCCATGAACCCCCCGGCGGAGTACGTGCGGGACGCGCTCCGGGGCGAGACCGCCGCCCTGGACATGCGCAGCGTCTGGTTGGCGGCGGCGGTCGCCGCGGCTGTGGCGCTGGTCACCGCGATCGGCCTGATCGCCCCTCGGCGCGGTGTGACGCCCTTCTGGGGACGCTTCATGGAGATCGCCGAAGTCTTCGTGCTCCTGACGCTGATCCCCCTGGCTCTCGCCGTGTTCGACGTCTATTCGGCGGCGCGGTCGATGACGGGCGACTGAGGCGGCTCGCGCAGCGTACGGGGAACGCGGACGCCGCCCCCTACGTGCGCAGCGGGGGAGGGTGTGCGGCACACCCTCCCCTCCTACTCGACGTCGCCCCCGGAGCGCTCCGCGGCCGGCTCCAGGTCGAACTCGCCGTCTCGCGCACCCAGCACGAACGCCCGCCATTCCGCCTCCGTGTACCGCAGGACGGTGTCGTGGTCGAGCGACGACCGCATGGCGACGGCACCCTCCGGCAGGTAGGCGATCTCGACCCGTTCCTCATGGGCCTCGGTGCCGGGGGCGCTGTGCCATTCGACGCCCGAGATGTCGAGGGCGTAGAGCTCGTCCCGCTCCCGGTCCTTGCGTGCTCGGAGTTCCTTGTCCTCGGCATCGGCCATCGCGGGTCCGGTCCTTCCTGCTGTGCCAACGAACTGTCCGGCCAGCCTACTTGCTGCTCCCCTCCCCGATCCGCGGTTCGCGCACGCTCTCACCAGGCAGGGAGTGATGGCGTCGGCGGCTCGTTGACCTCTCGACTCCTGGACAGCGCCGGGGCAGGGGTGCACGGTGGACGGACCTCGGCGTACGAGCCGGATGCCTTCGGAGCACAGGCATGGCACGGGCAGGGCAGCACCTCCCGGCTGGTATCCTGTGTGACGGCCGTTTGTGTACGCGCCCCCGGAGCCCCCGAGCCCTGGAGGTCGCGCCCAGCGGATCCCCGCCTTCCGAGTTACGGAAGATCCCCCGAGACGTAGACCGGGGGCACTCGGTGGCCAGTCACAGACCCAGAGGAGTACGCGTGTCGCTCGACGCCGCAGTGAAGAAGCAGATCATCACCGAGTTCGGTACCAAGGAGGGCGACACCGGCTCCCCCGAGGTCCAGGTCGCTCTGCTGTCTCGTCGGATCTCCGACCTGACCGAGCACCTCAAGACCCACAAGCACGACCACCACTCCCGTCGTGGTCTGCTCATCCTGGTCGGCCAGCGCCGCCGGCTGCTGCAGTACCTCGCCAAGAAGGACATCCAGCGCTTCCGTGCGCTGGTCGAGCGCCTCGGCATCCGCCGCGGTGCGGCGGGCGCCCGCTAGTACGCCGTGAAGGGAGCGGTTCCCGTCCGAAGGGGGCCGCTCCCTTTGCTGTACGTGCGCGCTGTCGCCGCCCCTTTGTAGTGTGGTAACAGAAGAACAAGACGTACGAGGAGAAGCGGACCGCACCGCCGCCGCCGGTCCTCGGTAGTGGCCCCCGGGGGCAGATCCCCGGGTGCTTCGATCGAAGACCGGCCCGCATTGCACGGAACGCTTCTCCGGCACCGTCCCCTCCGCCACACGGGCGGTCGGGACAAAAGACGACAAGCATCGGAGAAACCACTAGTGGAGAACGAGACCCACTACGCCGAAGCCGTGATCGACAACGGCGCGTTCGGCACCCGCACCATCCGCTTCGAGACGGGCCGCCTGGCCCGTCAGGCCGCCGGTTCCGCCGTGGCGTACCTGGACGACGACACCATGGTGCTGTCGGCCACCAGCGCCTCCAAGAACCCGAAGGACCAGCTCGACTTCTTCCCGCTCACGGTGGACGTCGAGGAGCGGATGTACGCCGCCGGAAAGATCCCCGGCAGCTTCTTCCGTCGTGAGGGCCGGCCCTCCGAGGACGCGATCCTCACCTGCCGCCTGATCGACCGCCCGCTGCGCCCGTCCTTCAAGAAGGGCCTGCGCAACGAGATCCAGGTCGTCGCGACGATCATGGCCCTCAACCCCGACCACCTGTACGACGTCGTGGCGATCAACGCCGCCTCCGCGTCGACGCAGCTGGCCGGCCTGCCCTTCTCCGGCCCGATCGGCGGCGTCCGCGTCGCGCTGATCCGCGGCCAGTGGGTGGCCTTCCCGACGCACACCGAGCTCGAGGACGCCGTCTTCGACATGGTCGTCGCGGGCCGCGTCCTGGAGGACGGCGACGTCGCGATCATGATGGTCGAGGCCGAGGCCACCGACAAGACCATCAAGCTGGTCGAGGGCGGCGCCGAGGCGCCCACCGAGGAGGTCGTCGCCGCCGGTCTGGACGCCGCGAAGCCCTTCATCAAGGTGCTGTGCCGCGCCCAGTCCGACCTCGCCGCCAAGGCCGCCAAGCCGACCGGCGAGTTCCCGATCTTCCTGGACTTCCAGGACGACGTCCTCGAGGCGCTGACCGGCGCCGTCAAGCCCGAGCTGACGCAGGCGCTCACCATCGCCGGCAAGCAGGAGCGCGAGGCCGAGCTGGACCGCGTCAAGGGGCTCGCCGCCGAGAAGCTCCTCCCGGAGTTCGAGGGCCGCGAGAAGGAGATCTCCGCCGCGTACCGCGCGCTGACCAAGTCCCTGGTGCGCGAGCGCGTCATCAAGGAGAAGAAGCGCATCGACGGCCGCGGTGTCACCGACATCCGCACCCTGGCCGCCGAGGTCGAGGCCATCCCGCGCGTGCACGGCTCCGCCCTGTTCGAGCGTGGCGAGACCCAGATCCTGGGCGTCACCACCCTGAACATGCTCCGCATGGAGCAGCAGCTGGACACCCTCTCCCCGGTGACCCGCAAGCGCTACATGCACAACTACAACTTCCCGCCGTACTCCGTCGGCGAGACCGGCCGCGTCGGCTCCCCGAAGCGCCGCGAGATCGGCCACGGCGCCCTCGCCGAGCGCGCCATCGTGCCGGTGCTGCCGACGCGCGAGGAGTTCCCCTACGCGATCCGCCAGGTGTCCGAGGCCCTCGGCTCCAACGGTTCGACGTCCATGGGCTCGGTCTGCGCCTCCACCATGTCGCTGCTGAACGCCGGTGTGCCGCTCAAGGCCCCCGTCGCCGGTATCGCCATGGGCCTGATCTCCCAGGAGATCAACGGCGAGACGCACTACGTCGCCCTCACCGACATCCTCGGTGCGGAGGACGCCTTCGGCGACATGGACTTCAAGGTCGCCGGCACCAAGGAGTTCGTGACTGCCCTCCAGCTCGACACCAAGCTGGACGGCATCCCCGCCTCCGTCCTGGCCGCCGCCCTCAAGCAGGCCCGTGACGCCCGCCTCCACATCCTCGACGTGATGATGGAAGCGATCGACACGCCGGACGAGATGTCCCCGAACGCGCCGCGGATCATCACCGTGAAGATCCCCGTCGACAAGATCGGTGAGGTCATCGGCCCCAAGGGCAAGATGATCAACCAGATCCAGGAGGACACGGGCGCCGACATCACGATCGAGGACGACGGCACCATCTACATCGGTGCCGCCGACGGCCCGGCCGCCGAGGCCGCCCGCGCCACGATCAACGGCATCGCCAACCCGACCATGCCCGAGGTCGGCGAGCGCTACCTGGGTACGGTCGTCAAGACGACCACCTTCGGCGCGTTCGTCTCCCTGCTGCCCGGCAAGGACGGTCTGCTGCACATCTCGCAGATCCGCAAGCTGGCCGGCGGCAAGCGCGTGGAGAACGTCGAGGACGTCCTCGGCGTGGGCCAGAAGGTCCAGGTCGAGATCGCCGAGATCGACTCCCGCGGCAAGCTCTCCCTGATCCCCGTGATCGAGGGCGAGGAAGGCAGCGAAGAGAAGAAGGACGACGCCGACAAGTGACGTCCCGTAGCGCCACGGCGACGGCCCGCACCTCCTCGGAGGCGCGGGCCGTCGCCCGTACCCAAACCCTCATCAAGGGCGAGCACGGCATCGGCACGGTCCGCAGGACGACCCTCCCAGGCGGCCTGCGCATCGTCACCGAGACCCTCCCCTCGGTCCGCTCGGCGACCTTCGGCATCTGGGCCCACGTCGGCTCCCGCGACGAGACCCCGGCCCTGAACGGCGCCACCCACTACCTGGAGCACCTGCTCTTCAAGGGCACCCGCAAGCGCAGCGCCCTGGACATCTCCTCCGCCATCGACGCGGTCGGCGGCGAGATGAACGCGTTCACGGCGAAGGAGTACACGTGCTACTACGCGCGCGTGCTCGACACCGACCTGCCGCTCGCCATCGACGTGGTCTGCGACATGCTGACCGGCTCGCTGATCCAGGAGGAGGACGTCGACGTCGAGCGCGGCGCCATCCTCGAAGAGATCGCGATGACCGAGGACGACCCCGGCGACTGCGTGCACGACCTGTTCGCGCACACCATGTTCGGCGACAACGCGCTGGGCCGCCCCGTCCTCGGCACCGTCGACACGGTCAACGCCCTCACCGCCGACCGCATCCGCCGCTTCTACAAGAAGCACTACGACCCCACCCACCTGGTGGTCGCCGCGGCCGGCAACGTCGACCACAACAAGGTCGTACGCCAGGTCCGCGCCGCCTTCGAGAAGGCCGGCGCCCTCAAGGACCCGGCGGCCCAGCCGCTCGCCCCGCGCGACGGCCGGCGCACCGTCCGAGCCGCCGGGCGCGTGGAGCTGATCGGCCGCAAGACCGAGCAGGCCCACGTCATCCTCGGCATGCCGGGCCTGGCCCGCACCGACGAGCGCCGGTGGGCGATGGGCGTGCTCAACACCGCCCTCGGCGGCGGCATGTCCTCGCGCCTGTTCCAGGAGGTCCGGGAGAAGCGCGGCCTGGCCTACAGCGTGTACTCCTACACGTCCGGCTTCGCCGACTGCGGGCTGTTCGGCGTGTACGCGGGCTGCCGGCCCTCCCAGGTGCACGACGTGCTCAAGATCTGCCGCGACGAGCTGGACCACGTCGCCGAGCACGGACTCACGGACGACGAGATCGGCCGCGCCGTCGGCCAGCTCCAGGGCTCCACGGTCCTCGGCCTGGAGGACACGGGCGCGCTGATGAACCGTATCGGCAAGAGCGAGCTGTGCTGGGGCGAGCAGATGTCGGTCGACGACATGCTGGCCCGGATAGCCTCGGTCACGCCCGACGACGTCCGCGCCGTCGCCCGCGACGTCCTGGGCCGTCGGCCGTCCCTGTCGGTCATCGGCCCGATCAAGGACAAGCAGGCGTCCAGGCTGCACGACGCCGTCGCCTGACGGTCCCGTTGCGAAAAGTTCGAGAAGGAAGCGTGTGACATGAGCAAGCTGCGCGTGGCCGTCCTCGGTGCCAAGGGCCGGATCGGCTCCGAGGCGGTACGGGCGGTCGAGGCCGCCGAGGACATGGAGCTGGTCGCGGCCCTCGGCCGGGGCGACGGCCTGGAGGCGCTGGCCGAGTCCGGTGCCCAGGTCGCCGTCGAGCTGACCACCCCCGACTCGGTGATGGACAACCTCGACTACTGCCTGCGCCACGGCATCCACGCCGTCGTGGGCACCACCGGCTGGACCGACGAGCGCCTGGCGCAGCTCAACGGCTGGCTCGACGCCTCCCCGGGGACCGGTGTGCTCATCGCGCCGAACTTCTCCATCGGCGCCGTGCTGACCATGAAGTTCGCGCAGATCGCCGCCCCGTACTTCGAGTCCGTCGAGGTCGTCGAGCTGCACCACCCGAACAAGGTGGACGCCCCCAGCGGCACCGCCACCCGCACCGCCCAGCTGATCGCGGCGGCCCGGCAGAAGGCAGGCTCCGCACCGGCGCCCGACGCCACTGCCACCGCCTTGGACGGCGCCCGCGGCGCGGACGTGGACGGGGTCCCGGTGCACGCGATCCGGCTGCGCGGCCTGCTCGCCCACCAGGAGGTCCTGCTCGGCGGCGAGGGCGAGACCCTCACCGTGCGGCACGACTCCCTGCACCACAGCAGCTTCATGCCGGGCATCCTGCTGGGCGCCCGCCGGGTGGTCACCACCCCGGGCCTCACCTTCGGCCTGGAACACTTCCTGGACCTGAACTGAGACCCCCACCCTGATGCGCGCGAAGATCACCTATCTCGTCACGGCCGCCGTCCTGGTCTTCTACTTCCTCCTGGTCGGCAGCCGCGGCGTCCTGCTCATCAAGACCGGCACCCTCCTCACCGTCACCTTCGGCGTCGCGGTGCTGATCCTGCCGGTGATCGGCCTGTGGTTCCTGTGGAAGAACACCCAGTTCGTCCGCAGGGCCAACCAGCTCGCCGCCGAACTCGACGCCGAGGGCGGACTGCCCGTCGACGAGCTGAAGCGCACCCCGAGCGGCCGCGTCGACCGGGAGTCGGCCGACGCGGTCTTCGCCCTGCGCAGGGCCGAGACCGAGGACGCCCCCGGCGACTGGCGCAGCTGGTTCCGCCTCGCCGTCGCCTACCACGACGCCCGCGACACCCCGCGCGCCCGCAAGGCGATGCAGCGGGCGATCGCCCTGCACGACGGCAAGCACGTAGAGGCCGCCTGAGCGGACCGCACGCCGGACGCCGGGGCCCGGACCGCAGCTGTGCGGTCCGGGCCCCGGCGTCCGGCTGTCGGGTGCGTCAGCCCCGTCGGTACTCCTCGGCCCACGCCTCCACCGCGTCGGCCGCCCGGTTGAAGGCGCCGTCGCGGGCCAGGAAGTCGGAGTTGTGCGAGGTCAGCAGCGGGGACAGGGGCTCCGCCGACCGGCCCTGCCGCACCAGCAGCAGCGCCTGCCCCTGCACCGTGCGCGGCAGTCCCAGCCAGCGCACCGGCTGCTGCACCGTGCGCAGGCTGGCGACCTGCTGCCAGGCGACCGTCCGCGTGGTGAAGAAGCCCACCTGACGCACTCCGTGCGCGCTCACCCACGCGCCCATGCGCAGCATCCGCAGGGCGCAGAGGATGACGACGACCGCGAGGCCGAAGACCACCCCGGCGGAGGACGGCCCGCCCGTCGCCGCGATGATGACGGCCGCGAACAGGACGAACGAGGCGAGCAGCAGCATCAGGGCCGCCGCCCCCACGCGCCACGGCCCCGGCCGGTAGGGCCGGCGCCAGAGGTCGCGGTCGTCGTACGGCAGCGCGACGTCGTCGGCCGTGTCAAAGGCGCGGTCGGCCGTCAGGAAGGGCAGGGGCACGGCTGGTCCTCACTCGTTCCAAGGCAGGTGTTGTGCCCGGTGAGGCTACCGACCTGTGTCTCCGGTCACCACCCTCGGGGGTCCGGATGGAGCCGGGCCGGCCGTGCCCGACCCGCCTAGCGCCCCTCGGACGCCTGCGACGGCTGCTTGTGCGAGGAGGGCTGGTCGGCCGACAGGGCGGGCATCCCGATCACCAGGGAGCCGACCAGACCGGCGACGACGGTGACGCCGAGCAGCCAGCGTCCGGCCAGCTGGCCGAAGGACGCCCGCTCGCGCGGCGGGGGTGTGACATTGCTGCGGAACCTGTCGGCCTCGGCGACGAAGGCGAACGGCACGGGTTCACGCCGGCGGATCATAGGTACTGCGTCTCCCTTCAGGGACTGGAATGAAGTGCTGTTACTCATACAGACGAACGAACGCCCCTTCAGGTGCCCTGTTTCGCCGACTTGATTGCGGCACGGCACCGATCGCCCGATTCGACGCCTCTTGGCGGGTCGTAGAGTGGCCTCGCCGGGCGACGCGATGGACGCCAAGCGACGAGATGGGAAGGCCCACCACACCGTGACCGACACCCCCGCCGACGACTTCAAGATCGACCTCCGCAGTGACATCACCGTCGAGCTGGTCAAGAGCGCCGCGACCGACTCCGACGTGCTGTTCGCCGCCCGTGTCTCCACCGCCGGGGAGCAGTCCCTGGACGAGCTGAAGAAGGACCCGGAGCGCTCCAAGGGCCTGATCAACTACCTCATGCGGGACCGGCACGGCAGCCCGTTCGAGCACAACTCGATGACCTTCTTCGTGAGCGCCCCGATCTTCGTCTTCCGGGAGTTCATGCGGCACCGCGTCGGCTGGTCCTACAACGAGGAGTCGGGCCGCTACCGGGAGCTCCAGCCGGTCTTCTACGTCCCGGACACCTCGCGCAAGCTCGTGCAGCAGGGCCGCCCCGGCAAGTACGTCTTCGTCGAGGGCACCCCCGAGCAGCACGAGCTGGTCGGCGGCGCGATGGAGGACTCCTACCGCCAGGCCTACGCGACGTACCAGAAGATGCTCGAAGCCGGCGTCGCCCGGGAGGTGGCCCGCGCGGTGCTTCCCGTCGGCCTGTACTCGTCGATGTACGCGACCTGCAACGCCCGCTCGCTGATGCACTTCCTGGGCCTGCGCACCCAGCACGAGCTGGCCAAGGTGCCCTCCTTCCCGCAGCGGGAGATCGAGATGGTCGGCGAGAAGATGGAGGCGGAGTGGGCCCGCCTGATGCCGCTCACCCACGCCGCCTTCAATGCCAACGGCCGCGTGGCGCCGTAACGGGTCGCCGCCCCCTGGCCTGCCCCGCCGGGCACAGATGTACGCATCAATCATGCGAAGTGTCCGGATTGCGGCGTTTGGTGAAGTTCATCTAGCCTGATCAAAGGGACCCGGCACTGCTTGAACCCCCGAGCAGGCAGTGCCGGGCTCCACCTCCGTTCCGACCTGCCGCCTCCCCCGAGGGCAGACCCCGCCCTGAGCAACGAGTAGCGTGTAACCCATGGCTCCGACCTCCACTCCGCAGACCCCCTTCGGGCGGGTCCTCACCGCCATGGTCACGCCCTTCACGGCGGACGGCGCACTCGACCTCGACGGCGCCCAGCGGCTCGCCACCCACCTGGTGGACGCCGGCAACGACGGCCTGATCATCAACGGCACCACCGGCGAGTCCCCGACCACCAGCGACGCGGAGAAAACGGACCTCGTACGAGCCGTCCTGGAGGCCGTCGGCGACCGGGCGCACGTCGTCGCCGGAGTGGGGACGAACAACACCCAGCACAGCATCGAGCTGGCCCGCGCCGCCGAGCGCGTCGGCGCCCACGGCCTGCTGCTCGTCACGCCGTACTACAACAAGCCCCCGCAGGAGGGCCTGTACCAGCACTTCACGGCCATCGCCGACGCCGCCGGGCTGCCGGTCATGCTCTACGACATCCCCGGCCGCAGCGGTGTCCCGATCAACACGGACACGCTGGTCCGCCTCGCGGAGCACCCGCGGATCGTCGCGAACAAGGACGCCAAGGGCGACCTCGGCCGCGCCAGCTGGGCCATCGCGCACTCCGGCCTCGCCTGGTACTCCGGCGACGACATGCTGAACCTGCCGCTGCTCGCCGTGGGCGCGGTCGGCTTCGTCTCCGTCGTCGGACACGTCGTCACCCCGGAACTGCGCGCCATGGTGGACGCGCACGTCGCCGGTGACGTACAGAAGGCCCTGGAGATCCACCAGAAGCTGCTCCCGGTGTTCACCGGCATGTTCCGCACCCAGGGCGTCATGACCACCAAGGGCGCGCTCGCCCTCCAGGGGCTGCCCGCGGGACCGCTGCGCGCCCCCATGGTGGGCCTCACGCCCGAGGAAACCGAGCAGCTCAAGATCGATCTTGCCGCCGGCGGGGTACAGCTCTGACATCAGACTTCGCACCACCGCACGACCGGACGGACTTCACAACTGAATAGGCGGGCCACCGGTGCCCGCACCCCATACGACAACTGCTTCTGCACGAACGTCACGCGCGCCACGTGCCACCGGTACGTGGCGCGTGTGGTGAGGAGAGTCTTTTGAGTCATCCGCATCCTGAACTGGGCCGGCCCCCGGCGCTTCCCAAGGGCGGCCTGCGGGTCACGCCCCTCGGTGGCCTCGGCGAAATCGGCCGCAACATGACGGTCTTCGAATACGGCGGCCGTCTGCTGATCGTCGACTGCGGCGTGCTCTTCCCCGAGGAGGAGCAGCCCGGCATCGACCTGATCCTGCCGGACTTCACGTCCATCCGGGACCGCCTCGACGACATCGAGGGCATCGTCCTCACCCACGGCCACGAGGACCACATCGGCGGCGTCCCCTTCCTCCTCCGCGAGAAGCCGGACATCCCGCTGATCGGCTCCAAGCTGACCCTCGCGCTGATCGAGGCCAAGCTCCAGGAGCACCGCATCCGCCCGTACACCCTTGAGGTGGCGGAAGGTCACCGCGAGCGCGTCGGCCCCTTCGACTGCGAGTTCGTCGCGGTCAACCACTCCATCCCGGACGCGCTGGCCGTCGCCATCCGCACCCCGGCGGGCATGGTGGTCCACACCGGCGACTTCAAGATGGACCAGCTTCCGCTGGACGGCCGCCTCACGGACCTGCACGCGTTCGCCCGCCTGAGCGAGGAGGGCATCGACCTGCTCCTCGCCGACTCGACCAACGCCGAGGTACCGGGCTTCGTCCCGCCCGAACGGGACATCTCCAACGTCCTGCGGCAGGTCTTCGCCAGTGCTCGCAAGCGCATCATCGTGGCGAGCTTCGCCAGCCACGTCCACCGCATCCAGCAGATCCTGGACGCCGCACACGAGTACGGCCGCCGGGTCGCCTTCGTCGGCCGCTCCATGGTCCGCAACATGGGCATCGCGAGAGACCTCGGCTATCTGAAGGTCCCGCCGGGCCTGGTGGTCGACGTCAAGACGCTGGACGACCTGCCCGACAGCGAGGTGGTCCTGGTCTGCACGGGCTCCCAGGGTGAACCGATGGCCGCCCTGTCCCGCATGGCCAACCGCGACCACCAGATCCGCATCGTCAACGGCGACACGGTGATCCTGGCCTCGTCCCTCATCCCGGGCAACGAGAACGCGGTGTACCGGGTGATCAACGGCCTGACCCGCTGGGGTGCCAACGTCGTCCACAAGGGCAACGCCAAGGTCCACGTCTCGGGCCACGCCTCGGCCGGCGAGCTGCTGTACTTCTACAACATCTGCCGCCCGAAGAACCTGATGCCGGTCCACGGCGAATGGCGCCACCTGCGTGCCAACGCCGAGCTGGGCGCCCTGACCGGCGTCCCGCACGACCGCATCGTCATCGCCGAGGACGGCGTGGTCGTCGACCTCGTCGAGGGCAAGGCCAAGATCACCGGCAAGGTCCAGGCGGGGTACGTCTACGTCGACGGGCTCTCGGTCGGCGACGTCGGCGAACCGGCCCTCAAGGACCGCAAGATCCTCGGCGACGAGGGCATCATCTCGGTCTTCGTGGTCATGGACTCCTCCACCGGCAAGATCACCGGTGGGCCGCACGTCCAGGCCCGCGGCTCGGGCATCGAGGACTCGGCCTTCGCCGCGGTGCTCCCCAAGATCACCGAGACGCTGGAGCGCTCGGCCCAGGACGGAGTCGTCGAGCCGCACCAGTTGCAGCAACTGATCCGCAGGACCCTCGGCAAGTGGGTCTCGGACACCTACCGGCGCCGGCCGATGATCCTGCCCGTCGTCGTGGAGGTCTGACGGGCCGTCGGACCACCGACAGCGCCAACCTGGAGCGGGGCGCCCCGATTTGCATCGGGGCGCCCCGCTCCAGTACGTTTACATCTCCGCTCGGACGGGCACCCGATCACTTCGTGGTTCGGAGCCGCCCCGGAGGGCGGAAATCCCGACTCAGAATCTCTGATAAAGTCGGAACCGCCGGAAAGGGAAACGCGAAAGCGGGAACCTGGAAAGCACCGAGGAAATCGGATCGGAAAGATCTGATAGAGTCGGA
>NZ_JBIRFY010000014.1:0-233285 GCF_044327745.1 Streptomyces sp. NPDC018026
GGGTGCGGGGCGCGTCCGTGGGCGACCGGGCAGCCGTCCGTCTCCTCGGTCTTCGCGTCGGTCACGATGGCGTCGTGGTTCTCGGACATGGGAGGGAAATCCTTCCGGGGGAATTCAGCTAGGAGATGGGCCAGTCGAAGACGGCGAGAGGTCAGGTCTGAGCAGGGGCTTCCGGGCCGGTGGCTTCGGTGTCGGGCACCGCCGTGTCTGGCTCTGTCCGTACCGTCTCGCGCTCATGAGGGTTGAGCGCGAGAAAGGCGAAGCCGGCAAGTGCACCGCCGACACCTTGAGCGATGAGATAGACCCACAGCGACGACCAGGAGAACAATCCGGCCACGGAACCTCCCACGGCCACAGCCGGGTTGAAAGCTCCTCCGGACACCCCTCCTACAGCCACCGCACCTACCAGGACAGTGAAACCGATGGCCAGGCCGTAGAAGGAATTCTGCGGGTGGTCGCTGCTGGTGGCGACGTTGAGGACGACGTAGGCCAGCATGAAGGTCACAAGTACCTCCGCCACGAGCGCCGCTCCGAGCTGGCGCCCCGACAACGAGACCGCTGTCGCCTCGTTCGGATCGACGACCCAACGCCCGACCAGTCCTCCCACTAACCCGCCCGCCAACTGCGCTGCCACGTAAGCCGTGGCCTCGCCACCCTTGATGCGGCCCCTCACGAGGACGCTGAGTGTGACAGCCGGATTGAAGTGAGCGCCAGAGACATGACCTCCGGCATACACCATCACCATGAGGGCCGCGCCTATGGCCAAGGGCGCGAGAGCGGCATTCGTCAGTACCGTCGCAGTGACAGTGAAAACCAGAAACAACGCGCCGATGAATTCAGCTACTGGTTTACGCAAAGTTCTCTCCTTCGAGGGCTGAGTGGTGGTGGGTACCGCCGCTGACGGACGATCAATGGAACGTGCAGCGTCCGTAACGCTGAACTGGCGGTTCCGACCAACACCCTAGGTAGCGGGTGAGAGATCTCTCAGCGGCCCAGCTCTTACGAAAGACTGACATCGCCCCTGTCTGGAGGAGCCCGGGACTGCAAATCGTTGCAACTCCCGATCATGGAGGATGCATTGATGACCAGTGAGAACGTGTCTGAGACCGAGGTCGTTGAGCCCGCGAAGGCTGGGCCGGCGAGGGCCGTGGCCGACCAGTTGATCGACGAACTGGTCGGCCGGGCCCAGGCCGAGGGCCTGCAGCTGACCGGTGAGGGCGGGCTGCTGCAGCAGCTGGCCGCGCCTGCGGGGGTCCGCCCTGGAAGGAAAGATCACCGACCCCCTCGGCTATGACAAGCACGATCCGGCAGGTTGCCGCAACATTCCTTGATCATTGTGGAGTGTTGATGGCGAGGGCGGGGACGCAAGCGCAGGCTGGAGCTCAAGGCCGAGTACTGGCGCGTTCTGGCGGCCGGGGTGGGCAGTTTCGAGGCGTGCAGGCGCCTTGGGATCGGGCGCAAGACTGGCTACCGGTGGAGGGCGGAGAACGGTGGCCTGCAACCGGACTGTCGTCCAGAGATCTCGCGTTCGGGGCGGACGCTCCAAGCTGTCCACTGATCCCGAGCTCAATGCAGAAGTCCAGGACAGGCGCAATCTGGAATGGAGCCCGGAGCAGATCGCCGCCCATCTCATGTCAAAGGCGGCTCGAGCAGGACTCTGACGAGGAAACTTCGCACTGGTCGGCCACTGAGAAAGCAGCGCCGCCGCTCCGACCGGCGCATGCCTGAGGTTCGTTGCACCCGCTGTCCTTATCGACCGCAGCCACCGGTCATCGAGCTCCGCGAGCGACTGGGCGACTGGGCGGGCGACCTCGTCGTCGGCGCCCGCAGCCAGTCCGCCGTCGCCACCCTCGCCGACCGACGAACTCGCTATCCCCATCTGGTCCCGCTGCCCGAACGGGCGCGCAGGAGCCTCACCTGGGACCAGGGCTCCGAGATGGCCCGCCATCACGGGCTCGCGCCCTACTTCACCGACGGAATCTTCTTCGCAGGCCCGCCAGTCCCTGGGAGCGAGGGACGAATGAGCACACGAACGGCTTGATCCGGCTGTACCTGTCCAAGCGTACAAATCTGTCCCTGCACACCGCGGACGAGCTCCGCTCCATCGAGCGCCGACTCAACAACCGGCCCCGCAAAAGACTGAGCCGGCAGACCCCCGCTCAGGAGGCGTGACAGCCACAGCCTTCCTCATCAGCGACCGAGGCGACTGCCCAAGTCGTCCGCTGGGCCTCATACGCCTGCTCAGCCGCCGCCAGCACGACCGTGGCAGCCGGATCGGCCTGCGGCAGCCTGGTCTGCTGAGACCGCACAGGGACAATCGCGCACTGAGGGCCGACCCATAGAAGACAGAACGGTCGGTATTGACACCATCGGCTCACACCTTCTAGATTAAGACTGAACGTTCTACCTCAGACATTCCAGGCGCATGTGGATACCGTGCCGCGGAACAGGGCTGAGGCTGCGCTCGGTGTGGCCACTGCTACCGCCCTGACGAGGGCAACTGACGAAGGATGTTGTCTTGTCCACCCCCCTCCAAATCCGGCCCTCGGCCCCACCCCTGACGCCTCACCGACTCCGCAAAGAGGTCGCAGGGTCTCCTGCGACTGTGGAGGACGGCCTCGCGCGCCGGTCACCGTCAGCCCCGCGCAGACGCGTCGACTTACCAGCGACGCCGCCGCATCTTGGCCGGCTGCCCACCCTCAACAGGGTCGCATCCGTCAGCAACTCCTAGATCGGCACTGTGGTGGGGTCGACTCTGCCGCCCGAACGCGGACACCAAGGACACGGTCAGCGCAGGCGCGTCCATCGAGACCGGCCCGAAGCAGACAACTTCGCCACTGACGCGGACGGGATCACAGCGCGGCCCGGACTGCTGCACTGCGGTCGGCCCACACCCATGCGGCCCCGTGGCCGCTGCCGCCGCATGGGGGCGCGTGCCTCTTGCGGCGCCTGGGAACTGTCAGCGCCCAGGTGTTCGTCCCATCCCGCCCGCCACTGCTGCCGGAGCGCGTCCGCGTGCGGCAAGGGCGCCTCGTCTCTCCACCCGTGATCATCAGCCCGCCCCACACCGCCATGTTCGTGATCGAGGGCGCTCACCGCAGCACCCGGTGAACGAAGCGAGGTGCACCGCTCTCTCGTGAGTTCCGTTTGCGCTTGGCCCATAGGAGGTTTCCATGCACAAACTTGCCGATCAAACTCCCGTCATCGGTGCGACTGGAGTTTCCCTGCCGTACGAGGTGCGAGTAAATCCGCACCTTGAGGTCTTGCACGAGGAGTGTGAGATCTGGGCCCGTGACATGGGGATGCTGCGTACAGCCCCCTCCCTGCCCGAGGGGGTCTGGAAGCCGGATCGACTGCGCATGATCGCCGTACCTGAGCTCGCGGCGAAGATTGCCCCCGATGCGAAAGCAGCCGACTTCGTCCTCATCAACCACGCGCTCGTCTGGATATTTGCCTACGACGACTACTTCACGTCGGCCTTCAAGAAGCATCATGACAGGAAAGGCGGTTGGGAATATGCTCGTAGGCTCTGCACTTTCATCCAGCCAGATCCCGGGCATCCCATTCCCGAGCCGACTGACGCAGTGGAGCGAGGGCTGGCCGACTTGTGGCCGCGGCTCGCACAAGGGCGATCCTTCAGCTGGCGTCGAGACTTCTCGCAGGCAATTCACGAATTCCTCACCGGAGCCGCTCTCGAATTGGAGAACATCTGTGATGATCGGGTGCCCGACCTGATCGAGTTCATCGGACTCAGGCGGCGGACATTTGCAGGCGGGACCGGAGCCTGCTTCGCGGCAATGGCCACAGGTGCAGAAATACCTGAAACTCTTCGCGAAACAGAGGTGGTCACCTCGCTGTTGGACGCCTTCATCGATGTCATGGCTCTGGGGAACGAGGCCGTCTCCTACGAAATGGAGATAAACGATGAAGGTGAGATCAACAATCTCATGCTGGTCCTGCGGGACATTTTCGGCGGCGGCCTGGAGCAGGCACACAAGATTGCCACCGGTCTTATCGAGGACCGGGTCCGACGCTTCGACCAATTGGTAGAGGTGAAACTGCCGCAAATTGCCGCGGAGGTGCGCCTGTCGCCTTCTGAGATCGAACAGATGAGGGTCTGGGTCCGGGGCGCCCAGAGCTACTTGTCCGGTCTGTACGACTGGTACGACAACACCCCACGCTACAGGGGCAACTTCCACGGCGCCTGAGTGGGCAGCGAATACGAGCACATCACTGAACGCTCCGCGCCCTCCCCCACATGCCGGTGCCCGACCGAGCTCCGGCCCGAGCAGGGCAGCCTCCAACTCATCCTGCTTCCTGAAAGGGAGATCAACCCATGTCCACTCCCCCGGCCGTCCCCCACCTCCCTCCGCCGGCACGAGGACGCCTCCCTGTGGTCGGGCACGCCCTGCAATTCGTTCGCGGACCACTGAAGGCTCTTCAGGACCTGCGCGATCAGGGTGACATCGTCGCCCTCCACCTGGGCACGCTGCCGATCTACGTCGTCAACTCGCCGAAGCTGCTGCACGACGTCCTCGTCACCGATGCCGGCTCCTACACCAAGGGCCGAATGTACGACAAGACACGACCTGTCGTCGGCAACGGAATCGCCACCTCGGAAGGCGCGTTCCATCATCGGCAGCGGCGCTTGATCACGCCCGCCTTCCATCGCTCCCGTCTGCGCCGCTACAGCGAGGCCATGCGGGAACAGGCCGAATCGGTCATCGCCGCCTGGGAGCCAGGGCAGCGCATCGCCGTCGACCGGGTCATGCACGAGTTGAGCGTGGGAACCACTGTGCGCACGCTGTTCGGCACCGACATCGACAACAGCACCATCGCCGAGATCGATGCGTGCGTGGGCGTCTTTCTCCGGCAGGTCATCGTGCGCACCATGACGCCAAATTTCGTCGAGCGTCTGCCCCTCACCGGCACTCGAAAGTTCGAAGCGGCACGTGAGCGACTCAAGGCCATCGTCGACACCATCGTCGACGAGCGTCTTCGCGCGGACGAGGAGCGAGACGACCTGCTGTCACTCCTCATCGCGGCACGCGACGAGGAAACCGATGAGCCGATGAGCCGCCAGCAGATCCACGACGAAGTGATCACCATGATGGTTGCCGGCGCGGACAGCACCGCCTACACGCTCTCCTGGCTCTTTTACGAACTCGGCCGCAACCCCGCCGTCGAGGCCCGCCTGCACGACGAGCTCGACGCTGTCCTCGACTCCCGCCCCGTCACCTTCGACGATCTTCCTCAACTCCAGTACACCCAGCGCCTGATCCAGGAAACACTCCGGCTCCACTCCGTCTCCTGGATCCAGATGCGCCGCACGATCAACCCCGTCAGGCTCGGCGCTACGCATCTGCCCGCGGGAGCGGAGATCTTGTTCAGCGCGACAACCATGCACCGCGACCCCGATCTCTACCCCGACCCCCTGCGCTTCGACCCGGACCGCTGGCTCGCACCGCCCCCGCGTGAGGCCTTCCAGCCCTTCAGCGCAGGCCCGCGCAAATGCCCAGGTGACCACTTCTCCCTCACTCAGCTGGCGATCAACGTCGCCACGATCGCCGCCACCTGGCGACTGGCCCCCGCCGCGCGCAGGAAGGTGAGAGAAGTCCCCGCAGCAGTACTCCGCCCGAACCACCTGCCCATGGTGGTACGGGCCAGGTCCTGAGACGCCCGAGCGCCCCCGGAGACCGAACTCGTCCGTCGCCAAGGCCACGTAGTCCCCGCGCGACCACATTCTGGAGCGATCATGAAGAACTTGCAATCGATCCCCACCGCGCCGAAGGCGCTGCCTCTGGTCGGTCATCTGATGCCCCTGTTGCGGAACCCGACCGCCTTCCTGTCGTCATTGCCCGCTTACGGCGACCTGGTCAAGGTCCGTCTAGGCCCATTCCCCCTCGTGGTTGTGTGTGATCCAGTTCTGACCCACCAGGTCCTGCTCGACGACCGCATCTTCGACAAGGGTGGCCCGATGTATGACCGGGCGCGGGAAGTGAGCGGCAACGGCATCGGCACCAGCATGCACGCCGAACACCGGCGGCTACGACGGCTCGTCCAGCCCTCGTTCCATCCGTTTCGGCTTCCCGGCTACGCGCAGACCATGACCGGCTATATCGATGAAGCGACCGCTTCATGGCAACCTGGGCAGGTTTTGGACGTGCCGGACGAGATGATGAGCATCACGTCCAAGATTGCGATTGCCACTCTGTTCTCCAACACACTGCCCCGGGACGAACTCGACCGTCTCCTCGATGCCGGCAAGACCCTCTTCGCCGGCTTCTACAAGCGCATGTTCCTGGTTCCGCCACTGGACCGGCTGCCCACCCCGGGCAACCGCGCCTACGCACGCGCCCGTGACAGCCTGCACGTCACATGCGGCCAGATCATCGCCCAGCGCCGTGCCGACGGCACCGACCATGACGACCTGCTGTCCGCTCTGCTTGCGGCCCGCGACGTCGAGACGGACGGGCAGGGCATGACGGATGAGGAGATCATCGACACGATCGTGGCCATCCTTCTGGCCGGGATCGAGACCACCGCCTCCGCTCTTGCCTGGGCGCTGGATCTCCTGGCCCAGCATCCGGAGGCCGAGCGCCGACTGCACGACGAGGTCGACACCGTCTTGGACGGCGCGCCAGCCACCCACGCCGACCTACCGCACCTGCAGTTCACCAACCGAGTGATCACCGAAACGCTTCGGCTGCGTCCACCCGCTTGGTTCTTCACTCGCACAGTCACCACTGACACTCGCTTGGGCGGGCACTTCCTACCCGCCAAAACCAGCGTGGCCTACAGCTCCTACATCATTCACCACCGGTCGGATCTCCACGACCAGCCGGAAGACTTCGACGTCGACCGATGGGATCCCGAGCACCCTCAGCCGCCCCGCAACTCCTTGATCCCGTTCGCTGCTGGGGCCCGCAAATGCCCTGGCGACAACTTCGCCATGGCAGAAGCCACTCTCGCCCTGGCGACCATCACCACCCGCTGGCGTCTGGAACACGCGCCGGGCGCCAAGAGGCGTCCCGCTCTGAGCATCACGCTGAGGCCCCGCAAACTGCCGATGCGTCTACGTCCTCGAGCCATGACCCCGAGCTGACGCCGGTGGGCTGAAGCGGACGCCTGGAGCCGCGGCACACAAGAGGAGGTGTCGGGGCGACCCTGGTCGGACCGATCCTCACGCATCGTGGTAAGCAGCGAAGCCGATGTCGGTCACATACTCGTACTGCCCCCACCTCGAGCCCGGGTCGGCGGCCGCCTCAGTGACCCACCCGTCATCCAGCGCCGCGTTGTCGTCGTTGGCCCATGCTTCGACCGTCAGGTCCCCGTCACGGACTTTGCGACTGCGGTACGACACCACCCACCAGCGGAACCGGTCGACCCGGGACTGGTCGAGCGGATGGAACTCCACCCGGGCTCCGCGCCTCCAGAGGCACCCCTAGAGGCCCATAGAAGCCTATAGAAGCCTATAGAGGCGAGTGATACATTAGACCGAACGTTCTCCCCCTCGATGAATTACGGCATACCTCATGGTTCGCGCGTCGCCCTGCGCTTAGCGAAAGGGCGGACGGCCTCCGGCCGCTGCGTTCGGACGTTTCCCATACGAAGGAGTTTCCCGTGAGCGCCCGTGTTCCCCATACTCACATCGACACCACCAAGCCTCATCCAGCACGCGTCTACGACTGGCTGCTGGGCGGGAAGGACAACTACCCCGTGGACCGGGGAGTTGGCCAGGAACTGCCCGAGGAGACACGGGGCAACGCGGCCCGAAACCGGGCGTTCATGCACCGTGCCGTCGCCTGGCTGGCGAAGAGCGGCATCGACCAGTTCCTCGACATCGGCTCCGGCATCCCCACCGAACCCAACATGCACCAGATCGTTCAGGCGATCGTACCCACCGCCCGAGTCGTCTACGTGGACAGTGACCCGAGCGTCCTGCCGCACGCGGATGCGTTGTTGACCAGCACGTCGGAGGGATTCACCGACTTCCTCCACGCGGATGCGCGTCAGCCTGCAGCCATCCTCGAACTCGCCGCCGAGAGGCTCGACTTCGAACGCCCCGTCGCGTTGTCGCTGCTGGCCATGCTGCACTTCCTGCCCGATGACGAGGACCCGTACAGCGTCGTGCGCACTTTGGTGAACGCACTTCCCTCAGGCAGTTACCTGGTCCTCTCACACGGCACGGTCGACCAGCACCCCGAGTGGGCGGGGAAGATCGAAGCCGCCTACGAGAAGGGTTCGATCCCGCTGCGGTTGCGCAGTCGCAGCGAGGTCGAACCCTTCTTCGAGGGCCTCGACCTCGTAGCGCCGGGCCTGGTCTTCGCCACCGAGTGGTATCAGGGTGAGCTGGCGCCGACCTCCGAGCGCAGCGGCCTCCACGTCGGCGTCGCCAGGGTTCCCTGACCGGTCCCGGACACGGGTGCCTCCCACCCGGAAGCGCCGTGCCCCGACGGAGCTTTGGGTGCCGCCCAGAGGTGACGATGCGGTCGTAGAGGCCGCGCATGCTGACCTCCGGGTTGGGCTGGTAGACCACCCTGAACCGGGCAGTCGGAAACACGGACTGCCACGGAATACCAACGGCGGGCAGTGATGCTGTTCAACTTGCCTATTGACCAGGCGAGTTTGCGGCCCACTCGCTCACCGGCATCCACGCTCTCCCGTTCCTGTGATGCGACAGGTTGACCACGAGGAGGCAGCTTTGCACGGGCCATTCAGGTCTGAGTGCGTAATGACGAGAGGACCCATGGGCATGGTCGATATGAGTGAGGCGGATCTGCCGGACAACTGGGGACGATGGGGAGCGGACGACGAACTCGGCACCCTCAACCTGATCACCGACGAGGTGCGTGCCAGGGCTGCCGCGGAGGCGCGGACCGGTCAGTGGGTGTCGCTGGCACAGCCGATCACGCCCAATGCGCTGTTCTCCAGCCCGTTCTCGCCCGAGACGGTCGACGCATCACCGGTGCAGCAGATGGTGTCCCACACCGGTGGACCGGTGGCATCCGATCTGTCGGTGGTTCACAGCCACCACTGGAAGTCGACGCACCTCGATGCGCTCGCACACTGGTCGACCGACGGCCAGATCTATCCGGGCCGCCCGAGGGAGCAGGTCGTCACCCCCGTCGGCATCACGCATGCCTCGACGGCTGCTTTCGCCGCCGGGATAGTGACACGTGGCGTCCTGCTCGACCTGGCCGTCGAAGGCCCCCTTCCCCCCGCCTACGCGGTGACATCGCACGACTTCGAGCAGGCCGAGAAGCGGCAGGGTGTCGAGGTGGACTCCGGTGACGCACTGGTGGTACGACTCGGCTGGACGGGACGCGGACACCCCGAAAAGCCGACTCCGGGAATCAGCATGGACGCGGTGAAATGGATGCACCGTCGGGGGGTCGCCATCGTCGCCCCGGACAGGGGCGACGCGCATCCTCCCCTGAACCCGGACGAACCCTCACCGCTGCATGGGGTGGCGCTCGGCCGGATGGCGATGCCGCTGATCGACGTGCCCCAACTGGATGACCTCGCGGCGTTGTGTGCGCGACTGAAACGCTACAGCTTCCTGCTCACCGTCGCCCCGCCGCGCATCCACGGTCTGACCGGCACACCGGTCAACCCCATCGCCATGTTCTGACCGAACGGTGAGCGGCACCCCTGGAGATCCTCGGGCACTTCCGCCCTGGCAACCCGGGGGCGGTCCGTCTCACGGGCGGAGCGCTGCCGTGAGGTTCTCGACCAGTTGGGTTTCCGCCCGCTTCACCGACTCAGTGGTCCGTGCCGCGTGGAGATCGTGCACGTCGATGCCCGGGACCCGTCGCACAGGGTCGCTGGCGGCGTGAGCCGCACACGAGTCCAGGGCCACGCGGCCCGCGCGGCCCGACTGCCAGGTGTGCAGGTCGCTCTCAGCCATGGGCAGGCCCAGTGTTGTCACGACGACGAAGGCGTCCCCGGGGATCAGACGCAGGTCCTGGAGCGTGACGACATGCCGGTAGGCCGGTGAGTGGAAGGACAGGCAGTCCGCGGAGCCGAGCACCTCGGCCAGCGGCGCCCAGCACGCATCGCACTCCGCCGTGGAGCGGGGAGTCGGCGTGTGGAAGAGGACCCGCATCCCCAGCGCGGCAGCGACCGCGGAGACGCGCCGAGCCACGGGTCCGTAGCCGATGAGCCCCAGGCGCCGCCCCGCCAGCTCCCCCGGCGTCTGCCCGCCGTGCCGTGCATGGGCGAGGAGCTGCTCGATCACGAACTCGACCGTGCCGATGTCGCCGTAGCCGTAGATGGGCGACACGGTGATGCCCTCGCGCCGCGTGTAGTCCAGGTCGACGCGATCGGTGGACGTGGCACGCAGACCCACGTACCGCAGGGCGGGCAGTTGGCTCAGGTGCCCGGCGTCGAGACGGTCCTTCCAGCCCGCCAGCAGGGCGTCCGTCCGCGCGAAGGACTCTCCCGTGTCCGAGTCCGGTGACGGCCACTGGGTCAGGTACAGCGGCGGCCTCTCGCTCAGCGGGCGCAGGGCGTCGATGAGGCCGGGGGACGGCCATACGCCGGGCAGGAGGGAGACCTGCCGGAACACGGGAGTAGGCACCGTTCTTCCTTCCTTTCGGGGGTGGCAGTGGTCGGGGCGGTCAGGGAGGTCAGGAACCGCCCGTCACGGGGGGCACCACCGCGTCGATGAGGTGCGGGCCCGGTTCCGCGACGGCCGCGCGCAGCTGACGGGTGAACTCCTCGGCCGTGCGGGCCCGCGTCGCCGATACACCCATGCCGTTCGCCATCGCCACGAAGTCGAGCCCCGGGATGTCGATGAACGACCGGCTGCGCCGCACGTCCTCGCCGTCGAACGCCCCGAGCCGCCGCAGCTCGGAGTCGAGGATCGCGTACGAGGCGTTGTTGAAGACGACCGTGGTCACCTCAAGGCCCTCGCGTGACTGCGTCCACAGCGACTGGAGGGTGTACATCGCGCTGCCGTCCGCCTCCAGATTGAGGACGGGACGGTCCGGGCATGCGACGGCCGCGCCCGTGGCGACCGGCATCCCCATGCCTATCGAACCGCCGGTGATGTTGAGCCAGTCGTGCACGGGCGCGCCAGCGGTGGCGCCCGGCAGCCACTGGTCGGACGTCATGGCCTCGTCGACGACGACGGCCCCCTCAGGCAGGAGCGCGCCGATGACGGCCGCGGCCTTCTCCGCGGTCAGCTCCCCGCTCGGCAGCCCCGGCCTGTCCGCGTCGGTGGCGAGCGGCGCGGTGCGGGGTGCCACCAGGTCGGCCAGGTATTCGAGAGCGCCGGGTGCGGCGCCGAGGTCGTGCACTTCGCACCCGGCCGGGATCAGCGTGCTCGGCTTGCCCGGATAGGCGAAGAACGAGACCGGCTCACGCGTGCCGGCCAGAACGAGATGCCGTGCCCCGGCGAGTCGTCGCTCCGCCAGATCCCTGGGATAGGGCAGCCGCTCGAAGCGCGCGAGGCCCGCCCCTCGCTCGTGCCGCGCCGGGGACTTCTCGGCCAGGACGTCGGCCCCGGTAGCCGCGGCGATACGGCTCGCCGCCGCCAAACCCGCGCGCCGCATGTTGCCGCCCCCGACGAATAGGAGGCACCCCTCGTTCTCGCGCAGGATCTTGGCGATCCGCTCCACCTCGGCCTCTTCGAACGACGGGGCCTGCGCCGCGGGTACGGGCACGGCGGCCCCGCCGTCCGACCAGCAGACGTCCGACGGCAGGACCAGCGTGGCGACGCCGCCCGGGAGGTAGCCGACCGGAGTCCGCGAGGCCCGGATGGCGTCGGCGGCGTCCTGCCCCGCGTCAGCGGAACGCTCAGTCCTGCGCACCCACGCCGACACCGTCCCGGCGATGCTCTCGATGTCGGAGTCCAAGGGCGCGTCGAACGGTTTGTGGTACGTCGCGTGGTCGCCCACCAGGTTGATCAGCGGCGTACCCGCGCGGCGGGCGTTGTGCAGGTTCGCGAGACCGTTGCCGAGGCCGGGCCCCAGGTGCAGCAGCGTCGAGGCGGGCCTGCCCGCCATCCGGCCGTACCCGTCGGCGGCGCCCGTCGCCACCCCCTCGAACAGACAGAGGACGCCGCGGATCTCCGGCGTCGAGACCATGCCTGCGACGAGGTGCATCTCGGAGGTGCCCGGATTGGTGAAACAGACGTCGATGCCACCGTGCACAAGGGTGTTGAGCACTGCTCGGGCGCCGTTCATGGTGGTGCCTGCCTTTCGGGGTCAGCCTGCGATCTGGACGCGCTCGATGTGCCGCTGCGGGTCCTCGAAGGCGTTGCGGGAGTGCGGCATCCGCCAGTTGTCCCAGACCGCGAGGTCCCTCTTCTCGTAGCGGATGGCGATGTGGTTCTCCTCGTAGAGGGCGCCGCCGCAGTCGATGAGACGCCGTGCCGACTCGTCGCCCTCGGGTATCACCAGATAGCCGGTCGAGTACCGGAGGATCGGCTCGCCGTCTCACTCCTCCAGGATTGGGTACTCCGCCGTGGGCAAAACGGCGCAGCGGGCGAGGCCCTCCGTGGACCTCCACTGGTACATGGTGTCGAGGGCGTGCTGCTGCTCGCCCGCGTCGAACTCTGCGAGCACGCGTTCCCGTCGAGCATCGTGGTCTCGCCACCGCACCCCTCGGCCGTTCTGGCCGTGGTTGACGTCGTCCATGCCGCGCTCGGAGTTTCACGTCCTCGTCCCGACGTGACCCGGGCCGTGGTCCAGGTCCGCGAAGACACCCCCGGCGACAAACGCCTCGTCGCCTACGTCGTGGCTCCGGGCAACCTGGACCCGCACGATCTGCGCGACCACGCCGCAAGCCGGCTCCCTCACTTCATGGTCCCAGCCGCGTTCGTCCAGATCGGCACACTACCGCTGACCCCGAACGGCAAACTCGACCGCAAGGCACTGCCCACCCCCGACTACACCGCGACCACCCGCCCCCGACGCGCCCCCCGCACCCCCCAGGAAGAGATCATCTGCAGCCACTTCGCAGACGTCCTCGGACTGGACAGCATCGGTGCCGACGACAATTTCTTCGAGCTCGGCGGACACTCACTGCTGGTCACCCGCCTACTCAGCCGACTCCGCACCGCCCTCGGCATCGACCTGCCGGTCCGAACCTTCTTCGAAGCACCCACCCCAGCCGCCCTCACCACCCATTCCATCGGCCAAGCAAGAGAATCCGCTGCCTACAGCCCGGTTCTTCCTCTCCGCATCGAGGGCGACAAGCCGGCGGTCTTTCTCATTCATCCCGGGAGTGGCCTGAGCTGGTCGTACCTGGGTCTGCTCAAACACATCAGCCGGGATCGTCCGGTGTACGCCATCCAAGCGCCGAAACTGACGGCGCATGACAGTACGCACGACAGCCTCCGATCGATGGCGCAGGACTACGCGGGACTAATCCAGGGGATCCAACCCCATGGCCCGTATCACGTGGTCGGCTGGTCCTTCGGTGGTCTCACGGCGCACCAGGTGGCCGTATGCCTACAGGAGCGGAAGTGTGAGGTAGGTCTTGTCGCCGTCCTTGACGGCTACCCGGTGCAACAGGAGAAGACCGCGTCGAAACTGACCGATCGCGTTCTGCTCAAGGCCGCGCTGTCGGCTCTCTGCGGCAGGGACATGAGCGACCGCGAGATGCCGTCGAACACCTCGACGGCGCTCGATCTAGTCCGGTCGTCCAGTCCGGTTTTCCACGATCTCGTGGACGACGAGATCATTAATATCCTGGCCGCTGCCGAAGAGAATATTCAACTCATGGAAGAACACCGCCCGGGATTGCTCCGCAGCGACATGACACTGTTTCGTGCCGCCCGCGACGGGGGCGAAATGGCCGCGGTTCGGAACGTGTGGCTGCCCCAGTTGAGCGGAAACCTGACCGTCGTGAATGTCGACTGCTCTCACTATCAGATGATGGCCCCGGAGCAGCTCTCCAGCATCGGCCCGGTCCTGAACGAGCAATTGCAGTCCTTCAATCGCCTGCGAAATGTGCCCTAGACGACCTGAAGAAGAACATAGAAAGCACCGTACGAACAGGGAAGAGTATGAGTACCGATCTCATGGGAGAGCCCGCCCCAACTTCTGGCGGTATCCAGGCCGCGAGTTCGGTCACCGCCACCAACCCCGCTCCCGGAGACACCTTCGCTCCCGCCCGGTCAGCCCGAAAGGATGATGCCGCTGTGGATCGTTCGAATCAACTCAGAATTCACCACGTGGGCGTGCAGACCGCAGATCTGGCCAACTGCCTCGGCTGGTACCAGGAGTTCTTCGACGCGGAGCAGAAGTGGGAACTCAGTCGCTTCTCCGACCTCACACTCAGCAGACTGCCGGGGATCCGCAAGCTGATCGAGGTCGCCATCGGAGACGTCCGTCTCCACCTCTTCGACCGCGCGGGACACAACGGCCGGACAGCCAACGAGGATGGATTCCTCTTCCAGCATCTGTGCGTCCAGGTGGCCACGCCGCAGGAGCTCGTCGACCGCCGTCGCCGGTGGGTCGAGATCTACAAATCGGGGCGCTACTCCTTTGCCCGATCGGAGATGCCGACCGAGATAGTCGTCGACGACGACGGCGTGCAGAGCCTCTATCTACTCGATGTCAACGGCCTTGAGTACGAACTCAGCTACGTACCGGAGGGTCACCGATGACGAGCACGAGCGACACCGCCCTTGTCGCCGGCCCACGCACCGCCGAGTGGGACTTCGGGGACTTCGCCTACGGCCTGGAACCACTCGCGATGCCGCCGGTCGGCCACGCGACCGTCTCGTCCGCCCGCGTCCCGAGCTTCCTGCCCCCCTGTGACTCCAACCTCGTCCTGTCCCGTCTGCGTCTCCTCGCGGGCGGTGAAGCGCCTGTTGATCCGGACCCGCGCGTGGGAGTCACCGATGAGCAGCTCTTCTGGTTCCGCTGGATCACGGGGCATCAGATCTCCTTTCTGATCTGGCGCTCAATGGGCGAGATCCTGGAACGGAGCGCGAAAGGAGAGATCCAGGACAGTGCGTCACTGGCACGTCTCGAAAGGTACGCGTACGGCTACAGCGCGATGCTCCTCTACACGGGGTCCTGTCCGATCGACCTCTACCAGAGCCTGATCAGACCGCGCATGTATCTCCAGCACCGTGGCTTCAGCGGTACATGGGCGTCGGACTTCGTCCCGGTACGCGGTCTGTTCCGAGGACAGGGTACGGCGGTCCGCGGAAACACCCCAGAAGCCGCCCGACTCGCCCGCGCCGTGAACATCCACAAGACCATCCACGACGGCGTCGCCGCGCGCCTCGTGCCCGGGGGCCAGTCCCTACTTCAGCAGAGCATGAGGGAGACCGTCGTCCGCCCCTCGGAGCGCACCGCAGTCCTGTACGACAACTTCTTCCTGACCCTGCGTGCGCCCGTGGACGGCTACGGCATTACCAGCCAACTCCTGCGTCGGCTGCAGGCGGTGGCATGGGATCTCAGTCGACAGGGTCTCTACCCGCGGGGGCACGGCGGCGACCGGCCCGAGGAGCTGCGCAGTGCCGAGGTGGCCCACTGCGAGAACCGCATCGGCTACATCCTGCACGAGGTCGGTGAGGCCGCCGTCACCCCCGCCCAGCTCTCGTAGCCGTGCGCCGGCTGACACCCTATGTCCGGACCGCGGCTCCGGCTCGCGGCGGTGAACTTCCTGACCGGCATCGGTTTCGGGATGTACGCCCGCGCCCTGTGCTTCCGCACGCCGCCCACCGGGGCGTGGTGTCGGTCGAGGGGCCGCCGAGGCCCCCACGGCCGCTGAGGTGGCGCGCCGGGTCCATGGTTGAGCCCGGCCAGGACGTCCGCCCGCTGCACTGGTCGGGGGACGGCTCCGTGTGGTCCTGGCGCGCGAGGAGAACAGTGCGGCCGCCCGCGCGCGGGACCGGCAGGCCGCGGAGTCATCGGGATACGTGCCACATCGTCCGAGCAGGAGCCCGCGACCGCGATGGGCCAACTATGCGCTGTGGCGGACGAGGTGCTCGATCCCTCCGCCCAACAGACGCCCAGCAGAGAGGACCGAAGCATGCGTGCCGCTGTCATCCACGCTCCGCACGACATACGGGTGGAGGAGGTGGCGGACCCGGTGATCCGGCAGCCCACCGACATCGTCGTGCGGGTTGTGCTCTCCTGCGTCTGCGGCACCGACCTGTGGGCGTATCGGGGCGTGGCCGAATTCGACCCGGGACAGCGCATCGGTCACGAGTTCATCGGCGTCGTCGAGGACATCGGCGCCGACGTCATGGGCTGCTCCGTCGGCGACCTGGTAGTAGTGCCGTTCGTCTGGTCGGACGGTGAGTGCGGCTACTGTGCCGAAGGGCTGACTACCTCGTGCGAACAGGGCGGCTTCTGGGGCACGAACGGATCGGACGGTGGCCAGGGCGAGGCCGTCCGGGTGCCCTGTGCCGACGGCACGGTCGTACGGCTCCCGAAGGAGGCGGTGTCGGACCGGCGGCTGCTCACTGCGCTTCTGACCTTGTCCGACGTGCTGGGAACCGGCCACCACGGCGCTGCCCGCGCGGGCGCGGGCACTGGCACAACGGTCGCCGTCGTGGGCGACGGCGCGGTCGGACTCTGCGGTGTGCTGGCCGCGAAGCGCTTGGGTGCCGAACGGATCATCGCGCTCGGCCGCCATCGCTCCCGTACGGACATCGCCAGGACCTTCGGCGCAACCGATGTCGTCACGGAGCGCGGGGAGGCAGCGGTCGAGGCCGTGCGGGAACTGACCCGCGGCCGGGGCGTGCCGGCAGTGATCGAAGCCGTGGGGACCGAACAGTCCATGTGGACGGCTGTGCAGATCGCGAGGGACGGTGGCTCGATCGGCTGCGTCGGTGTGCCACATGGCAGCGGCACGGGCTTCGACCTGAGCGATGTCTTCGAGCGGAACATCGCGTTGCGCGGCGGTGTCGCGCCGGTGCGGACCTACATCCCCGAGCTTCTGCCCGACGTGCTCGACGGGGTGATCGATCCGTCGCCGGTGTTCGACCGAGCCGTCGACCTGGCGGGAATCCCCGACGGCTACAAGGCCATGGAGGAGCGAACGGCCCTCAAGGTACTGATCAATTACTGAACTCCAGTAGCCCGAAAGCGTCGTCGGGTCGGCATGGATGCAGTCCGACGACGCATGACCATGTACACCCTGCAGGCACGCACAAGAAGGCTTACACGACTCGAAAGGCAGGACTACTGTGCTCATATGCGGCATCAAGGCGTCACACGACGGTGCGGTCGCGGTCATCGAAGATGGGCGGCTGCTGTTCAGCATCGAGGTGGAAAAGCTGGAAAACAGAGAACGCTACAGTTCTCTGGGTGATCTGCGACTGGTGACGGAGATCCTCACCGGGGAGGGGATTTCACCCGCCAGCGTAGACCAGTTCGTTATAGACGGCTGGTACACGAAGAATGCCGACGGTGCGCCCGCCGTCGATGTCCGTATTGGTGACCAGCCGGCACATCTGCGCGTCGCGCCCTACGTGGAGGCTGCCGGTGACGACGGGCCGCTGCAACGCCACACCTTCGAAGACCACGACTTCAACGGCACCGGCGGTTATGCGAGCTACACCCATGTGGCCAACCACCTTCTCGGTGCGTACTGTTCCAGTCCCTTCGCCGTCCGCGGGGAGGACGCACTCGTCCTGGTCTGGGACGGCGGCGTTGTGCCGCGGCTTTACCAGGTGCAGGCAGCCACCCGCAAAGTAACCATGGTGTCGACTCTGCTGCCCATCACGGGAAACAGTTTCGCGGACTTCAGCGCGCAGTTCGAACCCTTCCTGCAAAATCTCGACGGGCGCTCAGAGGAAGAGGAAGTGCGCATGCACCTCTCCATCGCGGGGAAGGCGATGGCGTACGCTGCGTTGGGCCGAATCGAGATGGACGCCTTCACTGTGCTCGACGACCTTGTCGCCGGAATTCCTGGCACCAGTTCGGACAACGCCAGCATACTGGGGGAGAAGGTGGCTTCGAATCGCAACGAACTCATGCCTGGTCTCTCCAACGCGGACATCATCGCCACCTATCAGGCTTACCTCGGTCACCGACTTCTTCAAAGCCTGAGCGCTGTTGTGGAACGCAGATTCCCAGGGAAGCGCCCCAACCTGGTGCTCGGCGGCGGGTGCGCGCTCAACATCAAGTGGAACACCATGATGCGCGCCAGTGGAGTCTTCCAGGAGATGTTCGTACCGCCCTTCCCCAATGACGCGGGAGCGGCGATCGGCACAGCCGCCTGCGAGATGTTCCGGCACGGGCGGACATCGCTCGAGTGGGATGTCTACAGCGGACCCGGCATCGCCGTCGGTGAGCTCCCCGGCGGGTGGCGGGCCGAGCCATACGACGAGCGGCAACTGGCCGGCCTCCTGCACACCGAAGGGGAGCCGGTGGTGGTGTTGTCCGGCCGCGGCGAGCTGGGCCCACGGGCCCTCGGCAACCGCAGCATTCTGGCACCGGCGACCGATCCCCGCATGAAG
Source organism: Streptomyces sp. NPDC018026 (assembly GCF_044327745.1). Taxonomy (NCBI): domain Bacteria; kingdom Bacillati; phylum Actinomycetota; class Actinomycetes; order Kitasatosporales; family Streptomycetaceae; genus Streptomyces; species Streptomyces sp. NPDC018026. Next base: position 18,437 of record NZ_JBIRFY010000014.1, read on the forward strand.
GACCGGCTCAATGCCATCAAGAACCGGGCTTCTTACAGGCCCGTCGCGCCGATCTGTCTCGAAGAACGCGCGGCAGAGGTCTTCGATCCCGGTGCGCCTGACCCCCACATGCTCTTCGAGCACCGGATGCGGCCCGGTTGGGCCGACCGTGTCCCCGCAGTCGTCCACCTGGACGGCTCTGCCCGGCTGCAGACTGTCCGCTCGACGCAGGACGTCGCCAGCGCCCGTGTCCTCGCCGCTTATGCGGAGATCAGTGGTGTGCCCGTCCTGTGCAACACCAGCGCGAACCTCGGAGGGCGGGGCTTCTTCCCCGACGTCGCGTCCGCCGCCAGGTGGGGTGGAACACGCTACATCTGGTCGGACGGGACGTTGTACAGCGATCTCGCAGCAGGTGAACGCGCGGATGGACCTGCGCGCGAAACGCGGTGACCTGTAAGCAGCCGTATCTCAACCGATCATGGAACGTGAGGGACGACCAGGGCCCGTGATGGGGTGGTTTTCCGGCTGCACGCGCATGAGGGCAGGGCCCTTCCGACGGCTCGGGGATGCGATTCCGACCGAGCAGCGCCAGGGGGCCCTGTTGTCACATGTGCACGTGATTGCGAATGTCGACACCAACGGCGTCCTGGATGCAGGGCCGGGGCGGGGAGAGGGGGATCGGGCCGCGACGCAACAGGAGGCGCTGGCGACGCGCGTGAGGTCGACATGACGTCGCCGCGTGAGTTCCAGTCGCATTCTCATGCCACACATCGTGGCAGCGTTCGTTCGTACGCGGCAGTCAGGGAAAACCCGACATGTCTCGCATCACGTACCCTTGAAACCCAGCCAGGCGGTCGGCCCTCCCGTGTACACGAGTTGCGCCGATAACGGATCGAAGGCGCAGCAGCGCTCTTCCACCCGAAGGCCACGCCCGGCTGAAGCCCACTCAGCGATTCTGGACCTCCCGCACGCAACCACGGCGTGGGCTTCGGCAAGGGTTGGCAGGCAACCTTCGAAACGGACAACCGTACGGAGGTCGAGGCGTTTCTCGACGATGCCGATGCCGAGTGGAGTTGGCGACCTGACGGCACGCCGAATCACGCAGCTGCGGCAGGCAACGCTGCAGCACCCGGTCACCGGCACTGAGGTGTGGTTCAGCCAGGCAGACCACTGGCACATCGCCGGGCTGGGTGAGGACAGGGCAGCGCTCGCAGAGATTCTGCCCGAGGAGGAACTGCCCCAGAACGCCTATTTCGCGGACGGCAGCTCTATCCCGTCCGACTACATCACCCATATTCAGGAAGTGGGGATGCGGAAGGGGGTGGACGTCGAATGGCAGGTCGGCGACCTGCTGTTGGTCGATAACATCGCGGTTGCCCATGGCCGCCGAACCTTCACCGGAGAGCGCAGAATCCTCGCCGCAATGGCGTAGGACAACGTCCGCCAGTCCCGAGCCGGCCGCAGGCAGGAGGGGCGTGGCACGTGGGTGTCGCAGCACAAGTCTACAGAATCCAAAGGTTCGCGCAGCCAGTTACAAACTGTCGCCAACGATTTCGCAGGGATGCGTACGTGACTTAAGCGGGCCGCCATTTCGGGAGGAAAGGGAAATATATGAGTAATCCGTTTGACGATGATAAGGGAACCTTCTCTGTGCTCCGCAACGAAGAGAAGCAGTACTCTCTGTGGCCGCACTTCGCCCCTGTGCCTGCAGGGTGGGAGGCGGTGCACGGGCCCGGCTCAAGGCAGGACATGATCGACTTTATCGAGGAGAGCTGGACTGACATTCGCCCGGCGAGTCTGCTTGCCCTCCGAGATCGGGATCAGTGACAACAGATAGTTCTCGATGTCAGTCGTTGGAGGGGCGGTCCGGCAAGACCGCCCCTGACGTGCCCGCAGCCAACTACACTCCCGACGACACCTCTGACCAGGTCAGAGATGCCGTCGGGTGGCGGGGGTGTAGCGGGACTCCGGTCGTGCGGGGGCGGTCTCACGGAGACCGCCCCTCGATCGTGCGACACCGCCGCAGGTAGTGACAGCGGCGGGCGGCTGCTTGGCGTCGGCGGCGCCAGTTCGACCAGCTCAGCGTGTGGTGTAGTCCCCGGTGTCCACTCAGGTGCGAGGGCTGGGCACGACAAGCTGCCAGGAGTCGCCGAACCTCCGCCACTGTGAGCCCGATGACCCCGGCTGTCCCACCTGGTCCGCCCCCTTTCCCAGGACTGGTGTGCCGTGGCGGCCAGGAAGGCGTGCGCGAGCATGGCCAGAGTGATGTGCCGATACCAGCCCACGTAGCGGCGGACCCCGTACTGGTCCAGGCCGCACTCGTTCTTCGCGGCCTGGAAGCACTCCTCGATCGCCCAGCGCGCCCCGGCAACCCGCACCAGTTCCTCGACGGTGACCTGAAGGGGTGCGTAAGCAAGGTAGTAAGCGATCTCGTCCGGCTTGCTGATGCTGCGCCGGGCCAGCGCCCACCGCATCCGGTGCGGGACCTCGCCCTGATAGTCGAACTCGGCGACGGCCGGCAGCCGCACCGCTGCCCAATGGTAGACGCGGGGCCCCTTCGCGCCGTCGCCGCACGAGAGCTTCTCCCACGCCTCGGCGGGTGCCTGCGCGAACAGGCCCTCGATCCGTGAACAGCCCACACTGAACTGGGACTTGGGGACGGCCAGTACGTAGCCGACACCCGACTGCTCCAGCAGCCGGCGGAAGCGGTTGTCCTGGCCGTAGGCGGAATCCGCGGTGACCCAGGCATTGGGCAGCCGCGAGGCCAGGGCCCGCAGCACCATGTGCCGGGCCAGTTCGTCCTTGGTGGCGAACTCCCGCTCGTCGGGGATCCTTGCGGCGCGGCAGCGTTCCCGGTCCTCAGTCCAGGACTTCGGAAGGTAGAGCTCCCGGTCGACCAGGGCCCTGCCGCGGGCAGAGGCGTAGGCGGCGAAAACGCCAATCTGGCAATTCTCGGTCCTGTCGGCGGTTCCGGAGTACTGGCGCTGGACCCCGGCCGAGGTGGTGCCCTTCTTGATGAACCCGGTGTCGTCGATGATCAGGACACCGTCGGCTTCGCCGAGCTTGGCGGCGACGTATTCCTGCAGGTCGTCGCGGATGTCATCAGGCTCCCACTTCGATCCGGCGAGGAGGTGCTGCAGGCCGTCAGGGGTGGAGTGGCCGGCCTGTTCCGCCAGCTGCCAGCTGTTCTTGCGGGCGACCGGGGCGAGCAGCCCGCGCACGTAGTCCCGCATGCGGCGGCGGAGCTCGACTCGGCCGAAGCGGTGCCCGATGGTCAGGAAGAGATCGTCCAGTTCGAGGTCCCACTGCGCAGCGGCAGACTCGGTGATCACCCTCGGAGGCTGCCCCGCCGCTGTCACTACCTGCGGCGGTGTCGCACGATCGAGGGGCGGTCTCCGTGAGACCGCCCCCGCACGACCGGAGTCCCGCTACACCCCCGCCACCCGGCGAAAAGACCAGGTCAGACAGCGAAATCCTGCTGGAGTACTAGTACTGCAACGGTGCTTGCCGTGACTGGTGGCCAGGCTGGTCGTTGGTGTGGTTATGGGTGGGGACCTTGCTGATGTCAGGTTGTGGGCGGGTGAACTGGAAGCTGTGCATGGGCGGTTCGTGCACCGTTTCAGCAGGTCGGAGCCCCGGGAGTCGGCACTGGCCTATATGCGGGGCCTGATCGCTCCGCTGCAGCGGAAGAACGGCTGGACGCTGGCGGAGGAAGCAGGCCACGCAGGCCCGGGCCGAATCCACCGGATGCTGAACCGGATCGAATGGGACGCCGACGAGGTGCTCGACGACGTGCGCCGGTACGTGGTCGACAACCTCGGCGACCCCGGTGCCGTCCTGGTCGTGGACGACACAGGTTTCCTGAAGAAGGGCACGCGGTCGGCGGGGGTGCAGCGCCAGTACTCCGGCACAGCCGGGCGGACGGAGAACTGCCAGGTCGGCGTCTTCCTCGCCTATGCCACCGACCGTGGGCGGACGCTGATCGACCGGCGACTGTATCTGCCCACCTCATGGACCGACGACCCGGAGAGATGCCGCCGGGCCGGCATCGGCGACGAGGTCGCCTTCGAGACCAAGGTGGCCATGGCCAAGGCAATGGTCCGCCGCGCGATCGCAGACAAGGTCCCGTTTCGGTGGGTGACCGCGGACGCCGCCTACGGCTTTTCCAAGGGCTGGCGGTCCGAGCTGGAGCGGGCGGACGTCTTCCACGTCATGGCCACCACCCGGCACGACACCGTGGTCACCCGCTGGGCGATCGACCATCCCGTCCACAGCGCCAAGCAGGAATGCGGCCTGGACGACTACCAGGTCCGCCGCCACCCCGGATGGCACCGCCACATGACCCTGGCCATGGCCGCCCACGCCTGCCTGACCGTCCTGCGAGCCCGCGAGCTGGATACCGGGAAAGCAGAAACGGATCCTCCCAGCTCATCCACCTCAGCCTCGCCGAGATACGAAAGCTGATCACCCGCCTCACCAACCGCCGGCCCACACCCGTCGAGCACATCCTGCACTGGTCGACCTGGCGCCGCCGAAGACAACACCAGGCCCGCACCAGCCACTACAAACGACGCGGACACATCCCCTGACCTGGCCACCAGTCACGGCAAGCACCGTTGCAGTACTGGCACCGGACACATCTCTACGAGTCGGCAAGACCGTCAGCATGAGCTCGACTTCGGCAGACCTTCAGGTCAGCTCCGCCGATGCCGGGCGCCTTGCCAGCTCTAGCGCCATGGAAAGCGCGATGACACTGTCGGTCTGGTTCAGGTCGACGTCGAGGGTGTCACTGAGTCGTCGGAGTCGGTAACGCAGCGAGTTGGGGTGCAGGTTGAGGGCAGCGGCGCAACGATCGACGTGTCGGTCCGATTCGAGATATGCCCCAAGCGTGGCAAGGAGATCCAGACCGAACTCGCCGAGCTCCAGCAGTGGATCGACGTATCGTGAGCGGAGATGCCGAGCAAGCGGTTCGATGGTGTCCACCGTCAGCCGCCACCCACATGTCTCAACGGTCGAGACTGCTTCGTCACGATCGGCGACGAGCAGTCTGCGCGCGATCTGGAGGGAGGCGGGCAGGTCCCCGAGCTGCACCAGATGCCCCACCGCGATGCTCAGTCCTTCGACCGCATGCGGAACGGCATCGACGACGTACCCGGTGACCATTCCGTCGACGACGCCGATGACGCTGCGGACGTTGGCCCTGGAGAGTGCCGTCTCCACCTTCAGTCGCGCCTCGTCGACGTCGCCCTCGCCCTCGGTGACGCGTGCCAGCAGGGCGCGGAAGGGCCCGTGCGCATCGGGCAGCCATTGGTCGAGGTCTGCCCGGGACACCTTCCCGTCGAGGACCGCACGCACGTGATCGTTGCGCAGTCGCGTCTCGCCTATCACGACCTCGACCGCGTAGCGCTGATGGGCCAGCACCGCCTGGGCAACGAACAGGTCGCTCAGTCCCCAGAGCAGACCGGTCCCCTTCATCAGCTCGTCCTGGGCGAGCCCGGCGTCCTTGGCGATGTCGACGAACTGCTCGAACGTCGCACTGATCGAAAGCCGGTAGCCTCGGATGATGTCTTCGATCGGGAGGCCCGCGCGCAGCCGCGCGATGGTGGTGGACTGCGCCTCCGCCATGTCCGCCGGCGCCGGCAACCGCCCGTACCGGACGGTCGCCGCTGCCCGCTCGACATTCAGCCGATGGGCCGCGCGCAGGGCATCGCACGGAATCTCCCGATACGATGCGATCTCGACGAGAGCCGTGTAGGCCCGGTCCCAGATCTGGTCCACGCTGGCATACAGCACCTCGGCGACCTCTTGGACCGTAGCCTTGGGCGGACGTGGGGCAGCCATACGTCCGATCCTAGACGCACCCCCGCTGCGGGACCGTGGCACCGCGAACCGCCCTGATTGGGCCGGACGGGCTGGATGGGCATCGTCTTCTCGGGGGCTCACGGGGGTGTGGCAGCCATGATCAGCAGCACGTCGGCGACCAGCGCCGGCTGATCGCTGCCCTCACGTTCGACCTCGAACCTGATCGTGGTCCGCGTGCCGTTACGGCCCTCGGCGGTGTCGGTGAGTGTCGCCGTTCCACGCAGGCGGGAGCCGACTGGGACCGGGGCGCAGAAGCGGACCTTGTCGGCACCGTAATGGACACTAGTCGCCAAGCCGTCGACCCGGTATATCTCCTCCGCGAAGGCGGCCAGCAGCGACAGCGTCAGATATCCGTGCGCGATCGTGGTGCCGAAGGGGCCTTGGGCCGCCCTCTGTGGATCGACGTGGATCCAATGGCGGTCCCCGGTCGCCTCGGCGAACCGGTCGATCTGCTCCTGTCTGACGGTGACCCAGCTGCTCGTACCGAGCTCCTCGCCCACGACGGAAGTAAATTCGTCGAGCGTGTCGAATACGCGGGTCATGATCTCAACGCCCGCTCACGAGAGTGATCCCACCATCGACGCGCAGTTCAACTCCCGTGACATACGCCGAGCGGTCGCTGGCGAGGAAGAGGGCAGCGTTGGCGACGTCCCACGCCTGCCCCATGCGCCCCATCGGCACCCGCCGCTCGCGCTCGCGCCACAGTTCCTCGGTGTCGGCACTGTCGTAGGCGTCGGTCAGTCCGGCCACGTTGGTCACCATCGGCGTCTTGATCAGTCCGGGGAGGATGGCGTTGACCCGCACGTTCCGCGCGGCGAACTCTGCCGCCGTGGTGCGCGTCAGGTGGTTGAGGGCGGCCTTGCTCGTGTAGTACGAGGCGGCGGCATAGCCCATCCACCGGACGCCGGCCAGCGAGGAGATGTTGACGATGCTGCCACCGCCGGCCTCGGCCATGTGCGGGATGACGTGCCGCATGGTGTTGAAGGCACCGGTCACATTCACCCGCATCACCCGCTCCCAGTCGGCCGGGTCCAGGTCCGTGACACCGCCGACCACGCCGATGCCGACGTTGTTGTCCAGGACATCGATGCGACCGTGCGCGGCGATGACCGAGTCGACGGCTCGCTCGACCTGGGCCAGGTCCGTGACGTCGAAGGCCACAGCGGATGCCGCGTGTCCTTCGTCCCTGATCAGCTGCGCCGTGTGTTCGGCCGACGACTCGTCGATGTCGGCGCAGACGACCTGCGCCCCTTCGCGGGCGAAGGCAATCGCAGTGGCCCGGCCGTTGCCGATGCCCTCATCGCCGTCGACGCCTGCGCCGACCACCAGGGCAACCTTGTTCTTCAGCTCATCCATGTCTTGGTCCTTCCCTCCGTCGCACCGTGGCTGTACGCGGTGCGACGGAGAATTGAGGTGTCTGGGTGCGCCATGTCCCCAGCGCGGTGTTCACGGGCAGACGACGTCACCGACGGGGGTCAGAGAGCCGCCGTCGTTGCGGAGCAACTGCTCGCACTGCAGGACTTCGTGGTCCTCGGCGCTGAGCTCGATGGTTCCGTACCATGGTCCGTTGGCCGTCATGTTCAGGGAGTCATGGGCCTTCATCAGACTCTCGCGGGTCAGGTCCTTGCCCGCGTCCTTCAGGATCTGCTCAAGCACCATGCCGTTGGCGATACCGGTGAACGCCGTCTTGTTCGGGCCGAGGCCCTTGCCGTACTTCTTGAGGATGTCGCGGGCCGCCGCGACGCCGGGCTCGTCGGAGTCACCGGGCTTGAGGGCGTTCACGGTGATGATTCCCTCCGCGGCATCGCCGGCCGTCTCGATCACGGACGTGTCGAACCCGGTGGACTGGGTGATACGCGGCACATCCCATCCGTCTCGCTGCATCGCCAGCAGTCCGAGCGACGTGAACTTGACGGATCCCAGAAATACGACGACCTCGGCGCCGGCCCGGCGGAGGGCTGCGATCTGGTTGGCCACGTCGGTGTCGGTGGTGTCGTAGGTCTCGGCTGCCACGAAGTCGTCGCCGTAGGCCTTCTGCCAGACTCCCGTCATGGTGTGGCCGATGTCGTCGTTCTGCAGGAGGACACCGACCTTCGCGTTCTTGTACTCGTTCCGGGCGAAGTTGATCAGTGCTTTCTGCTCGTTCTTGGTGGACGGCAGCATGAGGGAGACGTACGGCAGGAGCGGCTCGACGAAGGTGTCCAAGCTGGTGTTGAGCAGCAGCATGGGTACCTTCTGGTCGTTCATCTGCTTGTAGACGGACAGCTGCGTCGCTGATCCCACGCCCCCGACCAGGGCGAAGACCTTGTCGGAGACGACCAGCCGGGTTGTCTCGGTCACCGCCTTCGCCGGGTCATAGGCGTCGTCGCGAACGATCAGCTTGATCTTCCGCCCATGTATGCCACCGTGAGCGTTGATCGAGTCGATGTAGGCCTGAAAGCCCTTCGCGGCGTCGGCATTCGCCGCGAGCGGTCCGCTGAGCGGCGCGGTCATACCGATCACGATCGAGTCGTCCGTCACGCCCGGGGTGCTGTCGGCTTCGTCTCCGCCTCGTCCGTCGCAACCGGCGAGGACGACTGCCGTGGCGGACATCAGGGCGAGCGCCCGCATGGTGGGGGTGATTCTCATGCTGTTCCTTCTGGGAGGGTGGATGCCCGGTCTCGCGGGAGTTTCCGCGAGACGGCGGACGGAAGGGGGACGGCGCGTCCGGCCTTCGTCAGGAGACCGACGACCCCGTCGCGGGTCGCGATTAGGACGCCGATCAGGATCAGCGCGAAGACCGCCTGGGGCGACAACGCGAGTCCATCGGCTCCGACGAAGGATCCAAGATCGATCGGTGACACATGAGCGTTGAGCTGGAAGATCAGCAACGCGCCCAGAAAGGACCCCGCGATCGAACGGACGCCGCCGACCACGACCATCGTGAGGAACTGAATACCGTAGAAGAGCCCGAAGCTGTCCGGGCCCACGAAGCCGACCGTCATCGCATAGAGCGAACCCGCGATGCCGGCAAGGACCGAGCCGAAGACGAATGCGGTGATCTTGACGCGGCTCGCGCTCACACCGCTGCCCGCGGCCGCGATCGGACTCTCGCGAACGGCATTGAGCGCGAGCCCGACCGCGTCTCGCAGGACGTTGTGGGTGAGCAGCACGACCAGTACGACACAGACGAGCGCCAGGACGTACTCACCCGTCGCCTGATCACCGGGCAGCGGCGCGTCGGGCACGATGATGCCTTGGGTCCCCCCGGTGAGACCGTCGTAGTGCTTCAGGACGATCGGCAGGATCAGGGCGAACGACATCGTCAGGACGGCGAGGAAGATGCCTTCGAAGCGCAGGGCGACGAGCCCCAGGAACAGCCCGACCAGGCCGCAGAGCGCTGCGGCGATGGGCAGGGTGAGGAGAATCGGCCAGCCGTGGTGGACCGACAGGATCGCACTGACGTAGGCACCCAGACCCACCACGGTGCCCTGGGCGAGGTTCAGCTCGCCGGCCCAGCCGACGATGACGTTCAGTCCGAGCACGGCGATGCCCAGAATGAGGACCTGGGTCACGTCGAGAAGCGGCATGAAGGCCGGGGCCGCTATGGCGGGAGGGACGAGAGCCGCGGTCGCCGCGAGCCGACGGCCGCCCCCGGCCATCGCTCCGGCGAGGTATCCGAGCAGCCAGCACAGGCCCAGCGCGAGGGCGCCGGGGAGGAACACCATCGGATAGGTGATCCCCAGACCTGCGGCCGAGCCGACGGCGGCCACGATCACTGACCGCTGGCGCGCGGTGAGAGCAGTCACACCTTCACCGCCGTCCGCTTGCCGAACAACCCGGCCGGCCGCACCGCGAGAATCGCCACGATGACGATAAAGGTCGTGACGGTGCTCAGCTCGGTTCCGATGAATGAGACACGGGTCGCGAGCGAGTTGAGCACTCCGAGGAGGAGCCCGCAGACGACGGCGCCCGCCGCACTGGTCATCCCTGCCAGCACCATGGCTGTGGCGGAGAACAGCAGGACGGACGTCATCATGTTGGCGTCCAGAAGCAGGAGGTTCGCCGCCAGCATTCCCGCGATCGCCCCGACCGCCGCCGACAGCCCCCAGCCAACCGAGACAATACCTTTGACGCTGATGCCCATCAGAGGGGCGGCCTCCGCGTTCGACACCACCGCGCGCATCGCCAGCCCGAGCTTCGTGAACCGGAACAGTGCGGTCAGAGCCACCACCACGATGGACGCGACCACGAAGATCCCGACTGTGACCCAGCTGAGACGCACCCCGCCGATCTGGAGGACACCCGCGGGGAACGGCGTCGGGAACGAGCGGGCTTCGGACGCCCACCACTCATGGGACAGCGCGTTGAAGAGGAGGTAGAGGCCAAGGGTCACCATCAGCACCGACAGATGGGGCAAGCGGCTGGTCGGCCGGATGAAGACCAACTCCACGACGACCCCGAGCAGGAAGGCGCCGAGCACCGTGAGGGTGAAGCCCAGCCAGTAGGGAAGGCCGAGACCCACGATCAGTGTCCACGCGACGAAGGTGGTGAAGGTCGCCATCTCACCCTGCGCGAAGTTGAGCACCCCTGTGGAACGGAAGATCAACACGATCGCGAGGGCGACCATCCCGTAGATCACGCCACTGGCCAGCCCGTTGGCTATGAGTTGAAAGGTCATGGTCAAGCCCCCAGATAGCTGTCGCGAATCGCCGCGTCGTTCATGAGGTCGTCGCGGGTCCCGTGGACGGCTACCACCCCATTGCGCAGCACGTAGCCCGATGAGCAGATCGACAAGGCGATCGAGGCGTCCTGCTCGATGACGAGGGCGGCCAGGTCGAGCTGGCGGCAGATGTCCCCAACGATCCCGTAGACCTGGTCCACGATCTTCGGAGCCAGGCCCAAGGACGGCTCGTCGAGCAACAGCAGCCGAGGCTCCGCCATCAGCGCCCGTCCGATGACCATCATCTGCTGCTCACCACCGGAGAGGGTGCCGGCGGTCTGGTGCCGACGGTCCCGCAGGATGGGGAAGAAGCCATAGACCGCGTCGAGCTTCGCCGCCAGGGAGCGCGACCCCCGCAGCCGGTACGCACCCAGCCGCAGGTTGTCGAGGACCGTCAGATCGCCGAAGATCCCCCGGCCTTCCGGAACGCAGGCGACACCTTGGCGCGCGATCCGGACAGCGCTCGTGCCCGCCAGCGAACGGCCGTCCCACAGGATCTCTCCGCGGGCCGGCCGGACCTGTCCGGTGACGCACTTGAGAGTGCTCGACTTGCCGGCGCCGTTGGCGCCCATCAGCGCCACGATGCTCCCGTCCCCGACGGTGAGCGAGATGCCACGGACGGCCTCTACGGCGCCATAGGTGACATGGAGGTCCCGGATCTCAAGCATGGCTGTCCCGTCGGTCTCGGCCGAGATACGCCTCCAGGACCTGGGGATCGTTCCGGATCTCCGCGGGCGTGCCCTCAGCGATCAGACGCCCGTGGTGGAGCACCACCACCCGGTCGCTGACACTCATGACCATCGACATGTGGTGCTCCACGAGCAGGACCGACATCGTGAAGCGGGTGTTCAACGAGGAGACGAGACCGGAGAGTTCGTCCAGATCGCGCTGCGGAAGGCCGGCGGCCGGCTCGTCCAGCAGCAGAAGCCGTGGTTCCGAGACCATGGCCCGGGCGATGTCCACCTTCTTCTGCGTCCCGTACGGCAGCTCGGAGACCTCCCGGTCCCAGAGGGCGTCGAGCCCGAACTCCCGTGCCACCCAGTGCGCCCTCTCGGAGGCGGCAGCACGCTCTCGCCGCACACGCGGAAGCCGTGCGGCGTGTGCCAGTGCCGTGCTCCTCCGCAAGGAGTGATAGCCGACGGTGAGATTCTGGCCCACCGTGAGCGAGGGGAACACCTGAAGGCCCTGATAGGTCCGGGCGATCCCGGCCGTCACGATCTCGTGCCGTCGCAGCGCGAGGAGGTCCGTGTCGGCGAACCGGACACGACCGCTCGCAACCGGCGCCAGCCCGCAGATCGCGTTGAATGCCGTCGACTTGCCGGCTCCGTTCGGCCCGATAAGCGAAACGATCTCTCCAGGGGCGACACCGAAGGTCACATTGTCCAGCGCCGTCACACCGCCGAAACGGACCGTGACGGACTCCAGCCGCAACGCGGCGCTCAGCGAGGACGGCCGGCGCTGCTGCTCGGCCGAGGTGAAGGACGCTGCCATGAGTCGTCCTCTCGTGTCGTAGGTCACATGGACCTGAGGGAGATTACGGACAGCCTGCCGCCCCAACCACGGAGCGAATTCCAAAGACCGCCCGCATCCGTTGTTCCGAATTCCAACGGTGATCGGCTCCAGTGCGGCGCCAGGCACATGCCATGTCGAAGATCGCGTACTGGATCTCCCGCACCGGCGGTCGGTGACTGTCGAAGACTCCAAGTGGAGGCCGGACATGTTGGAGCCGCCGCAGATGACGACACGTTCTCCTGGCCGGACAGTGGAAGCCCCCATGACCGCAACGGCGCACGAAGAAGGAAGCGGAAGCGTTGAATGACAACGACGTCGTGATCGTGGCCACCTCGATGACGTCCTTCGGCCGTCACGACGACACCACGGTCAAGCAACTGAGCCACCAGGCAGTAGACGAGGTGCTGGCACTGTCGGGCCTGCAACCGGAGCAGATCGGGGTGGGCGTCTTCGCCAACGCCACCTGGGGCGCGCTCGAGGGCCAGTTGATGGCCGGCGGCCAGATCGCTCTCCGTGAGGCCGGAATCAGCGGTGTGCCGATCTTCAATGTGGAGAACGCGTGCGCGGGTGGTGCGAGCGCACTCCACCTCGCGATCAGCCAGGTGCTCGGCGGATTCGCCGACATCAGCCTCGCGGTAGGCGTGGAGAAGATGAACGTGGGCGACAAGTCCCGCTCGTTCGCCGTCTTCGACGGAGCGTACGACGTCGAAGATCCGGACGGCCTGCAGCGCGAGTTGGAGGAGCTCGGCGGGTCCGCTCCGGATGCCGGGGAAGGCCGGCGCTCGGTGTTCATGGACATCTACGCCGCGACCGCGCGGGCGCACATGAAGGAGTTCGGCACCACGGCGCGACAGATCGCCGCAGTGGCATCGAAGAACCACGCGCATGCCGTCGACAACGACAGGGCGTTCTTCCGCGCACCGATATCGGTCGACGACGTACTGCAGGCCCGCGCGCTCGCCCATCCCCTGACCGTCCCGATGTGCTCGCCGATCACGGATGGCGCGGCGGCGGCTCTCGTCACCTCACGTCGGGTCGCCCGGCAGCTGGGCCTCCGCGACGACGTGACAGTCCTCGCCACCACCGTCGCATCGGGCCGGCCCCGGCGTGCGACCGACATCGATGAGCACGTGACCACGCGAGCCGCCGACCGAGCCTTCCGGACAGCCGGGCTCGGACCGGGCGACGTGGATGTGGCCGAGGTGCACGACGCGACGGCATTCGGAGAGATCATGGCATTGGAGCGGACGCGTCTGTGCGAGCCTGGGCGCGGTGGTCCCGACGCGGAGGGCGGCCGCACGAGTCTCGGCGGCGAGCTCCCGGTCAACCCCTCGGGCGGCCTGGAGTCCAAGGGTCACCCCTTGAGCGCGACAGGACTCGCACAGATTCATGAGCTCGTCGGACAGCTCCGTGGAGAATGCGGATCCCGGCAGGTCGACGGTGCACGGACTGCCCTCGCCGAGAACGGCGGAGGCTTCCATCGCGGCGAGGAGGCCGTCGCAGCGGTGACCATCCTGGGGAGGTCGGCGTGACGCTCGTGACCGACCTGTTCGACCGCGGCTGGAAGATCGCCCCGGACTCGGTCGCCTACGCCAAGGGCGAACGCACCTGGACGTACGACGAGGCCGGCCGCAGATCGTGCGCGATCGCTCATCGGCTGCTGGCCCAGGGCTTCCCTCCGGGCAGCAAGTTCGGCGTGCTCGCGCCCAACGATCCGGAGGGATGGATCATCGTGCTGGGGCTGTGGCGCGCCGGCATGGTCTGGATCCCGATGAATCCGGCGAGCCCACCCGAGACCCTTGCGAATCTGTTCACCGGGTTCGACGGCGACGGGATCTTCTTCCACGAGTCGCTCGCCGAGAAGTTCGCGGCCATGCAGGAATCGGCGGGCACGGAGATGTTCAGCCTGGCGTTCGGTCCGACGCGGCCTGGACTGCCGGGCCTGGACCAGTGGATCGGGGACGCCTGCGACCATCGGCCTGAGCTCGAGGCCGACCCCGACGACGTCGTCGCCATCTTCCCGACGGGTGGCACGACCGGCAGTCCCAAGGGCGTGATGAACACGCACCGCTCGTTCTCCATCACCTTCGCCCACATCCTGCTGGCCTTCCCCTACGAGCCCGACCGACCGCCGGTCAACCTCGCCGCGGCGCCGCTGACGCACTCCTCGGGGATGCTCTCGCTGGTGACCTCCGCACAGGGTGGCAAGGTGGTGGTCCTCGAACGCGCCGAGCCCCGGGCCATCCTCCAGGCGATCGAGGACCACTCGGTCACCGAGGTCTTCCTGCCGCCGACTGTGATCTACAGGTTGCTCGAGCAGCCAGATCTCACCGAACGGGACCTCAGTTCGCTGCGCTACCTCATCTACAGCTCCGCACCGATGTCGGTCGAGAAGCTCAAGAAGGCGCTGACCGTCTTCGGGCCGGTGCTGACCGAGTCCTACGGTCAGGTCGAGGCATTCGCCGGCATCTCGTTCCTCCAGCCGTCCGAGCACTTCCAGGACGGCGTTCCCAGGACTGACGGGCGCCTGGCCTCCTGCGGGCGCCCCTACCCGTTCGTGCGCGTCGAGATTCGCCGAGACGGCAGGACGATGGGCGCGCACGAGACGGGAGAGATCTGCGTCAAGGGCGATCTGGTGATGAAGGGCTACTACGGCAACCCCGAAGCGACAGCCGAGGCGTTGAAGGACGGCTGGCTCCACACCGGCGATGTGGGCCACATGGACGAGCACGGCTACCTGTACATCACAGACCGCGCGAAGGACGTGGTGATCTCCGGCGGGTTGAACGTGTACCCGACCGAGGTGGAGCAGGTCCTGTGGTCGCACGCGGCCGTCCAGGACTGCGCGGTCGTGGGCGCACCGCATCCCGACTGGGGCGAGGAACTGGTCGCCGTGGTCGAGCTCAACGACGGGATGAGTGTGTCGGCGAAGGAACTCATCGCGCTGTGCAAGCGGCGGCTCGGCTCCTACAAGGCGCCCAAGCGCGTCGAGTTCGTCGGCGACCTGCCGCGCAGCGTCAACGGCAAGGTTCTCCGGCGTGAGGTCCGTCAGTCTTTCTGGAGGGGTCATGAACGCAGTATCTGAATCACAGGGAGAGTTGACCGGACAGGTTGCGGTCGTGACGGGGGCGGGCTCGCACGATGAGGGGATCGGCAACGGCCGCGCCAGTGCGGTCCGCCTCGCCGAGGCCGGAGCCGGTGTCGTCCTCGTCGAGATCGATGAAGAGCGCGCACGCACGACACAGAAGATGATCGAGGCGGCAGGAGGGATCGCCGTCGTCGAGGTGGCCGACGTGAGCAGCCCGACCGACGTCGCACGGCTGATGGAGTCCGTGATCACGCGCTGGGGCCGTGTCGACGTCCTGGTCAACAACGTCGGCGTGGCCGGCCCGGCCGGCACGGCCGAGACCGTCGACCTGGCAGCCTGGAGCAGGTGTTTCGAGGTCAACGTCACGTCGATGGTGCTGACGTCACGTGAGGCGATTCCCCACATGCGTCGCCAGGGCGGCGGAACGATCATCAACATGAGCTCTGTCGCGGGCCTGCGCGGGCTCTCCCCCGCTGCGGCCTACAGCACGACGAAAGGCGCGGTCGTGGCACTCTCGCAGTCAATGGCCCTGGCGCACGGACGCGACGGCATCCGTGTCAACGTGGTTGCGCCGGGTCTGGTCCATACGCCGATGGTCGGCTCGGGCGTCGATGAAGCGGGCCGGGCCCGTCGGGCCGCCGCAGGCGTCCTGGGAACCGAGGGCACCGCCTGGGACGTCGCGGACGCCGTGGCGTTCCTGGCCGGGCCGGGCTCGCGCTGGGTCACCGGCTCCGTGCTGGCCGTCGACGGCGGGCTGATCGGAACCACGATCCCGACCGACCTGCCGTCCGCTGCCGGCCTCGGCTCGACGAGCGGGGCACCGGGCTCCCTCGCGACGAGCGGCGGTGCCTCCTGATGCGCGCGGTGCAGATCACCTCCCTGGCCGGTCCTGAGGCCGTGAGCGTCGGTGAGGTCGACGCCCCATCGGGCACGGGAAAGGTGCTGATCCAGGTCAAGGCCGCCGGTGTGTCGTTTCCCGAGGTGCTGCAGTCGCGGGGGCAGTACCAGACGAAGCCGGCGTTGCCCTTCGTTCCGGGTGCCGAGCTGGCCGGTGTCGTTGTCGAGGCACCTGCGGAGTCGGTGTTCTCGCCTGGTGATCGGGTGGCCGCTCTGAGCGCGGTGGGAGCCTTCGCCGAGCAGGCGGCAGTCGATCCGCGGTACGTCTTCCCCCTGCCCGACCCGGTTTCGTTCGAGACGGGCGCCGCGGTCATCCTCAACTACGGAACCGCCTATTTCGCCCTTCTCCGGCGTGGCCGTCTCCAGGCCGGCGAGTCGGTGCTCGTACACGGTGCGGCCGGCGGGATCGGAACGGCGGCGATCCAGGTCGCCAAGGCGTTCGGTGCCGGGCGTGTGACGGCTGTGGTTTCGACAGCGGCGAAGGGAGAGGTCGCGACGGCGGCCGGAGCCGACGACTACGTTCTGGCCGACGGCTTCCGCGACCGGCTCGCCGGCGCAACGTTCGACGTGGTGGTCGACCCCGTCGGTGGCGATCGGTTCACCGACTCCCTGCGCCTGCTGGCCGAGGACGGACGCCTGTTGGTGATCGGCTTCACCGCCGGTGCCATCCCCGAGGTCAGGGTGAATCGGCTTCTGCTCAGCAATACGTCGGTGGTCGGGGTCGGGTGGGGCCCGTCCGTCCTGGCGCGTCCGGACCGGTTGCGGCGTCAGTGGGACGCCCTTGCCCCCCACTTGGCGACCGGTGCGCTGGAACCGGTCATCTCGTCCGTGCGGCCGATGGAGCGGATAGTCGAGGCGTTGCTGGAGATCGACGAGCGGCGAGCTACCGGCAAGGTGATCGTCACTCCCTGATCGGCCGTCGGCCTCCACTTGGTCAGCTCCGTCCGGTGGCGCTCGTGGCGCGAGCCATGTCGTGCGGAACTCGTGCGCCACTCGGCCGGCGTCCACTCAATGCGCGTTGGCGGTCTTGGCGCCGCACCTGACGGCCGCTAAGGTCCGGACCAATCGCGTCCGGCCGGTCGCTGTCCCAGGTTCTGCTGTGCTCCTACCCCACTGCGGAGGAAGCCGATGGCGGGTTTGTACTCGAAGGACCGTTCGCACCAACCGGTATCGGTGCGTGTGCGCACTCTCGTCGCCCTGGCGGCGGCGTGCGCGGCAGCATTCACCGCCGCAGCGCCGACCGCCTCGGCGCGGGGGGCGGCACAGGCGGAGCCGGGCCTGGCGGCCGCCGCCTCGGGTCTCGGCTACGTCGCGATGGGGAGCTCCTTCGCAGCCGGGCCGGGGATTCCTCCGGTGCAGGACAGCGGCGGTGCCTCGGCGTGCGCCCGGTCGGGCGCCAACTACCCGAGCATCGTGGCCCGGGAGATCGGGGCGAACCTCACGGACGTCTCGTGCAGCGGCGCGACCACCGCGAACATCTTGACGGTCAGTCAGTCCGGGCAGCAGCCGCAGGTCCGGGCCGTAACCGCGGAAACCCGCGTGGTCACCGTCACGATCGGTGGCAACGATGTCAACTACCTGGGCAGCATGAACGCCTATTCCTGCCAGAGCGGCGGCGGCGCCAACTGCGGCACGGTGGACCGGAACGCGATCAACCAGGCTTTCCCTGCCCTGGCCGGGCGGATCGGGAACATCGTGACGGCCATCCGCAGCACGGCACCCCAGGCGCACGTCTATCTGGTCAACTACTTCACCCTCCTGCCGGCCTCCGGGGTGTGCGCCAACGTCCCGCTGACCGATGACCAGGCGACGTTCGAGCGCGGCGTCGCCTCGCGCCTGGCGGAGGCCACCGCGGCAGCGGCAGCCGACACACAGGCCACCTTGGTCGACCTGGCTGCCGCGAGCCGTGGACACGACGCGTGCTCGGGGAGCCCCTGGGTGGAGTCGTACCGTCCGGCGCCGGGCCGGGCCACCTACCACCCCAACGAGGCCGGAATGAGAGAGGCGGCCGCCCTCGTGCAGTCCGCTGTGGCGGCCGGCGGGCAGACGGAAACGGTCACGTTCCGCTCAGGGATCGCGGGCAAGTGCATCGACGTGCGGAACTCCGGAACTGCCGACGGCACGCCCGTGCAGCTCTACAGCTGCAACGGCACCAACGCGCAACGATGGACGTATGTGCCTGGCGCCGGCGGCACACTGCGGGCCCTGGGCCGCTGTCTCGACGTGAGCGGCAGCGGGACCGCGAACAGGACCAAGGTCCAGCTCTGGCCGTGCAACGGCACCGGCGCCCAGCGCTGGGTGACGGGGCCCGACTCCTCGCTGGTCAACCCGCAGTCCGGGCGATGCCTGGACGATCCGGGGAGTTCCAGCGCGGACGGAACGCAGCTGCAGATCTACGACTGCAACGGCGCGGCCGCCCAGCGCTGGACCCCGACCGCCTGACGCCGGACGCGTGGGGTCCGCCCAGCCGCCGGCAGGACGGACCCCACGCACGAGCACACCTCGTGGCGCGGCTCCCGGTCCCGTTCCACCACCCACTTCACCGATCACGGGCACCGACACCACCGACCGGCGCCGGATGCTCGAACTCGATATGCGGGGTGGCGGCATGCGTCTACGACGCGAGCAAGTGGCGCCACCACGGCACCCGCCCCGCACGCGTGGGTGCAGCACACCCACGCCCCCACGAGCCGACCGCATTAATGTCGTCACTGCGGACAGTGAGAACAAACCCGGTGACTGCCAGGAAGACATCCGTCCGACGAGAATGCCGACGGGGACACCGTCGAGGACAAGACCCCGGAGAAGGGTGACGCCCGATCATGAACACCTCCCTCGCCGACAGCGTGGGCACGTACGAGATCGCGGGGAAGAAGATCGCTCGCCTGGGCTTCGGCACCATGCGGTTGACCGGCCTCGGCATCTGGGGCGAGCCCGAGGACCGCGCCGAGTGCGTGCGTGTCGTGCGGCGTGCCGTCGAACTCGGCGTGCAGCTCTTCGACACCGCCAATTCCTACGGGCCCTATATCAGCGAGGAGATCATCCGGGAGGCCATCCATCCTTATCCGGAGGATGTACTGATCGCCACCAAGGCGGGCCTGACGCGCAACGGCCCGGACGTCATCAGGCAGGGAGACGAGCTGGTGCGCCTCGGGCCCAAGGCCTGGCCGCCGGTCGGCCGCCCGGAATACCTCCGTCAGGAGGCGCTGATGAGTCTGCGGCGGCTCGGCCTCGACCAGATCGACCTGTTCCAGCTCCATCGGGTGGACCCCAAGGTTCCGCTGGAGGAGCAGGTCGGCGAGCTGAAGAACCTCCAGGACGAAGGCAAGATCGTCGCGATCGGACTGTCACAGGTCACGGTCGAGCAGATCGAGCAGGCGCGACGGATCGCGGACATCGCCACGGTCCAGAACCGGTACAACGTCGCAGACCGCAGCTCCACCGACGTGCTCGACCACTGCACCCGGCACGGCATCGGTTTCATCCCCTGGGCGCCCGTGGCCGCAGGCCGGTTGGCACGCCCCGGGGGGCCACTCGACCACATCGCCGCGGCGCACCACGCCACCCCCTCCAATGTCGCGCTCTCCTGGCTGCTGCAGCGCTCCGACGTCGTCCTGCCCATTCCCGGCACGTCCAAGGTCGCCCACCTGGAAGAAAACCTGGCTGCCTCCCGGCTCCGTCTCAGCGAAGCGGAACTGGCAGAACTCGACGCTGCCGCCTGAGCTCGGTCTTTCGTGCGGCCCGTCGGCTTCTTCGGCGAGCCGGTCGGTTGTCCGGGCCCGCGGCGGGCGGGCCGATGCGCTTCGGGCCGTGCCAGGGCGCCGGTGTCCCCTGCGGTTTCGCCGATCGGGGTGGGAGTCGCGCTGCACCGAACCGGACTCCTGGGGCGCTCCTTGGCACCGAGACCGTGCAGAGGCACCGTCATCCCTTATATCAGCAGGTCAGCCGATGTTAGTCTGAGATGGCCGCTTGTCGGAGACGTCCCGGCACCAGAGGGCGCTCGCCCGCCACACGATGAGGGGGTGTCCACGGTGGCCCAGCTGGACGAGGAATGGTCCTGGCTCGAGGACCGGCCGGTGTTCACCACCCGCGGCGAGAGGGGCGGCAATGTCACCATTGTGCCGCCCGGGGCCGTGCTCGAGCCCCTCACTCTGCGTTTCTCGCTCGGCGTGGCGTCGTTCGTTGTGAGCGTCGCGCTGGCGGTCGTCGGCACCGGGCTCGTGATCTCCGGCCCGTCAGGAGCATCACCCCCGAGAGGCTGGTGGTGGCTGGCTCTCGCCATTCCGGCGTCGGGACTGGCGCTGTTCTCCTTCGCCGGCATCTATGTCGAGGGCATGCCGCGGATGATGCGCGAGCGACCGCGTAATCTGCTCCTGCTGGCCGGCCTGCTGGGCGGGTTCACGCTGAGCCTCGCGGTGCTGGCTGCGCTGGGCAGCGCTGAGGGCGTCATGCTGGCGACAGCGGTATCGGCGGTCGCCTGTGCGGTCACCGCGCTGTACGCCGCGCGCGGGATACGCCGAGCGCGGACGGACGTCATGCGCATCCTCCGTCTCCGCGCCACGGGAATGGCACACACGGGGGTGATCGCGGCACTCCCGGACCGCAAGACCTGGAACCACGGCGGCGACGTTCCGATCCGCTATCGGGACGACGGCGACGAAGCCGAGCACACGGTCACCGTACGGGTGAACACCTGGGCACACGAGATCCCGGTTCCCGGGACGCGCGTGATCGTGCACAGGGACGAGGAAGGCGATCTGCTCGTCGAGCTCGACACGGCCCACCCCGTCGAGTACTACCCCCACAGTCAGTTGTACGAACAGGACACCAGCGGCGGCGGCAGCATGTGAGGCGTAGAGAAGCGTGGTCATAGCCCGGCTGACCCGTTCACATCCCAGGATCGCTGATCACGATCGCGGTCCCGGCATCAGGCCGGGTTGGCCGACAGGCCACGCACTGGTGACGCTTGGGGCACCCGTGTCTGGGTGCCGGCCAACCGTCCGACGATCAGTCGCTGCGACCAGGCGCCGTGCGGATGCGGCGGGGACTGGTGGCCGCCACCGGTCATCGTCGCCCCACCCGCTCGGCGGAGCGCGCGTCAGAACCCGGTGGGGGTGCGGGGCGTATAGGCAGCCTCAAGCCGGTCGATCTCGCTTTGAGTGAGGCTGAGGTCGAGGGCAGCGACGGCGTCGTCGACATGGTGGGACTTGGTCGCGCCGATGATCGGTGCGGAGACTGCGGTCTTGTCCGCGATCCAGGCGAGTGCGACCTGTGCCATCGGGACGCCTCGCTCGGCGGCGACAGCCTCGACGGCGTCGACGACCTCCTTGTTCGAGTCCGTGTTGAGGCTGGCGCCGAACACATCCAGCTCGGTGCGGGCCGAGGATCCGGCCTCGCCCCAGGGGCGGGCCACGTAGCCGCCGGCAAGCGGCGCCCAGGGGATGACCCCGATCCCGGTGGCGAGCGCGTAGGGGTGCATTTCGCGCTCCTCCTCGCGCTGCAGCAGGCTGTACTGGTCCTGCATCGAGATGAACTTGGTCCACCCGTGAAGCTCGGCGGTGTGCTGTAGCTGGGCGAACTGCCAGGTCCACATGCTGGACGCGCCGAGGTAGCGGGCCTTGCCGGCCTTGACGACGTCGTGGAGTGCTTCCATCGTTTCCTCGGCCGGCACCGTGGGGTCGAAGCGGTGCACCTGATAGAGGTCCACGTAGTCGAGGCCGAGACGGGTGAGTGACTCGTCGATGGAACGCAGGACGTTCACGCGCGAGAGCCCGCGACCGTTGCGGCCTGCGTGCGGCGTCGTAGGAGCGAACACCTTGGTGAACACCTGCGTGCTCTCCCTCGGCCCCAACTCCTTGACGAGCGCTCCGGTGATCTCTTCACTGGTGCCGGAGGCGTAGTTGTTAGACGTGTCGAAGCTCGTGATCCCCGCCTCATAGGCGCGACGCACCATTGGACGCGCCTGCTCGATGTCGAACACCCAGGGAACCGCGCCGTCCGGAACCCCGTAGCTCATCATTCCGAGCACCAGGCCGCTGATCTCCAGTCCAGAACACCCGAGCCGCACCGTTTTCGTTGTCATCCCTGTCCCCTCTCCGGTCCAGCCTTTCAGCTGCCGGCCGGAGCATGAAGCTCTCAGCGGCGCGCCATGATCACACTACTTCCGCAACGCACCACGCGGCCCTGCGGGTTCAACGAGGAGGATTCGCGACCATGCCCGGACCGGGAAATGGTGACCCTGCCTCGAAAGCACGGGCAGCGGCACTACCGGATGGCCGGGACGCGCCGATCCGTACGCGAGCTGTCGCGGAAGCGGCCGGGGGAGATGCCGTGTCCGACGCGCCGACGGTCGCCCGCAGGCTGACCGAGCTGGGACGCCCCTGCCCGTCGGCCGGATGGATCGCCGGCACCTGTGCCACGTCCAAGACCATGACGGCCCTGAGCCACAGCGCGTCCGCCCGTAGGGAGTTCTTCCCCGACCCGGACGCGCTGGTCTGCAGCTCCGGACTCCCCTCGGCCCAAGGCGTGCGTGAGGCGGACGGCATTCGCGTGACGGGACGTTGGGACAACGTTTCCGGATGCGAGTCCGCCCAGTGGGCGAATCTGGCCGTGACGGTGGACGACGCCTACCAGGTCGCGGCCGTCCACCTCGCCGACCTGACCGTCGAACGGAGCCGGCACATGGCAGGCATGCGGGGCACGGGAAGCCAGCGGCTCGTCGCCGACGGTCTTCTATTACCCGTCCACCGCGTCGCCCAGGGCGGCCCGCCCGCGCCGCCGGTCCAGCTATTCCTCGGGCTGTGCGTGCTCGCCCCGGTCGTGGGGGCGGCGCAGGGCGCGCTCGACGTGGTCCAGGACATGTTCGAGTCCGACCGCAAGCCCTTCAAGCCGAACCACACGCACCTGAGCGACTCTCCCGGCGAGCGGGAAAACCTCACCGAGGTCGAGCACGCCCAGCTCCGGACGAGTCTGGCGGTGCGGCCAAGGACTGCCGGAGCACGCTGGACTCCTGCTCGACCTGCACGGCTCCAGCGGCTTCCGTGACTCCAACGCCCTGCAGCGCGACTGGCGGGACGTCGGGGTGGGCAGCCGTCATCCCGCACTGAACGCCCTTCTCGCCGCCGAGGGCCTCGGCAGCGCACTGGTCGCGTAGCGCATGGAAGATCACAGCCGCCGTCGCCTGGCGGTGTCGTCGCCCAGGCCCTCGACCGCCTTGCGCAGGTCACCGACGGTCAGCGCGAGGTGAGGCAGGCCCCGCCGGTTGGTCGCCATCGGGAACACGACGGTGCGGCGGGCGTCGTGGCCGTCGCACGGCAGGCACGAGGCCGGAGCTGGGTGTCTCGGGCGGTGCAGGGCGGACGGTAGACCGCCTCGCGGGCGCAGGGCCTCGGCCACAGCCACCGGTTGCTGTCACCGGCGGGCTGCCCGTGAGAGGGGCGCCACTCGTCCCAGTGACCGGACTCCACTTCGCACCAGGTGAGGTTCTCCAGCGTGTCCGGGCCGAAGTGCAGCTGAGGAACTCATGGTTGTCGGCGGTTACCCATCCTCGCCTCGGGCCGGACCGCCTGTCCGGCCGGCGGCCTGGTTGACGCGTGGCCCGCGCAACCGGTCCCACTGGCCGTGACCCCGGCACGGCAGAGGTGACCGCCGAGCCCGCCGGTATGCCCGACGCCTCACCGCCTGCCGTGCACGGATCTGTCAGGCCTGCGCCTCACACGTGAACGTGGGCGTCTCCGTGCCGTCGTAGCCACTGAGTATGTACACGAAGACGTCGACCCGGTCCACCAGGATCGGACGGTACCCGTAGGGCGCGCTGTCGAATGTCACCTTGTCACCGTCGACGGTGGGGACGAACGGCCAGAAGCTTTCTATCGTCTCTCCCTGCGGCAGGGTGCCCTTGACGTTCCATGCGTTGATCGTCACGGGGCCCGTGTTCTTCACCGCGACGGTCACTCGGTACCTGCCGTCGGGGTAGTGGGCGGCCTCGTAGACGTCGGCGCTGCAGGTGGCCGTCCCCTGGGCTCCCGTGCTGGCGGTCGCGGGGCCGGAGCCGAACCCGACGAGAAGGGCCGCGGAGAGTGCCGCGCCGCACGCGGCCGCCAGCGAGCGCTTGTGGACTAAACGGGCCGGTCCGGAGGTGGGGGGAGTGGTCTTCATGACACCGTCCTTCGTCGTTGCCGCACACGGCGGCACCGTCCGGCCGAGTCGGGGGCCCGTACCGCGGACGCGCGCAGCACCGATGAACATCCCGGTCAGCAGACCGTGTGCTCGCCGTGTGACGTGAGCGTGGACTCAGTCTTGTGGGGATGCGTTCAACTTTCAAGTACCCATGTGTAATAGAGGAATTCAGGTGCCTACTGAGGTTGAACACGTGATGTCCTCTGCGGTCAGGGGTTGATGGCCAGGCCGGTTACGGCGAGGCAGCGGGACTACTGCACGAACAGGCGACGGTGGGGTTTATGCAGACAGGGCTGCGGGTGGGGTCATGATGGTCTCGTACTCGGTGGGGTCAATCGGGTCAGGCGTCTCTGACGCCGGCGGCGGCGATAGGTACGCTCGATCCAGGTGACGATCGCGATCCGCAGTTCCTGGCAGGTGGGCCAGGCACGGCGGTGGAGTACGTTCTTCTGCAGCAGCGCGAAGAAGCTCTCCATGGCTGCGTGTCGCCGGCTGCACCGACTCTCCCCATCGACCGATCATGCCGTGCCGTGCGAGAACGGCAACGAACTTCCGGGAGCGCAATCGCGACCCGCGGTCGGAACGAACGATCCATCCGACGACCTGATCTCGACGGGCGACGGGCGAGTCCAGGGCCCTGACGGCGAGACTGGACTTCATCCGGGTGTCAATGGAGTAGCCCACGATGCGGCCCGAGAAGACGCCTTGACCGCACACAGATACAACTTGCCCTCGCCGGTTGCGCGTTCGGTGACGTCCGTGAGTCATGGCCGGTTCGGGGCGTCGGCGTAGACGAGGACGCGCTGGTGCGGCGGGAGCTTGCAGCGGCGGTCACCCTCTCGGGTGACGATAGGTATCGTGACCCACTCGACCAACGCATGAGGCATGTCGAGTGCGGCAGGGTAGGGACCAACAGGGCTCCTGGGCCGGCAGGTTGGGACTTCGAACACCTCACCCAACGGCACGGGGAGCCCTGTCCGTTGCGGGACCAAGATCATCACCCGATGGGTGGCCACGCTGAGAAGGCTCACTGATCACGGACCCCGCGTCCGCTCTGTCATCCGCCCAAAACTGCTTCGTCCTCACGCCAGTTGGGCGATCCCGGGAACTCGCACAAGCTCAGCCACTTCAACCCGCAGAGACCCGATGAAAACGGCTCACCGAGCCGAGTTCTCATATTCTCGTACCTCAGCGCCCGCCACCGCGCCTGTGGTGGCGTTGTTGCTGCGGGGCTTGCTGGTAATAGTGCTGGCTTGACGAGGGACCCGCTGCAGACGAGGACGAATACCCACTGGTATATCCGGTGGCATATCCCGTGGCATATCCGGCAGTGGGGTTGGTAAAATTGCTCACGTACTCTTGCCGGCGTTGCTCGCGCTCACGCATAACCTCGATGGCTTTAGTGGCATTGCTGTTGAATACCTCTCCCCCTACAGGTTCTCCGTGTCGGAATTTCTGCACACTGTACACATACTCCGGCTTGATGCCTTTCCAGTGTGCGACCTCATTCTGGTTCGGATAGGCGGCATAGCCAAGAGAGGTAAGGAAATCATAACCACCCCTCACCATAACAGTGTAACGGTAGGTGGTGCCATCCTCATTCACCGCCCCACCAGGAGGAAGAACCTCCGTGTATGCAGAGTCCCTGCTTGTGCTCACTAGAGCAGTTTCGGTGGTTTCAGCCTGATAGTACTGAAGACTGCTTGGTTTCTTGTCGTTGCGGGATCGAAATCCTGAATGAAAGATTTCCCGGGGAGGGCGACTGTCCCATCGATAGAGGGGCTCCAGGTCTGCACGGTAGGTGACCTGATTGCCTTCCATGGGGCCACTCCTGGCCACCGTGATGGTACTCGGGTCGGGCCCGTACATACTGCTCCCGAAGCCGGAAGTGGGCTGCGGAATGTACGTTGTCTCACGCGGCCCGGAGTCGAAGAAATTGGTCGCGAACGCCTCAGGATCTCCGGCGCCTTCGAAGGACCCTTCCGAACCGGTGTAATGCGAAGACGCTGTGTCAGCTGAAGAATATTCACGATCCGGTGGAGTCGACATATGACTGCTTCCCTTCCTGGAAGGATGTAGCGATCGGCACCCCGTTTATTCGGCGCTCGCATCACTCTGGATGTCGTAGTTCATCTCTACAACGTAGAGATTCCCCGCTCCGGTTCAACCTCGGTCGACTGGGGCCGGTGATGCCCGCTGCCAGAGCTGTCGGTCTTCGACTCGATCCGCGTGACCCGGCTCAAGGCTGTCGGCAATCAGCCGGGGAACCCGCGCAAGGCCGCCGAAGCGCTGCTGCACATCCTCGACATGCCCGAGCCCGCGATCATCTGGTTCTGGGTTCCGACGCCCTGCGCCCCACGGGCAGGGTCGACAAGCGGTGAAGGGTCTGTCAAACGAGCGGGGCTGTTCCGTAGTCGGTGGTGACGGTGGGTTTCGTCAGTCCAGGAGAATGCGGTGGCGGAGGAGGGGGAAGCTCGCGCGGCCGCACATGTGGCGTTTGATCAGCTTGGTCTTGTTGTTGACGCCTTCGGTGCCGCCGTTGTGGTATGGCAGGGTGAGGGCGGCGTTCGACTGCGGCACGGTCCCTTTCGAGGCCCCGGGTGAAGGCACGCAGGTGGGGCAGATCCTCGGCCTGTACCAAGGTGGTCCAGGCGCTCAACAGGGCGGCATTGCCGTTGCCGGGATCCAGCAGCACAGCGAAGCGGTGGATGAGATCGGCCAGAGCGGTCATCTCGTGGCAAGTACCGCGGGCGGCCTCGATACGTTCCCGCTGGTGGTCCTTGAGGCGGTCGGGGCGGGTGAGCGGGTGGCGGGCCAGGCGCCGGGGGGAGAGGGCGGGCCGGTCGGCCTCGACGCGGCCCTGGTTGATGTAGCGGACGAGCAGGTTCGAGCCGCCGGCGCAGCCCGGTTCTCCGATCTCCTGGAGGAGATGGGTGACGGGGACGGCCGGGTTCTCCAGTCGACGCTTGCGCAGGTGATCGCGGTAGGGATCCACGAGGGTGGGCCGGTACTTTGGGGCGCGGATGAGGCGCTCGGACTCGGCGACGCGGTCATAGCGCTTGACGGTGTCCAAGGCGAGGTTGAGGCGTTGTGCACACTCCAGAAGTCCGACTCCGCGCTCGCGCAGGGCGTGGCGTGCTGCCAGCGCTCGCGAGTGGTGGCAGCCTGTCTCCCCTCGGCCGAGGACGGGCCCGATTTCGCCCAGCAGGTGCTGTGCGCGGAGACCTCCTTGCGGACGGCCTCGGCGAGGTTGTGCCACAGGTGCCAGCGGTCGCTGATCTGGACCGCGTCGGGCAGAGGTCGGCGGACCGCCTCGGCGTAGGTGGCCGATCCGTCCCGGCACACGGCCTCATTGCCCGGATGCCCGCGCAGCCAGGCTTCCAAAGTGGCGGCGGCGCGGCCAGGCAGCACCTCGATTCGCTCACCGGTTTCGGCGTTGACGATGATCGTGGCGTAGCTGTGCCGGCGCCGCAGGGCGAGGTCGTCGACCCCGATCACCCGCGGGATCCGCGCCTCCGGCACGGGCACCCGCCGCAGCAGCCGCAGGGCGGAGGCGTACGACACGGGCACGGCCCTCGACCGGGCGAGTCGGGCGGACGCCCGGCCGCACAACTCCTTGACCAGCTGGAGAACTGCCCGATCAGGCGTACGGTGCGGCGCTGATGGCGCTCCAGCAGCCCGGGAACCCGCTCCCGGAAGATCTGCCGCCTGCAGACCAGATCCGGACATACCAGCCGTCGTATCCTCACCCGGACCACGACCTGCCGACCGTCGACCGGCACATCCCGCACCGTCCGGCCGTGATACCCGTGGATCCGCGCCCGTCACCACTCCACACCGCGAACAGGGAACCGCAACATCCCGGGTCCGAGCCGAAACCCGGAATACCTCGCCACCTTCCGCCACATCCTCGATGACGAACGCCGACAACCCCGGAAACACCGTCCCTGCACGCTCGTTCACATCATGCACGGTCGATGATCACAGGCGAGCGCTCCGTCACCACCGACTACGGAACAGACCCGAACGAACGGTGCAACAGGGTGGTTAGGGTTACAGTAAGAAGCTTCCGCGCGCGTCGACGCCAGGGCACGCACGTGAGGCGGGTCTCATCCCGGCAGCGGATTAGTGATCGCCGTGTCGTTGTTGGCCGGAACATGAAGTGTGTCACCAGGGCGCGAGGCCCCGTCGGAACCGTATGCGTCCTTGGTGGAAGTGTCGCCGGCCTGTTGGCGGCCCGCGTTCTCTCGGACCACGCCGAGCGGGTCGTCGTCCTGGAGCGTGACCGACCCGCCGATGGCACGCGTCCCCGCCCGTCAGTTCCCCAGGGCAGGCACGGACATTTTTTGCAGCCGCAGACGCTGCCACCGGTCGAGCAGTGGTTCCCGGGGATCACGGACGACCTGCTCGGGCTGGGTGCCCTCCTGGCTTCCCCCGGTCACCACGAGCTCTTCGTCGACGGCTCCCCCATCGACTTTCCGCCCGTCACGATGCTCATGGCAACGCGACCGCTCCTGGAAAACGAGCTCCGCCGACGTGTCGAGTCCCTGACGAATGTCGAGTTCCTGCGTGCCCGGGTGACCGGGGTGGCCTTCGCGGACCGGGCGGCCCGCGCCGTCACGTATCACCCGGGGGAAGGCGACGGTTTCGCGGAACCCCGGTCCGTCGAGGCCGATCTCGTGGTGGACGCGATGGGCAGGGGGAGCCGCCTGGCCAAGTGGCTGGAAGAAGGCGGTTTTCCGGTCCCGGACACGCAGCGCGAGACCATCGACGTCCACTACACGACAGCCCTGTTCGCCCGGGCCCGGGTGCCTGATGTCACCTGCGCTCTCGACCAGTTCACCCCGGGAAGCACGCGGCCGCTGGAGCATTCCCACGACGGCGGTCTGTTGTCCGCCGTGGCCGCCTATGCCGTGGAGGACGACCAGTGGCAGGTCGTCGCCATCGGGGGACCGCGCCGGAGGAAGATCTCCCATCAGGACATTCGTGAGATCTGCGCAGGACTCCCGAAGGTGTTCCAGGAAGCGACCGAGGGCGAAGCCATCGGCGCCCCGGAGAGCTTCTCCTACGCGCAGAGTATGCGGCGGAGTCTGCGGGACGGGGTTCGGTTCCCGGGCGGGCTGCTCGACATCGGAGACTGCGTCGCGAGCTTCAACCCCGTCCACGGGCAGGGGGTGTGGTCGGCCGTGCGGCAGGCTTCGTTGCTGGCGGACCATCTGACCGAGTACGCGGACCCGCTGGGCACACTCGACGCGTTCATCGCCGCGCGGGACAAGGCCGTCGACGAGATCTGGTCCTCGGAGGAAGCGAACACCTGAGACGCCCCGGGACGGTCACGTCCCCTGTCCGGCTTCCTCTCACAACGCACCTGTGCACGGTGGGCGGTGAGACGTCGAGGGCTTGGACGGTGTCGCCCATATGCTCGCGCCGGCCGAATCGCGAGTCGGTGCCCGCCGGCCTTTCGGGTGGGCGCCGCCGCCGTGCTCGGCCCGCTTCTCCTCAGGCATGGGGAGACCGAGGTATCCGCAGGGGCCCGCCACAGCAGCGTGCCCTGCTGAGCGCGCTCGTCCTGCGCGGCGGCACTCCAACCTCGGCGCTGGAGCCGACCGACGAGCTCTGACCGGGCGCGGACGGCGGGCGATCGGGTGACCGCCGCGGATCGGGCTGCGCGAGGCGCCAGCTCTGTGGCGCGGCCCGGCACTCGCCAACGTCGCCGCGCCCGGCGCGGACCGTCACCGTAGGGCGCCGGCCCGGCGGCAGCTCTCTGCACTCACCACCCGTCGTCCGTCCGGCCCTGCTCGCCACGTCACCGGCCGTGTTCGTTGGACCATGCCGGGATCCGCGGGCCGGTCTCTTCCGTACTCCCGTCGCCGACATCGTCGAGCAGCCAGACCACCGGAGTAGCTGTGAAGGTGCCGACGAAGGCCGGCGGGCACATCAGGGGTGCCGTCGTTCTACGGGAAGGGGTTCGGCTACCGCAGGTGGGGAACGATGTGATCGTTGATCGTCTGCAGGAGGCGGGTGTTGTAGTCGACACCGAGTTGGTTCGGAATGGTCAGCAGAAGGGTGTCCGCAGCGGCGACGGCCGCAGCGGCGGCCAGTTCCTTGGCTATGGTGTCCGGCTCGCCGATGTAGCTGCGGCCGAACCGGGAGACCGCTCCGTTGAGGATTCCGACCTGGTCGCGGTTGTTCGCTGTGTCGCTGCCCCCGAAGTAGAGGCGGTCCTCGTCGCTGGTGATCGGCAGAACACTGCGACTGACGGACACGCGCGGAGTGAATGCGTGGCCCGCCGAGCGCCATGCCCCGCGATAGGTGTCGATCTGCTCGCGCTGGAGTTCGTCGAAGGGTGTTCCAGTGTCCTCGGCCAACAGTGTGCTGCTCATGAGGTTCATGCCCCGCTCTGCGGTCCAAGCGGCGCTCGAGCGGGTGGCGGAGCCCCACCAGATACGTTCGACGAGGCCCGGTGAGTGGAGTTCGACCAGGAGTCCGGTGACAGGGCCTGCCGTCGGATCGGTCGATGCGACGGGCTGTCCGGCGATGGCGCGCCGGAATTCCGCGGTGTGGTGGACGGCCATGTCGGCGTCACTCATTCCCTTTGCGGGGACGTGTCCGAACGCCTCGTATCCGCGGAGCGCCACCTCCTGTGAGCCTCGGCTGAGCCCCAGTTGCAAGCGTCCGCCGCTGATGAGTTCTGCCGCGGCGGCCTGTTCGGCCATGGCGTACGGGTTCTCGTAGCGCATGTCGATGACGGCTGTACCGATCTCGATCCGGTGTGTGCGTGTGGCTATGGCGGCGAGCAGTGGGAAAGGTGTGGATGCTTGTCGGGCGAAATGGTGGACCCGCACGGCTGCCATGCCGATGCCGATCTCTTCCGCGGCGATCGCGAGTTCGATGGTCTGGGTGAGTGCGTCGCGAGCGGTGCGGGTACGTAAGCCCCGCACCGGCTGGTAGTGGCCGAAGGAGAGGAAACCGAGAGTCTTCACTGTGGCGTCCCGTCGTGTGCCTTTGGTGGGTTGTCCAGGGGCGGCGCCCTCCTCGTACGCCCGGTGGGCGGACGGCGAGGGCGCCGGACCGCTCAGGCGACGGTCGTGTGGGGGTGTCGCCGTGCGTTGAGGCCGAGAGCGGCGACGCCGCTGGCGACGGCCAGCGCGGCGGCGGTCCACCAGGAGATGGCGTAGCCGTGATGCGGGTCGGAGCCGGGCAGGGCGAGGAAGATGACGAGCAGGCTCACCCCGAGGACGGAGCCGATCTGGCTGGCCATGTTGACCACGGCGCTGCCGGTGGCCGCTTGATGTGCGGGGAGGTCGCGGGTCGCGGAGGAGAACATGGTGGGCAGTGCCAGACCCATTCCGAAGCCTCCGGCGAGCCAGCCTGGGAGGATGTCGGAGGCGTAGTGGATGGCATGCCCGCCGGTGGAAGCGGTGATCAGGACGATGCCGACACCGGAAAGAAGAGCGCCCACGGCGGCGATGAGGCCCACGGGCAGCCGGTGGGCGAGTCGCGCGGCCAGCAATGAGGCGATGAAAACCATGCCCGGTCCGGGTGCCACGGCGAACCCCGTCCTGACGACCGACCAGTCGGCCTGCTGTTCGAGCCACTGGATGATGCCCAGCAACTGGAGCGTGAACGAGGCGTAGAACAGCAGGACTGCCGCGTTCGCCGAGGAGAACATCACGTTGCGGAAGATGCGGAGTTCCACGATCGGCAGGTGTGCACGGGCCGAGCGGACGACGAACGCGATGAGCGAGACGGCGGCCAGGATCAGACTGCCGACTGTG
This sequence comes from Streptomyces sp. NPDC018026, assembly GCF_044327745.1. Taxonomy (NCBI): domain Bacteria; kingdom Bacillati; phylum Actinomycetota; class Actinomycetes; order Kitasatosporales; family Streptomycetaceae; genus Streptomyces; species Streptomyces sp. NPDC018026. The sequence continues at coordinate 50,433 of NZ_JBIRFY010000014.1, forward strand.
GGAGCCGTGCCCCAGCCCCAGTCGGGGGCCTTCACCAGCCCGACGGCGAGGGCTCCGACGGCCAGGATGATCAGCGCCCCGCCGAGGAGGTCGGGAATGCGGGTGCCGAGGTCGTGGCGGACGTTGGGGATCAAGGGAATCGCCATGACGATGGCGGCCAGGCATAGGGGGATATTGATGAGGAAGATCCACTGCCAGGCCGCGTTCGCCAGCAGCCCGCCGGCCACGGGGCCGGCCGCAGCGGCGAGCGACCCGCTTGCCGCCCAGATCTGAACGTACTTGTGCACCTTGGCGGGCGGGGCCGTCGCAAGGACCAGGCCGAGACTGGCGGGGGTGAGCACCGCCGCACCGGCGGCCTGGATGACGCGGAACACGATGAGAATCCACAGATTCCCCGACAGCGCCGCGCCCAGGCTGGCCGCGGCGAACAGGCCGAGGCCGAAGATGAAGGCACCCTTGCGTCCATAGCGGTCGGCCAGTCGGCCCGCGGGGACCAGCAACGCGGCGAAGACGATGGCGTAGCCGTTCAGAATCCAGCTGAGGCCAGACAGGTCGCGTGTACCGATTCCGCGCCCGATCGGGTCGAGGGCGACGTTGACGATCAGCAGATCCAGCGAAGCCAGGAAGGTCGCCATCGCCAGCAGCGCCAGGACCAGCCCCGGCCTGCGAACGCTCGACGACGCGCCGGATTCGACCGCAGTGGATGTGTCCTGTCCGGGAGGCGGCTCGACGAGGGTCTGGTCGGGCGGAAGGCCGTCAGGCATAACTTCTCATTTCGGGCGATGCATGTCTGGTGGTCAGCGGGCGTAGCCTCCGTCCAGCCAAGGTAAACGCAATCGTTTACCTTGGCACCATATCAGGTCGCAGACACCTAGGTAAACGCATTCGTTTACTAAATGGATGGGGCCTCAGACCGCCGCACGGACATGGGGGCGGTCATCGGCAGCCGGACTCTGCCCCTGAAAGGCGCTCCGGGGGCGTGAGAGCCTCTCGCCACGAGGCCGACTCCTGGCGCCACCCGCCCCTGTCGCGGCGACCCGCCCGATCCGGGACCACCCGCGCATCGGCGACGCCCGGGTACTGGCGTCACGCCAGACCCACGGGTACAGCGCCGGCCGCGGCAGGTGGAGATGGCGAGCGGCGCCGCGCGTGAGTGCCCGGCGAAGACGTTGACAGCGGGAAGCGTCACCCGGCAGCGGGGCGTGGCCGTGGCCGGCGCCACCCGCAGGGGGCGCCGAGCCGTCCCGGTGAACCGAGTGACAGCCAGGCGGGCCGCGCACGAGTGGGCCGGGACCTTCCATGCGTGACGAGGCATCGTGGCGCGGCTCAGCGCGCGACCCCGGGAAGACGGACTGATTGAACGAGTTGAACCGTTCTCGACGCAGCCGCCCTGCGGTGCCCTCTCGCCGTCAGTTCACGTCCGACAGTGCTCGTTCGAGCAGGATCTCTGCCACAGCCCGCGCGTGCCGACCGTAGTCCGCGTCGCCCAGCACCATGGCACGACTGGCTGCGCCGTCCGCGAGGGTGGCCAGTTGTTCCGCGAGTGCGAGAGGTTCGCGGCAGCCCAGCTGCGCCGCGGCGACGGCAAGCAGTTGCACCATTCGCAGCTTCTGCTCACGCGCGTAGGAATGGACCGCGCTCTCGGGGTCGGGGAACTCCGCGGCCGCGTCGATGAACGGGCATCCGCGCACCGGGCCCACGTCCGCCGGGAGCCGGTCGAACAGTTTGAGGATGCGTTCCCGCGCGGGGATGTCCTCGCGGGCCAGCACGCTCTGTAGAGTGCCGCCCGTCAGCACGAGGCCTTTCAGATGGGCGACAACCAGGTCGTTCTTGGTCCTGAAGTGCGCGTAGAGCGTGCGCTTCGACACGGGCGCCTTCTCCGCCACCTGTTCCATACCGGTCGCGTTGATTCCCTGGGCCGCGAACAGCTGGCTGGCGGCCGCCAGAATACGCTCCCGACCTCCACGTCCCTGCCGTCGGGCCACCGTGTCCGCTGCGCTCATACGTCGAGTATACGGTCACGTTTACCATGATGCGAAGGAGCCGCACGAGCGGGCCGGTTTTCGGGAGAGGGGGCTTGACGCCGCGTTCACGCCGCCGCGTTCACGTCGGGCCGGAAGTGGTCCCGGTGGTCGTGAGATCCGCCGGCCATGAAGCGGGTGATCGCGGCGATCATGCCCCCCCCCGACCGGTATCGCCGCACTGCGGCTGGGCGTGACGTCTTCGCGGTCGATGCATGACCACGCGGATACGCAGCCGCCGCCCAGAAAGGTCGATCGGATAGAAAAGAACCTCACCCCCACCGCCGACAGCTGAGGTGGCCGGCAAGGCACTGTGCGGTTGCCCTCGTCCACACCGGCAACGCCGGATCCGTGAGGTGGCGGGCCGGTGCCCGCCAGTTCCTCAGCGGGCGGCCCGGCGTTCATGCGGCGGTGTTCTCGCCGTGTGTCTGGTCGAGTGTGGTGGGACATGCCCCGTTGCCCGCGGACGTGGCCAGGCGGATCAACGTGTCCAGCCGCAGTTCCGCCGCCTGCAGTTCGGCGACCTTCGTGGCGGTGCGGGCGCGTTCCTCCAGCAGGCGGGCCAGCAGTGCGGGCCCAATGTGTTTGTCGTCGATAGCCGGCAGGAGGTCGGCGATCAGGGTGCTGCTGAGGCCGGCTGTATACAGCTCCCTGATCAGCCGTACGCGATCCGCGGCCGCCGGTGCGTACACGCGCTGTCCGCCTGAGGTGCGCGACGACGACAGCAGGCCCTGGTTCTCGTAGTAGCGCAGAGCACGGGTTGAGACACCCACTCGCTCTGCCAGCTCACCGATCCGCACCGTGACACCCCGCTTCCTCTGCGTTACTCGACTTGCCCTTGACGCTGACGTCAAGTTCTAGCGTAGGCCAGGAACCCGCGGACAGGTGCGGGACTTCGCACAACCGGAGATGATCATGAATATTGCTGGCTCTGTCGCGCTAGTGACCGGCGCCAACCGGGGGATCGGCCGAAGCTTCGTCGAAGAGTTGCTGGACAGGGGCGCCGAGCGAGTCTATGCGGCCGCGCGCCGCCCCGAGACGGTCTCTGTCTCCGACCCGCGTGTCACACCTCTCTTCCTGGACCTTCTCAACGAGAAGTCCATCGCGGATGCGGCCGCTGTCGCTCAGGACGTCACGTTGCTGGTCAACAATGCCGGCATCGCCACCGGAGCCGACCTGCTGAGCGGCGACCTGGACGACATCAGGCGTGAGTTGGAGACACACCTGTTCGGCAACCTGCGCGTGATCCGCTCCTTCGCCCCTGCCCTTGCCGCGCACGGCGGCGGAGCGATCGTGAACATCCTGTCCGTGCTGTCCTGGGTGGCGACCCCTCAGGGCTCAGGCTCCTACTCCGTGTCGAAGGCCGCGGAGTGGAACATGACCAACGGTGTCCGCATCGAGCTCGCCGGGCAGGGAACCCTTGTCCAGGGGGTTCATCTGGGCGCTGCGGACACCGACATGATGGCGGGCAGCGACGCCCCCAAGATCGACCCGCTCGATGTGGCGCGGGCCAGCCTCGACGGGGTGCAGAACAACCTGCTCGAAGTATTGGTCGATGAGCCCAGCCGCTTCGTCAAGGCCGCCCTGTCCGGCGACCCGTCCCAGCTGTACGGCCCGGCACCCACTCGCTGACGAACACGTGGGGTGCCGTCCTTGACGCCGTTGAGAGACCCGGCCGCCCCTCGGTCCGGCGCGATGCCGGGCAGAGGCCTGGGCGGCAGGTCTGCACAACGTGGATGCGCGAGCACGGTGCCACCGCTCAACCCATCGCTGCAGCGCTCCCGGCACGGGCGCCCCGACATCGCGATCCCGTCCCTGGCCACCTCCCTCACCGCAGTCCACGACCATGACAGAGTGACGGTGATGCGCCCAGGCGGTGTCGTCACCGACGACGTGAAGGAGCTCGACGACGAGAGCCTCGCGTCGCCCATGGTGGGCCGCGACCTCCAGCCGCATTCGTTAGGCAGACGTTCTTCGGGCCTCAGACCTGTGGGCGAAGGACAATCGGGGATCGTGGGCACTCAAAAGGGTTGGACTGAGCCTGCGACAAGGCAAAATCCCGGGCGTTGCGCGGACCGGCTCTCCACGCACTCGCCGCGAGCGGGCGGTACGTGACGTTCAACACCCCCCGGGGCCTGTGCGAACAGTGCCCCCATGGCCTCCCGAACGGCTCGCCGCACTCCCCCGGAATGCGGGCCGGCCGGTGCCCGGCTCGCCTTGGCCGTGCTCCTCGGTGACGCCGAGGCCGTGTCGCCACAGCCACGGACGTGCTCCGACGCGTGCCGGGCACTGCGGCAAGAAGGGCGGTCCAGTGCGCACCGCAGGGCCGGCGCCCGGCGCAGTGGCACACGGCTCACATGTCGTCCGGGAGCGCCTGCTCGCACCAGATGACCTTGCCGTCCGGTGTCTGCTGTGTGCCCCAGCGCTGGGTGAGCTGTGCGACGAGCAGCAGGCCGCGGCCACCTTCGTCGAACGCACGAGCTCTGCGCAGATGCGGTGCTGTGCTGCTGCCGTCCATCACCTCGCAGATCAGCGATCGGTCCTTGATGAGCCGCAGCTGGATGGGAGTGCTGCCGTATCTGATGGCGTTCGTGACCAGTTCGCTGACCACGAGCTCAGTGGGGAAGCCGGCCGCCTCGCAGCCCCAGTCGCGCAGTTGACGGACGACGTGTGCGCGGGTGCCCGACACCGCTTCCGGGTCGGCGGGTACATCCCAGGTGGCGACCTGGGAGACGTCGAGCTGCCGGACCTGAGCCAGCAGGAGTGCGGCGTCGTCGGTTCGGTGCTCCGGCAAGAGCGCTGCGACGACCTGGTCGCACAGAGTATCCGGTGAGGCATGATCACCCGACAACTCACGCAGCAGCCGTTCAAGTCCTGTGTCCATGTCCTGCTGACGGGACTCGATCAGACCGTCGGTGTAGAGCGCGAGGAGGCTGTCCTGCGGCAGCTCCACCTCGACGGACTCGAACGGCAGTCCGCCCAGACCGAGCGGGGGGCCGGCAGGCAGGTCCAAGAGAGCGCACGTCCCGTCCGGCCGCACAACTGCCGGGAGGGGGTGGCCGGCCCGGGCCAGGCAGCAGCGACCGGATACCGGGTCGTAGACGGCGTACAGACAGGTGGCTCCGATCTCGCTCGCGGCGACTCCTTCCGTTCCCGTCTCGGATTCCGAGGCCAGCCGGATGACCAGGTCGTCCAGATGGGTCAGCAGTTCGTCCGGGGCCAGGTCGACGTCTGCGAGGGTACGCACCGCGGTGCGCAACCGGCCCATGGTCGCCGAGGCTTGGAGACCGTGACCGACTACGTCGCCGACCACGAGCGCCACCCGCGCCCCGGACAGGGGAATCACGTCGATCCAGTCGCCGCCCACACCGAGCTCGGGAGCGCCCGGCAGATAGCGAAAAGCCGCCCGCACGGCGGACTGCTCAGGCAGTCGTTGAGGCAGCAGGCTCTGCTGCAAGGTCAGAGCCGCCGCGCGCTCGCGCGTGAAACGCCGTGCGTTGTCCAGGCAGACAGCGGCTCGGGCCACCACTTCCTCCGCCAGGGACAGGTCCTCGTCGTCAAAGGACTCGGAGTGCCGCCCGCGGAGGAACATCGCCACGCCCAGCCTCGTACCGCGGGCATCCACGGGCACGATCATCCAGGAATGGAACCCGTACTCCCGTACCTTGGCCATGCGCAAGGGGTCCTCAAGCACCCAGCCCGCGTCACCGGGTGTCCGGTACAGCGTGGAACGCCCGTTGGCCAGGCAGTGAGCCTGCGCCGAGTTCGCCGGGTAGAAGTCCACGTCGCCCACGGGAACCACGGCTTCCGGTGTGCCTTCGTGAACGGACCGGTTCGCCACCCGGCGCAACACGGCCCCGGCAGCCGGACCGTGCGGTGGATCCTCGCCGCTGAGGAGCGCGTCCACCAGGTCGATACACACGAAGTCGGCGAGGCGCGGAACGGCCAGGTCGGCCAGTTCCTGCCCGGTGCGCGTCACATCCAGGGTGCGCCCGATGCTGACGCTGGCCTCGTTCAGCAGCGCCAGTCGCTCCTGGGCGCTGCGCCGCTCGGCCGTGTCGGTCACCATGACGCACACACCGACCACCTGGTCTGACGGTCCGCGCAGGGGGGACACCGTGGTGGTGAGACGCTGTTCATGATCGGTGCCGGACCGGGTCCGATCCCGGACGAGAAATCTGTCATCCGCCTGCCCGGTCTCCAGCACCAGGCGCATCCGCGCTTCCCACTCCGTGGCTCCGGCCCCGATCAGAGCTGCGGACAAGCCCTGACCGGTGTGCTCCTCGTCGGGTACACCCAGCAATCGCCGCATCTCCCCGTTCTGCAATACGCAGCGGAACTGGGCGTCGTAGATCGCCACCGCGACGGGGCATTGGGTCCGGAGCCAGTGCGTCAGCATCTGCCCCGTCGGAAACGTCTCTCCCGCGTCCTGAGCCAGGAGCCACAGCGGTTCCTCGTCGGTGCCACCGCCCAGGCGGGACGCCCGTACGGCCACCTGGCGGCTGTCACCCTCCACCCGCCGGATCTCGAGCGTGCCGTGCCATTCGTCCGGACCGGTCAACCAGTGGGGCTGTGTCCCCAGCAGCTCAGCAACGGGTCGGCCGACAGCCTCGGCGGAATCAAGGCCGACCAACAGAGTCGCACCGGTGCTCCACGCCACGACACGGCCGCGAACATCCGTCACGGCCAGTGGCGTGCCCGGGCCCCTGGAGCGCATGTGCACTCCGGGGGACGCCACGGCACCATCATTCATGTACTCCAGAGTGACGCCCGGACTATAAACAATCAACCGGTGAGTGACGGAATGCCCCGCATTTTCCGGTAGGCATAGAGTGTCCGCCTCAAGCGGTTGACACGGACAGCATCACCATAAGCGAGCCTTCTTGCACACTGCGTAGCGCCGATGAGGAAGTGAGTGCCCGGCCATGTGATCGAGGGCGCGCCGGCCTACCAGTCGTCCTCGGCCAGTTCGGTGTCCGGGCCGGACCGGCGATATGCCATGTCGACCAGGCTCCCGCGGAGATGCAGTGCCTCTCGGAACCAGATGGCGCCGGCCAGAATCCAGCTCAGGTCGCTGAGTACACCGCTCGACTCGAACCGCCGGATCAGGATGCCGACCGCTCCGGCGCAGTCGCTGGCGGGCGTGCCATGTACATCCGCACGTGCTGACTCGTCGGCGTAGACGCGATCGCAGTGTATGTACCTCGTCATCGCGCATGCGGCGCCCTCGACGTCGTCCAGCAGTTCGTGCATGAGAGCACTCCAGCGCGGCAGTTCGCCGCACACGGGACAGGACCTCTCCCTCCCGTCGCCGTGACCGGAATCGCGCCCGAGAGCTGCGCGCACCCGGGTGCACAGCTCTCCCTCCACCGCGTCCCAGTCCCGGCGGTTCTTGTCGAGTGCCGGCCATCGACGGGCCATCCACTCGTACGGCACCCCCGCCGCACGTTCGACGATGTTGTGGCGCCCATTCGTGATGTTCCAGATGACGGTGTTCGACACCGCCTCGGCACCTGGCCGGTTCGCCCCCGACCGGGCGATGGCCAGCATGGATCTCGACAACGCTCGGTAAGCGTCCTCCGCGTCGGGACTGCCTGGGACGGCTCCTGGCCCGGCACCGAGCAGGAGCCCGTTGTTGACCACGCCCATCGCCATGTCGCTGCCGAGGTCGCTGTATCCGTTGAGCGTCTGCGATATCGCCAGATCGTCGAGCGAGCGCTCATCGGCGTCGTAGGCCGAGGCGAGATGCGGCAGGCACGTGTCGACCGCAAGGATCAGTTTCCGCTCCCCACCACTCAGTTGTCCGTACTGAGGTATCGCTGCTGGGCCGCCTCCGCCTGGGGCCGGGTAATTCTGGGTGACCTCCAGAAGGGTGTTCCACACACCGATCAGCGCGACCATGACCGCCGTCTCGCGAAGCGGCTCGACCGATGCCCAGGACCGGAGGTTGTCACGAATGGATGCGGCGGTGGCTCCTCCGTCCGGCCCGGCGAGGGCGAGGTTCTCGATGTGTATGTCGTCCAGGTAACCGAACACCTCGGTGAGCGCGCTCTCCCGTCGGCTCTCGTTGACCAGCCACCTGGACGCCGGCATGACGGTGAACGAGGGGACCGCGTACACGCGGGACGTCATGGCGCCTTGGAATCCCCACTCCCGGACGGCACGTGCCCAAAGCCCTCCTTCGACCCTGGGCGGTCGGCCTTTACCGGCGTTCCGGGCCCTCGCGTCGACGCCCAAAGTCCGAACCGATCGCATCAGGGTTGAGTCGGCGATCAGGTCACGAAACTCGTCCCAGTCGTGCGCGGGCATCGTCTCGGGATAGTGCGTGTCCGCCCAGGCCCACAGGCAAGGGGATGCGTCGTCGCATCCGCATGGCCGTTCCGGCGCCGCCCGAGAGGCTCGGGAACCCCCTTGCGCACGCGACCACTGAGCGGAACCCGACCAGGCCCCACACCGTTGCGCCTCACCCGTGTCGTCTGCGGCGAAGCGACTCGTGGGGCGCGCGGCAGTGTGCTCCGGTTCGTGAAGCATGGCCCCCAGCAGGGCGTAAGCGGCCCGCTCGACTGTCCTGGCCAAGCCGTCACCGTGCGGGTCGACCGAGTGGTCCACACGCAGGCTCGCCGCCAGCGCCGCCAGGCTCCGCCGCCAGTCGTCCTCAGTGACTACGGCCGTCAGATCCGCCTGGGATCCTGGCCCCGCGCCGTTCCCCCTCAGCGAGTCGGTGTCGCCCAGCAGGGACCGCCAAACTTCCGGAGATCGCACGACTTCCGGGTATCGGATCGCCACCCGGCCGGCCCTCTCGGCGCCCGGGGAGCCGACTCGGACGAGTGATCGCCGCGGTCCTCTGAACTCCTGCACACTCCATACACCGCCGACTGCCGGGTCGGTGTGAAGCCCGTCCGGCACATGACTGGCCGCTATCGCCCGGTACTCGGCGACGCTGCGCGACACGGATGTGTCCGCTGTGCTCGGCGTCTTCGACTCTGCCTCTTCGTCCTGGTGCGCCGGCCTCCCGCGTCGCGCGGTCATTCTCCTTCCTCCGCGCTCCCCAGGGCGGAATCCCGCACCGGGAGGCGCTCGCCCCGAGCGGTCACGCGCAGACGCAGCCTGCGGGGTGTCAGGGACGCCTTGACGGAGGGTCGCAGCGGTTGGTCGGTGACGGGTGAGAGCCTCCAGCGGGAAACAACAGTGCCCAGGGCCAACGTCGCCTGGGTGAGCGCGAACCGGTCTCCCATGCACTTCCGCGCCCCTGCGGAGAAGGGGAGGTAGGAGTCCTGCACCATCGAGGCGTCATGCCACCGGTCCGGATCGAAGGACTCCGCCCGCTCGTAGAGATCGGGACGCCGGTGAATGGCGTATGGGCTGAACGCGACAATCGTTCCCGCGGGAAGAACGTACCCGTCCAGGTCGGTCTCCGCGGACGTCACCCGGGTCAGCATCCACACGGCGGGGTACAGGCGAAGTGTCTCCTTGATCACGTTGCCGGTTGTCTCCAGTTCGCCGAGACGTGCGAAATCCAGTCGGCTTCCGGACCGTACGGCCTCCACCTCCCGGTGCACCTGCCGCTCCACCTCCCGGTTCTGGGACAGCAGGTGCATCGCCCATGACAAGGTGGCGGCCGTGGTCTCGGTCCCGGCAAGCAGGAAGGTGAGGACTTCGTCGATGAGCTCCGTCTCACTGCGGCCGTGGGAGCCGTCCGGACCAGTGGCGCCGCAGAGCGCTGACAGCAGGTCGCCGTGGTCGGACTCATCGGCTCGTCGAGCGGTCACGATGCCACCGACCGTGTTGCGGAGGCGCTCAATCGCACGCGCGTAGTCGCGGTTTCCTCTGCTGGGAAGCCGGTTGAGCAAGGGGGGCGTGATCATTCGCCGGAAGAATCCGGTCATCAGGACGAGGAAGTCATCCGTGATCTGCGAGGCTGTGGCGCGGGGCAGCGAGTCGCTGAACAGCGTTTGCACAGTGGCTTCGACGGTGAGCCCCATCATCTCGCTCACCACGTCGAGCACCTGGCCGTCGCGCCAGCCGCTCGCCATCTCGTCGGCCAGTTCGGTCATGACGGCCGCATAGCCGGCCATTCGGTTCGGATGGAACGCGGGCTGGGACAGGCGCCGCAGCCGCCGGTGGTCATGGTGGGGACAGGTGATGAGGCCGTTGCCGAGGGCTTCTCGGCCACGTTCGAAAAGCGGTCCCCCCTTGTCGAAGACTCGGTCGTCGAGCAGGACTTGACGAATCAGGGCGGGATCGCTGACGACCACGACATTCTTGATTCCCATGTCCATGCGCACGAGTCGGCCGCGCCCGGCCAGGGACGAGACGAATGCCAATGGATCCCGAACCAACGGTCCCGCGTGCCCGAACAGCGGATTGCCTCCAGGGGCCCGGGGAATGTCCTGGATCGTGGGCATGGCTCTCTCCTTGCCTTGCAGGCTTGCAGCCTTACGGCGGAGGCGGATCGACCGCCCGGCCGAAGGGCAGTTGACCCACCCGGGCGACCGTCACGAGGGCAGGCGCAGCGCAGGTGATCTGTGTGCGACGCCGCTCGTACGAACCTAATCACGCGAAGCCACGCAATCAAGACCGAACGTTCTATCTCACATTTTGGGGCAACTGGGAATGCGGCCGCCGCGTCGAGAGGACCTGCGTGAATTGGTTCGTCCCGGGGGAACCGGCGGTTGTCCTGCCTGCCGAGTGACGGAACCCGGCCGGCGAGCCACGTGTGAGGGCGGGAGCGCCTGACCGCCCTGGGCAGTTGGCTCCGTGGAGAAGCTATGAGGAACTCGAACCGGGGGCTGCCAGTCGGAATACGGTGGCCGATGCCTGGCGGGCCGGGTTCACGAAGTACGTCCCGGACCGGAAGTCAGCCCGCGTTGGGGCGTACACGCCCAATGGCCCACAGCACCGCGTCCATGCTGGGCAGGCCGGCCGGTCCCCTCTGCGGGGGTTCACCGGTGATCCGGTCTCCCGGGAACTGCTCCAGCACGAACGCCCGGTGCCACGGTCGCAGGCCGACCCGCAGCCGACCTGCAGGCCGCTGAGCTTGCGCCCGGATCGCTTCGCGAACTTCGCAGGAGGCGATGTCAACAGCTCTCGTGCGGGCAGTACAGGTCCCTGCGCTTGGCCCGGCCAGGCGACGGCGAGATTGACGGCGCCCAATTGACCGCGGCGGCACCGACTCTCGTCGACCGCCACGGAATCGGCGGCTGCGAAGCGTTCGTGGACGACGAGAGGCTCCCCGTCGATCTCGGATGCCGTCTGGTCGGACTGACGTCAGAGCCCGCCGAACGCACGGCGACCGCCACGATCGGCCGACGGCCCATGGCCCTCTACCTCAGTGGTACCCAGCCGCGGCCCGACATCATCGGCCGGGGTCCGGGCGAACACGACCGTCCGCCTCCGACGACACGGCCCGGGGCGGCCGGGAACCACTCACCCCCGGATCACGCCACGGCCGGCCCGGCACCACACTCCATCCGCGATCACACACCCACGTGAAAGACGCGGCGACGAAGACGGTCGCAGGGCGGTTGCTACGGCTTGGTGCCGTTCATGATGTTGGCGATCGGTCCGATGAGGAACCAAGTGCCGTCGACGCCTTGCCCCTTGATCTGCTGAGGAGCGGTGTCACCCGTGAAGTAGTACAGCGGGTGGCCTCCGTAGGTGACCTGCTTGGTGCCGTCGGTCCGGGTGATGGTGCCCACACTGCTCGGAACGGTGTACTTGCCGGTCACGGTCACCGGCTTGTCCGTCGTGAGCGGAGGCCACTTCTTGGCGCACTCGTCGTAGCAGTTGGACGCCGTTTCCTTGTCCTTGGTGTTCAGGTACAGCGTGCGTCCAGCCGAGTCGGTGAGCCAGATGCCCTCAGCGCCCTTCGCGGTCTTCAAGACCAACTTCGAGCCCGAGTCTTCCGAGTCCGGTGTTGCTGAGGCCGTCGTCGAACCGGAGTCCTTCGAGTCCGGCGCAGCGGAAGCCGTCGTCGAATCGGCGGCCGACTCGTCGCTGGAAGAGCTGTCGCACGCTGCCGCGAACGTCGCCAATGCGGCGAGGGAGAGGCCAACGCCAAGCGTTCGCAGTGAATTCTTATGGAGCATGTCCATCCTTAACGTGTTTCGCGATGCGGATTGACTCATCGATTCGCCTATGGAGCGCTCACTACAATTGCAACCTAGTGCGGTTTCGCCTCACGAGTCAAGACAGAACATTCTGTCTCGTCGCTTGCGGCAGCCCACCTGGCAACCAAGTGCGCTCGTCCTCGGGTGCCGCAGCACCCGCTCCTGAGCCAGGCTCTGCTCCGGCTCACCGGCATAAGGGAGGTCAAGAAGCTGCTGTGCACCAAAGGCGCGGCGTCCGGGTTTCCTGACCCGGCCGCGCGGCCGGGTCAGGAAACCCGGACAGTGATGGTGTGGTAGCCGGTGGCGCCGTTCGGAACCACGTCCTGGACGACCGAGGTCTGCACGGCACCTGTGCCGTCGGTCGCGCGCACCCTGACCTTGTGCGAGCCCTTGGGTGCGTTCTTCCACTCGTATGACCATTGCCGCCAGGTGTCCGGGGTGTCTGACGTCGCCAGCCTCGCCTCCTGCCAGGCCCCGTTGCCGATCTGTACTTCTACCGCGGCGATGCCGCGGTGATTGGCCCAGGCCGTGCCCGCGAGCACCACGGTCCCGGCCGATACCGTCGCCCCGGACGCCGGCACATCGATCCGCGACGCGGTCTTGACCGGAGCCTGCGGCGAATAGCCACGCGGCGTCCAGTACGCGTCGGAGGAAGCGAATGTAGTGAGATTCAGATCGACCAACCACTTGGTGGCCGACACGTATCCGTACAACCCTGGGATCAACATTCGGCACGGGAAGCCATGCTGGGTCGGCAGCGCCTCGCCATTCATCGCGATCGCGAGCATCGCCTGTCTGCCATCGAGCACCGCTTCGACCGGGGAGCCGATCGTCATCCCGTCGGTCGAGGTGGACATGAGCATGTCCGCCCCTCTGCGCACGCCGGCGCGGCGCAGCAGCGGCGCCAAGGGCGTCCCAAGCCAGCGCGCGTTGCCCATGTACGGTCCGCCCACCGGATTCGACACGCAGGTCAGGGTCATGTCGTGTTCTTCGAACCGGTAGGAGAGCAGCTCGTCGAAGGTGATCTCGAAGGGGCGCTCAACCATGCCGTGAATCTTCAGCTTCCACTCCCTCGGGTCCACTCGGGGAACTGCGAGCGCTGTGTCCACCCGATAGAACTCCGAGGTCGGAGTGAAGAACGGTCCGAGCCCGCGCACTTCCGGATGCACCGAGGCGGGCGGTTCGGGCAGCGCGTTCGCCGGAGCCGGCAACACCACCTTGTCGCGCGCGCCCGAAACGTCGTAGCGCTTTTTGGTCCACGCGTTACCGCCGTACCCGACCACCAGCGCGCCTGCGGCTGTGCCCAGCGTGCCGAACATGAAGCGACGCCTCTCGCTCGGCTCTACGGAGGGCCTCGGTTCCTTCAGGGACAAGATCGTCAGCCAGCGCAGCACCAACGCCGCGACGAGTCCGGCGAGCAGTGAGGGGAGCAGCCAACTCGTGTGCGCAGCAGGACGGGTGACCGCGGCGATCGCACCGACCACACCGACCAAAGCGGTCAGAATGCTGGCCGTGGTCGGCCGAGCGCGGGCGAGCACGCCGTCGGCGGCCGCCGCCAACGCCAGCGTCACATAGACGCCGATCAGCAGCACCGTCTTGTCGTTGCTGCCAAAATTTCGAATTGCGAACTGCTCAAGCCACGTCGGCGTAATGCTGATCGCCCAGGTCCCGGCTGCCGTCACGGGCGCGGAGGCCTCCCCCGTGGCCACCGCGACCAGTTCACCGACCGCCAGCCCCGCGCCGCCCGCCACGAGACCGACGATCACTCCCCTCGCGATCCGCCCGCCACGACCAGCCAAGCGCGTCTTGGCCGGGACGGAGCCCGGCTCTTGCGGTATGCCCTCTCCCCCCGAAGCCGGTGCCGGCCCGTCTGCGGCTCTCCCCTTGCCGTTGCCGGGCTGCTGCCCACTCATACGTCCTCCGTGAAGTTTGTTGTTCGGCCCGGCGGGACCGGGTTCGCTGATGCGGAGACGACGACGTCGAACGACGCGGTGTTCATGTCAGAGCCCGCCTGACTGGCCCGGTCGCGATGCCACGCCGGGACGAGGAAGCAGACTCCGCCGAGGACGGCCCACACTCCCCCATCGGCCGGCTTCGGATCCGAGGCGGAGGCCCCAGGAATGAACCGCGACCCTGTCGGCACGGAAGTTCCACCGCTGAGCAGCATCGGCCACACGCCGACCACTTGGCGCATGCTGCGGCCGAGCCCCACGATCAGTTGAACGGCCCCGGAAAGGGCGAGCAGTGTGATGCCGAGGGCCCAAAATGCGAGCTGGTGACGAGCGGACGCCTGCCCCGGCTACGGCGAAATCGGATCGCACCGAGCACAGGTGACACAGCGTCGGCGCTAATCCGCCGACGCCCGCAGACGAGTAGGCGGCAGGCAAGTCAACAGCGGTCACAACGCTCCTTCCGGGCTGTGGCACAGACGAAGAACACATTCAGCGGCAGCATCACGGTCGGCTTCTCCGCCTGCAGGCGGACACACAGAGCTGCCGGATGCGCATAGACGGAACGTTCTATCTAAGGCCAGCATATGATTACGCTGACATTTGTCAAGATAGAACGTTCTCTCTGGTTGCCATCGCACGCAGGTGGAAGGACACCCGGTCGATCGGCGGGAGTGTGCTGTCCAGCAGCACGTCCGCCCCCGGGGGCGATCAACGGGACGGCAACATCGGCACACCATCACAGAAAGTGACGGTTCATGGGATACGGCACCGCCTCTCGTCTTGTTCTTTATGCTCTAAGGTCGAATTGGACCTCGCCCTAGGCCGCTCACCTGTGCTTTCGTCGGAAGCTGAAGCGGCCTTCGCCTGATCATGCGTGCCGGCCAAGGTGCACCGATCCAGACAAAGGCCGTGAAAGTGGTCTCCTGCCTGATGCCCGATCCCGGGGAACTGTTCGCGCAGGCGTCACGCTTCCGGAAGAACCTATTCGACTGCCTGACCATGCATGGGGAAGAGCTGTTCGAGCTCGTGGATGCGTTGCTGTGCGTGGGCGGTCCGGTGGCGTCACCGGCGGACTTGACGCTGGTGGCCGGGCACCGGCGTGGGCACGGCGCGATGTACGACGTATGAACAGCGGGAACGTGGACGTTCCCCGGCTGCGGCAGGTGCTGGCTGGTCTGCCGGTACCACCCGCCACCGGCGGGCGCCTGGTCCTGGCCGTCGACGTCAGCGACTGGCTCCGCCCCCGACGCGCCGACGACCTCACCGAGATGGGCCGCTGGCGCGACGGCGACAGCAACATCCTCATCGTCTTCGATGCCGGCTACGACGCCCGCGCATGGCCCACCGCATTGACGAGCTCCCCGCCGGTGTCCTGGGACGGATGCGCTCGGACTGGGCAATGCGATCGCCGACGCCTTCGCTAAAGGAGTACGCCCTGGCCTGTCCCCGGAGCGGGCGCTCGCCGAGGCACGGCAAGGAGTTCCGCTTTGCCAAGCCGGAAACCTCCACCCAACCGCACCTGCACTGTCCTGCGCGCATCATCGAACGAGACCGACTCAGACCACTGCGTTAGGGCGCGTATTTGGTTGTGATCAATAGGTGGTCCGGGTGAGGTGCTCGGGCCAGATAAGGTGCCCCCGAAGTCAGACACGGAGGGATCTCGTTGGAGCGACGGAAGCTGATCGGGATCGGGGCGGGGCTGGCGGTCCTACCCACCTGGTGGGCCCTGCGTCAGGTGGCGAACGGGGCCAAGGGGGACTGGAACACCGACACCGCACCGCTGGAGCGGGCGTTCCCGCTGCTGGGCCCGCTCACCGACGCCAAGTGGGTGAGCAGCCGGGACAACGATCGGGGCATACCGTCGCCGGAGCTGGTGATCTCGGGCTTCGTCCGGCTGGCACCGGGGAAATTTGCCGAGCTGACGGCGGCCCACGCCTTCGTCTCCGAGGGGCCGGCCGATGACTTCTCCTCGTGGTTCGAGAAGCCGCTCAAGGGCGAGGGGCCGGAGAACCCCCAGTGGGTCCGGTCGCACGAGCTCGACCGCCACGGCAGCGGCTACTCCACCAAATTGTGGTTTGACCGTCGCAGCGACACCGTCCGCTTCTGGGCACTCAACCCGTACGGCTAGGGCGCGTCGATTGTGATCAATGGGTGGTCCGGGTGAGGTCTTTGATCCAGATCATCGCGGCGCGCAGGTGGAGGCCGGCGAGGTAGCTCTCCGGGGTCTTGTCGTACCGGGTGGCGATGCCCCGCCAGGCCTTCAGCTTGTTGATCAGCCGCTCGACGGTGTTCCGCTCCTGGTAGAGACCGGCGTCGTGACTGACGGGACGGCCGCCCCGGGAGCCCTTTTTCCTCCGGTGGGCGGCCTGGTCCTGTTTCTCCGGGATAACCGCCTTGATGCCGCGTCGGCGCAGGTGGGCGCGGTTGCCGCGCGACGAATAGGCCTTGTCTCCGGCGACTGCGTCCGGCCGGGTGCGGGGACGGCCGACGGGCCCGCAGACCCGGATCTTCTGCAGCACGGGGACGAACTGCGGGCTGTCAGCGGCCTGGCCTGCGGTCAGCACGAGGGCCAGCGGGCGGCACCTGCGGGCGGCGGCCAGATGGACCTTGCTGGTCTGCCCGCCCCTCGAGCGTCCCAAGAGGGCGGCCTTCAGCCGGAGTTTGCGCCTGGGCCGGAGGCGGCGTCGCTCCTCCCGCCCGGGGGCGTCCCCGGTGTCCTGCCCGCCTTGTTCCTCGCGGCCGCCCCCTTTGAACTGGCCTTCTCCTCCTCGGCGGCGGCCTTCTCCAGGGCGGCGGGCACGTCCTCGCCCAGGTGCATCCCGGCCGCGTCGTGGTGAGCGCGCGCGATGGTGGCGTCGATGCTGACCAGGGACAGGTCCACCTCACCCCGCTGCGCGGCCTGGGCGATCAGACCCTCCAGCAGGGCCTCGAAGACCCCGGCGTCCCGCCACTGCCGAAAGCGGTTGGAGACGGTCGACCAGGCGCCGAACTCGGTCGGCATCTCCCGCCACTGCCCGCCGGTCTTGAACCGCCAGATCGCGCCTTCGAACTGCTGCCGCAGCCGCTCGGGGTACGGACCGTACGCGCCGATCGGCAGGTACGGCTCGATGAACTCCCACTCCTAGTTCGCCAGTTGCACTCGCGTCACGCAAGAAGGTCTACCGAATCAGGCCTCGGAGCGAGGGTAAACCCAAAGTGATCACGACTCGATACGCACCCTAGGCCTCTTGCCCTGTGCGGCCAACGGCGAAGGTGGCACGATGAGGTGGAACAGAGAGGAGTGCGCGACGATGCAGGAGCCAGAGTCGGTCGGAGGCACACCGCGCCGTGCCGGCAATACGGGCCTACTCGTTTTCGCCGTGACCAGCACGCTGTTCCTCGTGGCCCTGGGCTACCTCGTTGGCTCGATGGCGGGCTGGTGGGCAGGGCGTGACTGGGCAATCATCGTGGCCGCGGTGGTGTTTGCAGGCACCGCCGGTTTCGCACGTCTTGCCGCCAAGTGAGGTCGTTCGGACGTCGATCCGCCAGGAGACGCGCGGTTCGAGATCATCGACCCGCTGCTGTGCGTGGCAGGGTTTTCCCTGGCACTGAGGCTTCGCCAAGGGTTAAGGGTCAAGCTCATCGCAACCATGCGGAACACCGAGTTGCAGTCACATCCGCGAAGTCGTTCGAGGCCAACCACCGTGCCCGCGGCACGAGGGCGAGCTGGCCGGGGCCGAACCGGCAGGGCCACACGGTGGCCCGCTGCACCCTCGAGCACCTGAGGCGCGCGGGCTGGGCACCACGTGCCGTCCACGGGCGGCGCGTGATCACTACGCTGCCCGGCGGTCAGACCGACCCGGCCCCGGGCCTCGTCGACCACGACATCGTCGCCGACGCTCCGAACCAGTACTGGGTCACGGACTTCACCCACGTCCAGGTCTGCGAAGGTGTCGTCCGCATCGCGTGCGTCGTGCACACCTTCTCCCCCCGGATCCTCGGACTACCCCACAGCCACCGTGCAGGGAAGCAGCATTCCTGCTGGACCCACCGCAGACGACACACCGGAAGCGCGATCGCCACCAACACTAGGTCCAGTCCCCAGGTTGAAACATCACTCTGATACCGGACGTAGTACACGAGTTCCCCGCTCACCAACCATCCGGAGGCCGACGGCACCGCACCGGTGAGCCTTGCGGGTGGGTTCCAGTCGAATCCGCGGACCTGGCCGACTCGGGGGGAGTGTCGGACCAGGCCCGCGGAGCGGGTGGCGAGCGCCACTTTCTTGCGTGGTCACTCACGGAAGCCGGGCGGAATGCGCCACGGATTGAGCTTCGGGATTCGGTGTACTGGAGTGGTGAACTTCCACCTCATCAAGATAGAACGTTCTCCCTACAGGGAGAGTCTGCCTTGAGATCTCCCCAAAGTCAACGATGATCTTCTCCCAGCTGATTCCTGATCAGGTGATTGCATGGCGGGCCACTGGACAAGTGGGCCGGGGCAGTTGCAATTTCGTCCTGATGGCTCATCACCCTGCCGGGAGCCCGTCCGGAAGCGAATCCGGCCGCATTCCCCGGTCATGAGGTGTTGATGCTCACGCCAAACACCCGGCCGAAGTCTTCAAGGCCGGCTACACACCGACATCCGGGCCGGGAGGCAGGCCTTCAGCGAATCGATGAGGCATCTGCCTGCGAGGACCCAGAACGACGTCAGCGCAGCACCCGCGTCAGCCAATGACGACACCCTTGGTACGAAGGTAGGCGCCCGGGTCCACGTCCGAGCCGTAGTCGGGCGTGGTGCGGAACTCGAAGTGCGGGTGCGGGCCGGTGACATTGCCGGTCGCGCCGGAGAGACCGATCTACTGGCCCGCGGCCACCCTCTGGCCACTGGAAACGGAGAGCGAGGACAGGTGCGCGTACTGGGCGTATCTCCGTCGGCGAGCCGGATGACGACCCGATTGCCGTACGCGCCGCCCCAGCCGGCCGAGACCACGGTTCCCGCGCCGACCCCTTCAGCGGAGTGCCGGTTGCCGCCAGGAAGTCGACTCCGGTGTGGTGGCCGCTGGACCACAGGCTGCCTCCGTCGTTGTAACGAGAGGGATACTGGAGGCCGGGGCGGTGAAGTGGCCTGCGGTATCAGGGGTTTCACGGGTCGGGGGCCTTCCCTCTCAGCCTGCTTCGTCACTGAGCGCCTCGGGGCGGGCGATTTTTCCGGGGAGGGCTTGGACGCCGAAGAGGGCGCGGGAGACGACGACTCGGGAGCGACCGTGTCGCTCTGTTCCCTGGTGGGGACCCCGAGCCGGACGAGAACTTGGAGAACGGCTTCGAGCTGGGCGATTCCTTCGGGAACGGTTCGGGCCTCGCCGTGGACGAGGAAGGCGATGACATCGGATCGGACGTCCCGGCCCCCTGCCACCGACGATGAGCTTGAGGTCCGGACGGATCAGCAAAGGTCCGTCGCCCCACGGCCTGCGTTCTTCTGCTCGATCCCTTGGACCTTGGGGAACTCGCGATAGGGAGCCTGGTTCCGGCGACCACTGGCAGCGCAGCCGCCAAGTCGGCCACGACCGCCAGGGCGATGCTCAGGACGACGAAGTAGTGACGGAGAGCATGAGCAGAACCACCAACTCGCCCCAACTTGTCAAAACCGAGCGTTCTGCCCTGCGGGGTATGAAGAGAGGCCGAGCGGAACGAAGCCGCCTTTTCGGACTGCCGATGACTGCTCTCCGGGCAGAGGCAGCCTTCGCGCACATCTCCCTGATGAACGGGTGATTCAACCACAGGAGAGCACATGACCGCCCCGCCCCGGGGAATCCCCGCCGCACGGAGGGGGCGCTTCGCTGGATCTGCGGAGAATCCGCCTGGACTCCAAGTGGGAGAGGTCGCGGTCGGGTGCCCGGGGCCGCGACCGGCGACCGGCCACCGGTTGAAGGAAAGTCCACCCCTCAACAGTGAACTGAAACATGCTTGCACCATTTATGGCAAAAAATGATGTCCGGATGTTACCGTGTACCGTAAGTTCTCAAACTGGAGGTGGCATGGCATGACTGCAGACACGAGGAAACGTGTGCGGGCGGATGCCGAACGCAGCTCCGCTCGTATCCTCGAAGCAGCAGAGACGCTGCTTGCAGTCGACGCGAACGCGACGCTTGAGCAGATCGCCGACGCGGCGGGGCTCGCCCGGATCACCGTCCACCGACGCTTCTCCTCCCGGCAGGCACTGCTGGAAGCGCTGAATGAACGGTTCAACGAGCGGTATCTGCGAGCACTGGAGCAGGCCCGGGTGACGACGGCCCCGCCTTTGGTCGCTCTGCACCGCCTCACGGAGATCATTTTTGACTTCAGGCTCAGTCATCGTTCGGCATTGGCGAGCGTGGTCGACCCGAAGACCGGTGACGCCGTCCTCGCCAAAGAAGTGATCGATGGCGTTCATCTGCTGTTCTCGCGGCTCCGCGCCGCCAACGCCATCACCGCTGACAACCCGTCCTGGTGTCGCCAGGTGTACGGAGCGCTGATGTGTGAGGTCGAACGGCTGCCCCCGCTGACGCGGGCCGAGGATGGCTGGGGGGCGGAAGTGGGTGCGAGAACGGACTTGTTGACCCGGACCGTACTCGGTGCGCTCGGAGGAGAAGCCGAGGCGTTTCGTCGGTAGCACGGGGCAAGGAGCCGCTGGCGGAACCCGCCCCCGTGTGTTGGCGAGACAATGAACTCGGTGACCGGCATGCACCTGCTCGGCCGGGCCGCAGCCGACCGAACCGCTCCAGGATCGGGCTCGATGGGTTGCCAACATGCGCCGAGCCCTGGCGCTCGTCTCGAACCCACTTCACGGCGCCGAGCTCGACGGCCGGTCGAGAGTAGACCATCGTGACTATGTGCACCACACGCTCAGGAACGTGAGGGGACGGGCGGGCCATGACTCGATCCGGTCAGGAAATCGAGCCCGTCGGGCTCGAAGCGGTTCGGAGCGAGAGGTGGAGCGGAGCCTGACCAGCCCTCACTGGCGAGCGTGGGTGATGTCCGCGCAGCTTGCGGGACGTGCTGGACTGGACCACAGCATGCGACGTTCGGCATCCGTGACCACCAGGTGCGCTGCCAGGACCGTCTGATATCCGCAGCATCGCCGGTCCTTCTCCGGCCGCACGGTCAACCTCTGAGAGCAGACCACAACCCAGCCGACCGCGCCCCACCCGCAACGCACACCAACTCGTCAGATGTAACCTGCCCGCACTGCATAGGCGACTGCGTGCGCCTTGCTGCGCAGGTTGAGCCGGGTGGTCATCCCGCGGATCATCTTCTTGACCGTGTCCTCGGAGCAGCACAGACTGCCGGCGATCTCTCCGCTGTCGAGGCCGTCAGCAACCAGACGCATCACCTCCACTTCACGCGGAGTCAGCCCTGAGGGCGGCGAGTCAATCCCGTCCGCGACGCCGCGACGCATGACTCCCACCTGGCTGAGCAGTCGGCCCAGCAGGTCGGGGGGCAGATCTCCGTCGCCGCGCGCGGCTGCGAACACGGCCTGCACCAGACGGGGAGCGGTCATCTCGTGGCGCCATAGGATGACGCCGACGCCGCACTTGAGGACCTCAAGCAGTCTGCCTTCCTGGAGTGAGTCCACCACCAGCACCACGCGGGTCTCCTCGGCGCACAGGCGGTACAGCCGGGTCAGAGCGGCCTCACCCAGTACATCCTCGACAAGCACCGCGACCGTGCCGGGGGCTGAGACGCTTTCCTCCTGGAGGTCGACCTCAGGGTGCTGGCGGAGCTGACTCATCACGCCCTCGCGAAGGGCCGGATCCAACGTTTGCACCGTCACGGACACCCGCTCCGGTGCATCGGCCGTCCCGAGACCTATGATCCCCGATGAGCTGGACAAGCGCTTCCCCTTCATCTCCAGCTGCCGGCCAGTTTCGAGGCCGGTGGCAGACACGCCCATCCCCCCAGAACTCTGCGATGCGCCATGGACTTTCGAGATCCCACTCGTGCGGCGACGCAGGCTCGTCCCATGCATGAGTACCGCGCGAATCGACCGCTACGTTGGCCAGTCGTCACGCTCGATATTCGTGTATAGAACGCTCGCTATACACGAACGTAGCTACGCCGGTTCGCTTCTGTCAATTCCTCAAGGCCCCGGCGAGACGCCGCGGCGGCGACCCGTCAACCCGTGAAGAGGCTGCTCGTTTGGGACCCCGACGGGAGGACTTCACCCCTCGGCACCACCACCCGCAGTCCGACCCGCAGCGCCCGACGGCGTCCCCCGCACGGCGGACGGGATCAAGATCGCCCCCGACGCAAGGCTGACCCCACGCCACCGGCGGGTTGACAACCTGCGACACATAGAAACACAAGCACATCAGTTGTTGACGTAACTGATGCATTCGTGTTTCAGTTAACTGGGTCGGGCCTAGCTTCAAGCTCGCCGAGCAGTCGTACGAGCACCCACCCTTCCGCACCTGGCCGAAGCTGTCCGTCTGAGTTGGTCAACCGCGCCGGACAGCGGCAGTTTGAGGCCGGCTAGGCGGTTGCCGGTCCCGGCTGCCCGGCGGGCTGCTGCGTCCGATGAACCCACTGCACACGTTGCACCTGGTGCACAGAACCAGAAGGAACCGATGTGACTGACATCGATGCACACACGACCTCGGTTGACACGGAGAACGTTTCTCTGCCGACGTCTCGCCAGGAGGCCCTGGACAGGGCCCGGGCACTGCGGACGGTCCTGGCGGAGGACGCAGTAATGATCGACACCACGGGCGCGGACCCAACCCGCAATATGCGGCTGATCGGCGAAGCCGGGCTGAACAGCCTGAATGTGCCGAAGGAATTCGGCGGGCTGTGGGAGGGATCGGCCTACGGTGGATGGCGGGAAGTCATCGAGGTGTTGACCGAGCTGTCCGCGGCGGACGGCTCCACCGGTCAGTGCTGGGCGACAATGGTGCTCGTCTCACGCGATCTGTTCAGCTCCGACGACCTTCCGCAGCAGACGAAGGCGCAGTTGGCCGACGAACTGCTGCACCAGGGCCGGCGCTTCGTCTCTTCCAACGCCGAGGCCGGCGGCACTGGGCCGGTCGTGGGGCGCCGGGTCTCGGGCGGAGTGGTCGTCAGCGGTGTCAAGACGTTCAACACCAACAGCGGTGGCGGCGGCCGCGACATCGCGAGCGTCGGTTTCGCCCTGCTGGGCGACGACGAACAGCTGGAGAACGCCACCCAGCACCATGCGTTGATCCGGCTGGACAATCCCGCACTGGAACTGCGGCACGACTGGGACAACATGGGCCAGCGGGGGACGTACAGCCAGACGATCGTCTACCGTGACGTCTTCGTTCCGGACGGCTGGCACTATGTCTCTCCGCTGATGGACCCGACCCACTTCCCGCACTGGCTCGGTGCTCTCATGTGTCTGCACGCCGGCATCTTGCAGGGCATCGGAGAGGGTGCGCTGGAGGCGGCGCTGTCGTTCGTGCGACAGCTCAACCGGCCGGGCATGCCGATGTTCAAGACCGCTGACAACGATCCGCTCATGCACCGCCAGATCGGCGAGATGGCCAGCGAACTCGCCGCAGCCCGCGCGCTGATGGTCTCGATAGCCAGTGCTCTGGAGACGCCTGAACTCGTCGTGGAGCCGGCGGAGATGGCCATCCAGGGCATGCGCAGCAAGGTAGCCAGCACCCAGACCGCGCTGGATGTGACGTCGCGCATCCACGACCTGACGGGCGCTCGCAGTACCGCGAGCAAGTACCGCCTCGACCGGTTCTGGCGCAACGCCCGCACCTACGGCAGCCACGATTCCGTCGACGCGAAGAACGCGTTCATCGGCTCGTACGAACTGTCCGGCCAAATGCCCTCTATCGCAGACTATATGCGCGCCTGAAACAGAGCGGCCGCTGGGCGGTGATGAGCAGAGGTTCCAACGGGTCACCGCGTCATTGGGGTGTGTCGCGGGAGCCCGGGCACCGGTCGAAGCGGCGGCCGGCACAAGATGCCTCGGCCGGGCAGCCCCGACAGCGGTGGACGAGCGGCGCGTTGCCGGGGTGGGCGGCATCCGGAAAATCTCGCCGTCCACCCGCACGCGACGCCTGCCGTCTGCCCTGGTCCAGCTGGAACACACCGCCGTCAGGAAAGATCTGGCGGAGTCCAACGACATACCTCGTGGGACGCCGGGCGCTGGCCGGTGACAAGGTGCCGTGAAATTCGGCACGCCCCGCGCCCCCTGTCGCGACAACGCCATCGGGCCCATGCGTCCGTCACGGGCTCCGGGAGCCGCCTCGCGCCTACCGGTGGAAGGGCACTGTCGTTCCTCCACCGCCGCTTGCGCGTTCCCACCTGAAACCGGCAGTCAGTACTCGTCTTCAGGAGACAAGAATGTCCTTCACCGCCCCCACCGACTCATCGGTTCTCCGCGCCGCGTTCAGCTGCTTTCCCAGCGGTGTGACCGCAATCTCCTCCATCGTTGATGGAGAGGCCGTGGGCATGGCCGTCAGTGCCTTCACCACGGTCTCCCTCGATCCACCGCTGATCTCCGTGTCCATACAGAACTCCTCACGTACCTGGCAGAAGCTGAGGACGGCGGGACGTATCGGAGTCAGCGTGCTCTCCCACCAGCACAGCGCCCACGCCCGTCAGCTCTCCCTCAAGGCCGGTGACCGCTTCACCGGCATCCCCTGGGACGTGTCCGACTCCGGAGCGATGTTCGTCCAGGGCTCTCCGGCCCGGTTCGAATGCTCCCTCTACAGAGAAATCGAAGCGGGCGACCACTCGATCGCGCTGCTGGAGATCCACTGCCTCGACGCCGACCCTACGAGCGCCCCGCTCGTCTTCCATGCAAGCGCCTTCCGCCAACTGGCTTGACTGGCCCTGCCAGGGCCCCTGGACGCATCGCCGGGTGACCTGTTCGTGCGGCGGCCCCACCCCACCTATCCACTACGCAACATGACAGGACGCCTCGCACCGGCGTTCCAGATTGAACCCTCGCTTGTGCCGTTCCCGTTGCAGCCCGCTGGAAGTGCTGAGACCGAGGGAAGGGGATGGCCGTGAGCTCGAAGGAAGCGTCAGAGGACCCGGTCGCGTGGGAGAAACGGGACACTCCTGGTGAATCGATGGACACTGACACGGCCGCACCCCTCACGGAGACACCAGACACATCTCCCTACCTGTGGGTGGTCATCGGCACCGATGGATCCGCCGCCGTCAACGGCGCCGCCGTGTCAGTGGCGACCGGGCAGAGCGTCGACGAGGCCATCCTCGATACGCTGCACCAATACGCGATCGAGGACAACGCGACGGTCACTGCCGCCATTTCCGGCGCCTCCATCGAGGATGCAACCTTCGTCGAAGTTGCCCCTGATGGTTCAAGCAGGCTGGTGGAGTCCCCACGTCATGAGGCGTCGCAGCAGGGTCTCGTAGGGCAAGGACATCCGGTGGAGACTCACCGGTCCGCACCAGAAGCCGAGCACCCTGGAATCGGTGAGAACCTGGACGACGAAGCGGCGTACGCACTGTCCCCGGCACCTGTGCACACCACACGCGCGGTCAGGCAGTTGCCGCGCCGGGTGCATTCCGAGCGCGGGAACGCAAATGCGCCGCGCCAGTCGGACGACGAGTTCAAGTCATCCAGCTTGCTCCGCAGGCCTCTGGTCGCCGCACCGATAGCAGTGGGTGTGGCAGCCGTGGTGATCGTACCGTTGATCTTGCTGGGCAGCGGATCAAGCGCTGAGGGCCAGTCGAAGAATACCGCCGGCGCCAGCACCAACCTGGACGAGTCACCGCCCCGTCGCACCATGGAGGCGACGCCCACCGTGACTGTCTCCCCCAGCCTGCTGTCAGCATCGCCCAGCGCCTCGTCGAGGGAGAAAAAGCCGAAGGCGAAACCGAAGATGACGTCCAAGGCGAAACACACCTCACCCGCCGACCCTGCTCCGACGGCCACTGTAACCGTGACACCGCCCAAGGCAACAGTGACCGTGACAGCCAAGCCTGCGGCAGACACCGCCGCCACCGCCGTGAAACAGCTCGCCAAGAATGCTCCAGGACGACACATCTGCTACCGCGCCTACGTCTCTGGACAGGGGTGGCAGAAGCCCGTATGCGATGGCACCGCTGCCGGCAATACAACCGGAAACCGGTCTATCAAAGCCCTCAACATCGCAGTACACGGCACCCAAGGAGCGGCGGCCAACGCCTTCGTACACAACCCGAAATCAACCAACAATAAGGGCGTCTGGAAACCCCATTGGACTGCCGTCACCGCTGACAACAAGGATTTCTACATCGGTGACGCCCGAAAGGACGCCCCGGCTATGCTCGGTTTCGCCATCAACGTCACCAGCGGACAGGTATGCCGCTCCGCCCATAATCACAAATCCATCTGGAGCAAACGAAGCTGCGTCGGACCGAGGCCGGATTTCATCTTCGGTGGCACCCTCAGTAATAACATCTTGCTGGATGGTATCAAGTTGACAGTGTGAGACGGATTTGCCTCAGCTGGTGACTGCAGCGTCTTTCCAGGACGCCTTTCAGTATGCCAGTTGTCCAGCCGTCTCCTGTCCGTACTGCGGAACTGACATGAGCAAGACTTGGCCTCGCATCGCGAATGAACCCTGTGTCGAGTGTGAACGTTGTGCGATCTGTAGGGGACCCACCTGCGGATCCACCTACGCCCTTCAACGGTCCACCCCACTGGCAGCCCTCCCGGCAGCCCGTTCTTCGGAAGGAAGTTCATGACGACTGAGGCCGACCGCACAACCGACGAGCCCCCGGACTCCTCTCCCGAAAAGGACATGCCGCCTCCTCCCAAGTTCATCCTCTATCTGAAGGCGCCGGAGTACGGACAGGCTCTGCACCAGCTGACCCGCTGGGTGCAGCACGTCCTGATACCGGTCTACGGCCGTGAGGTCACTTCTCAGGCCCCATGGTGCTCGCGCTGGTGGGAGCACCCCGAGGCCGTAGCCCAGATGCATGCGCTGTGGCTCGCCTGGGCGGACCTGAGCGACACCGGGTCCGAGTCCGGCATGACCGGTCCTGCCAGCTGGCACCGGGACTATCTGGGGCCAATCATGCAGAACTTGCGGGATCCGACAGGCCCGTTCGCCGGCTGCAAGCCCGGCTCCCACCGCCCGAAGGAGGCACCTGTCGTGGATCCGTTCGGGCCACCGGCCCCGCCGCACGAGCGGACCAGGGCATGACAGGAGGGCGGAATGACGACCGACGACGGCCATCAGGGCAATTTGAAGCGGGCACAGTGACCTCCTGAGTCCGAAGGCGGCGAGGATTCCGAGGAACGTGCTGGCTCTCCGAGGATGGGCTTTCCATGGACGCCTCGCCGTGGCTCTCCGTGATCCCATACCGCTGCAGCTCGCCTGGGAACCACGCCGCCAAGACGGGTGGTATGAACCGTTTGGCCACTGCCGGCCGTTGTCCCGACGAAAAGCACTACGGATCGCAGGTTATGAGAGGAGCTCCGCACCGTGGCCACGCCCGTAGACTCCGACCGTCTCGGTTCCCTACCTCGCGCCCGATCCGGGCTTCCTGTGGATCAGCTCGCGGCAGGGCTGATCGCAGAGGAAACACAAATCAATAATCTGCACGCGGCGGTACGTAATCCGGCAGTGCCAGATTTCCTTGCAGGGCGACCTCGCCCCGCAACTTTCGGCGAACGCATCCTGCAACCCTTTAACAAGGCCATCGCGTGGAGTGAATCACAGTTCAGGAGAGCTGTTGGAAAATCTACTTACGCCGAGATCATCTCCCGCCAGAGTGAACGACAACAGAAGGCAATAGGCGTGGAACTCTGGAGGAGAGCGGAACGCGACAAGGGTTTAATAAGGCGCCTCCACAACAACGAGCTTCCTCACACCTGGAATTTGATCACAGAAAAGGCGAATATTAAGATACAGACTCTACGGGAAGCCCCTGAAAGAGTCGCCCCAAAGTTGCGGTACAAGGACAATACAATCGCCGGACCCGCCTCACTGGTATCGACTCCACCCACCCGGAAAGTCCGCGCCAAACGCGATTCCTATCAGCCAGAGCAGTTGCAGCGAAACTCGTTCATCGCTGACGCGAATGCGGCATGGAAGTTTGTGAACTCGCTGGAGCCACTGGTCGAAGATCCGCATGGGCTGAGCGACGGGGCCCGGCGAACCTCGAAGCGCGTGAATGACGCCCGGAATTCCCGAAATTCCCAGTCCATCGCGTCGCAAGCCACAGACCGCCCGCAGCACTCCGTGCGAAAGAGAAAGTAGCCCGTCTCGGCACTTCTGGATGCGGCAACGTTACTGCACGGCCAGGAGTCCCAGTCCACCGCACCTCTTCTGCGACCGCTCCAGTGATCCTGAGGTCGCACCGATCGATTGTCAGGGCTGAATTCTCAACGCTACTGAGGTTGAACTCGTGGAGTCGTAGGGGCTGACGCCTCGTCGTCCGTGGGGTATCACCGGGCATGCGGTATTCACAAGGGGGCGGGTTGACCGCCGAACGGCAGTAGTTGCGCGAGGAGTTACGGCTCCAGGCAGCCAAGAGGTTCGCCCAGGGCGAGGCGAGCTCGGTGATCGCCAGCGACCTGCGGGTCAGCGTCCGTTCAGTGCAGCGATGGCGGCAGATGTGGGACGAGGGCGGGCCGCGTGCTCCGCGGTCACAGGGGCCGACGTCGCTGCCGAGGCTGAGCGAGAAGCAGTTCGCGCAGCTCGAGGCGGAGCCGGCCAAAGGGCCTGCCGCGCACGGTCGGGAAAACCAGCGCTGGACCCTGAGCCGTGTGAAGACGGTGATCGGCCGACGCTTCCACCTGACCCACACCATCCAGGGCGTCCGCAGACTCCTGGTCCGTAACGGCTGGTCCTGCCAGGTCCCGGCCCGACGGGCGGTCGAGCGGAACGACGAGGCGGTGGCCGGATGGGTCAAGGAGGTGTGGCCCTGCGCGGAAGACTCGCGGCGGTGAGTGGAGCCTGGCTGGTCTTCGAGGACGAAGCCGGATTCTCCATGACGCCGCCGCAGGCCAGGACCTGGTCCCCGTGCGGCCGGACCCCGATGGTGCGGGTCCGCGGCCGCTCCCGCAGACGCATATCCATCGCAGCGCTGACCTGCTACAAGCCCGGCCACAGAACGCGGCTGATCTACCGGCCGCGCCGGGACGGCCGTAAGAGCCTCTCCTGGTGCGACTATCGGGACCTGCTGATCGCCGCCCACCAGCAGCTCGGCGGCCCGGTCGTGCTCGTCTGGGACAACCTGAACGTCCACAAGGCCGCCGGTCTGCATGAGTTCGCAGCAGCCCGGGACTGGCTCACCATTTGCTACTTGCCGCCCTACGCCCCCGACCTCAACCCAGGCGACGGGGTCTGGTCGCTGCTGCGGCGCGGATGGCTCTCCAACGTCGTCTTCTCCACACCCGAGCACCTCATCCAGCGCATCCGACGCGGCCTACGGCACATCCAGTACCGCAGCAACCTCATAGACGGCTGCCTCGCCGAGACCGGCCTGACCATCAGACCCACATGAGCAACCCAGCGACATCACGAGTTCAACCTCAGTAACACAATGAGGTGGATCGCCCCTGGTCGCCGAGTCCGGGGCGGGAGTTGAGCGTTCGGTGCGGTGTGGGGACTTCACCGTGGATCGTGTCGGATGAGCTGTGGGATCGCCTGGAGCCGCTGCTGCCGCAGCGCGAGCGGCACTTCCGGTACCCGGGCCGCAGGCCGTTGCCGGACCGAGAGGCGCTGTGCGGGATCCCGTACGTGCTGCACACTGGGAGCCAGTGGGAGTACCTACCCAAGGACCTCGGCTTCGGCTCGGGCATGACCTGCTGGCGGCGCCTGCGGGACTGGAGCGAAGCCGGCGTCTGGCAGCGGCTGCACGAGGTCCCGCTGGCAGAACTGAACGCGGCCGCACGGCTGGACTGGTCCCGCTGTGTGGTCGACTCTTCCCACATCAGGGCGCTAAAAGGGGGCAGCACACGGGCCCATCGCCGGTCGACCGGGGACGAGCCGGCTCCAAGCAACACTTGATCACCGACGGGCGTGGCACCCCGCTCGCGGTCCTGCTGACGGGCGACAACCGCAACGACGTCACCCAGCTCCTGCCCCTGCTCGACGCGATCCCGCCGGTCCGCGGCCGGGTCGGTCATCTTCGCCGGAAGCCGGACTCGCTGTTCGCCGACCGCGGCTGCGACCACGACATCTACCGCGACCAGGTCCGCGCCCGCGGCATCGTGCCCGCGATCGCCCGCCGCGGCACCGGACTGGGCACCTACCGCTGGGTGGTGGAGAGGAGTTTTGCCTGGTTGCACGGCTTCCGACGCCTGCGCATCCGCTGGGAACGGCGAGCCGAAATCCACGAAGCGTTCCTCAAACTCGTCTGCTGCCTCATCACCCATCGGCAACTCAGGGCATTGTGCTGACACCGGAAACGCTGGGCACCCCATGGATGTCCATGGCTCATGCCATGATCCGGCCTCATGAGCGACCGATCGCCTTCACCTGCCTGACTAGCTTCGTGGACAGACAGAGTCTCCGGGACTCTCACGGCCATGACAGGCGAGTTCGAGTATCGGCACGGCTTCCCACCTGGGACCAACCAGGTCCGGTCGGCCGACCATGACGATCAAGCCGCGGCACGCACGCTCGCCCAAGTCCCCCTACACCAGCTGACCTGATCACCTTCTACTAAAGCATCGGCGATGTCACCTGGGCGGACGTCAGCAACGGCTACTTCCTCGATCCGGCCGGTGACGTCCTGCTGCGGCTCCAGGAGGAAGGCGTTGTCGACATAGGCACGGACCGCAAGGCCCATGGTCTGGTCATCGGCTCGAACGGCGGCGGCCTGATCTATGTCGCGGGGCCCGATGGGACCGTCTACCGGACGCGGACGGCGTCGCTGGACGAACCGGAGCTCGACAAGGTGGCCGCTGACCTCCGACAGTTTCTGGAGCTGCTGGAGCGCTCCCTGACAAGGTTAAAACCGACGGCGGTCCGGGATACCTGTAAGCGCAGGCCCCAGCGCCCTTTTGTTAGCCGTTGCAAGTGGCGAGTGCTGGTGGCGTGCCGTGGCCCAGACCAGCTCAACGACCGGCCCGATCACCGGTCACGGCGACTGCGCCCTGCTGTACTGGGCTGCCGCCCCTGAACCCCCATCGTTCCGGCAGCTCGGCCCGGCCCGGGGCTGCCTTGAACCGACACTCCGACACACGCGTTGTGCATCTCGAATGGAACGACCATCCGATCAGGATAGGAAGTCACATGCCTGACTCAGATTCAGACCATCAGTCAGAACGCAGCGGCTCCTCCAACGCCAGCTACTACTCCGCGGGCCATATCCTCCGAAATTCGGACGGAAGCATGACCTGGGACTATCAGCCGGACATCCGGGTACCGGAGAACGCGCCTGAGCCCTCGTCTTCCCCAAACGTGACACCCATGTACGTCGCGAACCCTGGGGTCGAGACGGGGGCCTTTTACCAGGTCAACGCCGCCAAGGGAAAGGTGTGGCGCTGGGCCGAAGACTCGGCAAAATGGGTCTCGGAGCACCGAAAGCGCATCGCTACCGCCCTCATCGATTCAGCTCCCACCCTGGTTCAGGGGGCGTCGTCCTTCCTGCCCGATTCGGTGAGCGGCAAGGTGAACGCTGCCGGAATCGGTCTCCAAGGTCTCGTGGGTGCCAAGGAACTCTACGACCAGTACACAGAGAGCCGTGCCGGCGCCCATGTCGACCCATGGCAGGCAACCACAGCCGCGACCAGGCTTGCTTCCAGCGGACTGAACGCGGCCAGCGCCGCCCTCGGCGACAACCCTGTCGGCACCCGGCTCGGCGGAGTGGGAACCTGGACGGCCGCAGCCGCAACCGTGGCCGATCTGGTCCACCACGCGCACGTCGACCCGCAACGACAGCCGCAGGACGCTGACGTCGAGATGTACGGCCTGTACCGCAACCCACAGCTCGGACATGGACCGGGTCAGTACCCCCCCGGGTACCAGGCGTCCGTGTCGCAGGACTCTTCTGCTTCATCAGTGCCAGTGTCATGGCACGGTTCGGACGACCAGGCGTTTGACATGGCCAGTATGTCCGCGGGCCTGAGCGATTCTGCGAGTTACGCAGGCTGGACGAATCAGCCCGTCGGTACGTCGGCCGCCGACTACTCCCCCGCTCCGAGCGCCGCTGGGCCCAGTAACTCGCAGCAGGTACACGAACGGCACAGGGCGAAGGGCGAAAGGCACAAGAGCAAGGGCAAGGGCAAAGGCACGGCAGTCATGGACACGTCCAAGTCCAAGGGCAAGGAGAAGGCGCGGGGCAGGAGGGGCTGACCTTCCACGGTTGCCCCTCCTCCTCGGCCCGCCCTTCTCATCGCATACGCCTAGCTGCTTTAACGGCTTAGAGGTCCTAACAAAGGCGTCGGACGTGGCGGTGGGTGATCAGGCAGACGACGAGGCCGAGGAAGGCCTCGTGGATGTCGTCGCGTCGTTCCCAGCGGATGCGCCGGCGGCGGAAGCCGTGCAGCCAGGCGATCGTGCGCTCGACGACGTAGCGGAAGATGCCCAGGCCGGTGCCGTGTGGCTCGCCCCGTCTGGCGATCACGGGGCGGATCCCGCGCTGCCAGAGCAGGCGGCGGTACTTGTCGTGGTCGTAGCCCCGGTCGGCCAGCAGTGCGTCGGGGCGTCGCCGAGGTCTGCCGACCTGGCCCGCGACGGCGGGAATCTTGTCGAGCAGCGGCCCGAGTTGGGTGACGTCGTTGCGGTTGCCGCCGGTCAGGGACACCGCGAGCGAGATGCCCTGGCCGGCGGTGATGAGGTGGTGCTTGCTGCCCGGACGTGCGCGGTCGACCGGGCTGGGCCCGCTTTTGGGCCCCGTCGGGCGGCCCGCACGTGCGAGACGTCGAGCACCGCCCGGTCCCAGCCCAGCTGGTTCTTCCACCGCAGCTCGTTCAGCAGCAGCTGGTGGAGCTGGTCCCAGACGCCGGCCCCGTTCCGGGCCGCCAGGCGTCGCCAGCACGTCATGCCCGAGCCGAAGCCCAGCTCCTGGGGCAGGTACTCCCACTGGATGCCGATGTGCAGGACAAAGAGGATCCCGCACAGTGCCTGCCGGTCCGGCACCCGCGGTCTGCCCTCGACCTTCTTCGGACCCGGCTCCGGCAGCAACGGCTCGACCAGCTAACACAGTTCATCCGACACGATCCACCGCCGCGACTGACGGTTTCCCATACCCAGACATACGAGCAGAGAGGCCGACAGCCTCATGATCAGCAGCTTTTGTTAGAGCCAGTTAGGGCTTGCCGGGAAACATGTCGTGGCTTCCTGCTGCGGAACTCGTTGTTCTGGTATGGGGAGACCGGAGGGCTTCGAGGCCGTCCTGGCTGCGAAGTTCCAGGCGTTGCTGCCGCATCTGGATGAGCGCCAGCGTCGGCTGGCCATAGGGGCGGAGGCACTGAGCGTTTTCCAACCTCAGGCTGACGGGGTCAGGGGTCAGAGGCGGGGTCTGGATCAGCGCGTGCGGTCGTGAGGTGGTACCGGTTGTGCTCCAAGCTCACTGCTGTCTAGGACAGAAGCTGACCTAGCTCACGCCTATCGTCGCTGCTGGCAACCAACATCATCGAAAGGACGGCGATGCCCGAGCAGACCAGCCCCGCGCCGGAGGGCTACACCACCGTTGCGCCCTGGGTCGTCACCGACGACACGGGGGCTTTCCTCGACTTCGTCACCCAGGCATTCGGGGGCGAGGAACTCGGGCGGGTGTCGACCGAGGAGGGCTTGATCGGTCACGCTGAGATCCGAGTCGGCGACACCGTCGTGTTGGCCTTTGACCGACACACGGACTGGCCCGCCATGCCGAGCCTGCTGCGCGTATTTGTCGCCGATGCGGACGAGGCGTTTTCCCAGGCCGTCGCAGCTGGCGGCTATGTCGTCACTTCCCTGGCCGACGACGCCTTCGGACAGCGCGGAGGGCGCATCAAGGACCCCTTCGGCAATATCTGGTGGGTAGTCAGCTGCGTTGAGGACGTCTCTGAGGGCGAGATGTGGAAGCGGCTGCAGGACCCCGTATACGCCGAGGCCATGCGCGTGGCTCAGGAGACACTCGACGCCGAGCTCAGCGGTCGACGCCACGGGCGCAGCAGTGCACCCGTCAGGACAACCAGCTAGACCCACGATGTCGGGGTTCGCATGCGCCAGACCGGTAGCCAAGGAGTGTCTTCATTCTGCTTCGGCAGCTTGCCAGTTGGCCTGACACAGGGGGTGAAGCCCCTGGTAATGGGTTTTCGACCAAGAAACCCGTCTCTACCGGAGGCTTCACGTGCTTGTTTACCCCTCCGGGCTTGGACGTGTCCAGTTCTGCCCTCCGCTTCCTCTCCTCCTGTCTGCGGGAACACCGCCGTGGTCTCGGCACCCGGTGGCGGCGCCTGAGCGCAGGTCGGCAGGCTCTGCTCGCCCTCGCCCATCTCCGCAACGGTCATCCGTATGTGCAGCTCGCGGCCGGGTTCAGCGTGGGCACCACCACTGCCTACCGCTACGTCACCGAGGCAGTTGAGGTTCTGGCAGCCCTTGCCCCGACGCTCGCCGAGGCGGTCCGGGCGGCGTCGATGAAGGCGTTCGTCCTGCTGGACGGGACGCTGCTGCCGATCGACCGAATCGCCGCCGACCGGCCTTTCTACTCGGGCAAGCACAAGAAACACGGGATGAACGTGCAGGTGATCGCAGATCCTTCCGGCCGCCTGCTGTGGGCCTCGCCGGCCCTGCCCGGAGCCGTCCACGACGTCCGCGCGGCCCGCGAGCACGGCATCATCGACACGCTTGCCACAGCCGACGTCAACTGCTGGGCAGACAAGGGCTACCAGGGCGCCGGAGGCACGGTCCGTGTTCCCTACCGCGGCCGGTGGGAGACGCTGTCTGCAGGGCAGCAGGCCGTCAGTCGATACCACGCGAAGATCCGGGCGCTCGTCGAGCAAGCCGTCGTCACCCGCAAGTCCTGGCGACTCCTTCGCAGGCTCCGTTGCTCAACCACCCGCATCACGGTCCTCGTCCAGGCCGTCCTCTGCCTGCATCAGGCCAGCCCAGCTTGAGGATGGATAACGCTCACTGTCGCTGGGGCACGGCGGAATCCGGCTCGTCGCAGCCGGGGTTCGGGAAGGCACGGTCTCTCGCGGAGCGGCTGAACTGGACTCTGGTCAGGCCCCGCTGGGGCGGATCCGCCGGCCTGGTGGGGGTCGGAAGAAGGCTGTGGACCTTGATCCAGGGCTGCGACCGGCTCTGCTTGCGCTGGTTGAGCCCCGACGAACGTGGTGACCCGATGTCACCGCTGCGGTGGACGACGAAGTCGACGCGGAATCTGGCAGCGGAGCTGACCCGGCAGGGCCACCGGGTCTCCGCCGACACGGTCGCCGGCCTGCTGCGGGAGGAAGGCTTCAGCCTGCAGGCCAACGCCAAGACCATCGAGGGCTCTCAGCACCCCCACAGGGATGCCCAGTTCCGATACCTCAACGAACAGGCCCGAGAGACCGGGACGCCGACAACCGGGTGATCAGCGTGGACAGCAAGAAGAAGGAGCTGATCGGCGACTACAAGAACGCCGGGCAGGAATGGCGGCCCGCAGCACAGTCCGTGAAGGTCAAGACGCACGGCTTCCCCGGCCAGGCCGAGAAGGTGATCCCGTACGGAATCTACGACATGGCCGCGAACGTCGGCTGGGTCAGCATCGGAAACGATCACGACACCGCGGCGTTCGCCGTCGCCTCGATCCGGAACTGGTGGCAGGCCCGCGGCCGGCACGACTACCCCCGCGCCCGCCGACTGCTCATCACCGCCGACGGCGGAGGCTCCAATGGCTACCGCACCCGCGGCTGGAAGACCCAGCTCGCCGACCTCGCTGCCGAGAGCGGCCTTGAGATCCCGGTGTGCCACCTACCGCCAGGTACCTCGAAGGTCGGGTAGCCGGAGGGATTCGCACCCTCCGGCTCCCACAGATCCGTACGTGACGATCTCTCGTCATACGGCTCTTGTCGTCCTGATCACCAGGCCAGGGAGGGGGCGCTGGTCCACCTCCACTGAGCGAACATGCCCGGGCGGCGTCTGGCTGCCCGCTGGAAGGCCGCGATGGCCTTCCTCATCGCGCGAAACCGTCTGTACTTGTTGCGGAGCCAGCGCACCAGGTAGGCGTTGATGCGCATCAGGAGTGGATACAAGGCCGATCGGTAGAACCGGCCGTAGTACTGCATCCAGCCCGCGACGATCGGATTGATCCGCTGCGCGAGTTCTTCCACGGTGAGGTTGACTCGTCGGTGGAGTCGCCAGGAGCGGACCTCCTCGCCGAGTCGTTTGAGGGCATCCCTGCTGACCGCGGGGCGGAACGACCATCTGATACGGCCGTTCTTGTCCCGCATCCGGCGCTGCTGGAACGTGAACCCCAGGAACGTGAAAGACGTGTGCTCGTAGGAGCCACGCCGCAATCCGTCCCGGCAGTACACGATCCGGGTCTTGGCCGGGTGCAGACGCAGTCCGACCTCGGCCATCCTGTTCGAGAGCGCGATCAGCACCTGGTGGGCCTGGCGCTCGGTGACGCAGTGCACGACTGCATCGTCTGCATAGCGTTCGAAGGTGACGGCGGGGAACTCCCGCGCCATCCAGACATCGAACGCGTAGTGCAGGAACAGGTTCGCCAAGACGGGAGAGACCGGAGCGCCCTGTGGCGTCCCGCACTCCCGTTCCAGCAGGGTGCCGTCGGGCATCTTGAGCGGGGCAGCGAGCCACCGCCGCACATACAACTTCACCCAGACGGCGTCGGTGTGCGCTTCCACCGCCTTGACCAGGAGGTCCCAGGGCACGCTGTCGAAGAACTGGGAGATGTCGAACTCGACTACCCAGTCCCGTTTCCAGCTGCGTTCCCGACACTTCTCCACGGCGTCCAAGGCGGACCGTCCGGGCCGGTATCCGAAGCTGTCCGGGTGGAAAACAGGATCCACCCGTCGCACCAAATGCCGGGCCACGACGGTTTGAGCCACGCGATCGGCGACGGCAGGAATCCCGAGGATTCTCACGCCGCCGCCATGCGGCTTGGTAACGGCCACCGCACGCACCGGTGGAGGAAAGTAGGAGCCCGACGACATCCGGTTCCAGACCTTGTAAAGGTTGTTCTTCAGGTCCTTCTCGAAGTCGGCGAGGCTCTGCCCGTCCACACCCGGTGCACCCTTGTTGGCCCTCACTTCCTCCCATGCTTCCTTGACTTCCCACTTTGAGATATCAAACGGCTTGGCATGCGACTTCAACTGGTCCACCGAACTCCTCCCGGACCCTGTCCGGTTGATGCGATCAACTCAGTCACGAACGACCCGGCCCCTTCGCTCCACCCCTGTTACAGGGGCTTCTCCACTACTACGAGCCGGTCCGCCGGCGCGTCCCGCATCGGTACTCGGCCCCTTCACGGCACAACCGCTCGGGGTGCTCCCTCTCGCCCGCCCCTACCAGGACGGGCTGTATCGGTACGCGCCTTCTCCTGTTCCACATGACCGCGGCAGATCAGGTTCACGTCGTCTCCATGCCGGACACCGCCTGGCCAGTCGGCGGGCTCCCGCCAGGCTCATCCCGGGACGGTTCCAAGCTTCCCGGTTTTGATGTCGTCGGAATCTTTTCGACACGTCAGCAACGATTCACTTGCGTTCGTCTCCCTGATCCCTACCTGACGTCTCTTGGACGCCTTTTCCTCATCGCTCACCACGACAGTCTTCGGCTAACGCAGCATGAGGCGGTTTGAAGCCTCCCCCCGCAGGGCGGCTTCGAAGGGCCAATCCTTCATCGGTCACGCAGCACTGCTTGAAGAAACTCGTCCTACATCGAATTCTCCTCCGCATTCAGGACACACTGGAACAAGATCGAGCACCGGCTGTTCTCCCACATCACCATGAACTGGCGCGGTAGACCTCTGCCCAGCCACGAAGTCATACTCCAGACCATCGCCGCTACCACCAGCCGCACCGGCCTCACCGCCCATGCCGAACTCGACCACGGTGAGTACCCCACCGGCATCCGCATCAGCGACGGCCAGATTGCCGCCCTGCCCATCACTCGCCATCGCTTCCACGGCGACGGGAACTACACCCTCCACCCCAGCGTCCGATGGACGCCGCGACCACCGGCAGCACTCCCGACAATGCCCTGCCAGACAGACCGACGTGCCTCTCCCGGCGTGCGCTCGAGGACCCGGAACTGACCGGGATGACCCGTCAGCACCTCAGCGAACTCATCGACGCATTGACCCCAGCGATGGAGATTCAACGCGAGCAAGTGCTCCGCACACGTCGAGGCCACGAGCGCCTGGTGGCCGCCGGCGCGGGCTCCAAGGCCGAAACAGCCCGCCGAAGGAACCGACGGGCCGTCGCGAAAAATCGAGGCTATAAGGGTCAGACCCTTTGGTACTTGCGCAGAGTGAAGAAGGCGGCGAGTGCGGGAATGAGCAGACTGATGGCGAGGATGAGCGGCAGCTTGGTCAGGACGGCGTCCCAGCCGATGAAGTTGATCAGGTTCAGCTTCTCGGACAGCGCGAGTCCGTGATCGATGATGAAGTACTTGGCGATCACCAGGAATCCGCAGGCGACACCGCCGCCGATGAGTCCCGCTACCGCCGCCTCCATGATGAACGGCGCCTGGATGTAGAAGCCCGAGGCGCCCACGAGGCGCATGATGCCGGTCTCGCGGCGCCGGCTGAACGCCGAGACGCGCACGGTGTTGACGATCAGCATCAGGGCGACGACCAACATCAGTGCCATGAGTGAGAGAGCGGCTAGGTTGACTCCTTCCAGCAGGCCGAAGAGGTTGTCCAGGATGCCCTTCTGGTCCTGCACGGACTGCACGCCGTCCCGGCCGTCGAAGGCGGTCGCGATGACCTGGTACTTCTCCGGGTCCTTCAGCTTGATCCGGTACGACTCCTGCAGCTGGTCCGGTGTGAGGGAGCTGGCCAGCGGCGAGTCGCCGAACTGCTCCTTGTAGTGCTTGTACGCCTCGTCCTGCGACTCGTAGGTCACCTTCTCGACGACGGTCATCTCGTCGAGGTCGGACATGATCTGCTTCTTCTGGTCCTCGGTCACCGCGCCCTTGGCGCAGTTGGGGTCGGACTCGGCGTCGCTCTTGTTGCAGAGGAAGACCGAGACGTTGACCTTGTCGTACCAGTAGCCCTTGGTCGTATCGACCTGGTCGTTCAGCAGCAGCGAACCGCCGAACAGGGCCAGGGACAGGGCGACCGAGACGATGACCGCGAAGGTCATCGTCAGATTGCGGCGAAGACCGACTCCGATCTCCGAGACTACGAACTGGGCGCGCATGGCGTCTCGTTAAGCCTTTCGTTCCTCGTCGTCAGTGGCTCGTCAGTGCTGGTAGCCGTAGACACCGCGTG
Source organism: Streptomyces sp. NPDC018026 (assembly GCF_044327745.1). NCBI lineage: Bacteria > Bacillati > Actinomycetota > Actinomycetes > Kitasatosporales > Streptomycetaceae > Streptomyces > Streptomyces sp. NPDC018026. The sequence goes on from NZ_JBIRFY010000014.1 coordinate 89,840, forward strand.
CCTGGTCCCGGACGAGGCGGCCCTTCTCCAGCTCGATGACGCGCTTGCGCATCTGGTCCACGATGTTCTGGTCGTGCGTGGCCATCACCACGGTGGTGCCCGTCCGGTTGATCCGGTCGAGCAGCTTCATGATGCCGACCGAGGTCTGCGGGTCGAGGTTGCCGGTGGGCTCGTCGGCGATCAGCAGCTTGGGCCGGTTGACGAAGGCGCGCGCGATGGCGACGCGCTGCTGCTCACCGCCGGACAGCTCGCCGGGCCTGCGGTCCTCCTTGCCGCCGAGTCCGACGAGGTCGAGGACCTGCGGCACGGACTTGCGGATCTCGCCGCGGGACTTGCCGATGACCTCCTGGGCGAAGGCGACGTTCTCGCCGACCGTCTTGTTCGGCAGCAGGCGGAAGTCCTGGAACACCGTCCCCAGCTGGCGCCGCATCTGCGGCACCTTCCAGTTGGACAGGCGGGCGAGGTCCTTCCCGAGGACGTGCACCTGTCCGTGGCTGCACCGCTCCTCGCGGAGGATCAGTCGCAGGAAGGTGGACTTTCCGGAGCCGGAGGACCCCACGAGGAAGACGAACTCGCCCTTCTCGACCTCCAGGGAGACGTCCCTGAGGGCTGGGTGGCTCTGTTTGGGGTAGACCTTGGAGACGTTGTCGAATCGGATCACGAATGCACCACGGGTCGCCGGGGGCAGAGGTCCGTGTCCATACGCGAACCGGAAAAGGAGAACACAGGCTCCCTCAACCTCACTACCAGCGCCTGACATCGTGTCCTGTGTAGTGAGGCGAACGGATTGCTTGTAGCAGTTCGCGGCGGCAACAAGTCCGCGGAATACCGGATAGCTGTCGAGGTGGCTCCTGACGGTGACCGCGATCCTGTGTCGTACGCCTCGTCTGGCACGGGGCCGAGCTGGTGAGCCGGATTGGTGGAATCCGAGGAGCATTTAGTGGAGTTGGGGCGCACGCGATGACTCCGGATCCGTCGGTGGCTTGGCACTGAGGTCGAACCGTTCTGTCCCGCGGCGTCCACTGGGTGGGCCGCGACTGCAGCCGCAAAGCGTTGCCGACCGGTGCATGATGCGGCCATCGCATCATGCACTGGGTAGAACGTTCTGTATCACTGTAGGGGATGTTCCGGCCATTCTGAAGGGGCAGAATGTTCTTTCCTTGCTTGGCTTGGGAGCGAAGTGAGCATGGCAGTGGGACCAGTACGCCCAGGCCCCAAGGCACCGTCGGGAGGCGTCAAATGGCGGGCGAACTTCAGGACGGCCGGGCTCGGCCCCGTCCGAAGACGGTGTCTGCACGCCGGACGAGTTCCCGGAACCGCTTGCTGAGATCGTCGCTGTCAGTCGCCGTCTGCGTGCCTGCCATATCCTGCCGGTCTTGCGCTGACACCACGTCACCAAGGCCGGCGGCCACAGCCGCGGCTGAGCCGGCCAGGCGCGTACGCGGCTTGTGCCCGTTCTGCTGGGAGGCAAGCTCGGCGGTGGCGGCAAGCATCACAGCGGCGTCGTCCAGACGCCCTTCGGCGCAGGCGGCCTGCGCGCACTCCGCAAGGACCCTGGCCACCGAGAAGCCGCTGCCCAGTTCCTGCGCCCTGGCAGCGTCTTCCCGCCGGCGCCGCGTGGCAGCGTCCCGATCGCCGTGCCACAGCGCGCCGGCTCCGTGGCCGATGGGCACGTGCACGGCCGCCCACACGTCGCCTTCCACATCGAGGGGCTCCTTCATGTGGGCCTCCGCTCGCGTCAGCAGGGCCGTTGAACCGTCGAAGTTCTCCAGGCGCAACGCTGCCGCCGACGCGAAGATCGCCGCCTCTACAGCCAGCGAGACGTCGTCGATCTGCTCAGCCAGTTGCATCGCGCGCTCCGCAGTGGCGAACACATCGGTGGCGACACGGTTGAACCCCGCGCACGCCACCAGCCAGCGGGCCCTACCCCGCTCGCTCAGATCGTCCTCATGCAGACGACCGGTCCAGGCGCAGCCTTCATAGGTATGCCCGGACATCCACAACGGCAGCCACACCAACCACATCAGCTCGGCGGCGTCGTCGTGCCGGCCGGCATCGACAAGCTGGTCGAAACCGAGCCTCAGCACATGGCGGTCGGTCTCGACCCGCTCGACCGCCGCCATGTCACCGCTGTCCCGGATTCGCGCACCATGTCTGCGCGCCGCTCTCAGGGCCCACTGGGCCACGCCCCGAAGGGCCTGTTCCCGGTCGTGCGGTTCGAGGCGCTCGGACGCGTACCGGCGGACCGGCTCCAGCAACCGATACCGCGTGAGAGGCCCCGTCGTGTCGTCACGGATGACCAGTGAGTGCTCGATCAGCTCGGTGAGCGCGCCCAACGCTCCGTCCGACTCCGGTGCGGCGATCGCGTCGACGGTGTCGAGGGAGAAGCCGCGCGGCACTATGGCCAGCCGTGGGAGGAGGCGCTTGGCCGCGGGGCCGAGCAGCTGGCAGCTCCACTCGATCGTGGCCGCCATGGTGCGTTGCCGCATCGGCAGGTCCCGCGGTCCGGCCACCGCCAGATCCGTCACCTGGTCGTCCCGCTCGAGCAACGCCCGTGGTCCGAGTCGGGCGGCCGCGGCGGCCAGAAGCTCGATGGCCAGCGGTAGCCCGTCGGCCCGTCGGCACAGCTGCGCCGCGACGTCTTCCTCCCCACTCCCAGCAAGTGACGCCCCCGCGGCGGCCGACCGCTCAGCGAAGAGCCGAACCGCCATCGTCGGACCGAGCGGGGCGATACGCACCTCCCGTTCCCGCCGCACCCGCAACGGGACTCTGCTGGTGGCCAGGACCACCAAGTCGGGGGATGCCCCAAGCAGCTCGACCAAGTGCGGGCCGCAGGCCGTCACACGGTCCAGACTGTCGAGCACGAGCAGGGCCGACATCCCGGCGAGATGAGCGGCGAGGCCTTTCACCGTATCTGCGTGGGATCCCACCGCGCGGGCCATCACAGCCACAGCGTCGTCGGGGTCGATGGCATCGGTCAGGTCGGCGAAATACATGCCGCCCAGACGCTCGGCGGCCACCACACGCACGGCCATGAGGGCGACGGTGGTCTTGCCCACCCCGCCCGGGCCGGTGAGCGTCACCAGCCGCCCCGGCGTGGCACCCAGGGCAGCGACGACCTCCGCCACTTCGCCGTCCCGCCCGACCACCGAGACGGCAGGGGGCGACGGCACGCGGGGCGTCAACGTACGGGACGGCATTGCGAGGTTGCTGCCTTCCCCTCCCCGGCCCAGGGTGGACAGCAACGCCATACGGTCGGCGTCGCAGAGCTGCAGCGCCAATGCCAACGCCCGCACGGTGTGTGGCTGAGGCTGGGTCCGCCGCCCCCGTTCCAACGCGCTGACCGCATCGACGGAGAGTCCGGCGGCCGCGGCCAACTCCTGCTGGGTCAGCGACCTGCTCTCACGCAGGTCACGCAGCATGGCCGCGAAACTACTCACCCTCCGCTCCCAACGAATGGTTCACGAGATCAATTATGCCCGTCAGGGCCTACGCGCTGTCCGGACGCTGTCTGAGCAATGTCCGGTTGTCAGCCAGCACCCCGGTATTCATGATCGACGTGACACGACGAACCACCGCTAGGAGATTGACGGCATGCTCCCCCGGGCCCTTCAAGCGCTGTGCGACGCGATCAACTCCCATGTCCCGGAGCGGATTGCCGACTGCTTCACCGACGACTACGTGGCCGAACGACCCCTGCGCCCGGCCGAAGGGTTCATCGGTACCGTCGAGGTCACCGCAAACTGGACGAAAATCCTGGCCGAACTGCCCGACCTGCAGGTCGAAGTCCTGCGCCATGCCCAGAACGGCGACGAGCTCTGGTCCGAGTGGGAGTACCGGGGCACCGCCCCGACCGGGGCGACGGTCCTGTTGCGCGGCCCGGTCATCCTCACCACCCGCGACGGACGGATCGCATGGGCCCGGTTCTATCCTGACCCGGTCATCACGGACGGCCCGACCCACATCACGGTGTCCCGAGTGCTGGACGCCCCGGCCGAACAGATCTTCGCAGTGCTCCGTGACCCCCGCCGCCACCCCGAACTCGACGCGGTCGGCCGTCTGCGGGGGGTAGAGGGCTCTCTCTCGCTCAACGCCGTCGGCGACACCTTTGTTATGGTCAGCGGCGACAACCGGATGGAGAACCACGTCGTCGCCTTCACCGAAAACCGGATCCTTGCCTGGGCCCCCGGTCTACCGGGGCAGCGGCCGATCGGTCACCGCTTCACATGGAAGCTCACCCCGACCGCCGACGGACACACCGAGGTGACCCAGACCTACGACTGGACGGGTGTCACGCACCCCTTCCTGATGCCTCGCCTGCCGGTCATCACCGCCGACGAGCTCGACGCATCGTTGACAAGCCTGGCCACAGCGGTGGCCTAGTTTCCCCACAGCGATTCGCAATCTTGCCTGGTCAAGGGCACCTCTGGAAACGCGGGCGGTTGCAGACAGGACAGGGGCGATCTTGGTGGACGGGCCACAGCACTGCCCGAACCGGCTTCGCGTCACTTGACGTGTGTCATATGAGCCGTCCCTGTCCGGACTCACGCGTCTGGTCGTACTACTCCGAGGATCTCCATCGATCCCGCCGGAGATACGTACACCGGCCGTCCTGTCCGAGGCGCCTGGATGATCTTCCCATCTCCCGCGTAGATCGCCACATGGCTGGCGTCGGCGTAGTAGATGATCAGGTCGCCCGGGCGCATCTCTGAGAGGGGAACGTGCTTCAACTGAGCCCATTGCTCCTGTGAGGTGCGCGGGATGGCGACACCCGCGTGCAGCCACGCCTGGGACGTGAGGCCGGAGCAGTCGAAGGAGTCCGGGCCTTCGGCGCCCCAAACGTAGGGCTTGCCGAGCTGTTGAGTGGCATATGCGATGGCCTTGCGGCCGAAAGCACTTCCCTCGGTGCCGACTTCCGACAGGACACCTGTGCCGACCAGTTCAGCATGGGCCTTCTCCTCGGCTTGCTTCCGTAGTTCGGAGAGGCGACGCAGTTCCTTCTTCTGGAGCCGTGCCTGCACCGTCCGGGCGGCTGCGATGCGGTCCTCGATCTTCTCGCGGCTCTTGTCCATGACCTCGCGGCTCTCCTGAAGTGCCCGCAATTCGGTGGCGGCCTTGTCGGCCTGTTCACGCAGACCTTCGCGGGTTTCCTTGAGGGCCATGAGCTTCACTGTCGTGCGATGCTGGGCCTGCTTGGCCAGTGCGGCGGAGGTCAGGGCGCGTTCTGGCCTGGGGGTGAAAACGAACTGGACCTCGGCCGGCAGTCCTCCACCGCGATACTGAGCCCGTGCCGCAGCACCGAGCGAGGCCTTGAGCTGTTTCTCCCTCTGCACAGCCTGTTTCACTTGGCCCTTCAGCCCGTCAGCCCTCTTCCGCTGTGCGCGAGCCTTCTCGTCGGCGGCGTTGTACTTTTCTGTCGCCACCTCTGCCTGGTGGTACAACTCGTCCAATTGCAGACGCACTCCGTCGAGAGTGGTAGCCGCCGGGCCGGGGGCGGCGTATGCGGAAGACGGCACTGCCGCCGTCAATGAGCCCAGAAGCAAGCAAGTTGCCGCAATACAACGGCCCCGTGTACGTCGGATCCGTGCCATGTGAACCAATACCCCTTTTACAGTGGGAGTGTTGATGGATTCGCACGCACAACGAGCCGTCAGGGTAGCGCGGTTCAAAAGACCATCAACGGTGTGAGCCTTGGTATGTCGCTTCACGTTACGGCCCGTCATGAGGTTGCGGACGCTGCAGTGGACAACCCACCGCGGTCAGCGAGGCAGAGGGACGAGGGCGCACACATGAGTGTGGAGTTGATGTTGTCAGCCTTGGGCACGGGCCTCGGCCTCGGTTCTCTGCGCTTTGCTCTTTGCTGTGCGCGCGGTACTGACAGCCGCGTGCACCACAACAGCCCGGCTGTGTACCACGCAGCACATGCTGGCCCCGTCATTCGGACGATTCCTGCTTCAGCCATTGCGTTGTGCACGGCGTTGGCGCTCATGCCCGATTGAATGGCTTGCCTGGGCGGCTGTGCTGAGGTCTGCGGCGAGGCGGGGTGTGGGAGGTTGCGGCGGCACCCGGGCCAGGGCGGTCCGCCGAGGACGAGAATCTGGAAAAGTTCCGCATGTGGGCCGCGGGTCTCCGGCGTCCGTTGTGGATCGTACGACAGTCCCGGGCCGGCCCCAGCGGCGGCACCGCGCCTCGCCAATACACCGGGACCGAGCGGGGACCTCCGTGTGGTGGAGCTGTCCAGGACTGCGCCGCACGGAGGTCTTCGTGTCCCACCCCAAAGCCTGGCTGACCGTTCACGTCGGGCGGTAGCCCGGTCCAACGGGTCTGTGTCGGGCGACCGGTGAGTCATATGGCTGCTGAGGCGGGCGCCTCCCGTGCCACGGCACGCAGTTGGGCCCGCCGCCAACAGGCCGAGGGTGACGCCGACTTTGCCGACCAGCCGGCTGTGCACAACACCGCACCGGATCTCGGCAGACATGAGACACGCGCCAACCAGTTCGTGACCTGCCTCATCACCCCTGCATGATGGGTGAAAGCGGTTCAATGGCTTCAGGTCGTCAAGGGAAGGCGAGTACGAACATCGGCTCTCCCCACCGGGCAGCGTCACGACGGCGTGGCCGTGCGTTCCCAGCGGCTCTCTTTCGTCAGTTCCACCCTGGCGGTCAGCCGAGCTGTGGCTCGGGCGGTGATGGCCTCCGCCTCCGCCTTCGCCTGTGCCGAGATGAGGTCGGCACCGGGCTCCTTGTACCAAGGGCGCAGCCGGATCAAGGACGGGCGGATGCCGGTGGCAAGAAGGAGGGCGGTTCCCTTGGGCAGGGCACGTATCTTGTCCGGTGGCAGAACCGCCTCCTGGCGATAGGAGTACGAACGCTGTGTGCCGTCCTTGCTGCGGGAGATGCTGGGAGTGCGCACATCTTGCTGCCCCACCAGCGTTGATATCTTCTGCACGAAGTCCGCGTCGTCCAGACCCGCGCCGAGCAGCTTGATGGTGGCGGCACTCCACAACGCGTCCATCCCCGCGTCGCCCCATACCCGGGCACCCTGCCGGTAGCTCTGCAGCAGTGTGACCACGTTGATGCCACGTGAGCCGAAGTGCGAATAGAGGTCCGGAAGATCGGAGATGCGGCACACGTTGGCGGCCTCGTCGAGGACCGCTGTGAGCGGCGGATCAAGACGTCCGCCCATGCGTTCGGCGGCCACCACGCCCGCCCGCATCGTCGCATCGGCGAGACCCGCGATGACACCGGCAGCGGAACCGCCGCCGTCCTTGGAGAGCAGATAGAGAGTGTCCTTGCTTGTGACGTGCTGGTCGGGGCGGAACTCCGGCGTATACGGGTCTGGTGTGACCCAGGCGAGGATCTCGGGGTCGAGGAGACAGGACACGGTCTGCCGGGCCGTCTCATAGATACTGTCCCTGGTCTCCGCCGCGCCGCGTACCGTGCCCTGCAGCTGCTCGGCCATGGCAGGCAGCCCAGCGTCGCGCAAGAGGTCGATCGGTGTGCGGTCCGCGGGGTCGGCGAGCCAGCCCAGCAGTTCCTGGACCGAGGCACCGCCGCGCGCCGCTGCGAGGAAGAGTGCCGTAAGAGTGTTCTGAGCAGCCGAGATCCAGAAGTCCTTCTTCGAGGCGTCGTCGTTGACGGAGGCAACGAAGTGTCCGGCCAGCCGACGCGCGCTCTCGATCGTGTCGCAGTCTCCTAGAAGGTTCCACCACATGGCGCGTTCGGTGTGGGCGATGCCCTGGGGGTCGAACGTCCAGACCTGTCCCGCCTTCTCGCGCTCGGCACGGGTGACGGAGTAGACGTCGGACTTGTTGGATGTGAGTAGGACGGCACCCTGTGCACGCAACACTCGGGGAACGGCGATGCCAGTGGATTTTCCGGCCCGTGGGGCCATGAGATCCAGTTCAACGTCCTCGAAGCTGCTTCGCAGCTCGGGCCCCTTCGGGTCGAGGTCTCCCAGAAGATTGCCGGTCTCGTCCGGGTGCAGCTCCTGCCGGCCCTTGAGACTGGGGCGCAGTTCGCGAGCTCGGGCCGCGATACCCGCAGGGCTCATGCTCACCAGGTCGCGTCTGCCGGCCAGACCCTCAGTGCGGTTCTCGCGGGCCAGCAGCACTCGCCCGAACATCGTCACGGGCACCGCGATCAGGACGAGCAGACCGAGTATGCCGCCGTAGACGGCCGCCGGGGGCGTCCCCGGCCACAGGGTGTCCACTTCACCGGACGCGAGCTGGCCCGTGGTCGAGAGAGCGAACGGCGGAGCGTGCCATCCGTGGCCTGTGACTCCGGCACCCAGCGTGCCGCCTGCCCACCCAACGGTGAAGACAGCCAGGATCGCTGCGGCGATGGCCACGACTCCCCAGGGGGCGAGATCGGACATACCGCGTGACGACGGGGAGCGGCCGGTCACGAAGGCCACCTTTCGGACGGCAGGGACGCGGGGGACGCGTCCTCCTGAGCGGCCCGGGCTACCTGTCCGGCGGCGTGCGCCACGGCTCGGTCGAGGGCCTTCTCAGTAGTTGTCCAACGGGTATTGGTGTTGTGCAGTTCGCGTTCGGCAGCGGTGATGGCCACCTTGATGGGTATGCCGGGCCGACCGCCGACCTTGATGAGGAAGCGCCCCCGACCGGGCGGCTCCTCATTCTCACCGGCAATCCCCCAGCCTGGCGGCGAGGACCAGGACGACACGAGTTCGATCTCGCGTCGGGAGAGTCCCACCACCCTGCCGAGGTCCTCCATCTCCGCTCGCGGCAGCCCGGCGCACACCACCATCCCGGCCCGCTCGACGAAGCCACGGGCCTTGGCCCGGTCGGAGTCGGTGCCGAGTGCCTCTGCGTCCTTGAGGGTGTGGGTGATCTTGGCGTCACCGAGCCCCAGGGACCGGTTGAGCCGGGTCAGCGCGTCGATACGGTCGACGATGCCGGAGGCGGCCCGCAGCGGGCGCCACAGCTCGTCCAGAATGGTGAAGAACCAGCGCCGGGGCGCGAGGCCGGCATCCGCCAGAGCGTGCGAGGCCGCGACCGTTCCCAGCCCGTCCGACCACGCAGCGAGCATCGCGGCTGCGGTGAGCTGGGTGTCGGCCTCACCGATGCCGGAGATGTCGATGCATACGGCGGGAGCGTCCGGATCGATGCGGGTCGACGTCGGAGAGGCGAATGTGTCGCCGAGCGGGCCGTCGAGGATACCGAGCAGGGAGCGGTGCAGCGGGTCCACGGCGTCCCGGTAGCGGGCGTCGTCCCCCCGGTCCAAGGTGACCGCCCGGACGCGGTCGGGCCCTTCGTTCAGAACCCGCAACAGGTCGGGCAGGAGCGCCGGACGGCCCTTCGGCTGGCGCTCGCGAATGTGGTGCAGCAGGGCGGAGAGCACGGACTGCTCGTGGTCGTCCATTGGGTTTCCACGCACGATGGTGATCAGCGCGGCCACCATGTTCAGTACCCGGCCGTGTGTCTCAGCCTTCAGGACCTCGCCGGCCTGACCTCCGATTTTCGCCGCCGCAGCGCCCATGGCGCCAGGATCGAGGACGTTGATGCCGCCCCGGCCGCGGCCGATGGAGATCACCTGACCGCCAAGCGCCCGTACTGTGTCCGCGTAGTCCGGCTTGAGGTCACCGAGAACCAGGGGCACGACACCGGTCGCGCTGAGTCCGATCAACATCCGGTTGACGAGAGTGGACTTGCCCAGGCCCGGCATGCCCAGCATGAAGAGGGACGGGTTGGAGATGTAGCGGGCGCGGGTGAACCAGTTGAGCGGGTCGCCGCAGACAGTGGCGCCCGTGAACAGGTGCTGTCCGAGCGGCACTCCGATCATCGGCGAGCCCGAACCGGCGGCGAACGGCCACATGCCGCAGGCCTGCACCGTGGTGGCCCGCCACATGGTCGGCGGATCGAGAAAGCCGACGCGGCCGCCACCGGGGCCATGCCATCCGCGGTCCGGGACGTACAACTTCTTCGGCCGGGCTGTCGACTTCTCGTCGGCCGAGCTGCGCTTCTTGTTCCCTTGCTTGTGCGGCGTCCGGAGCGCACCGAGGTCCGGCAACTGCGCGCCGGGTTCCGACCGCCACGCCGCCTCTTCAGCGAGCCGGTCCCACTGCTCGGCCTTCTTCTCCTCGCTTCGCCGGCTCACAGTGCCTCCTGCAGTTCGTGCGGGATCAGGGTCTGTTCCCACGGGAGTAGTCCTACCGGCAGCGTGCACGTGAAGGCGGCAGCCTGCATGCGGTCCGCGGGACGCATCAGCACCCGGGAAGACGCGGTCAGGTTGCGTACAGCGACCGTGGCGTCGGCGAGTTGGTCCGTTTCGTCGACGGTGACGGTCAGCATCAGCGAGAACTCCACGAGCCCTGCGCCCGACGCCTCCTCCGCAGCGGTCTGCTCCGCCGCCCGCATCTCGGAGACAGCCCTTGCACGCACGATGCCTCGGCCCGACGTCGCCATGAATTGCGCGGAGCGCCGGTCCGCCTCGACGATCCGCGCCGAGGTGGCCGGGTCGATCGGCCGGTAGAGCAACGCGACCCGCTTGCGGCGGGTACCGGGGCTCGCCTCCAGCAGTCCCTTGAGTACGGAGGACCGTACGGTGCCGCGCGGTGCCAGTGTCAGCAGCCACGTCCGTGACACCCCGGAGTCGTGCTGGTAGTTGTTCACAGTCTCCACGGCCGCTGCCGGTCCGGCATCGTCCCACTCAAGCCCTGTACCGCCGTGCTGAGCACGGGCGTCCAGGACGTCGGCAGAAACCGCTGGGTCGTAAGCCACGCGGACGACCTCGGCGATCCGCTCGGCGGAGAGCGGGTACGCGGCCCCGCCGCCGGCTGACACGAGCCCCCGGAGCAGGCCCGGAATACGCACGGCGAGGTCAGTGATCACGTCCTCTGGGCTGCGCTTCGGGCCTGCGGGCGCACCATAGGTGAGCGTGACATAGGTGTGCATCTCGGAGGAGGCCATCGGGTAGCGCTCGACGACCTCCTCCATCATCGCGCGAGCTGCGGGTGGGGCGTCCGGTCGGATGCGGGGCAAGACCTCGTGGGCGAGCGTGGTACCGGGGTCGGGTGCCGTCTCCACGACCAGCGAGGCACCCCGCAGGCCGGGTTCGTGAGCCAGCCGCGCCAGCCAGTCACCCCACAGGGCGACCCAGACGTCGACCTGGTCGGAGTCGACCAGGGAGCCACCGTCGGGGTCACAGCCGAGCACGATCGTGTACAGGTTGCGTGACGGATGGTGCAGGACGCCGAACGGCCGGTCATAAGCGTCCCGCCCCTCGGTGACCGTGACCCGGTTGAGCAGGCCCGGCGGCCTGAACCGGCCGCCGGGCCTGGCGGACAGCGGGCCTGAGACGTACAGGTGCGCGCCCTTGGCCTTACGGCGCCGCCAGCTGATACGCAGCAGCAGCAACTGGTAAGCGTTGCGCCCGTCTTGGGTGCGGATCGCGAGCGGGGTCAGGAGGAGGACTACTGGAATGATCACGACCAGTGCCGCATACAGCGAGATCAGCGACGCCAGCAGGGTGACGACGAGCCCGCCGAAGACCCCTACTGTGCCGACCAGCCCGAGTGGTCCGAGCCCGGGCCGCCGTGGTCGGCGCCAGTTCCCGTAGGTCGGGTGAGTGACGGCTTCCGTGGACATGGAAGGTCCGGTTTCCCTTCATCAGAGGTGGTGGTCTCAGGCGTTGAGAGCTGGGAGTAGCACAGAAGCGGGTAGAACCGCCGGACTCAGCGACGGGAGGATGCGCGGAGTCCGGCGGCCCGTTCATAGGGAGAAGGAACGAATACGGCTGGGCATTCAGGTCAGTGGTAGCGCGAGCCGTTGTGACCCTGATCGCCGTCGGCGTCGTCCAAGGCGCCGGAGGCAGTTCTGCCGACAACCTCGGCGGCCGCGACCGTCAGGGCGATCGCCGTAGAGCCTGACGCTCCGCCGGATGCCTCCCCGTCCTCGGCGTCCCGTGCCCCACCGCCGGAACCGCCTGCCGAGTTGCGGACGCCCTCGCCACCTGCCGGGCCCGCCGTGCCGACCGAGCCCGGTCCAGCCGAACTCTGGGCATGGCCCGGAGCCGGAGTCCCCGACGCGCCGCTCGGACCCGTCCGGCCCCCTCCGTCGTCACCGTCGCTGCCGCCGCCGCTTCCGCCGAGCGACCGGGCGCCGCTGGCCAGGGCGCCGCCCACGGCCTGCCATGCCCCGGAGTACGCGGAAGCTCCGCCGAGGGCGGCCGTGGCGGGCACCACGAGCTTCAGCAGGGCAGGCAGGGCGACCGCGGACAGCAGAAGCACACCGATGCCGGCGATACGCTCATTGACCGCGCTGCCTTCAGAACTGCTCGCTGTGATCAGCTCCGTCCCGGCGTACAACACCAGACCGGCCGCGGGTTTGTACAACAGCCACGCGATCATCCAGCCAATGTGCTTGCGCCACCAGCCGCCTCCCCAGTCGGTCATCGACGATGCCGCGGCAACCGGCAGGGTACCGAGCAGAAGGATCATGACACCGAGGCGGATGTACAGCAGGATCGTCTGAATGATCCCAGCGATCAACAGCAGGAAGGAGAGAATCAGGAGCAGGAATGCCTCAGAGATCTCGCTGCCGTCCGAGCAGGCCCCGACGTTGTCCAGCACGTTCGCCGCTCCCGCGTTGAACAGATGCTGGGCGTAGCTGTCCGCGACACCGGCGGCCGCCATGGCAATGGTCGTGGCACCTCCGGCGACCACGATGACTCGCAGAATACCCTTCAGAGCGGTCGTGCCCGCGGTCGCGCGCCGCTCGATGGCCATGCGGGCGCAGGCGAACAACAGTGAACCGACGGCGAGGTACACCACGAGCCACTGAGTCTGACCGCTGATCGCCTGTGCTGCGCTTGTCCCTGTCGCCGACAGAGTGGGCACACTGAGTGTGAGCGCTCCGAACACGCTGATGGCACCCGCGAGGATGGCATCCGCGACCAGCTCGATGATCTTACCGATCGGATCGCCGAGGAACTCGAAGAAGCCCACCACCGCGTCAATTACCGGACTACCGGTCGATCCACACGCCATGTCACGCCCCCCAGAGGACATAGCCCGCGGGCTTGCCCTGCGCCGTGGTCACCGGTGTGTGGAGAGAACCATTGTCGGCAGGGGCCACCTTCCAGTCCCCGGTGCTCCAGCGCAGTTGGATGGTGGTCGTCGCAAAACCTTGAGCACCTCTGATCAACAGGCTGACACGGGCGGCTTCGCTGCTGTACGAGGACACGGTGAAACCAACGTACGAGCCGACGCGGGTACCGGCGCCCTCAACGATGTCGTCGATGTTCGGAACGGCCGAGCGTCTGAACTCGAACATGTCCCGTCCATGCCCCGCCACCACCTGCTGCCGGCTGATGGTCTTCCAGTCCGACCTGCTCATCTGGGTGGGGATGACCGTGGCCGCCAGGGCAGCGCCGACGGGTGTGTGCGCATAGCACCAGTGCATCGGGCCTGACGTCCGGGTGGGACCGGCAGAAGCCGAAACAGGTACCTGCGCGCCGCCGACGCTGCGCCACGTCACGTCCTTCGGCGCCAACTTCTTGTCACGAGCGGTGTCGTCGGTACGGCATCCCCTGGGCCGTTCCTGAGGCGGCACGGAGTCATCGGACAACGGGCCTTCAGCCGCTGCCAGGGTGGTGTCCTCGTGATCGGCTGTCACCGCGACGAAACCGCCCAGCACCAGCACGAGGCCGAGGAACCCCGCCGACAGCCGCCAGCTGCGCTGCTTCCAGTAAGGCCCGGATTCCTCGGTCTTCCGTCGCCTGCGTAGTTGCATTTTCGATCGGCCCGCGCTCAGTTGAAGACGAAACTGATGATCGGGCCGGCCGTGGAGATCAGTACGCAGCCACCCAACACCAGTCCGAGGCGGCTCGCGTGCTCCGAACTCTCGCCGCGCTTGAGCGAGACGGCCATCATGGCGCCGGTGACCAGAACGCCGAGCACACCGGCCACGGTACCGGCCCAGGCGACTAGGTTCAGCACCACGTCGACCTTGTCGCTGAGTTCGTCGGGAGCCTCTCCGGTGGGCTCGGGCACATCGGCTTCGGCCAGGTAAACGGCAGCTTTGAGCATCACTGAGGGCATTGGAATCTCCAAGAAATTGATAGCGCGCGAGCGGCGGGAGACGCGGCGACTGGGGGTGTCGGGCAGCAGCACGCCGACGGTGGTGAAGGTTGGCAGGTCCTACGGCCCGAGAAGGCTCAGGTCACCCAGCAACTTCACGAGCGGGCCGGCCGTCGAGGCGACCACGCTGGCGAGGGCTACGAAGAAGACGCCGCGAAAGTGCGCGCCCCCTTCGCCCATCTCACCGCGGTTGAGCTGTATCGCCATGTTGATGCCGACGGCCATCAGGCCGAAGACACCCGCTGCGGAGACAGACCAAGCGAGAATGTTGAGGATGGTCTGCGCGTCTTCGGTCGGTGTGTAGGTGGCATCGGCGGCCAAAGAATGGACAGCAGCCAGGGAGAGGATCACGCGACGGTTCCGTTGCTGTAGATTCCGCTGCCCACCAGTTCCGCGAGCCGGTCAAACTGCCTGGGCAAGGCCTTCGGGGTGCTACCGACGCGCCATGCCGGTATCCACGGCACCCGGTGCACCCTGGCAGCCGAACGCAAGACGCGGATACGGCGCAGCAGGCCGAGCGGAAGCCGACCGGGGGCATCGGCGACGAGGACCACCGCAAGCAGGTCGAGTCCCTGTGGAGCGCGTCCGGCATCGAATGCGCCCAGCGCCCGTGAAATGGACTGCAGTCCGCGCGCGCTGGTTCGGCCGACGAGCACAATCCGCTGCGGCTGGCCCCGAGAAGGGTCAGGCCAGGCGGCGCCGACATCCACACCGCCTAGAACCTCGACCAGCGAGGTCACACCAGCACCGCCGTGGGCCTTGACCCAGCCGACTTCCTCTGACGACCCGGTACCGGGGTGCCGGGGACTGCTCCTGGCAGGACCGAGGGGTCCGGGGGCAGCGAGCTGGCGGTCCTGAGGCCCCAGTGTGTGCTCCCCGGCCGCCCGCGTGGTCTTCCGGCCGGCCCTGTCTGCCTGTCCGGTCGAGGCAGGGGACGTGCGCGGATGGCCGGGGAGACCAGTCCGTACCGGGGGGTCTGCCATGCGAGCCGCAGGCGTGGTCGGCCGCGCGGTGGCTCCTTCCACCGAAGCGGACGGGCCGCCTTCGGACGTCGAGGGAGGAGGGACGGGTCGAGGCGCCCGCGGGCCCCGTACCCAGCCCTCTGCCCGGCCTGCTGGCGTCGAGGGAGGGGGTGTCATAGGTGCCCCGCCTCCTTCCTGTCTCGTCGGTCCTCTACGTGAGCTCATTGGCTTTGCACCGTGTTGAACTCATCTGCCACAAGGCCCGTTTCGATCTGCCGAGCCCATCGGGGAGCACAACGGTCGGAACGAGCCCGGCGGTTCAAGGGACGAGGAAGCAGGTAGGCATCAATGAGCACGAATACGGGTAGCGAGGAAGGTGCCTCCTCACCGGAGGCCGATCAGGAGGGCCAACAAGGCGGAACCAAGACGGCCAGAAACGCGGCGATAGCTGTCGGCTCGATCAGCTTCCTCTTCTCCCCGGTCGTCCTGGTCGGCGTCGCCATCTCCACCATCATCATCTGCGGGCTCGGCATCCTTCTGGCTCCCCTCATCCTGCTCTATCTGCTCGTCACCGGTGGAGGCGGAAGCAGTGACATGCCACCGAGCCTGAGTGAGGCCAGTTCCGCGCTGAGCATCGCCCAGGGCGACGGCCTCGGAGATCTGGACACCTCGACCGTCCCTGAGGACCTGGCGGAGCCCATCCAGAACGCCGGTGAACTCTGCGATGTCATTGGCCCGGTTGTGATTGCCTCGCAGATCCAGCAGGAGTCCGGCTTCGACGAAGAGTTGCTCGGCCCTGATGGGAAGAAGGGAATCTCACAACTGCCGCCCGACGTCTTCGACGAGTACGGCAAAGACGACGATGACAGCGGTGAGACCACCGCGCTGGACGCCGAGGACTCGATCATGGCGCAGGGACGCTACATGTGTGACCTGGCCGACCAGGCGCAGGAGCTGATCGACTCCGGCGAGGCCGAGGGCAGCGTCCTCGATCTCGCCTTGGCCGGATACGCAGTGGGAATCGACGCCGTTACCACGGCCGGGGGCCTGCCGGCGACGAACGAGGCGCAGGGCTATGTCGTCTCGGTCCGTGCCCAGTTCGCCAAGTATGAGGGAATTGCTGCCATTCCTTCGGACTCAGCCACTCCGACCGGCATCGAGACACCCCTCCCCACCGCCGTACCCAGCGAGTCACTCGATCCGGCAACCACCTGATGAGGAGGAAAGTCATGACACATCACGACGTACACGTCTCACAGCAAGGGCACGCCACGATCGACGGGGAGCCTCTCGTCGCCGCACCGGGCCAGTCCGTTCACGAGGCCGTATTGGACCGGCTCCAGCGCTACGCAGTCGAACAGGCAGAGACCGTCGAGGCAACGGTCACCGATTCCCGCGAAGACGACCACTTCGTTCTGGAGGTCTCCCCGGACGGTGCCAGTCGTCTCCGCGCCTTCGCGGAGGAACCGGCACCCGCACCCGCACGAGAAGTCATCACCCGGCCCGGTACTGCCACTGCTGTCGCCACCGCGGTGGCGACAGCAGTGGCCCGTGCCACCGCCGCACACACCCCGAGGAACGCACCCGCGGCTGTCCTCCCCACCGAGCTGGCCGGACCGATCCGCCGTATCGGCGCTCTCGCGGATGCCGGCCGAGTGGACGACGCATACGCCCTCGCGGCGGGACTTCACGAGGCTCTCACCGACGCAGCGGGAGCCGACGATCCCGATACAGTGGAGGCGCGGGCCCTACAGGCCTACATGGCGCACCTGCGTGGCGACCATAGGGAAGCCGTCGTGCTGGCTCTGGGAGTGGCCCGGCTCCGTTGCCGCGCGAATGACAGCCGGGCTCCCGAGGACGTGGTACGAGCGGCGGCCTCCTGGCAGCGACTCGACGACGACCGCGCGACAGTGGTGCACGGTCGTGAGCTACTGCACATGTGGGCTCGGCTGGGTGATCGGGGGATGCTGCCTCTGCCCCATACGAGACTCGTGGAGGAGGTCCGCGGGCGCGTGGACGAGCTGAAGGCACGTCCTGACGTGCCGAAGCGTGCTCCAGGGCGGGAACCCGATGTCGAACAGGGTGTCCCGCAGGGCACGCTGAAGTCCCGGATGCACTACGGTCTACGCGGACGGAGGACGGTATTGGAGAGCAACGGCACGCGGTGAGGCTGACGGGGGACACCGAAGTGCCTCGGCATTCGCTGTCGATCTTGCGGCCTCCGCGGTTGCCGACTCTTTCGGACAGTGAACCGCCACGACTTGCTCGTCGGCCTGATCCACGAAGACCGCGGGACCGCCAGCGCGAATGTCCGGCGAACACCCGCGGCTCCCAACACCCACTGTCAGTCAGGCTCATGAAGTCCTGACGAGCCGTCAACCCCGGATCGCCACGAGCACCTACTGCACGGCCGTGAACCGCACTCCCCAGTCCGGTCGGTTGGTTCGCAGCGCGGCGCCGTTGACGCAGTCCCTTCCGCGTCCCCATCGACAACTGCGCTTCTGTGGACAGCGGATGGTCCGGCGGCTGCTTGCAGTGTCTGGACCCATACGAGGCACCAGTGCAGCAAACAGTCGAGAAGCCCAGCTGGGCCTCATCCCGAACCGGCGTAGTGATCGAGTTCGACCTGGCCCTTGGCGGCCTGGAAGCACTCCTAGACCCTCCTGCGGACGTCGGCGACCCGACGAGTTCCGCAAGGGTGACCGTTTCAGGTAACCAGCACAGGTAGGAGGTGAGTTCGCCGGTGGCGCGGTTGCGGCGGACGAGCAGGTGGCGATGTCCGTCGGTGCCGATGTGGATCCGGGCCCAGTCGTAATAGAGTGGGCCCTTCGCGCCGTTGCCCTGGGCCGTGCCGCTGCCAGGCGGCGGGCAGGCGTTCGGCGACGGTGTCCGCGCGCATGGCGGTGCGGCCTGCGTTGATCCCTGCCCGGGAACAGACGACGGCCATCACGTAGCCGGTCCCGCGTGCCTCCAGTGCGGTGGCGATCGCCTCCCGGGCCAGGCGGAGTTTGGTCTGAAACTGCACAGTCTCGGTTAACCTGGCCCCCTGACGGCGTTCGGGATCGGAGCACCAGGCCTGTTCGGGCTGGTAGAGCCGACGGTCGATCAGTGTCCGTCCTCGGCTGGTGGCGTAGGCGACGAGGACGCCGGCCTGGGAGTTCTCGATGCGCCCGGCGGTGCCGGGGCACTGATGCTGCACGCCCGCCGAGGCCCGGCCCTTCTTCACGAAGCCGGTCTCGTCCACGATCAGCGCACCGCCGTCGGTGCCGAGGTGTTCGACGGGCGTAGGCGCGGATGTCACCGCGGACGGCATCGGCGTCCCAACGTGCGCAGCGCAGCAGCCGCTGCATCGGGCCGGGTCGCGCATGGCCTGCCTGTTCGGCCAGCCGGCTGCCAGCAGTTCCTCCGCTCGGCACGGACGGTAGCCCGGGGTTCAACCCGGCTGAGCCGGCCCGCGATCCGGGTCATGGCCTGCTCGAACATCTCCCGCCAACGGCTTCCGTCTATGCCGGGCGCGCGGCCACCGCACGGTCATCATGAGTCCACACAGCTCCTGATGATCACACGGTGGCCGTTCCAGTTCTCACATGGGTCCGACCCAAGATCGCGCAGTCGCACTGGAGTGTTTGGGAGATCTGTACCACCAGCAGGGCACCCGCGAACTCGCGGGGCGGCACGCGCGAGTGAGCGCCCCAGAGCCCCGGCGGGTCAGTCAGCCTCTCGGTACGCCTGACCACTGGCGTTCGCCTGAGCGCCCTGGTACAAGCCGGTCGGGCTGGTTTCGGTGGACAAGGCAAACCACGCGTAGCGCTGGACGAAGTCCAGGCCGTCGAGCATCTTGACCGATTCCTTGATGAACGCCGCCTGCGCCTGTTCCCCCGGGTAGCGGGGCATGCCATGGGAGAAGTCGATGAGAGCGTACTCCGTCAGCCAGACGGGCTTGTGGTAGCGGTCGTGGACACGCTTAAGGTAGTCGGCCAACTGACCGGCGGCTCCAGGACCGAAGTCGGAGCCGTACCAGTGAACCGGAATGAAGTCCACGCGGAGTCCGCGCTGTTCAGCGCCCTTCATGAAGCGGTCGAGCCAGCCACCGGCCCTGTCCGCGTCGGCGGCCACGGCCGGCGCTCCCAGATTCAGACCGGTCTTCTCCAGCCGGGGCCACAGATCCAATGCCTGCTCCGGTGTGATGTTGGCCTGCCCGGCCATGTCGGGCTCGTTGAAGCCGAGCAGATTCTCACCTGCTCGGGCCGCATTGCCCAGTTCCTCGTCAGTGACGGAACCGGGACCCCAGATCGTGGGGACAAACTCAACGTCCTTGGGCTTCTTCACATGGCTGGAGGAAGTCCAGTTCTGGTACCAGGAGGCTCCGGAGTGAGCGAGAGCCTGTTCAGCGCCGTCGACAGGATTGAGGGCCACGCCCCGACGAGGTGCGGGCGTTGACTGCTCATCAGAGCTCTGTCCAGGAGCGGGCACGGCCCGGTTGCGGGCCTCCGGCACGGAAGTATTCTGCTGCCCTGTGCCGTGGAATGTCACGGTGAACCCGCTGCAGTGACTGCACTGACGCACAACCTGGTTGCCGGCCTCGGCATCCTGCTTGGACCACGAATACGCCGTTGGGCATGCCTTGGTTATTGCCTCACTGTAGGCCGTCTTCGCGTCCCGGTTCGGATTGATGCAGACCAACGGCTTCCCCGAACCCGGATCCCTGGTCAGGTTCTCCGGGGGGCAGACCGACAGCAGGTCGGTGGGACAGCCGACTGCACTGCACTCACCTCCGTCGGCCGGCGGGGACTTTCCCTCAGGGGTGATGGTGATGGGTGCTGAGACGGCGTTGACGTAGCTGACGTTGTACCAGGGGGCCGCACTGTCAGCCGCGTCGAAGTTGAACTCGGCCAGACTGACGGGCTGTTCACCGGTCGAGCAATGGTCGGGGAAGGGACCGCAGTCACCCACGGCGCAGTGGAACGTGCTGCCCTCCTCTCCAAAGCAGCCCTGACGGGCGAAGAACTTGCCGCGCCAGTGCCCGGCACCGGAATGCTCGGGGACGGTGATAGCAGCGGACTGCCCTGGTTCAAGGGTCGGCAACCCCGTGAGCGGGGACGAACCGTCGGCGTTGACCATCGCACCGACCCAGATCCGACTGTCCGTCTCATTGCGCAACGTGACGGTGTGATCGGCGCCGCGTGCGGCTGCCACTCCGGCGACACGGTCCGTGTCGTTGCCGGATGAAGTGTTCTGGTATGCCGCCGCCGTCACGACTGCTGCTACGACCGCGACGAGCGCCAACAGGGCAAGCAAAATTGGTCGAAATGGCTTTATACGCATAGGACTTGCCTTTCAGGTCAGGCGTCTCCTGGGCACCACGTGCGAGGTCGCCCCACGGTTCACACCAAGCCCCGGTTGCAACCTCGCGAGGATCGACGACCCGTCAGTTGAGATAGAACGTTCGGTATTGACAAACGGAATCACGCTTGGCAAGTTGTACGGATAGAACGTTCGATCTACCTGGTGCCTCGAGGCATCCCACCTCTGGCCCGGCGCGTCGTGCTGGTTCTCCCTTCGTTCCTTGTCGAAAGGTTCAACGTGAGTACTGTTGCTGCCCCGTTCCATGTCATGGACGCGGCTTCCGTGCGGCGACGGCTGTCCTCAGTCCGGGCAGCATGCGCCATCGCCTGGGTCGTGATGCCCACCAAGCGCAGCCCGAGGACGTTCGAGCTGCTCCCCAGGTACACGCTGTTCGACGCGGGTGCGGCCGTCGCCGGCACAAACGCCTCGCACACCACTTAGTCGTCGACACGACTGCACATGTGCATGGCAGTCCACCCCATCGCAAGCGCTCACGCCTGCGTCACCCCGACATCTCCTGCCTCTGTGAGGGTGTGGCGGTGCCTGGGCGGCTGTGCCCAGGCTGACCGGCACATTGCGGTCGTCCCGCGCCACAAGGTGCGCGGCCGGTGGCCGGTTCCGCGGGCCGAGACGTCTCGATGCCGCGCCTGGATCCACCGCTCAGGAAGCCTGGCACAGAGAACGGCGTCCGCGACGCAGTCCGGGTGGCGTCGATGCCTCGGAGCACTTCCATCTCCCACCGACACAATCGGTATAGCGCTCCGGGACTCCGCTCAAACGCGACGGACGACAGACACGCGGTCACCACCACCCTCCTGGTCGCGGAGTCATCCCACGGGACACGAGCGCAGCCCCCTGGGCCTGCCGGCATCCGCCAAGTGGCACCCGTCGGCGCTTGCGTATGCAGCGGCTTCACATTTCAGATCGCACCGGTGTCCTCGACGTCGCGGACACCGGTGTCGAGGACAAGCGCGGACAAGACTCACCCCGGCCGTCCACGGCCGCCCTACACCTGACACCTGACGGAGCACATCGTGAACGTGACGGTTATCGGTTCGGCGAGTGCGGTTTCCCCCGAGGAGCGCGCACTGCGGGATCTCTATGAGCAGCATGGTCCGGCGCTCTACGCATACGTGCTGCGCCTGCTGGGCGGGGACACACACCGCACGGAGGACATACTTCAGGAGACGTTGCTGCGCTGCTGGAGCAAACGTGCGCTGGCTGACAGTGAGGGGATGGCGATACGTCCCTACATGTTCAGGGTCGCCCGCAATCTCGTCATCGACGCCCATCGGAAGCGGATGGCACGGCCGATCGAGGTCGGTGGCGACTCATGGCTGAGTGATATGCCCGTCGAAGCGGACGACATTGACCGGATGCTGTCATCTATAGTGGTCCGGGATGCTGTACGGTCCCTGACTCCGGCACATCGGGAGGCGATCCGAGCGACGATCATCGCGGATCGCACCACGCAGCAGGCAGCTGAATCGCTGGGTGTCCCGCAGGGCACGGTGAAGTCCCGGGTGTACTATGCCCTGCGCAGCCTGAAGTCGATCCTGGACGACAGTCGGACGTGCCAGGCTCCCGGCATCTGATACGCGGCATCGGCGAACAGTCATCGCAAGCCTTAGGGACGACACTTGACAATCGCACCGCGCGCATCCCAGCCAATGTGTCTACCCCGAGCACTCGGCCAGAGACGGTGCAAGCGGGCAGCCGAGGCAATCGGGTAGGAGTCCGTAAGACTCGCCAGCAGTGCCTTGCCCCTCTCCGCCGAGCTCAGCGAGGGCTGGCCCATGACACCGGAATCCGTGTAGGCGGCCATACCAAGGGAGAGCAGTTGCCGCCGGTCATCGGTGGCGCAAACGGCACTCCGGTATCCGGAACGGACATACCCCGGACAGTCATGCGGCAAAATGGAGGTCTCCATTTCTCCTGCGTGCATGTCGGTGAGAAGCGAGGCTTCCCCCCGCCCGCAGCCGTGCCGGCTCCCAGCCCTCCAACGCCGGGAAGAGCGCCACCGGTTCGCCCCGGGCCGTGGCCGTTGCCCGCCCCCACTGTGAACCATGCATGACCGCACGGCCATTCTCACCTGTGGAATCCTTCATCAAGCGGCTTCATGCAGTGAAACGTGTTCGCTTGTCGGCCAGTTCAAGGTTCCCGTGAGTCAGGCAAGGACGCCGGGTGGTGTCCACGCGTTGCGGTGGCTGAGACTCTTATGACATCTATCGATATATTGTCATGGTATGACTGAACTTCTGGCAGCCGGAGCACCGCAGGACGCTGAGCTGGTGCGGGCCGCCCAGGCGGGCGATACCGGCTCGCTCGGCCTGCTGCTGGCGCGACACCGGGCGGGGATGCATGCGGTGGCATTGTCCGTGCTCGGCCAGAACCAGGACGCCGAGGACGCGGTGCAGGACGCGGTGCTGATCGCGCTCCGTCGGCTCGGCGACGTACGGGAACCGGATGCGGTCGGCCCGTGGCTGCGGATGATCGTGCGCAATGTGTGCCGGGCGAAGCTGCGCAAGACGTCGGCGGTTCCGATGGCGGATCCCGCAGCGGCCGCCGCCATGGAGCGGTCGGGTGGTCCACCGGATCCGGCGGAGGTTCTCGACCGCCACGCGTTGCGGGACTGGGTCTGGAATGCCTTGGAAGACCTCTCCCCCGGTCTGCGGCTGGTGACGATGTTGCGCTACTTCACTGGCGTCACGTCCTACGAGGACATAGCGGCGTTGTGCGCCACGCCGGTTGGCACCGTGCGCAGCAGGCTCAGTCAGGCACGCGCAAAGCTGGCCGGTGCGCTGCTCGACTCTGCCGACCGCGTACACGACGATGCCGCCGAGCTCAGCGCGCGCCACCGCAGAGTGGCCGAAGAGACCATGGTGTCCGCGCACCGCGGCGAACTCTCCTCGGCCCTGTCCGACGGCTGGTCGCCACAGGCGGAGGTGGTGTGGCCGACCGGCAGGCATACGGGCATCGGTTACCTGCCTGTCGCGTTCGAGCACGACCTGGCCGACGGCGTACGCCATGAGCTGCTGAACGTGGTGTCCAGCCGCGAGGTGGTCATCTGGGAGGCAGCACTGCTCAGCCCGCCGGAAGACCCCGCCCACTGCCCGCCCACCGTCACGTGGGTGCACTTTCTGGACCGGGACCGCGTTGGGAAGATACGCCTCTACCATCCACGCACCCGCAAAGAGGATTAGACGGCTGGTCGAACTTTTCCCGACCCCACCGCATCTTGTGGGTATGAGCAGGAAGAACGACAGCCCGGAGTGCTCTGCGGCACCCGCACGGCTCACCGGGCTGAGCGAGCGCGGCCGCTTCCGGCGCCTGGACCAGCCGAGCGAGGTCGCCCCCACCGCACTGGTCTTCGTACAGCAGCAAGAGATGGAGACCCGGGCATGACAACGTCCGTACCGCTCGGCTTGGCCGAGCAGACCGAGATCAAGGCATACACCGACTTCACGGCCAGCGCGCCGCCGCCGCTGCGGAAGTCGCTGGGTATCGATTCTCTGCGCGTCGGTTCGGCGCTGGCGCTGGCGATCCGCGAGGATCCGAGCCACTTCTTCAACCGGGCAGGGGGGTTCGCCGAGGACGAGCCGGTCACCGCGGACCTCCTGACGCAGGTCTGCGACTTCTACCGTGAACAGGGTGTGCCGCAGGGCGCTCTCATGATCACGCCGTCGCTGCTGCCCCCGGACTGGACTTCCGTCGTGGGCAAACTGAACCTTTCCCAAGGTGGCCGTTTCGTCAAGTTGGGGTGCGACGTCGAGACCGCGCTGGCCGCCACCGAAGAAGCCGCGGCCCTCGCCCCGGAGCTACGTGTCGGACTGGTCGAAGCCGATCAGGCGCACGAGTTCGCCACGGTCATGATGCCCACCTTCGGGTTCACCTCGCCGGGCCTGACCGACCTGGCCGCGTCGTGCGTGGGCAAGCCAGACTGGCAGCAGTACGCCGTCTGGGAGGGCAAGCGGATGATCGCGGTCGGGAGCATCTTCGTCAACGGCGAGTGTGCGGACATGTTCGGCGGCGCGACGCTTGCGGAAGCCCGGGGGCTCGGCGCCCAGTCGGCACTGCTCGCCGCGCGTGTGCGAGCGGCTCAGGCAGCCGGCTGCCGATGGATCGTCGCCGAGACCGGGGCGGAAGACCCCGGTGACCACAACACGTCCCTCCACAACATGGTCCGCGCCGGATTCGAGCCGTTGTACGAGCGGACTACATGGCTCTGGCGCGGGTAGTGGGCCCAGCAACGCCGGGACAACTTGACGAGTCCGGCCCTGGCCGTGTTCGAGTCCGGCGACCGGGCCTCCCGCGTATCGACAACGCGTGGCGATCGGATCGTCGGTGTGGGTGCGGCGTGCCCGGTCGCAGCTCTGGGCATTGCCTCACCCCGGGGCCGAGGCGGCTCCGGGGGACGTGTCGCAGGTCAGCATGGCCGTGCCGAGGCTGATGACGTGCTCCGCGAGCTCATGCCGCGTCGGTTGATGCAGGTCGGACCTGGTGAGACGGGCTTCCCAGTCGGCCAGCGCATGGGTGAAGAAGCTGACGAGGAGCACGAAGCGCTGCCGGCGCAAAGGCTCGGGCAACTGGCGCAGATGTCGCAGCACGCGTTGCTCGACTTCGACCGCCGCGCTGGTCCAGGGAGTGCCGCGCCGGTATCCGACCGCGTCCGCCAACTGGGGATTGGCGGCTGTCTGAGCGAGGAACCTGGCGTACCAGCTCGGCCGGCGGGGTTCGCCGAGGAGCATTGCCAGCGGCAGCACCAACGCCTCCACCAGAGCGCGCGGGTCTTCACCCCGTCCGTCCGCGTCCGCGTCCCCCAGCATCCGCTCGCGGTGTGTGTTGGCCCGGCTCATCCGGTGCTCGAAGACCGCCGTGAGCAGACCGGACTTGGAGCCGAAGTGGTAGCGCACGGCACCGGTGTTCCGCTGGCCCGCGGCAGCACCGATCTCCCGCAGGGAGACACCGTTAACCCCGCGCTCGGCGTACAGCCGCTCAGCGCACTCGATGAGGGCCAGACGTGTTTCGTCGGCACGAGGGGCCAGGGCCGGCCGGGGGCGCTGCTTCGTGGTGGACGAGGTCATGGGGCGAGTATCACAGCGCTCGCCGGCCACCGGGAGCCGTCCCGAGTCCGGCGTCACATGGGGACACAAACCTGCAATAGCGCGTACATGGACCCCTTCTAACCCACATGGGTTAATCGACGCGTGGAGCAGTCGCCGGTACGGCCGCCTGCGGAGA
This sequence comes from Streptomyces sp. NPDC018026, assembly GCF_044327745.1. Classification (NCBI taxonomy): domain Bacteria; kingdom Bacillati; phylum Actinomycetota; class Actinomycetes; order Kitasatosporales; family Streptomycetaceae; genus Streptomyces; species Streptomyces sp. NPDC018026. Next base: position 115,489 of record NZ_JBIRFY010000014.1, read on the forward strand.
ACAAGGAGTTCAATGACCACGTCCCCCGAGTCCAGGCGCCGGCAGTTGGGCATCCTCGCCGTGCTCGTCCTGCTCACCGAGACGGCACCCCTGGAGCTGAGCCTCGTCTACCCGGCGGCGCACTCGCTCACCGAGTCCTTCGGCAGTTCGGGTGCCGACGCCGTCACGGGTGCCGTGAGCCTGGCGGCCGTGGTGTGCATCCCGCTGCTCGGCAGGATCGCCGATGTCGTGGGCAAGAAGCGGGTACTGCTGTGGTCGGGGGCCGTCTTCGCGGTCGGATCGCTGCTGTGCGCAACGGCCGGATCGTTGGCGTTGCTGCTGCTCGGCCGGGCCCTCCAGGGCGCCGTCGGCGGGGCTCTGGCGGTGGCGTACGCGGTCGTCCGGGACACCTTTCCCCGCCACCGGGTACCGGTCGCCCTGGGCATCGTCTCCAGCGGTATCGGGATCAGTGGGATCACCGCGCCGTTCCTCGGTGGTGCGCTGGTCGACCGCTACGGCTACCACGGGGTCTTCTGGTTCCTGTTCGCACTGAGCGCCGTCGTCCTTCCGCTCGCGGCACTGGCACTGCCCGCCGACCGGCCCTCGACCGGCGTGCCGACCGCTCCCCGCCGGCGCCTCGACGCCGTGGGGGCGCTCCTGCTCGGGCTGTCCGCCGCGGTGCTGATCTGGAGCATCGGCAACGCGGTGCGCACGGGCCGGCCGAACCCCGGCGTCCTGGTGTCGCTGCCCGTGGCGCTGCTCCTGTCTGTGGCCTTCTGGCGACGCGAGTGGGGCAGGTCCGACCCCGCGGTCGACCTCGCCCTGCTCACCGCACCGGCGGTGCGCACCACCCTGCTCACCGCGGTACTCACCACGGCCGGTACGTCGACCGTCGCCTATCTGCTGCCTCAACTCCTGCAGACCCCGCGCCATGCGGGACTCGGTTACGCCTTCGGGCTTACGGCGCTGGCCGCGGCCGGCTGGACCTTCACCTCGGGGCTCGGCTCGCTCGCCGGAGGGCCGGTCGGCGGTCTGCTGGCCCGGCGGCGAGGCCCGCGCAGTACGGCGCTGGCGGCACAAGTACTCGTCGCGGCCGGTGCCCTCGGCTTCGCCGCCCTGCCCGGCCAACGCGGTGTCGTCCTGCTGCTCGCGCTGGTGTTCGGCGTGGGCACCGGGCTCGCCTATGTCGCCTTGGCCAACCTCATCACCGACGCCGTGCCGGACGAGCGCGCTGCCACGGGCACCGCACTGATCGCGGTCGCCAATCAACTCGGAGCGGCCACCGGGGCATCGGCACTGGCTTCGGTACGCACCCTCTATCCGGTCGGGTCGGACGATTCGCTCTTCGCCGGCACGGGCTACCGACTCGCCTTCGTCCTGGCGGCCGGTGTCGCTCTGCTGGCCCTGTTGACCACGCTGTGTATGCGGCACGGTCGCGCTCCGGCCACCGGCGGTGCCGTCACCGCACACCGCAACGACCTCTCCGTGACCCCCTTCATGGAGAACGGACTCACCAAGGAGACACTGACATGACGACGCAGACCGAACCGCCCGGACAGTCCGCTGCCGCGCGTACCGCACGGGCCCTCCGTCCGACTCTGTTCACAGGGGAGTTCCGCCCCGTCGGCACCGGCGAGCCGTACGAGCACTTCGACCTGGTTCCCCGATCCCGGCTGATCGGTGCCGAGGTTCGCGGCATCGACCTCGCCGAGGGACCGACGACAGAGGTGGTCGACGAACTCAAGCGCGCGCTGCTGGAGTGGAAGGTGCTCTTCTTTCGCGACCAGCGGCTGACTGCCCGCCAGCAGGCCGGCCTGGCTCGTAGCTGGGGCGAGCTGGAGGACCACCCCTTCCTGCCCAAGGCCGAGATCCCCGAGGTGGTCCGGCTCGAACACGACGCGTCACACCCCGGAACCGAGAACATCTGGCACAGCGACGTCAGCTTCAGAGCGACACCGCCGATGGGATCCATACTCCGCGCCGTCGAGGTGCCCGAGATCGGTGGAGACACCCTGTGGGCGGACATGACCGCCGCATATGAGGGGCTCCCCGAGGACGTCCGCGATCGCATCGACGGACTGACCGCCCTCCACGAGATCCCGACTGTGGCGGAGGACGCCAGGGGCGAGGTGGCGAAGAACATCCGGGCGGCGCGAGCCCGTACCAAGCCCGTGGAGCACCCCGTGGTCCGCACCCACCCCGACACCGGCCGGAAGATCCTGTACGTCAACGCGGTGTTCACCACCGCGATCGCCGGTGTGCCGGAGGCGGAGAGCAACTCCCTGCTGGACATGCTGTTCCGGCAGGCGGAACATCCCGAGTACCAAGTTCGTTTCCAGTGGGAGCCCGGGGCGATTGCCTTCTGGGACAACCGCGCGACGCAACATTACGCGGTCAGCGACTACTACCCCGACTTCCGCCTAATGGAACGCGTCACCATCATCGGCGACCGCCCCTTCTGACTCTCGCCGTCCTCGAACACGGCCCTGCGGTGACTCCGTTGCCCGGCGAGACATCCTCCCGCCCCTCACGGCAGCCATGGCACCCCGACAGGGGAAGGGGGCAGACAGGATCAGGACCGGTTGTGCGCCCGCGCCGCCATCCTCTCCGCGTACTCCGAGCTATGCGTGTACGACGTCGGCCGGCGCCTCTGCCACCACAAGGCCAGCACTGTGCCGGCCGCGGACACAAACAGAACCGCCGGAATCACCCAGCACTGCGGTTCAGACGGGCAATCGGGCATGACGTAACTCCGCTCGGGGACAGCCGGGAAGGATGAGGTGATGCGGGATGCCTCCGGGACAGGGACTTCACGGAGACGGCGCCATTCGACGTGGCCCGCAGAGCGCGGGCCACAAGACGGTCAGGCAGCCATCGCCAGGGGCGGCATGGTTACCCCGTAGTCGGCCTGAGCCCAGGTCGCCCAGGGGGTCACGCCGTGGCCGGGGAAGGTGGACCTTCCCCGGCCACGGCGTGAGGGTGTGTCAGCGGGTGCCGCGGTCCGCCTGCTTGACCAGGTCCGCGACCGCCTTGGGGTGACTGACCATGGCGGCGTGCGAAGAATTGATTTCGACGGCGTGGGCTCCGATGCGCTTGGCCTCCCAGCGCTGGAGGTTGGTGCTGTTCGCATGGTCCTGCTTGGCGATCAGGAACCACGAGGGAATGGTCCTCCATGCGGCAGCTGTGGCGGGCTCGTTGAGCGTCGCTATGTCGACCGGCTCCTGCGTGTCCGCCATGTCGGCTGCCAGGGTCGGATCCACGTCCGCGGCAAACGTCTCGCGGAACTTGGCCGGGTCGATGTACGCGTCGCTGCCTCGGGTCCCGTCCGGCTTGGTGAACTCCACCTGCTTCAGCGGGAGAGCCGGCGCGGGGTTGTCCACCGGGTGGGCCTTCAGGTCGGCCAGGGACTCGCCGACATCCGGGACCGAGGCTGCCACGTAAACGAGGGCCTTGACGTCCGGGTCACCCGCGGCTGCCTGGGTGATGACCGCCCCGCCGTACGAGTGACCGGCCAGGATGATGGGTCCATCGATGCTGTTGAGGAAGTCCCGAACGTAGGCAGCGTCGCTGGCGAGGCCACGCAGCGGGTTGCTGGCCGCGCGGACCGGGTAGCCCTCCTTGCGCAGGCGGTCCATCGCGCCGTACCACCCGGAGGAGTCCGCGAAGGCTCCGTGGACGAAGACGACGGTCGGCTTGGGCTTCTCGACGTGGTGGTCGCCGCCGCCGGCAGCTGCGGCGGCGGGAATGTAGACAGCTGCCGCGGTCGCAAGAGCGGTGGCGACGACCGCGGACCGCCGGATTGAAGGCAGGATCACTGGAACCTCATCCTAAGTAGATAGAACGTTCACTCTCTTTAGAGCAGAGTCGCACGACATCCGGCCAATCAGCAAGGCAGAACGTTCTTTCTACTGTGTGATGATCGCAACAGTGAGCTCTTTCAGCGTTGCCGCTCGAGTGTGAGGACGGCCTTGGCGATTGACGTCATTCGATTCGGGCTGCAGCGGGATCGGTGGAAGATGCGCCAGGACTTCAACCGGGCCATGCCACGCTCGACGGGTGCGCGGGCGGTGGCGAGAGTCCGGTTGACGGTCCGCTGCGTCGTGGTGAGTTCGCCGCCAGGTGGGCGTTTGAGTCCGGTGGTCACCCATGGGCCGGCTCCTTGGCAGGCGCGGTCGGCAAGGATTGGTACGCCCTGACGTTCGCAGATCCGGATGATCTTGTGGGTGCGGGCAGCGGTCAGGTCGTGGGCCCGTCCAGGCAGGGCTGGTGAGATCCACAGGATGTCTCCGGTGTGGTCGGTGACGACCTGGACGTTTACACCGTGGCGGCGATGCTTGGCCGAGTAGTCCGCGGTGCCGTCCCCGATGCGGTCACACTCGGCGAGGGTGCCATCCAGCAGGGCGAAGTCCGGGTTGCTCTCCCGCAGCACCTTCAGCAGGCCGGGCGCCCTCTCGGCGAGCAGGCCGGTGGCCCGGCGCACGTAGGCGTGAGCCGTTCCGACCGAGATCCCGAAAGCGACGGCGATTGGGGCCAGTGACTCGTGCTTGCGCAGGTACACCAGCGCGACCAGGGCACGCCGGTGCGGCGGAAGCTTGCAGCGGCGTTCACCCTCGCGGGTGACGGTGAGCATGGTCAGCCGCTCGACCACGGCGTGCGGGAGGTCGAGTACGGCAGGATGGGGAACCAACAAGGCTCCTGTGCTGGTGGGTTGAGACTTCGAACACCTCCCTCAACGGCGCGGGAGCCCTGTGCGTTGCGACTCACCGACTCGTCACCCGATCGATGGCCACTCTGAAAGAGCTCGGTTATCCGCGTTGAGCGGCCGTCACCCGTCGGACGGCCAACGGTCTCCCCCGCGTCCAGCATCCCAACACACGGCGCCGACCCCTACGGAGCGACGAATTCCGCCCACGCGGCGCAACCTTCGGCGCCAACTCTCCAGCCATGAGCGAGTGCGGCCACAATCTCCAGCCCCCACTCCCTCAGAGCGTCCGGATCCGCACTACGAAGAAGAGCGGGCGCGGAGCTGGAATCGGAGACGTCAATGATCACTCTGCAGACCGTCTCCACAATGCTCAGCTTGACACAATCGCAGCCGTATTCAATTGCCTTCGCCGCGATTTCGGATGCGACCAATTGGACGTCGCCATCAACCGAATCCCCGATACCCCCGAGCCGCAGGACCGACGCCGCGGAGGCCGAATATCGGACACCGCGGACGACTCGCGAGGAACGACAGCCTCGAAGGAGTGGTGCGCTTGCTTGGGCAACAGGTTGGGCGACACAGCGAGCCTCCCCGGGTCACCCGACATGCGAGCCTCTGGAGCGCAAGCGTGTCTGACCAGGAGTAGTGCTGTATGTAGCGTTCACTATACAGCATTTTCGCACAATGGCAAGCCGCGGAGCGAGATCGCGCGCGCATCTATCGAGATTGCATTACCTGGCGGTAACAGAAAGCCGTACAGATGCCGCGTATCGCATGCCGGACAGGCATTCAATGACCTAAGTCACGAACAGCGGATGTTCTCTTTTCCTTTCGCCCGGCGTAAGTTCTTCGCCGGTCCGGCCGCGACTCACGGCAAGTGGTGGAGCAGGGCGGCGAACTGGTCCGTCATCAGTCATACAGAACGCACTGCAGCACAGGAGCAGTCGCACCACTGGGCCCCGACCTCGACACCCGTTCAATGGAGTATCAGCATGCCCCTCACAGAACTTGACTGCGCACTACAGCTCGTGGTGACCGCAGACCGAAGCGTTCCTGTGTCTGCCCGATTTTCCTACCGCGTACAGGACCCGTACAGCGTTCATGTCACCTTCTACGTCGAGGGATTCACCCCAGTCAGCTGGGTTTTTGCCCGCGATCTCCTGGCGGACGGTGCCGTCCGGCCGAGCGGTCTCGGTGATGTGCGGATATGGCCGGAGAGAACGGAGCACTCGGACTCCATCTGGCTCGAGTTGACCTCTCCGCACGGTCGGGCGCTGCTCACCATGCCTGCGGAAACGATGACGCCGTGGCTGGCGCGGACCCATATCCTGGTGCCGGCGGGCTCCGAGGAAGCAGCACTGGATCTCGACGGCGAGTTGTCCCGGCTGTTGGACGAAGTCGCATAGGGGGCTTGATGCCGACCCCTGGACGTGGGTCATCCGGCCGATCCCGGCGTCGCGAGGGACGGGATCGGCGGTACGGGCCCCGTATCCGCCGCGAGCCGGCTGTCGGCGACCTGCCCCGGCACGGCACCACCCGTGCGGGGATCCAGTACGCCCTACCCCGGGTCCTGAACGGCCCCCTGCCTCCGTGACGAGCAAAACCTCTTCGCTCTGCGAAGAAGTACTGAGCTGCTACCTCATCTGCCGATACCGTCCCCCACACGGATCAGCGCCTCCGCGGTCGCTCCGGCCGTGTACTTCACTGCGGCGTCCAGGCCCCGCAGGATCGACAGCATCCGTACGTTGCTCCTGCCCGTTGAGGCCGATATCACCCGGCAACCGGGTGCAACGGTACGAGCCAGACCCGCCACGTAGCTGACGAGGGCCGGGCCGAGTCCCTCCCCCTGCCATGAGTCCTCAACCAGCACGGCAAGCTCGCGGACCTGCAGCTCCGATGTGCGCATCAGGTGCGTGAGAGCGACTACTCGCGACGGGTTGTCGGCCGGAACGGTGACCAGGGTGAGTCCGAGGGCCCGGTCGCAAAGAGTCGCCCATTCTCGGTGCGACAGGCTCCGCCGGGCGGCACCGTATCGGGCATACCGCGACTCGAGCGAGCACTTGGCATGCATCTCGTTGACCGCTTCGTAGTCGTCGGCGACCGCGGGTCGGGTCAACGTGACGCGATCGGTGCGCGTGGCCATGCGAACCGACGGGAGATCGAGGGTTGCCGACGCCGGAAAGGCTGCCTGTTGCGGCCTCGCGAGCGGGGAACGCCGTGCGACCTTCACGTCGGCCGGCCTTCGGCTGACACTGCGACAGGAGACCCCCGGGCTGGTTCTGGTCGCCATCATCCACTCTCCTCCCCGCTCCAGCGCGACGAGCGCGGCCGCACCGACGGACACCAGACCGGTGATTCGACGAGCCATGGGATCGAACACCTCTCGCGTAACGAACGTTCTACCTTGCCGAACTCTCGCAAGATCGCAAGCCGGTGTCAAGACCGAACGTTCTCCACCCTCACCGCAATGAACCTCTCGCCCTACGCATCCGTCGTATCCAGCGAAGTACGTGTCGGTACCTGGGTCGATCACGCCTAGGGGCGGGCTACCACATCGTCGATTCAAAAAGTGCCGGGCATCAATTCACGCAGTAGGCGTGACCGCGCTCGCAGAAGATAGGGTGCTATGTCAGATTTTGAGTCAAGGGCCGTTGCAGATGACCGGGGCGAGACGCGACAGCGGGGTCAGGTGCGCAGAAGTGCCGCGGCAGCTTGGCAAGGCATACGCTCCGCAATGTCGTCAGGGCTGCGCTACGCTCAGTCGCCGCGCGGTCGACAAGTGATAGGCCAGGTTCTCGTCGTGGCCGCAGTCGCGACGGTTGCCGGGGTCGTCACGGGCGGGCCCGGTGCCGCCGTCGTTCTCGCCGGCTACGGAGCGTACCGGGGTGCACGGCTTGCACTCCGAAATCGCCAAGGACAGACCTCCGGTCAGGCTTCGGCTCAACCAGCGGATCAGGCACCGCACACACCTGCTGGGGCCGCCCATACTCCTGCGGCGTCGGTCGGCACGGGGCCAACTGCGCCTACTCCCGGTGATGAGTGGCGCGCCACGCTGCAGGCAGAGATGCATGCCGCCGTGCGGAGGGCACTGGATGCGCGGGAGCGGGAGCGGGAGCAAACACATTCCGCAGGCCCCGTCCCTCTGCCCAATTGGCCGCTGACCGACCATGCGACAGAAATGCTGAGTGTACTGGCGGAGAGGCGGGAGCAAGCACAGTCTGCGGGCGCAGCCTCGGGACCCCTGTCCGTGGACGCCGGTGAACTCCTGCCCGCGTCCTCCAACAGCCGGCCCACGGCAAACAGGCGAGGTGCCGGGCGGCCCGCAGCAGGGGCTGTCGACTCGCGCCCTGTGCCCCGGCGCCGACACTCCCGGTAGGCACTCGCACCGACGTCACCCACGGACCGGGGCACGCGACGGTTGTGCGGCAAGGACGTCCACCGGGTCCCGACCGGGCAGGACGACGTTGACTTCGCTCGGCATAGTCATGAACGCAACGCCCGCTTGTCATCCTGCCCGACCCTGCCCAGGAGCACCTTCCGCCCCCCCTGGGGTGCCGTCCTCTCGCGTCGCACCCTCGTCATCGGCTGAGCCGTCTCCCGTCGGCCGGGACCGGAGACGGCGTCACCTGCTCGCTCCGTCAGATCTCCCGCTTGAGGATCTTGCCGGTCGCGGTCAGCGGCAAGGAGTCGCAGAACTCGACGATGCGCGGGTACTTGTACGCCGCAATGCGCTCTTTGGCCCAGGCGACGATGTCTGCCTCGCCGACATCGTCGTGGCCCTTCTTCCTGACGATGACCGCCTTGATCTCTTCACCGTGGGAATCGTGCGGGACACCGATCACCGCGGCCAGTGAGACGGCCGGGTGTGTCATCAGCAGGTCCTCGATCTCGCGCGGGTACACGTTGAAGCCGCCCCGCAGGATCATGTCCTTGACACGGTCGACGATGTAATAGAAACCCTCCGTGTCCCTCCTGGCGAGGTCGCCGGTACGGAACCAGCCGTCCTTCATCGCCTCGGCGGTCGCCTCGGGACGGCCGTAGTATCCCTTCATCACGTTGTGGCCCTTGATCACTATCTCGCCGACCTCGTCGGGGTGGTCGGGCACGTCTGACCAGTCCCGGGCGATCAGCTTCATGTCGACGCCCGGGATCGGTATGCCGATCGACCCGACCCGGGGCTCCTGGCCGAGGACCGAGAACGACGCCACCGGCGAGGTCTCCGACAGGCCGTATCCCTCGAGAACGGTCACCCCGAACCTGGTCCCGAAGTCCTTGTGCACCTCGCCGGGCAGTGCCGAGCCACCGGACACCGCCATCCGCAGCCGGGCCGCCAGCGCGGAGACGTCCACGCCGTCGTCCAGCGCGCCGAGCAGGCCCCAGTACATGGTCGGCACGCCCGCGAAGAACGTGACGGTCTCGTTGAGCATCACGGTCAGCGCGGCCCGCGCGTCGAACCGGGGCAGCATGACGAGCGTGCCGCCGAAGGCGACCGCACCGTTCTGGATGACCGTTTGTCCGAACGAGTGGAACAGCGGCAGCACACACAGATACGTGTCCGGCCGTGCCTCGTCGATGGCGAAGATCTCCTTGCCGGCCAGCGCGTTGTCCCTCATGTTGCGGTGCCGCAGCTCCGCGCCCTTGGGCCGGCCGGTGGTGCCCGAGGTGTAGAGGATCACCGCGGTGTCGTCGTCGGAGACGTCGGCCGGCTCGAACTCGGACGGCTGGTCCGCCCAGGGCATGTGGTCCGGCGCGGCCGGCATGTGGAACAGGCTGCGGCACGTGCGGCTGTCCTCGTACGCCTCTTTCGCCCACTCGCCGATGGGGAGGTCCGCCGTGCCTTCGAAGGCGAAGTAGGCGACCGCGTCGGAATCGTCCAGGTGGTAGGCGATTTCGCGGGGCTTGAGGAGCACGTTCAGCGGCACGACTGTCGCGCCTGCCTTGAGGATGCCGTAATAGACGATCGTGAAGTACGGCAGGTTCGGGCACGACAGGGCGACCTTGTCGCCCGGACGCACCCCGTCGCCCACGAGCAGATTGGCGACCTGGTTCGATGCCCCGTCGAGTTGGGCATAGGAAAGTCGGCCGTCGCCGAACACGATCGCCGTACGGTCGGGATGCTTCTCGGCGGTCGATTCCAGCAAGTCGGCGAGATTCGCCACGGGAGTCCTGCCTTTCAAGGGTGTTTGCTCTGGTCGTGTGTGAGATCGGAGAGCCCGGGGATGTCGGGCATGGCTCATAGGGGGTGCCGCGGGCAGCACGCGACCGGCCTCATCCTCCGAGGCCACCGTGGCGGCTTCCCGGCTCATGGAGAGACGGGGCTCGATCGCTGTTGTCTTTCCTGGGTCACAGCGACACGGCGAGAGCGGGAACGCAGGCCGCGAGATCGCCGATCAGAACGGAGGTGTCGGGCAGGGAGTCGAGGCCGAGCACCCTCTCTTCGACGCGGTCCCACCGGGCGGAGATGTCGATCGACTCGGCCAGACGACGTGCCTTCGTCACGACGTCGCCGTTCGGCAGGGGCCGGGTCGGCCCGCCCAGGGGGCCGTCGACCTCGATCTCCACGCGGTCCCCGCCGTGCGAGGTCAACCACATGCGGGCGCGGAAACGGTCCTGGGGCCGGTCGAAGTCTTCGCAGTGGTTGACCTCCACGCGGTCCAGCAGCGACCAGACATCGTCGGCACGGATGCGGTCCCGGGTGAACTGCTCAGCGAGAACCTGGCCGTCCAACAGGGCCACCGCGACGGCGTACCCGATGTTCATCTGGGCGCCGATGGTCTCCAGCGGGGGCACGGGTCTCCACCACCCGTGGTGGTAGGCGGCGTGGGAGACCTCGACCGAGATCGAGGCGATGTTCTCGGGTCGGATTCCGCGCGAACGGGCCCGCAGGGCGCATTCGATGGGGGCATGGGTGGCGGCCATCGCGGCGTATGGCTTCACACCCGTGTCCATGAGCACCCACTCCTCGCCCAGACCGTCGGTGATGAGTTCCGCACGAGGGGCGTGCCCTTCGCCGAATGCGGCGAGGAAGCCACCGTACTCGCGCTCGTACACACGCTTGATCCCGGTGTAGCCGGCCTCCGCGAGTGCCGCCGCGTACAGGCCGTTCCGGGAGGAGAAGCCGTGGTGCATCCGTTTGGACATGGCCTCGTACTGGGCGGCCATCAGGCCGGCGGACTGCGTCGCGGCCAGGCCCAGCGCGTCCTCGACCCGCGCCGCGTCTAGTCGGCGCAGCCACGCCGAGGTCGCGGCGCTCGCATGGGTGCCGAACACCGCGCCGGAGTGCCAGCCCCGGGAAAGCATCTCGGCGCCGTGCAACGCCAGTCCGACCCGTGGACCGACCTCGTAACCGGCGATCAGTGCCGTGAGCAGTTCCCGCCCGGAGACCGGCCGGCCGAGCCCGGCGATCGTGCTGAGGGCACTCGGGACGGTCAGTGAGTTGCTGTGCAGCGGTGCGCGCACGTGGTAGTCGTCGAGTTCGAAGCCCTGAATGAACGTGCCGTTCAGCAGGCACGCCGCCGGTGCCGACGTGGTGACGCCCCGTCCCAGCACCGGTACATCGCCCGCACCCTCCAGTGCGAGCACGGTGTCGACGGCCAGCTCCGACCAGGGCAGGCGGGCACCGACCAGCGCGCACGCGAGTCCGTCGAGAAGGAGGTGTCCCGCCCGTTCGCGCACGTCCTGCGGTACGTCCTCGTACCGGAGGTCAGCGATCCAGGTCGCCAGCAGGCCCGTCACGCCGTCGGGGTCGCTGGGGTCGCCGGCCGCCCCGCAGGAATCGGCGGTCACGCCGTCACCTCGTAGCGGCGGCGCACCCGGGATGCCAGTTGCTGCAGGGCCAGGGTCGGCACGAGCGCGAGAACGCCGATCAGAATGACCTGGCCGATGATGTTCTCCACTCGCGCGAGCGAGAGGTTGCGCAGCAACTCGTAGCCGAGCCCCGAGGAGCCCGCGAACATCTCCGCCAGTACCAGTCCGATCAGGGTGAGGCCGAAGCACAGGCACATGCCCGACGCGAGGGACGGCAGAACGCTGGGGGTCACTATGCGCCGCAGCAGGGACCATCGCGACATGCCGAGACCGGCCGCCATCTTCAGATGCAGGCGGTTCACCCCGGCGGTGGCTTCGCCCATGATGAGGAACATCGGAAGAACACCCGAGACGAACGCGAAGGCGCCTCTGCTGAGGTCCCCGATCCCCAGGAAGAGCAGGAAGACGGGATACAGGACGATCTTGGGGACGCTGTTCAGGGCGTACACCAGCGGCAGGGCCGCCCGCGACCAGAAGGCGCTCAGCCCCAGCAGCATGCCGGTGACCGATCCCACGACGATCACCGCGACATAGGAGAGGAGGAGCACCCGGGCGCTGTCGGAAACACTGCTCATGAACCGGGGATCGCCGACGTCCGACCACAGGCTGCCCAGGGCTTGCCCGGGTCCGGGATAGACGGTGCTGTCGGCGAGCGCCGCCGTCACCGTCCAGAGCGCCACGATCGCCGCGGCGAGGAGCAGCGGAGGAAGCCACGCGGGGCCCTGACCGCGTCGGATCGCCGGCGCCGGCGTAGGAGTCGTACTCATCGTCGCCTCCAGTCGAATGCGCGCAGCGCCGCGCCGAGCGCGAGGTTCGCCAGCAGGGCGAAGACGCTGACGAAGACGATGCCGGCGTACATGTCAACGGTATTGAAGTTGTTGTAGGCCCGGTTGACCACCTGGCCGAGCCCTGTGGTCGCGAGGATGAACTCCGCCGCGAGCACGGCGATGATCGCGTAGGCGAGGCCGAGTTTCAGGCCCACGAGGATGTCGGGCAGGGCCGCGGGCAGCATGATCTTGCGCAGTCGCTGTCTCCGTGTCATCTCGAGCGAGCGGGCGAGCTTGGTGGCTATGGGTGGTACCGACTCGAAGCCAACCAGTGCGTTGGAGACGACGATCACGACGCTGAACAGCGTGGCCAGCAGGACGATCGGGACGACGCCTGTCCCGAACATCACGACCATCACCGGGTACAGCGCGAAAATCGGGAGGGCGTAGAAGACGTTGACGTACGGCTTCACGGCGCGGTGCACCCAGCGCGAACGCGCCATCGCGTAGGCGACGGCGACGCCGGCCACCGCAGAGACGGCGAAGCTCAGGCAGATGAGCAGGACGCTTCGCAGCAGCGCGTCGACGACGAAGCCGGGATCCTTGAGCATCTCGACCGCCCGGGAGACCATCTCGCTGACCGGGATGAGGTCCAGTCGCGAGACCGCGCCCGAGCGTGCGTACCACTCGATGGCGACCACGGCCGCGGCGACGAGCACGAGTGTCCACGCCGCGGACGGCAGTCCGGCCACCCGCCGGGGTGTCGGCCGCACGTACGAGGGGACGACGGAGGAACGTGTCTTCATCGTGTGCTCCTCGTCCCGACCATGGCCACTTCGGCCTCCTTGCGGATCTGCGCCCAGATCCGCTCCTGGGCCGCCGTGGCCGACGGTTCCGACAGGGCCGCGTGCGCACGCGGGCGGGGCAGGTCGATGGCGACCTCGTCGATGAACGTGCCGGGCCTGCGGCCCATCACCAGCACCCGGTCCGACAGCAGTACGGCCTCCTGAATGCTGTGGGTGATGAACAGGACGCCGCACCCGATCGACTCCACGACACGGAGGAGTTCCTCGGCCATCAGCATGCGGGTCTGTTCGTCGAGCGCGCCGAACGGCTCGTCGGCGAGAATGAGGTCCGGGTCGGTCGACATGGCTCGCGCCATGGCGACACGCTGCCGCATACCGCCCGACAGCTGTGCGGGATAGTGGTTCTCGAAGCCGCCCAGCCCGACGATCTCGACGAGTTCCCTGGCACGTTCCCGACGTTCCCTGCGCCCGACGCCGCGCACTTCGAGTGCGAACGCCACGTTGTCGACGACCGTGCGCCACGGGAGGGTCGCGGATTCCTGGAAGACGATCGCGGTGCGCCGCCGGGGGCCGGTCAGCGGTGCGCCGTCCACCTCGACGGAGCCGCGGGCCGGGTCCTGCAGGGCGCCGATGATCTCGAGCAGGGTCGATTTGCCGCACCCGCTGGGTCCCACGATCGACACGAACTCGCCGCGCTCCATGGTGAGGTCGACGGGCCCGAGTGCGTGTACGGCGCCGAAGTGCTGCTCAACGCCTTCTACCCGCACGATCGGAGCCAGTGAGGTGGACAGGATGTCGTGCTGTTGTCTCGTCTGAGCGTTCATCGTCGACTCACTCGCATTCGGCCGGCAGCGTACTGGAGACGTTCTTGGGCAGGAACGTGCTCTGGAACAGGTCGCAGAACTTCAGTTCCTTGCGGTCCATGGCGATGCGCTGGGCCTCGACGGCCTGGTCGATGGCCTCGGCGTCGAAGCCGGCACCCCAGTTGTCGTACTTGACCGCCTTGTTGACGAGGTCGGTGGCGGCATCGGTGTCGATGTCGATGTAGTCGGCGTAGAGCTGTGCGGCTCTGCGGGGGTTGTCGCGGATGAAGTGAACCGACTGCGCGTAGCCCTCGACGACGGCCTTGACCGTGTCGGGGTGGTGCTCGGCGAATTCCGGCGTCGTGGTGATCACGCTCTGCTGGAACTTCTCCAGGTAGTCCGCGCTGGAGACGACCATGCGGAACTTGCCGGTCTTGGCCGCCACCGACGGCGGGACGACGGCAACGTCCACGTCGCCGGCCTCAAGCAGCGCGACTCCCTCCCCCACACCGCCGGAGGAGGTGCGCTCGATCTCCTGGGTGGCGCCCGCGACCCTGGGGAGCATGAATGACAGGGCCTGGGTCACCGACTGCGGGTTGGTGTAGGCCCAGTTCCGGACGTCCTTGATGGTCCGCACCTGTTTGTTGCTGTCGAGGGCGTAGAAATCGAGACCGTAGACGCTCTGTGTGGCACCGCTCACCACGGTCAGCGGCATGTCTGCGTCACTGGACTCCAGTACCGAGGTGAAGCCGACGTCCGCCATGGGGAGGTCGCCGCTGAGCATGTTGCGGATGGTCGTTCCGCCGCCCTTGCTCGGGACGATCTTGCCGATGGTCACACCGCGCTCTTCGAAGAAGCCCTGGTCCTTCCCGACCAGCCAGGGAATCGAGTAGAGCTCGGTGGCGTTGCTGACCGCGATGTCGAACGAGGTCGCGGACGCCTCGTCGCCGCCGCCTCCGCAGGCGCTGAGCACCAGGGCCGCGACACTCGTGGCGGCGACCAGGGAGTATCTGCCCCTCATGGTTTTCCTCCTGTGGTCGCGTCCCGGAGATCGAGGAAACCCTGGGATTCCAGGCGGTTGATCAGCCCGCCGCCCGCGATGAGCTCGACGACGAACCCCGGCAGGGGCTCGATGTGGTGCTCTGTTCCGCGCGTCTCATTGCGCAGCAGGCCGTCCGCGGAGTCGATCTCGACGACGTCGCCCTCGTCGATCAGCGTGCGCACGTCCGGGACGGCGAGCGCGGGGAGGCCGTAGTTGAGGGCATTGCGGTGGAACAGGGAGTTGTACTGTTCCGCGACGAGGCAGGAGATGCCCAGGTGGACGAAGAGTTCGGCACACGCGCGACTCGACCCGAGGCCGAAGTTCTTTCCCGCGACCACGATGTCGCCGGCCTCGACGAGGGCGGGCCAGCCCGGCCTGGTCGCGTCGAACATGTGCTGAGCCGCCTCGGGCACGGGCAGCTTCATCGCGAACCCCGGGTACATGTCGTCGGTGTTGACCTCGTCTCCGAACACCCAGGCGCGTCCTCGCATCCGCAGGGGTGACGTCATGCCGTCACCTCCGCAAGCTGGTCCGGCCCGGCGATGTAACCGGTCAGGGCCGACGCCGCGACGGTCGCGGGCGAGGCCATGTACACCTGCGCCTCCGTACTGCCCATGCGACCGCGGAAGTTCCGCGTACTGGAGGTGACGCAGACCTCGCCGGGGGCTAGGACGCCCATGTGGTAGCCGAAGCACGCTCCGCACGTGGAGTTGGTGACCACGGCGCCCGCCTCGACGAGTGCGGCGACATAGCCGCGTTTCACCGCCTCCAGGTACACCTGCTGCGAGGCAGGAGTGACGATCAGCCGTACGCCCGCCGCGACCTTGCGTCCCTCGACAACGCGCGCCGCGACCTCCAGATCGGCGAGCTGCCCATTGGCGCAGGACCCGATGAACGCCTGGTCGATACGAGTCCGGTCGAGGCCGCCGAGCGGCACCGCGTTGTTGATGACCGTGCCCGGCAGGGCCACCATCGGCTCGACCGTGCCGAGGTCGATGGTCCGCACGTCGGCGTAGGCCGCGTCCGGATCGGGGTTGGCCGGGGTCCAGAACGCCTCGGGAGCCACCTCGGCCAGGAACGTCTCGGTGACAGCGTCGTACGGGAACAGCGTGAAGTCCGCGCCGATCTCCGCGCCCTGGGTCGCGATGGTCCGCCGATCCGACAAGGGCACGGACGCGAGCCCTGGGCCGCCGAACTCAAGTGCGTGATCGGTGGCATCGCCGTACTGCCCCGAGATCGTCAGGAAGATGTCCTTGCCATTGACGTGTGCCGGCTTCGTCCCGGTGAGTTCGTAACGGATCGTGGGCGGTACGCGGTACCAGGTCCGGCCGGTGCAGAGCATCTGGAGGATCTCCAGCGGGCCCAGCCCCCGCGCGGCCGAGTTTAGCGCTCCGCCGGCGCAGGTGTGGGAATCGGTGCAGCACACCACCGTGCCCGGGAGCACCAGTCCCTGCTCGGCGACGACCTGGTGGACGATGCCGTGCCGCCCCACGTCGTAGAACCGGTCAATGCCGTGCTTGGCGGCGAATGCACGGGCCTTGATGCCGTGATCGGCGTCGCGTGGTGTGGGTGCCGGCACCGCGTGGTCGAGGACTATCGCGATCTTGTCGGGGTCGTGGACCGCTCGGACGTCGGCGAGCCGGTCGTGAGCGAACTGGACATCGATCACCACGGTCATGTCGACGTCGCACGTGACGATCTGTCCCGGCTGCACGTCGGCGCGTCCCGCCGCGCGAGCCAGGATCCGCTCGATGATGGTGTCAGGCACGGGAGCACTCCTTCGGTGCGCGCCGGGAGGCCCACTCGTCGAGACCGACGGCTTCGAACAGGGCGCGGGGGGAGGTGGCACGCCCGGGAGTGAGACGGCCGCCCGCGATCGCGGACAGGGCCCGGGTCATGGCCGTGAAGGCTGCGCCGACCGTCGCGGCGGGCAGGATCGCGCCCGCGTAGCCGAGCTGCTGAAGTTGCTCCCGCGACACCTCCGGCGATTTCCCTCCGGGCACGACGTTGAAGATGACCGGCACATCGATCGCCGACGGGATCGCCGCCACCTGGTCCAGCGTCTGCGGCGCCTCGACGAAGATCACGTCGGCGCCGGCCGCGGCGTACTGCCGCGCCCGGGAGACGGCGGCATCGAAGCCTTCGACCGCGATCGCATCGGTACGCGCCACGATCAGGGTTCCCCGGCGACGCGCGGCGAGCGCCGCCTCGATCTTGAGCGCGAACTCGTCGGCGTCCACGAGGACCTTGCCGTCGAGGTGCCCGCACCGCTTGGGAAACTCCTGGTCCTCAAGCTGAACGGCCGCCACGCCGGCGTCTTCGTAGGTCCGCACGGTACGGAACGTGTTGGTCTCGTCGCCGAACCCGGTATCGGCATCAGCGATCACCGGGACGTCCAGATGTCGCCGGGCCACGGAGATCGCGCGAGCCATCTCCGTGACGGTGGTCAGCCCGATGTCGGGCAGTCCTTCACTGGCGGAGACGGCCGCACCGGAGACGTAGGCCGCCTCGACGCCGGCACGCGAGGCGACCGCGGCCGACAGACCGTCGTAGACACCGGGTGCGACGAGGAGCCGGTCCCGCCGCAAGAGGTCGGTGAGTATCCGCGCTTCAGACATCGGCGTGCTCCTCGGCCGGGGTGTGCCCCATGCGGGTGGCGATCGCTCTCGCGGTCGCCACCACGATCGGTCCCACGCGCTCGGCCTGCGCACGGTCGAGCCGGATGGACGGACCCCCGATCGCCAGCGCCGCCTCCGGCAGGCCGCCGAACCCCGGAACCGGGGCGGCGACGGAGTTGAGGCCGACCTCGCGCTCACTTTCGGTGAAGGCCCACCCGAGCTCACGCACCTCTTCCATCTGCCGGTCGAGCTCCTCCCGCGCACCGGCTGCCGCGTAGCGCTCCGGGCCGGCGTCCACAGCGGCACCGAGTGCGTCCTCGTCGAACGCCATGAAGCACTTGCCGGCCGCCCCGGCGTCGAGCGGAAGGACCTGGCCGACGTAGCCCCGGTAGATCACGGAATGGTACGAAGACGCCGCTTCCACGAGCACACGCGTGGCGCCCTGACGCACGTAGAGGCCCGTGCTCTCCCCCGTCACGTCACGAAGCTGCTCGACGAACGGCCGCGCGACGCCGAGCAGGCTCGACCCCGAACGCGCCGGAGCGCTCCAGACCAGGACACGCAGGCCCACACGGTAGGCGTCTCCCTCCCTCACCAGGAGCCCCTCCCGCAGGAGGGTGGAGACGATGCGCGCGACGGTGGTGGCGGGCAGTCCCGTGCGACTGCGGATGTCCACCACCCCCAGACGAGGCGCCTTCTCAGTGAAGCAATCCAGTACGTCGCACGCACGTCCGAGTACGCGGACCCCGGGCTCAGCCATCGACCCTCCAACACCGCAGAGCGGTTCGCCAAACCGTATAGTGGTTTTGACGCTAGGTACGCGTCCCGGCCCCGTCAAGGTTTCGCACACGTGTATTTCGCGGCGCAGCGTGTCTGCTGTTGACCGTCTCGTAACCTTCCAACGATGGAAGTCCTGCCGGAGGACGAGGCGCGAGTGAGCTGTGGGTAGAGCTGATGTGCCGGCCCCGGCTTGGGTGACACGGGCGATCGGCACACCCGTCTACGGCGTTGCCGTGGTCGCCGACTCCCCAGGCCCGCCCACGCTCGCTTGGCTGGGCACGGTCCGACCGAACGGCACCGATCAGCAGCCACGGCCTTTTACGAGCTGGTCCGGCGGACAAGCCCAGATGGTTACGGCGACCGCAGGAGCGTCAGCGGCCGAAGTCGCTCATCTCCTGTTCCTCAGCCGCGGGCACGGGGCACCGAGCCGTGCGCCGCTCCGGTTGCGCCACCCGGCACCCGCTCCGCCGGGGTGCCGCCGTATCCGAGGCGGCGTGACAGGGCGTGAGCGGAGTCGGCGACCAGAGGGCCGAAGTCCTCGGCCGTCGCTCGGTCGAGCCGGAAGGACGGACCACCGATCCCGAGGGCCGCCACGATGGCTCCACTCGCGTCGAACACCGGCGCGGCCAGCGAGTTGAGGCCGGGCTCCCGCTCCTCCTCGGTCATCAGCCAGCCGTTGGCCCGCACGAACTCGAGCTGGCGGTCCAGCGCGATCCGTGACCTGCCCGGTACCTGGTCGGCGGTCTCGAGGAGGATCGCGTTCAGCACCCGCTCGTCATAAGCCATGATCACCTTGCCCGCGGCCCCCGCGTGCATGGGCATGTGCTGGCCGACGTCGCCGCGGTAGATGATCGACCGCCGGCTGAGCTTGACGATGACGGCCACGCGCGTCGTACCGCGCCGGACATGAACCCCGGCGGTCTCACCGGTCACATCCCGCAGCCGTGCCGCCACCGGCTCGGCGGCGACCAGCAGGTCCGAGCCGGCCGAAGCCGCAGATGCCCAGCCCAGCACACGCAGGCCGACACAGTAGTCGTCGCCGGTCTTCTGCAGCACATCACTGGCGACCAGGGTGCGCACCAGTCGGGCGACCGTCGAGTTGGGCATGCCCGTGAGCCTCCGGATGTCGCTCAGCGACAGCCGGGTATGGTCCGTCGTGAAGCAGTCGAGGACGCGTACCGCCTTCTCCATGACGAGGATCGAGGGCTGGCCGGGCTGGCCGTCAGGCATTGTTCTGTTCTCCGTCTTCATGGCTCCACCGTCGGCGGCCGACGCCCGTCGGCAGTCTTCCCCACACGCGTCATCGGCAACGTTTCACGGTACTCGACGAGTTGCCGCGCAGGTATGCGGCCGGTCACTCACGACGCGCAACACCCACTCCCGCTGTCGGTACGCCCTCGACGGCAGGGCCCGGTGACGGACCCGGCACCGTGTGCTCATGTCATGTGCCGCACTTCGTCGGCAGCTCCCTGGCGGCGCCCTCGGGCAGGAAGGAACCGTCGAAGAACTCGCAGTAGTCGACCTCGCCCTTGAACCCGCTGACGACAGCGGCCTCGGTGGCACGCTCCAGCGCGGCGGGGTTGAAGCCGACGTTCCAGACGTTCGACTCGATCGCGCCCTTGACCACTCCGACCGCCGCCTTGACGGGCAGATCGACGTGCTCGGCGTAGAGCTGAGCGGCACGGTCCGGGTTCTCGGCGATCCACCGGGCCGACTCCTGCCAGCCGGCCAGGACGGCGCGCACCACGTCGGGGTGCTCCTCGGCGTAGGCCGGGCTGGTGGTGATGACACTCTGCTGGAAGTCCGTGAGGTAGTCGCTCGTCGCGACCACCTGCTTGAACTTGCCCTTGTTCCGGCTCGCCAGGGACGGCGGCAGCCACGCGGCGTCGACGGTGCCCGCCTCCAGCAGGGCCGCCCCCTCGCCGACCCCGCCGGCGGCGATGCGTTCGCCGTCAGTGGAGAGTCCCGCCTCCTTCGGGAGCAGGAACGACAGCGCGTAGACGGATGACCCGGGGTTGGTGTAGGCCCACTTCTTGATGTCGGCGATGCCGTTGACCCGGTCGTTGTCGGCGAGCGCGTAGAACTCACCTCCGTAAGGGCCCTGCGCACCGCCTCCGACGGCGCGTACCGGGATGTCCTGCGACCACGCGTCGAGCACGGACTTGTAGCCGATCTCGCCGATGGGAGCGTCGCCGGAGAGCTGCGTCCGCAGCGTGGCGCTTCCACCGCTGCCGGCCAGGATGTTCTCGACTTCCACTCCGCGCTTGGAGAAGAAGTCCTGGTCCTGGCCGACCAGCCAGGGGATCGCGAAGAACTCCGTCGCCGCCAGGACGGTGACGTCGATCTTCACTGGGTCGTTCGGGTCGGCGCCTCGGCCTCCGCTTCCGCCACCGCCGCACCCCGCGATGAGCAGTACCGAAACGCCGACAAGGGCCCGAGCCACGAGACTTCGACGCACAATGCCTCCCGATGACCACATCGTGGCAACCCTTGCCACGAAACGGCATGAAGGTAGATGCTGCTCTTTGCCTCAGTCAATAGAACTGGCCGTTCCTTAGGTTCGGCCTCAGTGCACGACCGTTCCAGTCCGCATTGCGGCCTGGCACCCCACCTTTGAGCAAGGAGGCTCAGATGGGCAGGCACGACATCAACGCCGACGCGGGGCGCGTCCTCGACACGATCACGGCCGGTGGCGCGGTCATCCTTCCCGGCGACATCGGCTACGGGGCGGGGGCGAGCACGACGGACGCCCTGCACCGGTTGTTCGTCGCCAAGCGACGCGCCCCGCACAAGCGCCATGCGATGGTCGGCAACTACGAACTGCACCGCCAGGTCCACCTGCTGGGCCGCCAGGAGCAAGAGATCGTGGACGCGATCGTCCTCGACGCGGGGCTGCCGCTGTGCGTCGTCGCCGGCTTCCGGGCCGACCACCCCGTCGTCGCCGCGGTCGAACCCGAGACGCTGACCGCGAGCACGGTCGGGGACACGCTCGCGATGCTCGTCAACGGCGGCTGCCTCCAGGACGAGGTGGTCCGCCGCTGCACCGAGGCGGGGATCCCGTTCCTCGGCTCATCGGCGAATCTCACCGGCACTGGCACCAAATTCCGGATCGAGGACATCCAGCAGCCGATCCTGGATGCCGTGGACCTGGTGATCGACTACGGACTCCGCAAGTACCACCACTACCGGCGTTCCTCGACCATCATCGACTTCACCACGATGGAGGTCGTCCGCATCGGGTCGTGCTACGAGCTGATCAGCGACGTCATGGCCACCCAGTTCGGCATCCGGCTGCCCGTCGACCCGGGGCGCGAGGCCCTGCCCTCCGGCCACCTCCGCGAGCAGGCTCTCGCGACCTGAGCGGCTCGTCCATGGAGCTTGCCTGACCGGGTAGCTCGCCCGACGGGTCCGCCGACTCTGTCGGTGGGCCCGTCCCTCAGACGCTCGACGGCACCGGTCTGCCGGGGTCGGGGCGGGGAGACGTCCCACAGATGCAGTCGTGCCCCGGCACGCGGCGACCCGGTGATCAAGGTGGGGGTATCGCTCCCTCCCGCGCCTGCCGGAACGCTCATACCGTCGGTCCCATGACCAGTCATTCTCACAGCGCGGACCCCGCGCGCACACTTCATCGGCCTTCGGCGGGCGTGGCCACGGACCCGGTCAGGACCTCGGCCGCCGCCCCCCTCGGCGGCACCGTCGCCCTGGTGACCGGAGCCAGCAGCGGAATCGGCGAGGGCACCGCGCTCGCACTGGCCGCTCTCGGGGCACGCGTGACCGTCGTGGCCCGTCGCGCGGACCGTCTCGACGCACTCGTCGAAAGGATCGAGAGCACCGGCGGGCACGCCCTGGCCGTGAACGCCGACATCACGGACGAGGGACAGGCCCACACCGCCGTCGCCCGCACCCTGGAGACATACGGCCGCCTCGACACCGTCGTGGCCAACGCGGGCGCCATGATCCTCGGACCGATCACGGGTGCCGACACCGCCGACTGGCGCCGGATGATCGAACTCAACACGCTCGGCCTCATGTACACCTCCCACGCCGCCACCCCGCACCTGCTTGCGGCAGCGGCCGACGGCCCCCGCCGAGTCAGCGACATCGTCCTGGTCAGCAGTACAGCGGGGCGCATGGTCCGCGGCGGCGGCGGCGTCTACAACGCCAGCAAGTACGCGGTGACGGCCTTCGGAGAGGCCCTCCGCAAGGAGGTCACACAGCGGCACGTGCGCGTTTCGCTCGTCGAACCCGGCGCGGTCGAGACCGAGCTGCCACTGCAGAACCGCCCGGAGGTCCAGAAGCGGATGTACCAGCGCTACTCCTCGATGGAGTGCCTGCGCCCCGCGGACGTGGCGGACACCATCGCCTTCATCGTCACCCGCCCCCGCCACGTCGCGGTGAACGAGGTCCTGGTCCGGCCCACGGAACAGCAGGAGTGACCGGCGCGACACCACGGGCACCCGCCCCGCCCACGTGGGTGCAGCACACCCACGCCCCGCGAGCCGACCCGCATTAGTGTCGTCACCGTGGACAGTGAAAACAAACTCGGTGACTACCTGCGCGCCCGGCGGGCACTGCTCCGGCCGCAAGACGTCAGCCTGCCCGACGACGGTCCGCGCCGGGTGCCGGGGCTCCGGCGCGACGAGGTGGCACTGCTCGCGGGAGTGAGCACGGACTACTACATCCGGCTGGAACAGGGCAGAGAACGGCGTCCGTCCGACCAGGTGCTGCGCTCGATCGCGTGTGCACTGCGCCTGGACGACGCCGCCGCGGCGCACCTGTTCCGGCTCGGCCTGCCGGTGTTCGGAGCGAGGGCGGCCACGTCGCTGACCATCGCTCCGGAGCTGCTGCGACTCATGGAGAGCGTGCCGGACATGCCCGCCTTCCTGGTCGGCGCGGCACAGGACATCCTGGGCGCGAATGCGATGGCGCGGGAGCTCTACCGGGGGTTCTCCCGCTACGACAACCTGCTGCGCATGATCTTCCTGGACCCCTATGCGAGGTCCTTCTACGGTGACTGGGACGCCGCGGCACGGCTCGCGGTGAGCAATCTGCGCAACTCGTCCTCCCAGTTCCCCGGGGACGAGCACATCGAGCGGGTCGTCGGCGAACTGACCCTGCGCAGTCCGGCGTTCGCAAACCTGTGGGCCCGCTACGAGGTACGTCCGCGCACCCGCGAGGAAAAGCACTTCGTGCACCCCCAGGTGGGGGAACTGCGCCTGCACTTCGAGACACTGGCGGTCGCCAGCGCTCCCGGACAGCACCTGTCCGTCTACAGCGCCGAACCCGGCAGCGCCAGCCACGACGGCCTGATCCTCCTGCGCCGCCTGGCCGAGCAGTCGGCGGCCACCGATGCCGAGAACCCCGACCAGGAGGAAGAGGCTCTGGAGCAGGGTGACACCCGGGCATGAAGCCTCCCCCGCCGACAGCGTGAGCACCTGCGAAGTCATCGGGAGATCACTCGCCGGGCTTCGGCGCCATACGCCTGACCGGGGTCGGGAGGCAACGGCTCCAGACATCACCAGGCGGCGGGACTGTTCCGGCTCCGGCGTGCCCTGCCCGCCGGAAGAATGGGCCCAGCCGTTCAGGAACAACAGGTGGGTGCAGCACACCCAGGCCCCAAGTCCCCTTCTTCTCTAGTGTGGTGTGCAGGAGGCGAGCACCAGGTGCTTGCACCTGAGGGCCCGATCGCCGCGCCGCTGCCGCCCACGTCTCCCGTCTCAGGGACCGTCCCACGCACAGCGGCGGGACAGAGCCTGGATCCACTTGAGGCCATCGCCATGACCGGTTTGCCGGTACCACCCACTGTTTCCGAGAGAACCAAGCAACCGTGATACTCCCGTTCGACGAGGCCGGTCGTGGCCGGCCCATCGTCCTCCTGCACGCCCGGCCCGCCGACCGCACGATGTGGCGCACTCACCTTCACCTGCTCGCCGAGGCCGGTGTCCGGGCCATTGCCCTGGATCTGCCGGGTCACGGCGACGCCGCCACGGCGCGGCTCGACGGGGTGACTCCCTGGACCGATGTGCTGGACACGCTCGACCACCTCGGTGTCGACCGATTCACCCTGGCGGGGAACTCACTCGGCGCCCTGGTGGCACTCCAGATCGCTGTCACAGAGCCCCAGCGCGTGCAGGGCCTGGTATCCATCGGCTTCCGACCGCACGACCTGCCGCCCTCCTCCCGTCTCCGGACCGCGTGGGACAGGGAGCGGGCCGCGCTGGAAGCCGACGACCTCGAGGCCGCCGTACAAGCTGGCCTCGACGCGTGGACGTCGCCGAAGGCATCGGACGCCGTGCGCGAGCAGGCCGCCGTCATGATGCGCAACCAACTGGTCGCGCGCGTCACCCACGGTGAGCCGAAAGCGGCGGCGGACCCGCTGGGCAAGGACACGGGCGCCCTGCGCGTCCTGCCCTTCCCGACGCTGGTCGGCGTCGGTGAACTCGACATGCCGGACTTCTTCGAAGGCGCGGTGGGCCTGAGCGACGAGCTCGGGGCCGGAGAGATTGTCGTCCTCCCGGACGGCGGGCACCTCGCCCCGATGGAACAGCCCGAAGCCTTCTGCGCCCTACTGCTCGACTTCGTGGGCCGCCTGCCCGCCTAGTCACTTCGCGACCGCGTGTGGACACGCCCACCGCATACACGAGAACAACGAAAGGAAACTCAATGGAAACCGTCTACGTGACCTACAAGTCGAACGGCGAGGACTTCCGGTTCGACCGTGACTACTTCGAATCCGAGCACCTCCCGCTGGTCCGCAGGGCCTGGGAAAAGTACGGTCTGGTCTCCAGCACAGCCGTCTACCCGAAGGGTGAGAGCGACATCATCGTGGTGGCGGTGAACGAATTCCGCGACGAGCAGGCCGCGATCGCGGCCTTCGGTTCCCCGGAGAGCGAGGAAGTGATGAACGACATCGCTCGCTACACCGACCTCACCCCCGGCCGTCTCCGCGGTGTCTCCTTCACCTACTGAGCCAAGCAGCACGTTGACGCGCCGACTGGCCGGCGGGACGGGGCAGGGTCCCCCTTTCCCGTCCCGCCGGCCCACGATCGGCATCGGCCGGTCTCGTCCGGGGTTCTTCATCGACATCTCCACTCAGGCACACGACGATGTGTCCGCCGAAACCATGCAGCGTTCCACCGATGCCTTTCCGGCTCCCAGAAAGCAGCGGGCCGGCACGGTCGTTGCCGAGAGCAGGACCAAGAAATGACTTCGACTTCTTCAGCAACAAGTACATCGGCCCGGACATGGCTGGGCGTCGTCACACTGCTGGCCGGCACACTGCTGCCGCCGCTGGACTTCTTCATCGTCAATCTCGCCATCCCGTCGATTCAGGACGACCTCGGCGGCGGCGACATCCTGGGCCAGCAGATCGTGGCCAGTTACGCCGCCACCTACGCCGTGATGCTCACTCTCGGCGGCCGTCTGGGAGATCTGTACGGGCGGCGACGAGTCTTTCTCATCGGACTCGTCGGGTTCGCCCTTGCCTCGCTGCTGTGCGGTGCGGCAGGCGAACCCTGGCTGCTCATCGTCGGACGCATCCTGCAAGGCCTCACCGCCGCGCTGATGGCGCCGCAGTCGCTGGCCCTCATCCGCGCGAGCCTCGACGGCCGGGACCAGACGATCGCCCTCGGCTTCCACGGCGCGACCGTCGGACTCGCCGCGGTCATCGGCCAGTCCCTGGGCGGGCTCCTCGTCACCGCTGACATCTGGGGCCTGGGCTGGCGGTCGATCTTCTTCATCAACCTTCCCGTCGCGGCCCTGGGCCTGCTGGGCAGCCTGTTCCTGCACGACCCGCACACCCGAGGTGCGGAGAAGCTCGACGCAGTCGGCGCCGTCCTGCTCTTCACCGGTCTGGCCGGGATCGTCGTCCCGCTGCTCGAAGGGCAGGCCCTGGGCTGGCCCTGGTGGTGCTTCGTCCTGTTCCCCATCGCGGCCGGTGTGCTGCACAGGTTCTGGCGCTACGAGTCCGCCCACGACGGTAACCGCTCCCGCGGACGAAACGTCATGCCCCTGGTGCCGCCCCGGGCCGTCACCGCTCCCGGCGTACGCGTCGCGCTGGTGTCCGTCGCCCTGTTCTACTCCATCGCCGCGTTCTTCCTCATCTTCTCCGAACACGAGCAGACCGTCGGCCGCACCCCGCTCCAGGCCAGCCTGGACATCCTGCCGCTGGGCATCGGCTTCCTGATCGGCCCGCTGACCGTGCCGCACCTCATGCGGTTCATGCCGCGCCGCATCGCCGCTCTGGGTCTGCTCCTGGAAACCATCGGGTTCCTCGCCTTCGCCGGACTCGTCGCCGCGTTCGACCAAACCCCGTGGGCCGCCGCGCCCCTGGCGCTCATCGGCTTCGGCCAGGGGCTCGCCCTGCCCTCACTGATCCGCATCACCGTCACCCACATTCCGCGCGCGTTCGCCGGCCTCGCCAGCGGTCTGGTCAACGCCACCCTCCAGATCAGCGCCGCGCTGTCGGTCGCGATCATCGGTGGCATCTTCTATGCCGCCGCCGACGCCTTCGGCTCGACCCACGCCATCACGACGGTGTCCCTCCTCATCGCCGTACTGCTGTTCCTCGGCGCCCTGCTGTCGCTCCGCGCCGAGCGTGTCCCGGCCCTGGAGACACCCGCCAAGATCGTCGGCGCACACGATCCCGACGCAAAGGAAGGAAGGACACTCTCCCCGGTCCGAGAGCAGTAGGGCGGCGGCGTGGGCGCCGGACCGAAGCCGGTCTCACGCGGTCCCTTCAGGGTGATCTACGGCCAAGCCGCCGACTGGTACGGAGTGGTGGCTGCATCCCGTGTGTGTCAGGCATGCGAAGGGAGCGGGTTCGCGTTCGGGGCGGGCCAGCCGTGACCGGGTTCATCACAGTACGGCCCCTCACCCGCACCCAGCGCTGCCATGCGGAACTTTTCGCCAAACGTGCAGGGCTGACGGTGTAGCTGCTGCCCGACCTCAGCCCGGTCGTATGGGTCTCGACGCACGTCCAACGTGCCTGGCGGGAGCTCTTGCAAGGAACCGGCGCACAACCAGGTCAGAATGCGGAAGTCATGTGTTCACGCGCCCAGTCCTCGAAGCTGGTGAGCGGGATACCGAGGTCCCTCGCGAACTCAGGACGGGCCGGCTGTCCAACCACGTTGTACAGCTCGTGCCCGGCACCCATGGGCGGCATCCCGGCGGAGAAGGCTTCCTCCATGGTCATGTCGGGGGCGGACAGTCGTACGCCCAGCACCCTGGTGAGGACTTCCGCGATCTGCGTCATCGACAGGTAGTCGCTCGCCAATTCCAGCTCGACCTTGTTGAACTTCTCCGGCGCGGCGATGGCCGCGGCGGCCGCACTGCCGATGTCCGGTACCGCGACGAGAGGTATCGACGTCTCGGGTTTCACGACACTCACCAGACCACCCTCCACGCCACGCGGGAAGTAGAACCCCAGGGACGGCAGAAAGTTGTCCATGAAGAATCCGGGCTTGAGCAGCGTCCAGTAAGGGAATCCGGCTTCCCGGACGCGGTCCTGGACTGTGGTCTTGGCGGAGTAGTAGGGCTCCATGTGAGCCCAGCGCCCCTCATTCCAGCCGGGGAACAGCTCTGCGTGCTGACCGGCGCCGCTGACTGTCGACTGCACGAAATGCGACACGCCGGCGTCGCGTGCGCCTTCTATGAGATTGACGGCCTGGGTCGCCTCCAGACCGAAGTCAAAACCTTCCGCGGAGACGGGCGCGATCTGCACCGAGAAGACAGCGCGTACGCCCTCGGTGGCCCGGGTCACGGAGTCGCGGTCGAGGAGGTCACCCTTGACGAGTTCGGTGCCAAGCGCCTCGACCGCTCTGGCCGACGCGCTCTCCGGGTCCCGTACCAGGGCACGGACATGGTTCCCCGCCGCGATCAGGGCCCGAGCCGTGGCCCCGCCCTGCTTGCCCGTGGCACCAATAACCAGGACGGGTGCGGAATCAGTAGACATGCTGCTCCTCGGGAAGGGCGACGGGTCAGAAGTGGCATCGACGAAGGCTAAGGTCGCCTCACCTCTGGGCACCGCACCCACTGAGAATGAAGTAGAACGTTCGATCTGGTGGCAGAGTACGGCAAGGTCGATCAAGCTTGCAAGACCAATCGTTCTACCGATTGGAGCACAATCACGAGAGTGCACGAGTACGGCAACCGCATCAGCAAACCAGGTGAATCGGCTTCGCCTCGACGCCCTTCCCAGTGCTTCGACCACCCGATCGAGCCGCCTGGGTAGTGACACACTCACTGCCCAGGCCCGGTCCGGTCCTCCGTCCTCGCGGGCAGCGGCCACCTGCGGCGCATGAGCAGACTGATCACGGCCACGGCGGCCGCGAGGGCGAATGCCTGGACGAAACGCAGCCGGGCCACCACGCCCCACCCCGCACTGGCGGCGGCGACCACAGCACCGGAGGTGATGGTGTAGATCGCCATGACCCGCGCACGCATCGTGTCGTCCAGCACACGCTGTGCCGCGACGAACGCGCAGGTGCTGCCGAGTGTGAACCCGATGCCCGCCGCGAGCAGGGCGGCACCCACGACGACGGGCTGCGTACTGACCGCCGCGGTCACCAGCGCGACGGCAAGCACGACGGTCGAGGCGACCAGGCCCCCCCACTCCTCGCCGCGTCCCTCGACGCGAGACCAGACGATCACGGCCAGCGCCGCTCCGGCACCGAAGGTGGCAAGAAATACACCGAAACCGGCGCCCGCGAGTCCGAGCCGGTCACCGGCGAGAACCGGTGTCATCGCCATCACCGCGGGGGCCGGCAGGATGAAGAGGGCGTAGCGCGTCAGGATCTGGCGCTGCGGTGCCGTCGCGATGCAGCGCAGACCCGCGCGGAAGGACTGTCCGAAGGACTCCGTGCAGTGCGGCGGCCGGGCAGGAGCCTTCCAGGCCAGCACGGCCGGGACCGTGCAGGCGAGGTGGGGCGGGACGAGCGACGGCTGGATGGCTACCCACGTGGGCGCGGCGACCGCCGTTCCGAACCCGATGCCGAAGGTCAGGGCGAGCACGACCAGCGGGTCGGTCCACCCGAGCCATGTGGCGACGAACAGCACGGTCGCGCCGAGGGCCATCCATGCCTGGCAGACGACGAGCAGAAGCCTGCGGTCGAGCCGGTCGGCAAGTGTGCCGGCGACGATACCCAGCGCTACCAAAGACGCGTAGGTCGCGGTCTGGATCAATGATACCTGCAGGGGGCGAACCCCCGTTCTCCTGGTTTGCCCAGGCCGAGCCGGCCGCCTGCATGAGTCGGCCAATGTTGGCGACCAGTTGCGTCACGAACAAGATCCGGAACACCACATGGGCGAAGGGCGCCCACGTGGAGACACGCGTGGACCCGGGCGGCGGCGCCGCAGCCTTGTCAGGCAGGGCCGGGGCGGCGGCCCGTGGCCGGCCCGGCTGTCGTCTGAGCGTGAAGGGGACCTGCTTCGCGGCTGAGGGCCGTGGTGCCGAAGCCGGCACCGCGCGACCGAGTGGGTGTGATCTTCGACGACCTGGCGGGGTGTTCAGAGAGGCGCGTTGGGGCGGCGCGGTGTGCCGACCGCGCTGACGTCGAAGACGATCCCGGTCACTGTCCTGGATTCGTCGCGGGAGGCCAGAAGCACATAGGGAGCCGCGTAGTCCTCGGCGACCGGCGCGAGGTCGAGCGCGGAGTACTGGCGCAGTTGTGCTTCCGCCGGCAGTACCTCGCTGATGGCTCGGTCCCGCAGGCCCAGGGCGTCCGGGCCGCGCAGGTCGGTCGACATGCCGCCGGGTGCCACGGCGTTGACCCGGACATCGGGGGCGAGCTCGTAGGCGAGTTGGGAGACGACACCCACGCCGGCGTGTTTGGAGGCGGTGTACAGGACTCCACCGCCGCGGGGGTAGAGCGCCGCGTTGGAGAGGGTGAAGATCATCGACCCACCGCGATCCTTGAGGGCTTCGGCCGACACGCGGGCGCCGACGATGTATCCCTTGACGTTGACGTCGAAGAGTTCACGGAAGCCCTGTTCGAGGCCGGCCAGCGGCATGTCCAACAACGGCCGGCCGAAGTCCCACAGTCCGGCGTTGCCCACGAAGGTGTCCAGGCCGCCGAAGGCGGAGACGGCGGTGGCGACGGCCGTCTCATTGTCTCGGACGGAGGTGACATCGCCCTGGACCATCTGGACGCGGTCGCCGTGCGCGGAAGTGAGGTCCTGCAGCTTGTCCGCCGACCGTTCCAGGACGGTGACGTGAGCGCCCTCGGCGAGGTACCGGTCGACGATGGCACGGCCGAGACCCGAGCCACCGCCGGTCACGAGGGCGGAGAGCCCCGCGAGGCGCCCTCCGCCCGGTGCAGCGTCCGCCGCGTGAGGTGTTGCTCGGCGGTCGGACACTAGCCGCGCTCCACGAAGTGCCTGACGGTGGAGTTGAACTCCGCGGCATGTTCGAGCTGGGCCCAGTGGCCGCACCGGTTCAACAGCAGCAGGCGTGAGTCCGGAATCACTACGTTGGCCCGCAGAGCCATCTCGTAGTGCGCGGTGCGGTCGTCGCGGCCGTGCACGAGCATTGTGGGCACGTCGGACTGGGCCATCTTCTGCCCGGCTTCGAGGAACCCGGTCCCGCCGACGCCGCTGCGCATCACGTCGAGCCAGTTCCGCAGGTGCTCGGGCTTGCTCAGGGCGTTGCGCGAGCGCTCCTCGGCGAGTTCCCGGGTTGCGAAGGACGGGTCGTAGCACATGGTCCGCACGAGCTTCTGAAAGTTCTCCGGCGACGGATCCTCATACGTGTCGAAGATGCACTGCATACCCTCAGACAGGCCGCTGGGCGCCAGGACGTTCACACCCCAGATCCCCGAGCCCATCATGACCAGATGGGAGACGCGCTCGCGGTGTTGGGTCGCCACGACCATGCCGACCGCGCCGCCCATGGAATTGCCGACGATGGCGGCCCGGTCGATACCCAGGGTGTCCATGAGCTGGAGAACGGCCCGGCCCTGGTCCCGTCCGGTCTTCAGGTTCTGGGGACTGGAGTCGCCCCAGCCGGGCATCGTCACGGCAATGCAGCGGAAGGACCTGGAGAGGTCACGTATGTTGGGCTCGAAGTTCGACCATCCGGTGGCTCCCGGGCCGGTGCCGTGGATCAGGATGACGGGGTGGCCCTCGCCCGCCTCGTTGATCTGGATCCGGTAGTCGGCGGTGTCGACTAGCCTGTAGGTCGATTCGTTGGTCAGTTCCGAGAGTTGCGTGGTCACGACCGTACCTATCGATGACAGGACAGGGTGGGGTGTCGGGGTGTCCACTGACACCTTTCGCCTGTCGCGTGTGGGAAGGGAATGTGCGGGGTGAGGAAGGGACCCCCTGCTAGGGGGCCGCGCTCGCACCGACGGGAACCGGGCCGTCGGCCGCGCGCCTCTTCTTGAGGAGACCGCGCAGGTCCGTATCAGGACGGGCCAGCTGCTCCCCGTCGACCGGCACGCCCGCGGCCATGAGCCGTTTGACGACCCCTATCTCGCGGGAAGCATCCATGCCCGCGACGGCGCCGATGCGGCCGTGCCGCATCCAGAACGCGAGGAACCGTCCTGGTGTTGCTCCATCGCGCAGGACGAGGTCGTCGGTGGGACGGCCCCGCCCAATGAGTTGCAGGGTCGCTCCGTACTGGTCCGTCCATGCGTAGGGGGCGTCGGTGTACCGGACCGGCTCGCCGGCCAGGGTGGAGCCCACCGCCGCTCCGTGACGCAGGGCGGCATCCCAGTGCTCGATCCGCCCGCGCTGCGGCAGGTTCGGGTGGCGCTGGCTCGCCACGTCTCCCGTGGCGTAGATCCAGG
The DNA here is from genome assembly GCF_044327745.1 of Streptomyces sp. NPDC018026. NCBI lineage: Bacteria > Bacillati > Actinomycetota > Actinomycetes > Kitasatosporales > Streptomycetaceae > Streptomyces > Streptomyces sp. NPDC018026. The sequence goes on from NZ_JBIRFY010000014.1 coordinate 147,580, forward strand.
CGCGGCTGGTCTGCCCGAACTCGTTGACGGGGATGCCGTAGTGATCGGTGTCGACAATGGCCGACCTGGCCAGTTCGTGGCGCGGCTCCACGCCGATCCCCACGACGACCACCGCCGCAGGCAGCCTGCGCCCGTCGGAGAGCCAGACCTCTTCGACGCGGCCCGCCGGGCCGGAGAACGCGGAGACCGTGACGCCGGACAGCAGCCGTACGCCGTGCCCCTGGTGCAGGTCGGTCAGCAGCTCCGCCACGTCCGGGCCGAGGGCGTGGACGAGGGGATGGGGCTGTGCTTCGACGATGGTGACGTCGATACCGCGGGTGCGGGCGACGGCGGCGACTTCAAGTCCGACGAAGCCCGCGCCCACGATGACCAGGGGCCCGCCACCGGCCAGCTGGGCGCCAATGCGCCTGGCGTCGTCGGCGTCGCGCAGGGACAGTACGTTGTCCACGTCGCCGCCTTCGAGGGCCAGTCGCCTGGCACGCACTCCCGTTGCGAGCACGAGACGCCCGGACTTCAGGATGTCCCCACTACCGAGCCGGACCGTGAGCCGTGCCGGGTCGACCTCGGTGACCCGTTCACCGAGGCGCAGTTCGATGTCGAGATCCCGGTAGGCCTCAGCCGGCTGGATGGGCACCAACGCCGACGCACCGTCCTCCAGCAGCGCTTTGGACAGGGGCGGCCGCTCGTAGGGCAGACGCGGATCGGTGTCGACGAGCGTGATGGTTCCGGGGAAGTCCATGCGCCGCATCTGGAGCGCAGCGGAGACCCCGGCCGCGCTCGCTCCGACGATGACACACCTTGTCTTGGTCATATCCGGGTCGTCACCCGCGGTCCGGAATCTCGACCATGACGTCCTCGCCCTCGACCTGCACCTTGTATGTGCACAGGGGCGCGTTCGCCGGCGGTGTCAGTACCGCTCCGGTCGTGATGTCGAACTTGGCGAAGTGCCAGGCGCACTCGACCTGTTTCCCCTCCACGTATCCGTCGGCCAGCGAGGACTGTCCGTGCGGACAGGTGTCGTTCGTCGCGTAGAAGGCGCCGTCGACGTGGAAGACCGCGATCGGCGGCGTGATGGGGAGCTGAAGCGCGTCGCCGTCGTCCAGTTCATCGGCGGCGCAGGCACGTATCCAGGGCATGTTTCGACTGACTCTCGTTCGTAGCTTGGCTGCTGGGGGTCTGATCGGTGGCCGCCGTCAGAAGAAGCTGCTCAGGTTCCCCGACTGCAGCACTGTCTGGTCGAGGAAGATGTGGCGCTTGGCAATGGCCAGACCTTCAGGGATGCGCCGCAGAGTGTCCTCACGCCGTCCGACCCACTGGTCCAGACTGTCCTTGAGCCGGGTCCGGTACAGCATGAAGTTGCTGTGGACCTCCATCTCGCCACCCGACCGCTCCCCGATGCGCACGTTCGTGACCAGGTGTCGGGTCCGCGAGGGCGGGTCCTCCGCCCAGGACGTGCCAGTCGCGAACTTCTGTGCCCTGATCTCGAGATACTTCTTGTCCTCGTCGAAATAGGCCATCTGGCCGGGCTTGGTGAACTCCAGATGCGCCTGCCGCCTGGTGACGGTGCGGCGCAGGGGCATGAAGTAGTGGGTGTCCTCGGTGAAGAGACGGACCCAGTCCTCGTACTGGTGCGCGTCAAGCAGCGCGGACTCGTGGTAGTAGAATTGCTCGACCTCGTACTGCAGGAGTACGACCTCCAATGCCGTCTCCTGTGTGGAAGGTGCTGCTTCGGTGGCCATCCGGCACTTCCCTCGCGAATTGTCGGTCAGTATCGGTCCCGGGGGACGGTGCGCTCGCGCAGCTCGTCCCACGTTGGGTTGCGCAGCCACTCGCGCCACGCGTGGTAGGTCCACAGCTGGGCGTGCTCATTGATCGGCGCGTCGATGATCGCCAGCCCGTCGTCCTTGATGACCTCGGAGGTTCCAAGCCCCATCTTGAGCAGCTGCGGGATCTCGCGGCTCTTGAGTCCCTTGGTCTGCAGGGTCGACTGCGCCCAGTTCTCGCCGTCCTCCTGCTCCAGGAGTCCGGCCGGGCCGAAGGAGTGGATGTGGGAGCTGAGCAGGGCTGCGTTCTCCTCGGACGAGGCGTTCTTGTCGCAGAAGGAGAACCACCAGATCTCGGTGACATCCGGTGAGCGGGGGACGCGCAGACTCAGCTGGCCGCCCGCGGTGACCCAAGTCGTGGGGAACACATGTGGGTGGCCGGCCACACGGCTACCGTGGCGGCCCAGCTTCGCCTGTGTCTCCGCCGTGTGCCGCCAGGCGAACGGCTCCTGGCCGGCGCTGACTTCGAGCGAGTCCTGGTCGGGTCCCGAGATCGCGTGACCGTACTCGCCGATCATCACCACGTTGTGCAGGTCCGTGGGGAGGAAGGGAACCTCCAAGTTGGCGCCGCTCTCGCTCCTGGCGCCGCCTTCCATGTAGCTGTCGGGCGGCGAGGGGATGAGGCCCACCGCGAACGCGGACATGTGCGTGATCTGCGGGTGGTAGTAATCGAAGACGTTGTCGACCGTGAACTTCCAGTTGGTCCTGACGGTAAACTTCTGGATGCCCGGAACCACTTCGATGTCGCCCCGCTCGGCGAGGAGATCGAGGCCGAGCCGGCCCGTGGCACCGAGGTACTCCTGGAGCGGCGGCGCAGTCTCGTCGAAGGTCGCGAAGACGAAGCCCCGGTAGCTCTCCAGCTGGGCAACCTTGCGCAGAGGGTGCTGGGAGCGGTCCAACTTCTCCTTGTAGAAGAGGGACGAGCCCGGGACGCCCACCAGCTCGCCGTCGAGACCGAACGTCCAACCGTGGTACGTGCACATGAAGTTGCGTACATTGCCCTCTTCGGCACGGCACACGGCGTTGCCTCGGTGCGAACATGTGTTGAGGAATGCCTTGATGCCGCCGTCCCGCTGCCGGACTACCAGGACGTTGTCCGTCCCCATCGGGGCTTCGAAGAAATCACCTCTCTTGGGGATCTGGCTCTCATGGCACAGGAACAGCCAGGCACGGCCGAAGATGTACTTCATCTCCAGATCGAAGATCTCCTGATCGCTGAAGATCCGTCGGTCGATCTCACCACGCTCGAGCGACACCAGGGAGTCGAGCTGGTCCACCATGCTGGCGGGACTCGTCTCAGTCATGCTTCTTCCCTTCGGAGGACGGGCCGGTACAGCCGCACCGGACGGGACCGGCTGTGGGTGTGGCTCAGTGCGTGTGGCTGCGGTCGTGCCCCCAGAACGCGGCCGCGTTCCAGTTGGTGACGGTCCAGGTGTCGTCGTCGATCAGTTTGCCTTCCGTGCCGTACTCGACGCCGATCCCGGAAGGCGACTTCATGTAGAACGAAAGCATTCCGTCATTGGTGTGCCGTCCCAGAGTGGCAGTCAGCGATATCTCACGGGCGCGGACCTCGTCGAGAGCACGGCCGACGGCGTCGATACTTTCGACTTCGAGCATGAAATGGTCCATGTAAGGTTTGGCTCCCTCGGCGGCCGGACCGAATGCGAGCGAATGGTGGCGCGGATTGACGTGCGTGAAGGTGAGCACCAATGGCTTGTAGGTGATGCGGTCGGTGACCCTGAAACCCAGCGTGTTCAGGTAGAAATCGACCATCTTCTCCGTGTCCGGCGCCGCGAGGACGATATGCCCCAACCCCAGGTCCCGGCCCTCGGGGTCCTGGGTGGTGAAGTGGACGCCTGTCGGCGAGACGAACGGCTCGGCGACGGTCGCCGCGCCGTAGAAGAGTTCCAGGTGGAAGCCGGCCGGATCCTCGAACTGGAAGAGCCGGACGACCCCTCGGACCTCGGCGAGCTGCGGGTTCTCCTTGACGGTCACACCTGCGGACTCCAGCTCGCTGACCTGGGCGTCGAGGTTCGCCTCGTTGGCCACTTCCCACCCGACGTAGCTCAGCGCGTCCTCGCCGGCGCGGACGGCGATGCGATGGTGCCGGCTGTCCATGCGAAGGAACAGCGTGTCGACGTTCTCCTCGTCCGCAGTCCTGGTGACCTGAAGTCCCAGGATCTCGGTGGCGAACGTCTGCCACGCGTCGAGGTCTCGTGCACCGATCCCGATATACCCGAGAGCACTGACGTAAGGCACAGGTTTCTCCTCAATCGAAAGAAGTGTGGCGCTGTCCGGCGAGCAACGACGGGCTTTGAGGGGCGCAAAATTCTGCAGATTTCTGATTCCACTAGAAATAAAGCGGTTCCGAGGGCGCGAGGGAAGAACGCATCGCACTCACCTTTCCCGGCACGCGGGTACCGCGGTGTGTGCACTCGACAACTCGGCCGGATCAGCGGCCTGTCGCCGACCGGCGCCTGCGACGAACGGCCGCCCTGAGGCGTGCGGACACGTCATCCTCCGTTCCTGGGGTCCTGATGGACGTCCGAAAGACCTCGCAGGGAGGTCCGACCAGGCGGCTCCTATGTGAGAGTCACACTCTCACATAGCCGTAACCGTAAAGTAGCACCGTTGACCCACGCAAGAGGGAGGAAGGCTTCTCTTGGCAACCGAGAAGACGGCGTCGCCGGCCCCGCGCCGCCGCGTCCGCGCGGACGCCCAGCGCAGCATCGAGCAGATCCTGGCCGCGGCCGACCGGCTCGTGAAGCGCGTGGGTCCGGCAGTGCCCCTCGACGAGGTGGCGAGAGAGGCCGGCGTCGCGCCTGCGACGCTCTACCGACACTTTCCCACTCGTATGCACCTGTTCGAGCGGGTCTACGGCGACCGCACCGCCAGGGTCGCGGAACATGCCCGCGCACTGACCGGCACGGGCGAGCCCATGGAGACGTTCCGGCAGTGGCTCGACTCCTTCGTGTCACTCGGCATCGAGTCCCAGGGTGTTCTCGTCCAACTGATGGCCCAGGGCCTGCAGCAGAGTGACGCCGCGGGCAATGCGGAGCGGGGCCACAACCTCGTCGTCGACGCGGTCGACGGCCTGCTCCGCCAGGCGCAGGATGCTGGAGCGGTCCGTGCGGACATCGATCCCGAAGACGTCGTCTTCCTGGTCAGCGGCGTGATTCTGGCGCTGGGATCCCAGCTTGGTACCGCTCCGGACGAGCGCCGCACGCGCGCCGATCGTGCTCTTCACATCGTTCTCAGAGGGATCAGTTCACCCTGACCTCGGTGGCCGGCAGCTCCCGTTCCGCACCTGCCGGCCGATACTCCTACGAGCCGTGTTCCCGACACCGGATACCTGTCCGATGTGGACAACCATGGACGCGGACCATAGCGTTCGCGTCCATGGAACTGGTGACGGAGCCGCGTCTTCGCGGCATCATCGAACAGATCACACCCCATCTGGCCAATGGCAAGGCCCCCGTCGTCAAGCAACCTCCGATCGAGCCCGCCGCCCGGGAGGCCTGGTTCAGCACGGTCACGCGGGAGCGTGACCGACAGCAAGCGCAGATCAGCGCGGCGGGTGGCGTGACGCCGGACCTCACGGACGTCGAGGTGAGCGAGGTCCGCATCCCCGTCAGCGGTACCTGCGGATGGTCTGGTTGCCCTGCGTGCACGGCGGGCTCGATCGACGCGATCATCTACCGTCCCGTCCGGGCGAGCGCCGCCCCGGCTTGTCTGCACTTCCACGGCGGTGGCTTCTGGGTCGGCGGCGGACTCGACGTCCTGCGGACCAACGCCGCGGCGCATGCCGCGCGCGCCCGCGAACTCGACGTTGTCGTCATCGACGTCGACTACCGGATGGCGCCCACCCACAAGTTCCCGCTCCCAGTCGAGGACTGCTACACGGCGCTGACCTGGGTAGCGGACAACGCCGAGCAGCTCGGTGTCGACCCGGCCCGACTGGCGGTGAGCGGCGGCAGCGCCGGCGGCAACCTGACCGCGGCGGTGGCCCTGATGAGCCGTGACCGCGGCGGTCCGGTCCTCTCGGCGCAGGTGCTCAACATCCCGGTGACCGACAGCGGTTGCAACACGGCCTCGATGCATCTCTTCGCCGAGGGCTACGTCATGACCCGGCAGAACGCCCTGGAGATGTGGGACATGTACCTCGCCTCACCGGTCGACGCACATAATCCCTATGCCTCCCCCATGCACGCGGCCAACCTTCGCGGCCTGCCCCCCACGCTCGTGATTCTCGGCGACTACGACCTCTTGCGGGACGAAGGCAGTGCCTACGCCCAGCGCCTCGTGGACGACGGTGTCACCGTGACGGTGCGGCGCCTGCCCCAGGCCCATGGCGCCGAGTTGCCCGAGAACGGCCCCGAGACCGAGCGCCTCATCAACGACCTTCTCCGCGCGAACCTGCTCAGAGGCCAGTGACCCCTCCAGGTCTCGCGTGGGGTGTGGCACTTCCGGCGCAGACACGCTCCTCTCCCTCAGCGATGAGGTGCCGCCCGGCCCTCCTCAGGCCGAAGACGCCTCCCCATGCCCGATGTTGCCGACTCGGACGTCGTCTGCGGTGACACCCGGAGTCCGCCACGTGCCGCCCTGCGCCAACCAGTTGAGGAGCAGGGGCTGCAGACGGTCCACATGGGCTCGGCCTCGCCTCGGGGGTGCGGCGCTCCTCGAACTCCTCCCACAACGCATGCAGTCCGCTCTGCCCAGCCGGCGCCCGCGGCACTGTCGTACAGCGGTGTGTCACACCGGCGTAGGTCTCGGCCCAAACCGCCCGAGGCGCGAGCTGGGGTCCGATGCCGTCAGCCGCGCACGCTCTGCCTGATCACCTCGGCGACGCGGGTGGCGGCAGGGGAATTGCGGTCCGTGCGACGGAGCAGGAGAAGGTCGACCGTTTCGGTGTCCGCCAGTGGCACATACGTCACGCCTTCCAGGCCGAGACTCCGCACCGACTGCGGAACCAGTGCCACACCATGACCCGCCGCGACGAACACGACCAACGTCGCCGTCTCACTGACCTCCACCAAGGAAGAGGGCTCGAAGCCGGCACGTCGGCACGCCGCCAGCACTCGCTCGTACATCGAGGAACGTGCCTGCGAGGGGTGAATCACGAACGGTTCGCCGGCGAGCTCCCCCAGCGGCACGACACGGCGACTCGCGAACGGATGATGAGCCGGGAGCACCGCCACGAGTGGCTCGGAACGCAGTGGGGTGACGCGGATGCCCTCGTCGGGCGCCGCCTGGCGAACCACCACGAGGTCGTACGTGTCGTCGAGCAGCCCCTCGACCAGACGTGGGGCGAGAACCTCCCCGTGCAGGTCCATGGCGACCGCCGGGAGGTGTGCCCTCACCGTACGCGCGACCTGCGGCAGCACGTCGTAGGTCGCCGTTCCGATGAATCCGACGGACACCCGGCCCGCCCGCCCTGCCGCCAGCTCGTGCAGGTGGGAGCGCGCGCGTTCCTCTCCGCCGACGAGTGTCCCGGCGTGGTCGAGGAGCTGGTGACCGGCTTCCGTCAGTTCGACGCGTCGCGTGGTCCGGTTGAACAGGGCGATCCCCAGTTCGGCCTCCAGCTGCTTGATCTGTTGGGAGAGGGCAGGCTGCGCGATGTGCAGACGGGTTGCGGCGCGTCCGAAGTGGCACTCCTCGGCCACGGCGAGGAAGTACCGCAGCTGACGGATCTCCATGCCGCTATTTTAGAGCACAAAGTTATCAATCTATAAGAATTATGTGTTGGACGCGATGAACTGCGTGTTTCTACGGTGACGGGGTGACCGAAAGCTATGTGTATGCGGCAGCAAGAACTCCCTTCGGACGGTACGCGGGTGCCCTTGCCGAGGTGAGGCCGGACGACCTCGCCGCGCAGGCGATCACCGGTGTCCTCGCCAAGACGCCCGCACTCGATCCGGCAGAGATCGACGACGTCGTCTGGGGCAACGCCAACGGGGCCGGCGAGGACAACCGCAACCTGGGGCGAATGGCCGCCCTGCTGGCGGGCCTTCCCACCTCGGTTCCCGCCACGACGGTGAACCGCCTGTGCGGGTCCTCGCTCGACGCGGCCATCATCGCCTCACGCGCCATCGAGACGGGCGACGTGGACATCGTGCTCTGCGGCGGAGCCGAGTCGATGAGCCGGGCTCCCTGGGTCCTGCCCAAGCCCGCGCGGGGTTTCCCCGCCGGGGACGTCACCGCGGTGTCGACCACGCTGGGGTGGCGGCTGGTGAACGAGCGGATGCCGAAGGAGTGGACCGTTTCCCTGGGCGAGGCGAACGAGCGGCTCGCCGAACGCTTCGGCGTCCCCCGCGAACGGCAGGACGCCTTCGCGGTACGTTCTCACACGCTGGCCGACCGGGCATGGAACGCGGGCTTCTACGACGGCCTGGTCGTGCCGGTCCAGACCGGAACCGCCGACGCCGCGGTCCACCGGGACGAGGGGATCCGCCCCGGCGCCACCGTCGAGACGCTTGCCGGGCTCAGGCCCGCTTTCCGGCCCGACGGTGTCATCACGGCCGGCAACGCCTCCCCCCTCAACGACGGTGCGTCGGCCGTGCTGCTCGGTTCCGCCGACGCCTCCACGCACATCGGCACCCCGCCCCTCGCTCGGATCGCCGGCCGCGCCGCCACCGCCCTCGACCCGCAGATGTTCGGGTTCGCCCCAGTGGAAGCGGCCGACCGCGCACTGAGGAACGCCGGCATCTCCTGGGCCGATGTCGCCGCGGTCGAGCTCAACGAGGCGTTCGCCGTACAGTCCTTGGCCTGCATGGACGCTTGGGGAGTCGACCCGGAGATCGTCAACACCAAGGGCGGCGCCATAGCACTGGGTCACCCCCTGGGCGCCTCGGGGGGCCGGATCCTGGGCACCCTCGCCCATCGGCTGCGCGAGTCCGACGAGCGCTGGGGTGTCGCGGCCCTGTGTATCGGTGTCGGTCAGGGCCTCGCCGTCGTGCTGGAGAATGTGACGGGGAGCAGGGGATGAGCGCGCAGTGGTGCGGCAACGCGGACGAGGCGGTCGCCGGAATCCAGGACGGCTCCACCGTGCTGGTCGGCGGATTCGGTATGGCAGGCATGCCGGTGGATCTGATCGACGCGCTCCTCAGACAGGGCGCCGGCGACTTGACCGTGGTGTCGAACAACGCCGGCAACGGTGACACCGGGCTCGCCGCCCTGCTCGCCGCCGGCCGCGTCCGCAAGGTGATCTGCTCCTTCCCGCGGCAGGCCGACTCCTGGGTGTTCGACGGGCTCTACCGGGCGGGAAAGGTCGAGCTGGAAGTCGTGCCCCAGGGCAACCTCGCCGAACGGATCAGGGCCGCTGGCGCGGGCATCGGAGCCTTCTTCTGTCCCACCGCGGTGGGCACCCTCCTCTCCGAAGGGAAGGAGACCCGGGAGATCGACGGACACGCCTACGTACTGGAATACCCGATCAAGGGTGATGTGGCGCTCATCGGTGCTCACCGGGCCGACCGCATGGGCAATCTCGTCTACCGCAAGACCGCGCGGAACTTCGGACCGGTCATGGCGACCGCGGCGACCACGGTGATTGCGCAGGTACGCGAGATCGTCGAAACCGGTGAGATCGATCCGGAAACCGTGGTCACCCCCGGCATCTACGTCGACCACGTGGTACAGGAGGTGGATTGGGCATGAACGCTGCCATGCGCACACCGCGCGAGAAGGCCCCACTGGACAAGCACCAGATCGCGGCCCTGGTGGCCGGCCAGATCCCCGACGGGGCGTTCGTGAATCTCGGTATAGGCCTGCCGACCCTCGTCGCCGACCACTTGCGGCCGGACTCTGGTGTCGTGCTGCACACAGAGAACGGCATGCTCAACATGGGTCGCGCCGCCCGGGAAGACGAAGTCGACCCGGACCTGACCAACGCCGGCAAGGTACCCGTCACCGAGCTGCCCGGAGCGGCCTACTTCCACCATGCGGACTCCTTCGCCATGATGCGCGGCGGGCACCTGGACCTCTGTGTCCTGGGCGCCTACCAGGTCTCCGCCGCGGGTGACCTGGCGAACTGGCACACCGGGGCGCCCGATGCCATACCCGCCGTCGGCGGGGCCATGGATCTCGCGATCGGCGCCAAGCAGGTGTTCGTGGTGATGACACTCTTCACCAGGGACGGCACGCCCAAGCTGGTGCGCGAATGCGGCTATCCCCTCACCGGGCTTCGATGCGTCGACCGTGTTTACACCGACCTGGCGGTGTTCGACATCTCGCCCCGAGCAGTCAGCGTGACGCACACCTTCGGCACCACCTTCGACGAGCTCGCCGCACGACTGGACATACCGCTGCTGGATGCCACCAAGGAGTGAGGCATACGGCGCTCACCCTGGCGCCGCGGTCGACGCGCGTTCGATCAGGTGGGGACTCTGGGGAACCACGATCCTGCGTGGCTCCCCTCCCGCGGCCATGTCGAGTGCGAGCTCGACCGCCTCTATCCCGAGTTCCTTGACCGGCAGGGCCACGGTCGTGAGCGACGGTGTCAAGAAGCCGGCCAGATCGTCGTCGTGCAGGGAGATGATCGAGAGTTCCTCGGGAACCGCGAATCCCATGGTCTGGGCAGCCGCCAGTGCACCCACCCCCATGGGGAAGGTCGCTGAGAAGATCGCGGTGGGCCGGCCGCCGTCACCGGTCAGCAGCCGCTGCGTACCGCTGAAGCCGGCGGAGTAGTCGCGCCCTTCGAGTGAGACGGTGAGCGCATCGACTCCTGTCGAGCGAATCGCCTCCCTGTACCCGTGCCGGCGCCGGACCATGGTGTCGAGGGAGGGCGGACCGAACACGCCGCCCACCCGCCGGTGGCCGAGGTCGGCCAGATGCCGCACCGCCAGGGCCGCCGCGTCGCCGTCGCGCAGGACGACACTGGCCTTCACCGACCGCACCTGCCGGTTCAGCAGCACCACCCGGTGCGGCGCCCACTCGGCGAGGCGGCGCAGGGCCTTGTCCTCGATGCGTCCGGAGGCCACGAGCATCGCGTCCACCCGGCCCTGCATCAGCATGTTCGTGATGGTTTCGTGTGGGTCACCGGCCGCGTGCGTCCCCAGGACCAGACCGTAGCCCCGCGCGGCGGCGTGCTCTTCCACGCTCTTCGCGAGGGCGGTGTACATGGGGCTTGTGAAGCCGGGCAGCAACAGTCCCAGTGTGGTCGTGCGCGCATTGCGCAGCCCCCGGGCCGCGACGTTGGCGCGGTACCCCAGCGACTCCGCCGCCGCCAGGATGCGACTGCGCGTTTCGGCCGAGGCGAAGCCCCGCGGATCATCACGCAGGACCCTGGAGACCAGGCTGGTGTGGACACCCGCTGCCGCGGCGACATCCGCCAGCGTGGGCCTTCGCGGTCCGGTCGGCTTACGGTCCGTAGTCATCGTGGCCTCCGTGCGGCTCTATGGCGTCCGGCCTGATGAACTTTTTATATCAAACGATTGACCGCCATGTAACACGCTTCTAGCGTCTGCGGTACCGAATGGCTCGAACCCCTGCCGTGAGGCAGCGAACAGGAGAGATCGCAGTGACTGGGACCAACGCGAGCATCACTCATTTCCAGCGCCCGCCGTCACGGTTCAAGGAGTACAAGGACCGGTACGAAACCATCGACATGGAGCGCACCGACGACGGTGTTCTGACGATGCGGTTCCACACGAACGAAGGCCCTCTTCAGTGGAGCCTGCAGGCTCACTACGAATTCGAGGACGCCTTCGCACAGGTAGGACGAGACCGTGACAATGACGTCATTATTCTGACGGGCACGGGTGACGCCTTCAGCGGCCCCGCGATCGAGCCCGGCAGCCACCCGAACCGCAACAGCATGACCCCTTCGCACTACGACCCGATCCTGTGGGAGGGCAAGCACCTGCTCCCCAACCTCCTCGCGATCGAGGCACCGGTGATCGCCGCGATCAACGGTCCCGCGGTGCGCCACGCCGAGATCCCACTGCTGTCGGACATCGTTCTCGCGACCGACTCGACGTATTTTCAGGACACGGCCCACTTCGCCGGCGGGATGGTCCCCGGAGACGGCATGCACATCATCATGCCCCTGCTCATGGGGCCCACGCGCGGCCGGTACTTCCTGTACACGGGGCAGAAGATCGAGGCGGCCGAGGCCAAGGACCTCGGCCTGGTCAACGAGGTCCTTCCCGAGGACCAGCTCCTCGACCGAGCACGGGACCTGGCCGCGGAGCTGCTGAAGCAGCCTCGGCTCGTCCGGCGTTACACACGCACGGTCGTGACCGAGACCCTGCGAGGTCAGATGCACGGCCTGCTCGGTTACGGTCTGGCGCTCGAAGGCCTGGCCCGTATGCGCGAAAGCTGACCGCCCCACCACATCAACGACAGTGCGGACTTGAGATCAGGAGCGGATGATGGCCTCCAATTGGAACAAGTTCTATCGCGGATATGTCGAAGAGCCCAGCCTGGCCGAGGTGGGAGACGGAATTTACGCGTATCTCCACCACGACGGCAGCTGGGGGCTCAACAACTCTGGATTCATCCATTCGGGCCACGAGCTCGCGGTGATCGACACCGCCCTCACCGAAGATCGCACCCGTCTGTTCCGTGAATCGATGACACGCAGGTCCGGCGTCGAAAGTCCTCAGATTCTGATCAATACGCACCATCACAGTGATCACACTTTCGGCAATTCGGTTTTCGACGATGCCTGCATCGTGGCCCACCGCCGCTGCCGGGACGCCGTGGTGAAGCAGGGGCTCAAACCCACGGAGCAGGACCCGATCGTCCCGTGGGGATCTCTGAAGGTCCGCCCCCCTCAGCTCCTCTTCGACGAGAAGCTGGAGCTGTACGTCGGCGATCACCGGGCCGAACTCATCTTCGTCGGCCCGGCACACACCGACAACGACATCGTGGTCTGGCTGCCCGACGCACGCGTTCTGTTCGCCGGAGACGTGCTCTTCCACGACGCGACACCCATCACCCACGGCGGCTCCACCGCCGGATCCGTGCGGGCACTCAACACCATGAAGGCCCTCGAACCGCGCGTCATCGTGCCGGGCCACGGCACGGTCTGCGGTCCGGATGTGCTCGACCAGTGGCTCGGATACTTCTCCTTCGTCGCCGACACCGCGGCGAAGGCCCTGGACGCCAACCTGTCCGTGCTGGAGGCCGCCCGGCAGCAGGACCTCGGCGAATACGCCGAGTGGCAGCACCCGGAACGCTTCGTGCTGAATCTGCACCGGGCCTACGAGGAACTCAGGTACGGCTCCAAGGCCGTTGTCGACGAAGCCGCGGCATTCGACGACATGCTGCGCCTCGACCCCGCCTCCTACGGCCACCGCATCATCAAGAATCGCGAGGCCTACATCGACCCGTGCTCCCCGGAGCGGGCCGACGCCCCCGGCCGTGGCCCGAAGGCGTGAGAGCCGTGAGTACCACGCCCGGCGATCCCTCGGGGAACGCACTCACCCTTGCGGAGAGCGAACGCGCGCGATGGCCGAAGTACGACGCCTTCGCCTTCATCAGCGGTGGCGCCACGTACCTGGATGACATCGAGCCCGTCGGCACCTTGCACATGGCGGTCGTACGAAGCCCTGTGGCCCGAGGCAGACTGCTCGGCATCGACGTCAGCCAGGCTCTCGCCATGGACGGCGTGGTGGCTGCCGTCGACGGCCACGAGGCCGCCCGGCATCTGGCCCCGATGCCCTATGTCCAGAACCCCGAGGACATCGACGCTCGCACGTTCAGTGTGCCGGCACTCGCGGTACACGAACTGCGCTGGTCCGGTGAGCCCGTTGCCGTGGTCGTCGCCGAGTCCGCGACGCTCGCCCGGGCCGCAGCCGCCGTGGTGCGCGTGCGCTACGAGGAACTCCCTCCGGTCCTGGACCTCGACGACCTGGGGGAGGATCCCTTTCGCGCCGAGGAGCAGTTCGCCGACCTGGTGCTGGCGGCCAACGACTTCACCCAAGGCGACACCGGCAGCGCGTTCGCGTCGGCACCCCATTCCCTTCGGAGCACCCTGCGGATCGCACGCAGCAGTACGGCACCGATGGAACCGCGCGGCTACCTCGCTTCGTGGGACGCCGACGGGCGCCTGACCGTTCACGCCTCTCATCAGCAGCCCTTCCAACTGCGCTGGGAACTCTCCACCGTGCTGCGGATCCCCGAGGACTCGATTCGCGTCGTCGTGCCCCAGGTCGGTGGATCGTTCGGTCTGAAGATGACCGGATTCGCCGAGGAGCCCCTCGTCTGTCTGCTCAGCAAGATGACCGGCCGACCGGTCAAGTTCGTCGAAAGCAGGGCCGAGTGCTTCCTCGGGGGCGGTCGCGAGCAGATCCACCGCGCCGCGGTCGCCTTCGACGACCAGGGCCGTCTCCTCGCCCTGCGCGACCACATCACCATCCCGGTCGGCGCGGCCTCCACTTCGCCCGGCTGGCGCATGGCCTACGTGACGGCGGCCACCTTCCCCAGCGCCTACGACATCCCGGCCGTGGAAATCCGTTCACGCGTCTTTCTGACGAACCAGCCTCCCTGGCACTCCTGCCGCGGCTACGGCAAGGACACCGCCATCGTGGTCATCGAGAGGCTCTTGGACATGGTCGCCGCCCACCTCGGCCTCGACCCCGCCGAGGTACGGCGGCGCAACCTGCTGGCGAGCAGCCGGCTGCCGCACCGCCTGCCATCGGGGTACCTCATCGACAGTGGTGACTTCGGTGCGCTTCTCGACCGCGCGCTCTCCCTGGCGAACTACCGGCCGGCCAAGGGGACCCGCGTCACGACCCCGGCGGACGACGTGGTCGAAGGCGTGGGCATCGCCTTCGAGATCACTCCGGAGGGCGGAGGCCATCCCGCGGGTCCACTGCGCACGGCAGCACGTCCCACGGCCCCGGCTCCCGAGACCGCCACGGTGTCGGTGAACGCCGCAGGGCGCGTCGAGGTGCGCAGCAGTGTCACCAATCCGGGAGGAGGCAACGACTCCTCGCTCGCCCTGCTCGCCGCCGCGGAGCTGGGCACCTCCCGCGCGATGGTCACGGTTGTCCAGGGCGACACCGACCGCGTCCCGCCCGGGACCGGCCATGCCAGCAGCCGGGCCACGGCCGTGGGCGGCGCCGCCGTCGTCCTGGCGGCGCGGGACGTCGCCAGCCGGCTGCGCGTGCGGGCGGCCGAGCTGACCGGCACTCGTCCGGACAGGATCACCTTCGTCGACGGGCGGGTCGAGGCCGACCGGCGTCCCGTCATGACTCTCGCCGACCTCTGCTCCGACCTGCACTCCGCCACCGGTGCGTCAGAACTGGTCGCCACCCGCTCGTACACCCCGCGGACGCAGCGGGGTCTCAACGACAGCGAGGAGTACCGCTACACGTACCCGTACGTCTCCAGCGGCGTGTATGTGGCACGGGTGCTCGTCGATCTGGCCACGGGGAAGACCACGATCACCGGCCTGGTCGCGGTGCACGACTGCGGACTCGTCATCAACCCGACGCTCGTGGAGGGCCAGATGCACGGCGCCATGGCCACCGGAGCCGGCCTGGCACTCTTCGAGGAGAGCCTGTCGGACGATGACGGCACCCTTCTCACCTCTACTTTCAAGCACTACATGCTGCCCCGTGCCAACGACCTGCCGGGCATGGTCGTCGAGCACATCGAGACACCGTCACCCAACACCCTGCTCGGCGCCAAAGGAGCCGGTGAGGCAGGAGTGGGCGGCACGATGGCCGCAGTCCTCAACGCCGTGGCGCACGCGCTCGGCCCCGACTGCCCGCCTCCGACGGCACTGCCCCTGACCCCGCCCCGGGTTCTCGATCTGCTCGCCCACGCGCAGAGGGATGTCGAACCGTGAACCGACGGATCATCAGACCACGGACCGTCGCCGAGGCCACGACCGCGCTCGCGGAAGTGACGGCGAAAGGCGGGCGCGCGCTCGTCGTCGGTGGCGGCACGATCGCTGTTCCGCAACTCACCCGGCGGGAAGTCGATCCCAGCGACATCGTCGACCTGGGCTACCTGGACATCCCTCTCGTGCGGTACGACGAGGACACCGTTCGTCTCGGTCCCGCCGCCAGCTATCAGTCACTGCTCGACACACCGAGTGCCGAGCGGCGTGTGCCCCTTCTCCACATGATGGCCAAGGGGATCACGGGCGGAATCCAGATCCGCACCCAGGGCACGATCGTCGGTTCCCTGGTCTGTGCCCGGCCCTGCTCGGACGCGCCGGCCGTCCTCGTGGCTCACGCCGCCCAGGTCTCGCTCGCCTCGGTGCGCGGCACCCGCACGATGCCGGCCGAGCGGTTCCTCACCGGTCCCGAACGATCGGACCTGTGTCCTGACGAACTGGTCACCGAACTCACCGTCCGGTCCCGTCCCGAGGCCATGGCGCACGGCTACTACAAGCTCAAGTTCGCGGAGTCCTCCTGGCCCGTGGTGACCTGCGCCTGTTGCGTCCTGACGGACGGAACGGTCGAACTCACCCTCGGTGGCGTCCGAGGTGTGCCCTGGAAGATCCGCCTGCCCGACGGTGTGGCGAACAGTCCGCGGCGGCTGCGGGACGCCCTGGAAGACCACATGTCTGCCCTCCCTGAGGACGACTTCTGGGAGGACATCCGAGCGGACGGTGCCTACCGGCGCCGAGTCGCCGCCACCGTGGCATCGCGCGCATCACGACAGGCCCACGCGCGGCTCCCCTCAGGAATGGAGCGACCATGAGCAGTCAGGAAGCCACCCAGAAGGTCACCTTCACCCTCAACGGCGAGACCACTCGCGCCGAGGTCCACGACGCCGAGACGCTGGTCGACTCCCTGCGCGAGGGCTGTGGCGTGGCCGGTGTGAGGGTGGGCTGCCGCAACGGCGACTGCGGAAGCTGCACGGCCATGGTCGACGACGCCTGCGTCAAGACCTGCCTCATGCTCGCCGGCCGGGCGCACGGATCCGAGGTCGTGACCCTCGAAGGCCTCGGCAGCCTGTCCCGACCCCACCCGGTGCAGACCGCCTTCATGGAGCACTACGCCTTCCAGTGTGGTTTCTGCCTCCCCGGCATGGTCTTCTCGACGATCAGCCTGCTCGCGCGCACCCCGCACCCGGACGAGGCGGAGATCCGGGACGCGCTGAGCGGAAACCTGTGCCGGTGCACCGGCTACGAAAACATCGTCAAGGCCGTCCGGCACGCCGCGGCGATGCTCGCGGCCGGTAACCCGGAAAACTCCTGAAACCGCCTCCCCCCGAACCTTTCATTTCCGCACAAGAACCGATCGGCGCGTGCAGGACAACCATGCACCCCACAGGAGAAGAAAGCACGACATCATTCACCTGCCGAGAATCGAAACATTTCGATTTCCGGTAAATTCCCGAAAGATGGGACCAGGACCATGCAAGCCCTAGAAGCTACCGTATACGAGAGAGAGAAAGTCACCCGCCCGCAGTTCCTTGCGTGGCTCACCGCATTCGCGGGGTGGCTGTTCGACTACTACGAGATCGCACTGATGACGTTCCTGATCGTGCCGATCGCGGCGGAGTTCGACCTCTCCTCGCAGCAGACCGCACTCCTGCTCTCGCTCCAGCTCCTGGGCATCGCGGTCGGAGGCGTTGTGTTCGGATACCTCGGAGACCGGATCGGGCGCCGTCGCGTCCTGATGATCACCATCGTGATATTCGGCGTGTTCACTCTGGCCCGAGCCTTCGTGACCGACTACAACATGCTTGTCGCGTTCGGCATACTCGCCGCGATCGGACTGGGCGGCGAATTCGGAGTCGGGCAGTCCCTGGTTTCGGAAGCCATGCCGGCAAGCAGCCGTGGCTGGTGGGGCGCCGCACTCTACAGCGGGGTGGGACTCGGACTGGCCCTGGCCGCCGTGGTCGGCGGATATCTGCTTCCCGCCATCGGCTGGCGCTGGGTCTTCGCCGTGTCGTGTCTGCCGATCCTCCTGGCGATCCTCGCGAGGTTCGCTGTACCCGAGTCCGACGAGTGGGAAGCTCAGTCTCGTGGTGAACGCGTCTCGACCGACTGGAAGCTGGTGCGCTCAAAGCTCTTCCTCAAGCCCTTCTTCCTCTGCCTCACGGCCTGTGCGATCGAGTTCTTCGCCTTCTACGGAGTCGCCGCTCTCCTGCCCAAATACCTCATCGAGGTACAGGGGTTCAGCTTCGGGAAAGCTGCCTGGTGGACGATGACCGTGGGTCTGTCGATCTTCTTGGGATCAGTGACCTGCGGAGTTCTGGCCGACCGCATCGGACGTCGTCTCACCTGGTGCATCATGGCATCCATCGCCGCCCTCGGGAGCGTCCTGCTCGGCATCGTCCTGGAGGCCGACGCGCAGGGCTTCCTGAGCCTGGCACCGGTCTTCATCATGTACTTCGGCACCGGCGTCGCCGCGGCCTTCGGCCTGGTCTTCTCCGAGCAGTTCCCGACTCGGGTCCGTTCGTTGGGCGTCGGCAGTTCACTGCAGCTCGGACGAGGGCTTTCCTTCTTCCCGCCACTCATCGCCGCGGCCGTCTATCCGGTGTACGGATACTCGGTCCTCGTCTTCTCGGGTGCCGCCCTCTTCGTCGTCCTCGCCGCCGTGGGATGGGCGTTCAAGGAGGGGCGCGGGCGGGCCATGTCCGACATCGAGGCCGACTTCGCCGCCCGTTGACGAAGCAGTCCTTCATGTGCGGCGCCGAGGGGAGCTGCCGCACATGGACACCTGGGCAGCGGCCGCGCGAGAAAGGGAAGCCTGTCAGTGCTGGACATCGCCGACGAGTTGGTCCGGTGGGTGGAGCGTGGACTCGACTTCGCCGTGGCCACAGTGGTGGCCGTCAGTGGCAGTGCGCCCCGGCAGCCGGGCGCGGCCCTCGCCGTCGACGGTGACGGCCGCGCCATCGGGTCGGTCTCGGGCGGCTGTGTGGAGAGCACCGTCTACGAACTGTGCCGCGAGGCGATCGAGGACGGACGCAGCCGACTGGAGCGGTTCGGGTACAGCGACGCCGAAGCCTTCACCGTGGGTCTGACCTGCGGCGGCGTCATCGACATTCTCGTCACACCGGTCCGGTCCGGGGACCGGACGGTACGCGACGTGCTGGCAGCGGCGCTCACGGCTGCCGCCACCGGGAAGGCGGCGGCGCTCGCCCGCATCGTCTCCGGCCCACCCGACCTCATGGGCCGCGCCCTGCTGGTACGTCCGGGCGGTCGTCGGCAGGGCAGTTTCGGCACCCACTCCGAACTTGACCTCACCGTGGCCGTTGAGGCACTTGCCCACCTCGACGCCGGCCGCACCGGCACCCTGGAGGTGGGAGAGCAGGGCTCTCGCTGCGGCGCCCCGCTCACGCTCCTGATCGAGTCCTCGCTGCCCGCGCCGCGAATGATCATCTTCGGTGCGATCGACTTCGCGTCGGCGCTGGTCAGGATGGGCAAGTTCCTCGGCTATCACGTCACCGTCTGCGACGCACGGCCCGTGTTCACGACCGCGGCCCGGTTCCCCGACGCGGACGAGATCGTCATCGAATGGCCGCACCGCTATCTCGAACGCACCCACGTGGACGCCCGCACCGTACTGTGCGTGCTCACCCATGACACCAAGTTCGATGTGCCCGTGCTCCACCGCGCGCTGCGTCTGCCGATCGCCTACGTGGGCGCCCTGGGCTCCCGCCGGACTCACATCAACCGCAACGAACGCCTGCGTGAAGCGGGCCTCACGGATGGGGAGCTGGCTCGACTGCGCTCCCCGATCGGTCTCGACCTCGGCGCCCGCACTCCGGAGGAGACCGCGGTGTCCATCGCCGCCGAGATCGTGGCCCAGCGGCACGGGGGCAGCGGAGTTTCACTCACCGGAGGACACATCCCCATACACCACGGCACAGAGACAGACGGGAAGGACACAACCTCGTACATCTGAGAAGCGAGCGTCCTCGGTGGCAACGGGGCCGTGCGACGTCTCCGCCGGCAGACCTCCCGCCCGCCTGCAACCACCACCGCGACCGCACCGCACTGCACTTGCGAGACACCCTGCGCTCTGAACCTCCCCAGGTTGGGGGCGAATGGCCTCGCTTGCTCAGACTACTCTCGTGCGCGGAATCCATCGTCCGCATAGCCCGGAGTGAGAAGAAGTGCCTGCTCAGACTTCTCAAGAGCCTATAGATCCTGCCCCTGAAGCGCCCCTTGGAGCGGCTGGCGGCGCACCTGCGACGGATCTGCGTGCCGACGCCCGCCGCAACCGCGCGCGCGTCCTGAAAGCCGCGCGCGAGGTCTTCGCCAGCCAGGGCGTCGACGCGCCATTGAGCGAGGTCGCCCGTCGGGCCGGTGTCGGTGTGGCCACCCTCTACCGCCGGTTCCCGACTCGCTCCGATCTTGTCGCCGCCGCCTTCGACGACCATCTCACCACGTGTGCGACGGCTCTTGACGCGGCATTGGCCGACCCCGACCCCGCGCACGGACTCTTCGGCTTTCTGGAGACGGTGTCTCTGACGTTGGTCACCGAACACGGCTTCGACATGGGTTTCATGATTGGCTTCCCCGAGGCGTTGGACTACAACGGGGAGCCAACCCGCGCCGCGGAAGGCCTGTCCAGCCTGGTCCAGCGCGCCCGCGAGGCCGGACAACTCCGCGATGATTTCGACCCCGCCGACATCGGTCTCCTCTTCCTGGCCGTCAGCGGACTGTCCCACCAGCCTCCCGAAACCGCGCTGCCCGCCGCCCGGCGCCTCGTCACCTACCTCCTGCAATCCTTCCAGGGCCACACCCTCAGCCCACTTCCCCCCACCGCACCGATGGACCTGGCCGGTCGGCGCCGACCGGTGTCAGAGCGGTCCGTTGGCGCGCGCTCACGCAGCCTGGCACACCGGCAATCCTCGGCAGGGTCCTCCGGTCGGCCCGCACAGGACAGGTGACCAAGGACTGGCCCCGCGAGCTGTACATCGATTCGCCGCGCCTTCGTTTCGCTGAGCGGAGGAATCGGGCATCCCCAACTGTCCACTCCGAGCACTCCCTGTCCAGACGGTGTACGGTACTGGAGTAAACAGATCGGTATACTCCACGAAGAGGTAACTCGCGGTGGTCGTGCCCCAGAACATGCGCTCAATGAGAATTGTCGGGCACGGAGGACTCGATGTCCTCCAGCCGGCAAACGTGGCCGTTCCGGCACCACGGCCAGGTGAAGTACTGGTCCAGGTCAGCGCGGTGGCACTCAACAACACGGACCTGTGGACCCGACAAGGCGCGTACGGCCGGCCGGAGGACATGAACGCCCTGTCGGGATGGCGCGGCCCCATCGGCTTCCCCCGCATCCAGGGCGCCGACGTAGCAGGCCGGGTCGTCGCCGCCGGCACCGACAGCGGCCGGAACCTCGTCGGACGCAGAGTGGTCGTGGACCCGGCGATATACGACTCCGACCGGCCCGACGCAAATCCGGTGGGCCTGATGGGGAGCGAGCGTGACGGCGGGTACGCCGAGTATGTGACGGCCCCCGAAGAGCGTGTGCACGACATGACGGATTCCCCGCTCACCGACGACCAACTCGCGTCGTTGCCGACCGCCTACGGCACGGCACTGGGCATGATCGAGCGGGGTCGGCTGCGGGCCGGAGAGACGGCCCTGATCTCAGGAGCCTCCGGAGGTGTCGGCCTCGCCCTGGTCCAGCTCGCCCGAGCACGTGGTGCGAGGGTGCTCGCCATCAGCAGCGGCTCGAAGGTCGAGCCGGTGCGCGACGCAGGTGCACACGAAGTCGTCGACCGCGCACAGGACATCGCCGGGCAAGTGCGGACCGCCGCGCCCGAGGGGATCGATGTCGCCCTCGACGTCGTGGCCGGGGACCTGGTGCGTGAGGGCCTTCCCCTCCTGCGCGAAGGGGGCCGCTGGGTGATCGCCGGGGCACTTGGCGGACACCAGGTTGCCTTCGACGTACGCCGCCTCTACCTGCACAACGCACAGGTGATCGGCTCCACGATGCACACACCCACGCACTTCGACCTCCTCATGAACATGGCCCGGCGCGCCGAGATCCAGCCCGTCGTCGCCGCGACGTTTCCACTCGGCGAGGCGGCCCGGGCCCAGGCGGAACTCGCCCGCAGGAATCATGTGGGAAAGATCGTCCTGCATCCCTGAGAGCCGGGACCGTGCCACACGGGGGTAGGCCGACAACACTCGCTGAGTGTGCTGAGGCCGCAGCCAGGTCCTCGCAGTCGGGGCAGTCGGGCATCTCATCTCACGCTGCACGGTCGGACATCGCCGGCTGAATGGCCATGCCGGCCACGGCCCGCCATCCGCCGGGCGTCTTGTCGATGGACAGGTCCTGCGCGATGGCAGCAACGATGGCCAGACCGCGACCATGTTCGTCGGGATCACTGGAGCTGCCGGACTCCGTGGCTGGGCCGTGATCCGTAACCGTGATCTCGAGAGCTGATCCACTCAGCGTGACACCAAGGGTCATCTCGTCGTGCCCGTGCTCGACCGCGTTGGTGAGGAGCTCGCTGACGACCAGCTCGGCCGCCTGCGTCTCGTCGGTGCCGAGCAACCAACCGGAAAGGATCACCGACACGCGTTTCCTGAGCTGCCCGACCGACTCGGGCTGGGCCGGTGCACGCAAAGTGATACGTCGCACGCTTCGCGCCGGGAACGCGGAGTGGAGACATCCTCGGCCCGAACCGGGCGCCGCCACAGGCATGGCGCCAAACCTCGCCAAGGTAGACATGGCGGCTACCTCCGTTCGTCTTTCGTATGCTCGCGGATCAGATGATTTCGACAGGAATGACATTAGAAGCGGACAAGTGGAGGGTCAAACGTTTGATATAAAACTCCGAACACTTGGACGCACCCCGGCGACGACCGGCACGGCCGCACCCCGACCGGACGCCTCCACGACTTCATTGACCCTGTGGGCAACGTCTGCGAAGGTAGTAGATAGAACGTTCATTACAGACGTCTGTGAACGAAGACATCACAGTCCTGGAGAGGGAGGACGCGTCATGAGACTGCGTGCCTTGTGGCGTACCGTCGTGACCACCGGCGCCTTTCTCCTGCTCGGAGTCACGACGGCCCCTGGCAGGGCGTGGGGGTCGGGAAGCGATCATCGTTTCCGTGATCGGGCTCCCTCCCTCTACGCGGCACGCGGACGGACTCCCCCGGCCGGCCCGTGAGCCGCCCCTCAGGTGCTCGACACACAGGCCGGTGAGGCGTGTCCGCAAGAGGGGCCGGGAGCCGTGCCGGACGCGAGCTCAGTCGCGGAGGCTTGGAGCAACGCGACAACCTGAACGGAAGACTCGCGACAACGATGAACGACACTCTCTCGGTGGACCTGAGCGGCGCGAACGCCTTCGGCGATTTCGCCCGCGAGTGGCAGGACCGGATGGGCGAGCCGTTTGCGCTGGCGCCCTTCAGCCGGCCGTCCGTCGACGGGTTCGGGGCACGATCCCAGGGGTTTCGACTGCGGGACGTGATGTTCAACCGCTTCGAGAACACGGCCTCCCTCCAAACGGCCGGCCCACGCGTCGGGGCCGACGACCACGTACGCCTGTGGATCGTCCACCGGGGCACCTGGCGGTTCGGAGAAACGGACGGGAGAACCGAGCACACGACTCCGGCCGGCCGTCTCCTGGTCCAGACTGGGGAGTTGTCGCATTTCGCCGCGACACCACACACCAGCGTCCAGGTACTCGTGCTGCCCGCTGCCGAGATCCGGAGCGGGCGGGGGCAGACGGCCTCCGGTCCGATCGACACCGCCGAGGTGCGGCTGCTGACCGCACACGCCACCATGGTGGGTCGGGTGCTGGACGGCCTCGGACCGGTCGGGGTCAACGCCGCTCGCGACACTCTGGCCGAACTGGCTCGGGCAGCGGTCCAAGGCGGCCTCGACGACGTGGAACCCCGGCTGTCGCCGGCGCTGGCCCAAGCCGCGAGGGACTTGGCCGACCGCCGACTCACCGATCCCGCGCTCTCTCCCACGACTGTCGCGCGAAAACTGAACGTCTCCGTACGTACCCTGCAACGGGCCTTCGCCAACGAAGGGCAGTCACTGAGCGCATACATCCGGGAACGCCGCCTCGATGAGGCGCGCCGCGCGCTCGTCACACCGTACCGGCGCATGTCCATCACTGAGATCGCCGCTCACTGGCAGTTCGCCGACAGCGGTCACTTCGCCCGCGCCTTCCGAAGCCGCTACGACCAGACTCCGACCGACTACGCCGCAACCACCGTTTCTGGGGACTGCAGAGCGTCCGACTCCTTCTCGTAGTCTGTGGCAACGAGGGTGGAGAGTCCCCGCTGACGTAGCACACGGCGGGCTGGCCTCGAAGGCCGACGACTGGGTCGGCGGCACGGGCACAGCGGCGCACGTCGTCCCGGCCGCGGGTGCGGTCACCATCCTGCTGACTCAGGTGGCAGCGACGGGTCCCGTCCCCGCACCGGTGATCAGGGAGTTCTGACGGTACGCGGCGGACACCTGGCCCACGTGTCTCACCCCGGCAGCGTCACGGTGGACCCAGCCGACCGAGCCCCTGGCCGCAGGACGGACTCGTGCCAAAAACCCTCAGCTTATTTTCTAACCGGTTCGTCGGGGTTTGATGCCGACCTTGTGGTGGGCCGGTCGCTGGTATCCCTCGCCGCTGACGAGGACTCGTCCCACGTCGTGGCGGGTTGCGGGACGCCGGTTCTTCGAGCCCGTCGGGCGTCCGGGGCCGGGTGCGGTGGGTTTCGGTGCACCGGCCGGAGAGCCCGTCGCTGTGCGGAGGTTCCGGAACCCGCGCCGGACCCGGGCGGGGGTGAGCTTGTGCGGCGGCGCCGGCTTCTCCCACGGCCGCCGAAGGTCGGTCGCGAGCGGCCGGGCGAGGCGGAGTTGGGTGTAGGCGGCGATGACCAGCCAGGTCAGCGGTCGGCGGCGGCCGAGTCACGAAGGCGGGGCCGGGTCCAGCCGAGGGTCTGCTTGAGCATCCGGAAGGTGTGCTCAATGTCGAACCTTCGCAGGAGCGCCTGCCAGCACCGGTCGACGTCGGCCGAGGTGGCACCGGTCCTTGACCACCACAACTAGACCGGCTTGTTCGATGAGGGGCAGTGGGCCGTCGTGGTCGAGCCACGCGGCCCGCTGGGTCAGCCGCGGGTGCAGCCGGTCCCACGCCTGAGCGGTGGCCTTGCCGTAGAGGCGGGTGCCGGTGACCGTGACAGCCTGTTCCTCGCCCCAGGTAGCGGGGTCGCCGAAAACGAACTCCCCGCCGTGCTTGGGCGGCCGTCCGCCCTTCGGATTGGCCAGGAGGAACTCCTCCCGCGAGGGCGCCGGGCGAGGCATCACCCGGTCCGACCGGGTCCGGCCCAGAACCTCGACGGGCAGGCCGGACAGCAGATAGGCGATGCGCGGGGCGTCGTAGCCGGCGTCCAGCACGATCAGGATCTCCGGATCACCGGAGGCCCACTGGCCTGCGGCGGCGAGCCGTTCGACCACCTCACGGACCTGGTCGGCGGTGACAACGGCCAGGTCCGCGCCGGGAGCCAGGCGGACCGCGTCCGGCAACGCGGACCAAGAGGTGCGTCCGCTCTCCAGGGCGACTACGACCGAGTACGGCCAGCCGGGCATCATCTGGTGCTTGGCGTTGCCTCGGCTGTAGGTGTGACAGAACGAGCGGTCCGGCACGGTCCCGGCGTCCGGCCGCAACCACGGTGAGACATCGATGGCCAACACCAGCCGACCGTCCGCGGCCCGGGGCAGCGGCACCCCGGCCAGGACCCGCCGCAGCCGTGCGACATCCACCCGCCGCGGTTGAGACCCGCGTAGAGAGAGCCGTGACCCCGACGGTGCTCGGGCGCCAACGCGAGATCCACAAGCGACCGCACCGGTCCGTCGGTGCAGAGCACGGCGTCTGCCAGCTCGAACAGTGCGTCCGCGCGGGCGGTCAGGCAGTCGTAGAAGTCGGTCCGGAACCGGGACAACACGGTCAGGGACTCGACGCGGACAGCGTCGTGCAGCAGACTCACCCTCGCGGCCTTGGCATGATCAACAGTGTCTCGATAACGCACATGATCACACCAAGGCCGCACTGCTGTCGCACCAGCCCTCGCAGGACAATGGGTACTCAACTCGCCTGCCTGGCACTGTCGTTAAAAACAAGCTCAGTCGCGACACCTCAGCGACAACGCACGGGTGGCAGCCCGGGTGGTCCATGTCTGGGCCCGGTCGAACGACCACGAGCGCTGCCCCACGAGCGTGGTCCAGGCATGCGGGCCAAAGTGGAACCAGAGGACATCCAGGGCCTCCGCCTCGTCCACCTCGTCCGGGAGAGAGCCCAGCGCGCCGAGCCGTGCGGCCACGTGGGTCAGCGCCTGTACGAAATCGTCAGCTCCCCTGTCGAGGACGGTCTTGACCGCCAGCTCTCCAGGGGGGTCGCGGTAGAAGAGGCCGTACACCAGGTCCCAGTGGCGTTCGTGGGCAAGCCGGGTCCCCCTGGCCGTCAGCTCGATCACCTCGTACGGATCTTCGCTGGTCGCGACCGCTGCGAGATGTTCGGCGATGGCCGGTTCCGTAAGAGCCGGCTCCAACAGGGCGAGCAGGATGGCCGACTTGCTCCCCGCGCTGCTGTACACAGTGGGGACGGCCACGTTCGCC
This sequence comes from Streptomyces sp. NPDC018026, assembly GCF_044327745.1. Taxonomy (NCBI): domain Bacteria; kingdom Bacillati; phylum Actinomycetota; class Actinomycetes; order Kitasatosporales; family Streptomycetaceae; genus Streptomyces; species Streptomyces sp. NPDC018026. The sequence continues at coordinate 173,906 of NZ_JBIRFY010000014.1, forward strand.
GCCTGGGCGATTTCACCGATGGTGACTCCGGCGTAGCCGCGCTCCAAGAAGAGCGCACACGCGCTGTTCAAGATGACGTCCCGAGTCTGAGCAGCCAGATCGGAACGGCGGGGCGAATGGTACTTCCTGCTGGTCACCAGGTCATCATACGCCCGTCGGACGAGGCATCAATATTGACAATAGGTGCCTCTAATGAAAATGTCTTGCTTCATGGAACGAGAAATGCGCCAGGACCCCACGGCCGTTGTAGAAACCCGACTTGCCCATGAGACGCATCGCCTGGCCATCGCTTTACTGGTCGAGGCGGCCGAGCGCCCCGCAGTGCCCGGCGCGGCGCTCGCCCGGCTGCGTGACTTCGTCGTCGCCAATCTGCGTCACCACCACGAGACCGAGGACGAGCTGCTCTGGCCGCTGATCGCCGCAGCGGCGCCGGCCGCAGCCCAGGAACTCGCGGCACTGAGCGGGGAGCACGTACGTCTGGACGCCGCGCTCGATCGCCTGGCGGCCGTTGCCATCGAGGACGGCCGCCCTGCCCGTGTCGCGCTGCGTGAAGCGGCCGCCGCGGTACAAGAGGCCGTACAGACGCACCTGCTCCATGAGGAACCGGTACTCTTCCCCGTCCTGCGCGAACACATCGCCCCCTCTGAGTGGGACGACTTCGCGCACAAGGTCATCGCCAGCACCCCGCCCGTCGCGGGGCACCTGATGATCGGCTTCCTGGACGAGGCCGGTTCCCCCGCCGAGGTCGAGGTGATGCTGAAGGGCATGCCCGAACCGGTTCGAGCTCTCCTGCCCGAGCTGCGCCGGCAGGCGGCCTCCGATCTCCGCGTGCTGCGTGGGAACACCGCATGACCACCGTCCCGGTCGAATGGCCGGACGTGGCGGAGAGCGTGATCAGAGGCGACCTCACCGTCGCGGTCGCCTACGGAACTCCCGCGGGCGGCGCCGTCGTCACCAGTGTCTCCCCGGTCGGGCTCGCGGACCGCGAGGCGGGTCGGGTCGGCTTCACCACCTCGCTCGGCTTCCCGAAGAAGCTCGACCGCATCCTGCGCGACCCACGGGTCTCACTGGGCTACCACACCCGCGAGCACGGCTTCGCCGAAACCAACGCCTACGTGCTGGCCCAGGGCACCGCCTCGGTGGACCTGAGCCCGGCACCGGAGCGGCTGGCCGAACTCATGGCGGCTGCCGAACCCTTCCTCGGCGCCACCCCGAAAGGGCGTCTGTGGGACTGGCTCCTGCGCGAATACCACCGGGAACGCGTCTTCGTAGATGTGCAGGTCGACCGCATCGCGGTCTGGCCCGACCTGATGGCCCGGGGACCTCTCTCGACGACGGGCCCGGCCTGGCCGTCCCCACCACTCGAACAGGAGCCACCGAAGAACGGCACGACGCCACGCGTCCCGGTCGACGCCCTGGCGCGCCAGATGGAGCCCCTTCCGCACCGAGTCCTCGCGTACCAGGGCTCCGACGGCTACCCCGTCGTCGTCCCGGTGGCCGTCACCGGACACGACTCGGCGGGGCTGCGCCTCGAAGCGGCGCCCGGGGTTCTGCCCCCGGGCGGCCGACGGGCCGGATTCCTGGCCCACGCATTCAACCAGCAGTGTGTCGGTCTGAGCATGCGCACCCTCACCGGCTGGCTGTCCGTCACGGAGAAGGGGGCCCGCTACGCGCCGCACACGTCCCACGGCCTGACGGCACCGGCCAACAAGACGCTGATCGCGACGACCAATGGACTCCTGGCCAAGTACGGCCTGCGGCAGGCCCGTCGTAACGGCACCCTCGCGCGCCTGCGCGAACTCGTCGGGGAGGCGACACTGTCACCGACGTCAAGATCATGACGCCGGGCGGCCTCTGGGATGGGCGGTCGTGCGCTCCGCCACGAACTCCTCGCGCAATCGATGCTTCTGGATCTTCCCGGATCCAGTCAAGGGGAATTCGGTGACGAACCGCCATATTCGAGGCGCCTTATGCGGTGCGAGACGCTGACGCACATGGGCGAACAACTGCCGCTCACCGGCGACCTTTCCGTCGGCCAGGCGGATGAACGCACCGACCTGTTCGCCCCACACGGAATCCGGGATTCCCACCACGGCGACTTCGGCTACCGCTGGATGGTCGACCAAAACCTGCTCGATCTCGCGCGGATAGATGTTCTCGCCACCACGGATGATCATTTCCTTGACTCGGCCGTCGATACGGAGGTATCCGCGATCGTCCATACTCGCGAGGTCTCCGGTATGCAGCCACCCATCCGTATCGATCGCTTCGGCGGTCTGCTCGGGCAGGCCGAAGTACCCGGTCATGACGTGATAGCCGCGGGTGCACAGTTCGCCAGTTTCACCGCGCTCGCACAGGTCGCCGGTGCGCGGATCGACAATCTTCACCGCGCAGCCGGGCAGTGGCCGCCCGATCGTGCTCGCCCGGTCTTCCGGCGTGTCCTCCAATGCGGTCATGGTGATTCCGGGTGACGCCTCGGTCTGTGCGTAGATGTTGGCCATCGGCACACCGAGTGCTGCTTCGGTACGGCGGACCAGAGAGGGCGGGATGGTCGCGCCGCCGGACAGTGCGTAGCGCACGGAGGACAGGTCGGTGCGGTCGAACCGAGGGTGATCGAGCATGGCATGGAGCATGGTGGGCACCCCACCGAAGACCGCGCTTCGTTCGGATTCGATCAACTCCAGCATCAACGCCGGGTCGAACCAGGGCGGCATGACATAGGTGCCGCGCGACGCGAACGTGGCCAGCAGGGTCAGGACGCAACCGGCCGTGTGGAACAGGGGCATCGGACTGACGAAGGACTCACCGGGACGCATGTCGAAGATGCGGACGTACGACAGCTGTGCATTGTTGGTAATACCACGATGGTGAAGCAGCGCGCCCTTCGGCGTTCCCGTCGTACCCGACGTGTACTGGATCTGCGCCGGATCGCCGGGACTGACCGTGGGCAGTCTCTCGGTCGGCGATCCAGAGGCACGGAATGACGCCCATTCGTCGAGCAGTACCGCTTCCCTCAACAGCGGAAGATCGGCACGCAGACCGGAGAGCGTCTTCTCCATCGAGTTGCCGCGATATTCGCGCACCAGGAAGACCCCGGCCGCCTCCGACTGTCCGAGGACATGCAGCAACTCGTTCCTACGCAGCGTGGGGTTCACCGTGACCAGGGTCAGTCCCGCGAGTGCGGCGGCAATCTCCAGCATGATCCATTCTGGGATGTTGTTGGCCCACACCGCGACACGTTCGCCCGGCCGGAACCTCCCCAGCAGGGCCCGAGCGGCCTGCTCAGACTCCTCGAAGAGTTCTGCGTAGGTCCAGCGTCGCCGGGCCGACGGGTCGGGAACGCCTTCGACGAGCGCTGTCGCGGATGCCGCCCGCTCTACCGCCTCGCTCAGGAGTGATCCCACTGTCTGCTCACGCACTGATTCTGACCCCACTGCATCCCAAAAGGCTGATTCAGCCAACGCGCAACCTTTCACCCAGGGACAGAACGACCATTCTTCCTCACCAGCATGCCCAAGAGCCTTTTCCGTGTCAATACTGAACGTTCTCCCCCTTGTGTCGGCGGACAGTCGGCAAGGGCCCGCCGCGTCTCCTCCGCGTCCGTGGCAGATACCTCAGGTGACCAGGCCGGCGCTGGTCAGCCAGATGTGCTCGCATGTCGCCGACGCGTCTTGGAGCCTCTCGCGGGATTCCTGTGAAGCGTGGTAGAAGGTCCGCTCGATCATCCAGCACAAGGCGCGTGCCATCGATGAGGCTTGGTCCGGTGCGGTGCCGGCCTGGACGCCGGCGCGTTCGAGGACGACGGTGATGGCCGCGATGAACAGGTCGGCCGTGTGGTTCCACAGCTCGCCGATCTCCGGCACGGTCAACGACAGGTCGATCGCCGTGCGCATGACCAGGCCGTGCTCATTCCACAGTTCGACCGTGCGCTGCATGGCCGCCGTGATGGCCGGGCGGGGCTCGTCCGTCTGCGCGGTGACCCGGGACCGTTCCCACAGGTGCTCGACGGTCCGGGCCACGAGCGCCGTGACCACTTCCTGCTTGGAGCCGAAGTAGAAGTACAGGGCGCCGCGTGTGATGCCGGCGCCCTGGGCGATGTCGCCAACGGTCATGGCGTCGTAGCCCGGTTGGGCTAGCAGGGCCTCGCAGGTGTCGAGGATGGCCCGCTCCCGGACATCCCCCTTGCGCTCGGTGGTGCGTCGGCTTCGCGCGGGCTGGTGGCCGGGCATCAGAGCTGAGCGCCCTCGGCGAAGTCGGTCGTACGGGAGAGGGCCTCCCATGCGCGGATGTCCTCGTCCACGGCCGCGCGGGCGGCGGTGATCAGCCGCAGCGCGTCCGAGCCCAGCACGAGGTGGGCCGGCGGCCGCTCGACCGAGGTGATGTGCACGACCGCTTCCCCGGCCTTGGCCGGATTGCCCAACTGGTTCCCGCTGGCCTTCTGCCGCGCCTCGCGGACGGGGACGAACAACTCGTCGTAGTCGTCGACGGTCCGCGCGACGCGTGTCATGGACCGTCCGGCCCAGTCGGTGCGGAACGAGCCGGGCTCGATCGCCGTCACATGGATTCCGAACTGTGCGACTTCCTTGCCCAGCGTCTCCAGGATGCCCTCCAGGGCGAACTTACTGCCGTGGTAGGCGGACAGGCCGGGGACGGTCATGAGCCCGCCCATGGAGGTGACGGCCATCAGGTGTCCGCGGCGGCGGCGCCGCATGTGGGGCAGCGCCGCCCGCAGGGTGGCCACTGCCCCGAACACATTGACCTCGAACTGCCGCCGCACCTCGGCCAGCGGGGTTTCCTCGAAGGTGCCCTCCAGGCCGTAGCCGGCGTTGGCGATGACGACGTCCAAGGGGCCGACGCTCTGCTCCACCTCCGCGACCGTACCGGGGACGGCGTCGTCGTCCGTCACGTCCAGCACGCGACCGTGAGCCCTACCGGGCCTGAGTTCCTCGAAGGCCCGCAGGTCCTCCTCGGAGCGGACGGTGCCGACGACGGTATGACCTGCGGCCAGGGCGGCCTCGGCGAAGGCACGTCCGAGACCCGTGCTGACGCCAGTGATGAGCCAGTTCTGGTGCTTTTGCACTGTTCCTCCAAAGAGGGCTTGCAAGGAGTCGGACCACTCCCCCCCCCCAGAAAAAGTCTACACGGCGTCGATTTCTACCGTCACTGCGTTGATTCCGGTAGTGATCGCGACCGCTGCGTCCTACGCATCAGGACTCACCGCGGGCGTCGAGCGAGAGGGACTCCGGACAGCACGCGGTTGCGCCGACGAGTACTCAGGTGCCGCGGACGACCGGGACGGAGTGTGCGTCGAGCGCATCGAGCACCGCGTCACCGTTCGTCCTGGCCCACTCCGTCAGCACCTGGATCGGATCGATCAGAGTCGCCCCGAGCGGGGTCAGCTCGTATTCGACACGAGGCGGCATCTCGGCATGGGCGTGGCGGCGGACAAGGCCGTGCGCTTCGAGCCTCCGGAGCGTCTGGGTGAGCATCTTGCGGGAGACCCCGCCGATCATCTCGACCAGTTCGCCATGGCGCGCCGGCCCCTTGCTCAGGCCGTAGAGCACTACCACCGTCCATTTGTCGGCAATCAGCTCGACCGCCAGTCGCGCCGGACAGTCGGCGAGAAAAGGGTCACCGGGACGGAAAGCGCTCATGGCGTCCCATGGTAGATGCGCCAGAGGTACCTGCGGGTTCCCATCAGGCACTCACCAACGTCGACGAGCCCGAGCCCCGCACTCTGCCGGAGCGACGGCGATGCCGGGGAATCTCCCCCTGCCGTCGGTCCGGCGCGGAAGAACCACCCACGGAGCTCAGGCGCGGCGGGCGGTCACACGATCACGGACACCGTTTTGACCTCGGTGTCGGCCAGAATGCCCTCGTAGCCGAGTTCCCTGCCGAGACCGGACGACTTCACGCCGCCCCAGGGCATCTGCGGCCCACCGGGAGCCCAGCCATTGACGCCTACCGCGCCCGCCTGCAGCTTGGCTGCGACCTCGTGCGCCCGACTCACGTCGCCGGTCCACACCGTGGCTGCCAGGCCGTAGTCGCTGTTGTTGGCCTGCGCGACGGCCTCGGCATCGTCGTCGAACGGAACGACGATCCCGACCGGACCGAAGATCTCTTCGCGGGCGATCGCCATGTCGTTGGTACCGGTGAACAGGGTCGGCTCGACGAAGTGCCCCGTCCCCTCGGGGGACCCGCCTCCCGCGACGAGGGTCGCGCCTTCGGCGCTGCCCTTCGCCGCGTAGCCGAGTACGCGTTCCTTCTGCGCGGAGTTCACAAGCGGTCCCATTGTGGTGGTCTCCTCGAAGGGAGAGCCAAGCACCTGAGCACTGGCGGCCGCTCGCAGACCGTCGAGAACGGTGTCGAGGACGGAGCGGTGCACGAAGACGCGCGTGCCGGCCGCACACACCTGGCCGGAGTTCAGGAACAGGCCGGCGGCCGTGCCCATGACGGCCGCCTCGATGTCGGCGTCACCGAAGATGATCTGAGGGCTCTTACCACCCAGTTCCAAGGTGGTGCGCTTGAGATTGCCCGCCGAGTTGCGCAGGATCCACCGCCCGACCTCGACGGAGCCGGTGAACGACACCTTATGCACCCCGGGGTGCTTCGCCAGCGCCTCGCCGGCCACCGAACCCCGCCCCGGCAGCACCTGGACGACACCGGCGGGGAATTGGGCCTCCTCAATCAGCTTGCCCAAGTGGAGAATCGAGAGCGAGGCGTCCTCCGCCGGCTTCACGATGACGGTGTTTCCCGAAGCGAGTGCGGGTGCCAGTTTCCAGCCGAGGACCATGAGCGGAGAGTTCCACGGCACGATCGCGGCGATGACTCCGACCGGCTCACGGATGGTGTACGACAGGACGGACTGCCCTATGTATCCGTTGTTGGGCAGGGTATGTCCGTTGATCTTGTCGGCCCAGCCGGCGTAGTAGCGGAGCGTCGCGATCAGGTCCGGGACGAAGAACCCCTGCGTGACGCTGAGGAGGGCACCCATGTCCAGCGACTCCAGCGTCCCCAGGATCTGGGCGTCGCGTTCCACGAGGTCCGCGAGCTTGTTCAGGAGCACTCCCCTCATGCTGGGCGCCGTGGCGGCCCACTCACCGTGCAGGGCGGTGGTCGCCGCACGCACCGCCTGATCTACGTCGGCCTCACCGGCTGCCGCGATGTCCGTGATGGCCTCGGCTGTGGCCGGGTTGTACGTGGTAAGAGTTCCGGCACTTGAGCCCATCCAGTGCCCGCCCAGGAACAGGTCGGTGGTGAGCTGCGGAATGTTGGTCATGACGGGCTGTTCCTTCGGTCTGGCCGACATCGGTGCCGAGACACCGACATGACAGGTGTGAGCGTGCCGAAGCCGCGTCGCGCCTGCCACCTGGCCGATGACCTGGGTGTCCGCTGCCCGCTCCGGCCCGGCGCCCACGGAACAACGGATCTCCGCGGCGTGCCAGGGCGGGCTGTTCCGGGTTCCGGCAGAACCCCTTCCAGCACGCTCACGCGTCGTACGGTGTGGTGATGAGCAGCAGAAACGACGAGGTTCGCGAGTTTCTGTCCACTCGACGCGCCAAAATCACTCCGCAAGCGGCCGGCCTGCCGGCCTACGGAGGCAAACGACGCGTCAAGGGGCTACGCCGGGAGGAGGTGGCGTTGCTGGCGGGGATTTCCGCGGATTACTACACCCGATTGGAGAAGGGACGACTCACCGGGGTCTCGGACGGCGTCCTGGGCGCCATCGCCGGGGCGTTGCGGCTCGACGAAGCCGAGCGGACCTATCTCTTCGACCTGGCCCGCACCGCCAACGCGGGAGTCGTCCGGAACCGTCGGCCGGCGGCTGCCAAGATCCGCCCGGAGGTGCAACGCGTCCTCGACTCGATGATCACGGCCGCGGCGTGCGTGTGCAACGGCCGCCTCGACATCATCGGCACCAATCTCCTGGCTCGTGCTCTGTACTCACCGGCATTCGACAGTCCGGCTCGTTCCACGCCGCTCGCGCCACCGAATATCGCGCGATTCAACTTCCTCGACCCCAACAGCCCTGCCTTCTATCCGGACTTCAACGAGGCGGAGAACACCGCGGTCCAGTTGTTGCGTGCTCAAGCCGGTCGCACGCCCTATGACAAGCAGCTCACCGACCTGATCGGCGAGCTGACCACGCGAAGCGAGAGCTTCGCCCATCGCTGGGCCTCACACGATGTACGCGTCTACCGCACTGGGCTCAAGCGGTTCAGCCACCCGGTCGTCGGTGAGATCGCGGTTTCCTACGAAGCCATGGAACTTCTGGCCGATGAGGGGCTCACCATGATGACCTACACAGCGGAGCCCGGCACGGCCGATGATGAGCGACTCCGACTCCTGGCCACGTGGGCTACGACCGAGCGTGCCGATCTGGGGGGAGAGAAGCCGATCCGGCACCACCGGGCGTAGAGCCCCGCCTCCCAGAACCGGGCAGGCGCCACCCGCCTGCCGACCAGAGCCCGGCCGCAAGGTCGAATCAGCGAAGCGATGTCCGGCAATCTCTCATTCTGGGCGTATACGCGTCAACGTTACGTCATGGTGCGCGAGATGGGTAAGGAGCAGTTGCGCCATGACGGTGGTGGCGTCGTCGGCCTTGAGAAGCCGGTCGGACTCTGGTCCCTCCGAAGGGAAGGCGTAGTGTCCAGGCCGGACAATGGTCCGGCTGAAGAAATCGCAGAAGACGTCGAAGAACGCTTCGTCGGAGCGAGCGGGAGCGTCCTGCCCCAGGGCCCTCAGTCCGGATTCGACAATGGTGTTGATGTAGCGACGTCGAGCGTTCCGCTGATGGCGATCCTCCGTGAAACTATTCTCCTCCGAGGCTTCCACCACTCGAAGCGTCCCGCTGTCGCCGCCGGGACTCTCACCGGGTGGTTGCACTTCACGAACCTTGACCAGGGCCTCTTCCATCGAATCCGCGTGGATGAACCTCACATGCCTGACTCCCCTGTCGGGACTCTCCAACTCGACGCGAAAGCGCGGCGAATCGTTCTCCCGGCCATCCGCTGAAATCGGAGGCCGGTTCGCGCCATCGCCCTGTGGTGTCCTGGTCATTCCCTCTCCTCGGACGGCTTGTCAAGAGCGTTGCGAATCAACGACACAGCGACTATACACAGTATGTATACATGAGCGTAGGGGCCGCCGCCGACCGTCTCGGGACCGGCTTCCGACGCAAGGCCTACGCGGGAGGTGCCTCCTGCGTGCGCGTCGGACCGGTGGCCGGTTCGTATCCCCCGGTGGCCATGCGCCCGAGGACGCGTAGGAAGCCGTCGGTGTCAACAGGAGTGTCTGTCGCGACGAGAGCCGCGTAGCCGATGAGGGACGCGAGAGCGACCTGCGCGACAGCGCTGCTGTCTTCCGGCTCCGGTCCGCACTCCCTCCCCGGCACGCGCCGGGCGTCCAGCACGGAGGTGAGGTGCCGTTGAAGCGCATCGTGGCGTTCGCGGGCCACGGCGGCCAGGTGGGGCGTAACGGCCGCGTCTCCCCAGATCAGAGAGACGAGGCGGGCATGCCCCGCGCCCTCCGGCGGGGTCACATAGCCGATGAGCCGGCCGAGGAGCTCCGCTGCGCTCTCCGAGGGGAAGCCGCCCACTTCCTGCTGACCGTCGCGTCCGGCGACGACAGCCAGCACCAGGTGCTCCTTGCTGGGGAAGTACCGGTACACCGCCCCGGTGGACAAACCGGTGGCGCGGACGATGTCGGCCATCGAGGTCCCGGCGAAACCGCGCTCGGTGAAGGCCTCGGTGGCCGCTTGGATGATCTGCCGTCGACGTGCATCGAGGTGGGCCTGCGTCACTTTGGGCATGCTCGCGCCCGCCCGGGTCCGTGCGGGCCGCCGTACCGCGCGTCTCGATGACCGGTCGGCCCGCGACGGGGCCCGGGGGCAGGAGATCGACTCATGAGGCCCAGGATACTGAGTTCCTGTATAAAAGAACGATCCCTCGTTTTTTTATTGACCAGAGAGAAGAAGACACATGGGCACCGCACCTGAGACGACGTTCGTGCTGGTACCGGGAGCGTGGCTGGGGGCATGGAGCTGGCATCCGGTGGCGCGCGTGCTGCGGGAGCACGGCCATCGTGCGCTGACCGTCACGGTCCCCGGACTTTCCTACGGCAGCTCTCCGGTCGGCCTGCGGTTGAGGGACGCGGTCGACCATGTCGTCGGCGAGGTGGTGGACCGCGACCTGACGAACGTCGTCCTGGTCGGCCACAGTTGGGGCGGCTACCCGGTCACGGGCGCCGCGCACCGACTGGCCGACCGAGTGCGGCACGTCGTGTACTACAACGCGGTCGTACCCGAGCGCGGTGTCTCGATGGCCGAGGAGAACGAGGCATACGGCGCGCTCATACGCGAGTCCATCGCCGCCGCGTCGGACGGGACCGTCCCGCTGACGCTCGACGCGGTCCGCTACGGCCTGATGCAGGGCGAGCCGGAGGAAATGCACGAACTCGTTTTCGGCCTGACGCTGCCGCAGCCCGGCCGATACATGACCGACGCACTGGAAGTGCCCTCGGTCACCGAGGCCGGCCTCGACGCCTCCTACGTCCTCGGTACCGACGACACGTCACTGGCCCGGCCGGGAACCGAGTTCGCCGCTCGTCTGGGCGTCGAGCCTCACATGGTGCCCGGTGGGCACATGGCCCTGCTGAACCACCCGGAGGACATCGCGACCGCACTGCTCAAACTGCTCTGAGCAGTGCGGGGACGGCCCGGCGCCGGTCAACACCGGGCCGGGTCAGGGCCGACGTGGCCTATTCCGGTCCGTCGGCCGGTGGAAGCTCAGACCGGGCAGCGCGGTGCGGCACTGCCCGGCGCCCTTGCGGAACCATGACCGGCAGCAACGCGCGGTTCCACCCGAAAGCGCGCAAGCCCGCCGAGCGATGTCGACGAGGGACCTGCCGGCAACCGCCGCAACACGCTCCACCGCTCGCGCAGCCGGCGACGGGAAGTGAACCGAATACGGCACCACGCCGAGTGGGTACGGTGACTCGGCCCGTGTGACGGTCACCGCTGCTCCACAGAGCGCCCATCCCCGGGTCTTTTGGCGTGCGTGCCGTCACCAGAGGACCGGGACTGCCATGGCGGGATGCCGCGAAGTGCTCCGCGCCGCTCTCGCGGCACTCTCAGCGCAGGGCCCTGGTGAGGCCCAGCGCCGCGGTGCGCACCGCGGTACCGAGCTGCGCCGGATACCAGCGAGCCACGGGGACGGCCACCGAGATGGCGGCGGCCACCGTTCCGTCGGCGGCGAACACCGGAGCCGCCACGCAGTTCACCCCGGGCACCGCTTCCTGCTCCTCGTAGGCGAGACCGGCGAGACGGGCCTGGTCCAGCATCACGCGCAGGCGGTCCGGATCGGTCACCGATTGAGGGGTGAGGCGGGGCAGCGGGCCCGCCAGCAGTTCCTCGGTCTGCTCACGCGGAGAGAACGCGATCAGCGCTTTGCCCACCCCGGTGCAGCTCAGGGGCAGGGTGCCGCCCACCCTGGACGGCAGGGGCAGCCTCTCATGACCGTGGATGCGTTCCAGGTAGACCACCGACCAGTCCTGCCGGACTCCCAAGTGCACCGTCTCCCGGGTCGCCTCGTACAGGTCCTGGAGGAACGGCAGTGCCACCTCCCGCAGGTCCTGGCGGCGCGGCACCAGGCCTCCGAGATCGAAGAGCAGACCGCCGAGCTGGTACTCCTGCCCCACACGCTCCAGGAGTCCGAGACGCACCAGGTCGGCGGCGAGCCGGTGGACGGTGCTCTTGGCCAGTCCGGTGCCCGCCGCCAGTTCCGTCAGACGCCGCCTTCCGCCCGCCGGGCGGAAGCAGTCCAGCAGACTCACAGCCCTGTCGAGCATGCTGCCCTGCGCTGATTCGTTCCCTGCCACGGATCCAGCCTGCCACGAAGGTCCTGCCCCGAAGCCATGTGTTCCGCGTGATGGAACGTTCCTTGGCCTGCGCCGGGCATCCGTCTATACCTGGCTCATCGCCCGTCGGCCGGCCTCACTCGTCAAGAACCGCCCGGCCTTCCTCTCGGAGGTTGACCGCCATGAACACCCCCGCGATCCGTGAGACTGCCGACCTGCTGGCCGAGGCCGAACGGAGCGGCAAACCGGTCCCCCCGGTACGCGACCGGCTTCCCGCCCACGACGTCAACGCGGCGTACGCGGTGCAGCGGCTGAACGTGGAGCGCAAGCTGGCAGACGGCCGCCGTGTCGTAGGACGCAAGATCGGGCTGACGTCCCCCGCCGTGCAGGCGCAGTTGGGCGTCGACCGGCCCGACTTCGGTGCCCTGCTGTCGGACATGGTCGTGCCGGACGGCGGCACTGTGCCGGGAGGCCGGCTGTTGCAGCCGAAGGTCGAGGCGGAAGTGGCGCTGGTGCTCGGTACCGACCTGGACGTCACGGAACCGAACGTCGCCGACATCATCCGCGCCACCGACTTCGTTCTGCCGGCCCTGGAGATCGTGGACAGCCGGATCGCCGACTGGGACATCACCTTCGCCGACACCGTCGCCGACAACGCCTCCTGTGGGCTGTTCGTCCTCGGTGGCACACCCGTCCCCCTGACCGGTGTCGATCTTCGGCAGGTGGCCATGACGCTGGCGCGGGGCGAGGAGCAGGTCTCCTCGGGCACCGGCGCCGACTGCCTGGGCGGGCCCCTCAACGCCGCGGTGTGGCTGGCCGGTGCGCTGGCCGAGGTGGGCGACTCACTCAAGGCGGGCGACGTGATCCTCACCGGGGCCCTGGGGCCGATGGTCCCGGCCGTTCCCGGCGACCTGTTCGAAGCCCGCATCTCCGGACTCGGTTCCGTCCGCGTCCGCTTCTCCTCCGAAGGAGCTGTCCAGTGACCACCTCAGTCGCCATCATCGGCTCCGGCAACATCGGCACCGACCTCATGATCAAGGTGCTGCGGCTGTCGGAGAACCTGAGGATCGTCGCGATGGCCGGCATCGACCCCGAGTCGGACGGCCTGGCCCGCGCGCGACGCCTCAAGATCGCCACCACACACGAAGGGGTCGAAGGACTCGTCCGGATGCCCGAGTTCGAGGATGTCGAGATCGTCTTCGACGCGACCTCCGCCGGAGCCCACCGGCGTCACGAAGAGGTCCTGCGTCCACTCGGCCGTACCCTGGTCGACCTCACACCGGCGGCCGTCGGCCCGTATGTGATCCCCCCGGTCAACGGCGACGAACACCTCGGTGCGCCCAACGTCAACATGGTCACCTGTGGGGGCCAGGCCACCATTCCGATCGTGGCCGCCGTCAGCTCGGTCACCCCGGTCCACTACGGAGAGATCGTCGCCTCGCTCTCCTCCCGCTCCGCGGGCCCCGGAACCCGCGCCAACATCGACGAGTTCACCGAGACCACTTCTGCCGCCATCGAGAAGGTGGGCGGCGCGGCGCAGGGCAAGGCCATTATCGTCCTGAACCCGGCCGAGCCGCCGCTGATCATGCGTGACACGGTCTACTGCCTGGTCTCCGATTGCGACACCGCCAAGGTCCGTGAGGCCGTTTTCGCGATGGAGCGCGCCGTCCAGGAGTACGTGCCGGGCTACCGGCTCAAGCAGGACGTGCAGTTCGACCGGGTGCCCACCGAAGATCCTCAGCGTCGCCTTCTTCCGTCCGGCGAGCGGGACAGCACCGCCTGGAAGGTCTCCGTCTTCCTGGAGGTGGAGGGGGCCGCGCACTACCTGCCTGCCTACGCGGGCAACCTCGACATCATGACCTCTGCCGCGCTGCGCACCGCCGAGCGCGTCGCGGCCCACCGCAAGCAGGAGGTGCCGGCCAGGTGACCAGCAATCTCTACATCCAGGACGTGACCCTCAGGGACGGCATGCACGCCGTCCGGCACCGCTACTCGGTCGAACAGGCCCGTTCCATCGCCTCCGTACTGGACGCGGCGGGCGTCACAGCGATCGAGGTCGCTCACGGAGACGGGCTGTCCGGTTCCTCCCTCACCTACGGCGTCGGCGCGCACACCGACTGGGACTGGATCGAAGCCGTCGCCGACGCCGCGCGGCAGGCCGTTCCCACCACCCTGCTCCTGCCCGGCATCGGCACGGTGGAGGATCTCAGGCAGGCGCACCGGCTGGGCATCCGCTCGGTACGGATCGCCACCCACTGCACCGAGGCCGACATCGCCGCCCAGCACATCGCGGCCGCTCGGGATCTCGGCATGGACGTCGCCGGCTTCCTGATGATGTCCCACATGGCGGAACCCGCCGAACTCGCCCGCCAGGCCAAGTTGATGGAGTCCTACGGAGCCACCTGTGTGTACGTCACGGACTCCGGCGGGCGTCTGACCATGGACGGGGTCCGCGCCCGCTTCCGGGCCTACCGGGACGTCCTCGATCCCTCGACCGACATGGGCATCCACGCCCACCACAACCTCGCCCTCGGTGTCGCCAACAGTGTGGTGGCCGTGGAAAGCGGCGCCGTCCGTGTCGATGCGTCCCTCGCCGGTCAGGGCGCGGGCGCGGGCAACTGTCCTCTGGAGGCCTTCGTCGCCGTGGCCGACCTCCAGGGCTGGCAGCACGGCTGCGATCTGTTCCCCCTGATGGACGCCGCGGACGACCTCGTCCGGCCTCTCCAGGACCGGGAGGTGCGTGTCGACCGCGAGACACTCACGCTCGGGTACGCGGGCGTGTATTCCAGCTTCCTGCGGCACGCGGAGGTCGCCGCCGAGCGCTACGACCTCGACACCCGTTCGATCCTCGTGGAGGTCGGACGCCGCAAGATGGTGGGCGGCCAGGAAGACATGATCACGGACGTCGCACTGGACCTCGCGCGGTCCTCCGCCGTTCGGCCGTGAGCCGGACGGGTTCTCGCTCGGGGAATCCTTGCGCCGCCCACGCGGACGGCGCAGGGACCCAGTCCGAACCTCGAAGGCAGAACGTTCTTTCTTGACAAAACGGGCCTCGAACACGAACGATGTTGCCTCGAAGCGGCAGCCGTCACCGATGCGCCGTTGTCCTGTCGAGAATCTTTGGTCCTTACGACGGCATCCGCACGTAGGGCCACGGGAGGCATCGTGTTCATGGCGTTCGCTCACGCGTTCAAGACGCCTGACCTGCGTAAAAAGCTGCTCTTCACGCTCGGCATCATCGTGGTGTACCGACTGGGCACCCACATACCGGTTCCAGGCGTCGACTACCGAACGGTCCAGCAGTGCCTCGACCAGACGGCCGACAGCCAGGGGCTGTTCGGGCTGGTGAACCTGTTCAGCGGGGGTGCGCTGCTTCAGATCACGGTCTTCGCGCTCGGCATCCTGCCCTACATCACCGCCAGCATCATCCTGCAGCTGCTGACCGTGGTCATCCCACGCCTAGAGGCTCTCAAGAAGGAGGGCCAGGCCGGAACGGCGAAGATCACCCAGTACACCCGGTACCTGACGGTGGCACTCGCCGTCCTCCAGGCCACCGGATTGGTGGCCACCGCACGCAGTGGCGCGCTCTTCTCCGGTTGCGCAGTCGCCTCGGACATCGTCCCGGACCGGTCGGCCTTCACTACGGTGACCATGGTCATCTGCATGACCGCCGGCACCTGTGTGGTGATGTGGCTCGGCGAGCTGATCACCGACCGCGGTATCGGAAACGGCATGTCGATCCTCATGTTCATCTCGATCGCCTCCACCGTCCCCTCCGCCCTGTGGGCGGTCAAGAAGCAGGGGACCCTGGCCGGCGGCTGGATCGAGTTCGGCGGTGTCATCCTCGTGTCACTGGCGCTGGTGGGCCTCGTGGTCTTCGTGGAGCAGGCCCAGCGCCGCATTCCGGTGCAGTACGCCAAGCGCATGATCGGCCGCCGCTCGTACGGCGGGACCTCGACCTACATTCCCCTGAAGCTCAACCAGGCAGGCGTCATCCCGGTCATCTTCGCCTCGTCACTTCTCTACCTGCCGTCGCTGATCGCACAGTTCTCGAGCGGCAACTCGGCCTGGAAGACCTGGATCGTCCGGAACCTCACCATGGGCGACCACCCGGTCTACATCACCGCGTACTTCGTGCTCATCGTGTTCTTCGCCTTCTTCTACGTCGCGATCACCTTCAACCCCGACGAGGTGTCGGACAACATGAAGCGGTACGGAGGCTTCGTCCCCGGGATCAGGGCCGGACGGCCCACCGCCGACTATCTGCGCTACACGCTCAACCGGATCACCTGGCCTGGCGCGCTGTATCTGGGACTGATCGCCCTGGTCCCCACCGTCGCGCTGGCCGCGATCGGGGCCGGTCAGAACTTCCCGTTCGGCGGGACAAGCATCCTGATCATCGTCGGCGTGGGTTTGGAGACCGTACGGCAGATCGAGGGTCAGCTCCAGCAACGCAGTTATGAGGGCTTCCTGCGCTGACGACGCGGGGCGCGGAATGTGTGGCACGGCCCACCCGCGGTCGACGGCGGTGAGGAGGGGTTCGTATGTCACGTTCTGATCCGGGCGCCGCGACCGCCGTCCAGGCACGACCGGAGTCCCGAGCCGCCGGGCCCGCGCAGGGCCGCGGCCCGGCGGCTAGGTACCGGCGGCTCAGGTACCGGCGACTACGTCCGCGTCCAGATCCGGAGCGACGGACGTCGCGGCAGCCGTGAACTCGGCAGGCTGCTCGATGTGTCCGAAGTGTCCGCTGTGCTCAAGCTCGACGAGATGCGCGTGCGGAATGGAAGCATGCAGTATCCCCGCCCACCGCGGCCCGGCGATGAAGTCGTGGGTGCCGGCGATGATAACCGTGGGTGCGGTGATCTCACCCAGTCGGTCACGCAGGTCGAAGAGCTCCGGCACCTGCGGAACCAGCCAAGCGCGAAGGCCCGTGACCAGGTCGGCGTATTCCGACCTCCGGCCGGGAAAGTCGGCGAAGTACGCCGGAAGGGCGTCGCGCAGTGCGGCCGTCATCGCCGCGTCGTCAGCCGCGGCCATCAGCCGTTCGAACGCGGAGGGGATCTCCGGGTCGACGGAACCGTAGGCAGTGACGCCTGCCATGGCCGACTCCCAGAATCCCGGGTCGGCCACCGCCGTCGTGTCGTACAGGATCAGACCTGCCACTCGGCCGGGGTACTCAAGGGCGTAGCGCTGCACCACGAATCCACCGTGCGAATGGCCGAGCAGCTGGACCCGTGGTGAGTCGAGGTCGTCGACGACGGCGGCGAGAAAGGCGACGTAGGTGGCGAGGTCGTAGGACTCCAGACGGCCTGAGTCACCCGTGCCGACCGGCTCCAGGTAGACCATCGTGCGGTGCTGCTCGAGCAGCGGCATCCGCAGATACGACCACGCGGTGCCGGGGCCGCCCGAGTGCGCCACGCAGACAGGCCCTTGGCCTGCGACGTGGTACACCTGCCGGATGCCGCCGACGGTGATCTCATGGGTGCTCAGGGGGTTTGCGGACTTCAACTTGTTCTCCGATCAGGATGATGCTGCCCTGACCAGATGCACGAGCACCCACCCGAGTTCGATCAGGTTCCGACTTTTCTCTGTTCAGGGACCGGATGGAAGAGAGTGACCGTGCGAACCCGTCCGCTGTCCAGCGACTGCAGCCACACCGCGTTCGGTGGGCAGTGGTCGGGGTCCGAGGCAGGGTTGACGAGTTCGAGTTCCCAGATGAGCACGTCGTCTCCCGCGACCACGTCGACCAGCCCGGGCCGGACTCCTGACTCCAGGTCGCCGTCCATCGCCCGCACGGCCAGGTCCACCCCACCGCTCACCGACGACGCCGGCACGACGAGCTGGGCGTCCGGCCACCACAGTTCGCTCACCACATGCCGGAAGTCGCCGCGCGCCGTGGCCCGCACGGCATCGGCGGCCTCCCGTTGTCGCGCACCGATCCGGTCCGACACGTCCGCGTACGCCGCGTCCGCCGTGGCACGCAGCGTGGCCGCGAGCGCACGGTGGGCGTGGTGCAGGCGGCTGCGCACCGTCCCGACCGGGATGCCGCACACGGTGGCGATGTCCGCGTAGGAGCGCACACTGCTGAAATGCCGCAGCATCGTGATCAGACGATCCTTCTCGGAGAGGGTCGCCATGGCGTGCCACACCCAGTCCCGTGAAACCGTCCGCTCGAGCAACTCGTCCGCGCCGAAGGCTTCATCGGCCGGCAGAAACCATTCGGGGTCCGCGACCGGGACGGGCCGCTTCGCACGCACCCGCATACGGCAGTTGTTCCGGACGACCGACCGCAGCCAGCCGCCGACCGCTGCGGGATCGCGTACCTCGCCGATCGACACGATCGCGGTCACGATTGCGTCCTGTACGGCGTCCTCGGCATCCGGACCGTGCCCCAGGATGCTCAGCGCCACCGCACGCATACCGGCTTCATGGCGCCGGACCAGCATCCCGAGCGCCTCAACATCACCACGCCGGGCGCAGCCGACCAACGTACTGTCGTCCATCATCGCATCGTAATCGGGCCACCCCTGAACGCAGTTCGCCGCCGGCGACCCGCGTCTGCGACGGACACCCCAGCGACGAGGCCCGCTCGGCTCGTCTACGCGCTTGCTCAGAGGCTCTGTCCGCCGGACAGGTCGATGACCGCGCCGGTCGCCCACTGGAAGGAGTCGGAAAGGACCGCGGGGACAGCGGCGGTGATGTCGTCGGGCATGGCGATGCGGCCCTGGGCAATCGTGTGGGCCGACAGCTGCTGTACCTCCGGCGAGTGCATGATGCCTCCCCCGAAGTCGGTCAGAACCGCCCCGCCCATCAGCGTGTTGACGCGAATGGAACGCTCGGCCAACTCGACGGCCTGATAGCGGGTCAGGACCTCGATCGCGCCCTTGGTGGCAGCATAGGCGGACATGCCCGGTACAACACCGCGGGTCAGGGCAGTCGACACGTTCAGCACACGGCCCCCCTCATTGATCAGCGGCAGCAGCGCCTGGGTGAGGAAGAACGGTGCCTTGAGGTTGATCTGAACCAGTTCGTCGAACTGCTCCGGCGTGGTCGTCGCATACGGGGCGTAGGTGCCGATGCCGGCGTTGTTGACGAGGTAGTCGAAGGTCTCTGCGCCGAAGCTCTCCTGCAGGGTGTTCCTGACGGTGGTGGCGAACTCCGCGAACGTGTCGATCCGGGTGACGTCGAGCTGACGGAAGACCAGGTCCGGACCGGCGGCCTCGGAGGCTGCGCGCTTGCTGGTGAGATAGGTGCCCAGAACGGCGACACCCGACTGCGTCAAGTGCTGCGCGATACCCCTACCCAATCCGCGTCCAGCACCAGTGACCAGGGCAATTTTCCGGTCCGTCATGGGATTCCTTTCGTAAATCAGGCGGATTCCAGCATGGAGGGGAGTATCCGCCCGGGATGGATGGTGTCCGTGCGGTGAACCGGCGCCACGAACCGGGTTGCGGCTCGGGCATACGCAGGCCGCCAGCAATGGCACGGGCCCAGCCGCACGTCGCACAGCTGGGCCCGCTCCGGGCTCTACTCGAAGTCGCACCCTGGATTGGGAGCATCGCGCGACAGCGGAGCGCCATGCGGAAGGACATAGAGCACATCGAGGACGACATCGGTCTTGCCGAGGTTGCGGCCGATGTGCACGTGGTTCGCACCGGCCGGCTCCGTGAGGCTGCTGCCGGCCTTGTACACCCCGTCGGACTCGCAGCCGGAGTCGAAGTGGCTGAGGGTACCGTGCTCAACGAAGCCGTAGAGGGTTCCGTCGTGGTAATGCCAGCCTGTGCCCTGACCAGGGGGAACGGTGATCTGGCGGAGGATGTAGTCGGTTCCGCCCACTGTGGTCTGGGAAATGATGGTGCCCGATACGCCCGGACCGCCGGGGGTGGCGAACGCGGGGACGCCGACGCCGAGGGAGAGACCGAGGGCCGCGCTCAGCGTCCCTCCTGTCCGTAGCAGATTATTGCGCAATGCGGTCACACCTTTCAGGGGTCCGGCCAGGCCCGCAGGACCGTTGCAAGAGAGAACGGTTACAAGATAGAACGGTCGATCTCGCCCGACGGTGTGCACCAGAGTGCACTAGGTGAGCCGCTACGTCAATACCGAACGTTCTGCCGCAGATATCGGATCGAGGGCGCCTCTCGCACTCAGCGTCCGCCAGCGCGCAGATGAGACGTGAAGAACTCGACGGCAGCCGAGGAGGTGGCCTCGAAC
The DNA here is from genome assembly GCF_044327745.1 of Streptomyces sp. NPDC018026. Taxonomy (NCBI): domain Bacteria; kingdom Bacillati; phylum Actinomycetota; class Actinomycetes; order Kitasatosporales; family Streptomycetaceae; genus Streptomyces; species Streptomyces sp. NPDC018026. The sequence continues at coordinate 193,973 of NZ_JBIRFY010000014.1, forward strand.
TCGTCGACGTAGGGGGCGAAGTGGCCACCAGGGATGATCTTCAGGCGCTTGGGTTCCAAGGCTCGGTTGTAGGCCGACAACTGCAAGTCGGTGCCCGACACTGTGTCTTCATCGGCAACGATCATCAGCAGCGGCCGGGGGCTCACCATCTCGATGTAGTCGCCGGCGTTGTAGACACGGCTCCACTCGCCGGTACGGACGGTGACTTCGTTGCGCCACGACGGGGCGATCTCCCCGACCCTGGTGAAGTAGGCGAACGCGTCGTCGGCGGGGTAGACCGGGCGGTCGGCCACATCCCCGATCACCGGGCGCATCGCGACTTCACCCGTCCGCATGCGGGCGATCCGCTCTGCCGCGAACTGCTCGCCGGCTTCCCTCAACTGCGCCATGGGGGTACGCCGCCATCCGGTCTGCACGCCGTTGATCGCGGGTGTCTGGGAGACCACGGCCTTGACCCTGAGGTCACTGGCCGCAACGACGACGGCGTGCCCACCGCTGTAGCTGGTCCCCCACACCCCGACGCGGTCGGGGTCGACCTCCGGCAGTGTGCAGGAGTAGGTGATGGCATGCCGGTAGTCCTCGATCTGACGCCATGGATCGATCTCCTGACGCGGACTGCCCTGGCTCGCCCCGAAGTTGCGGTGGTCGTAGACCAGTACGGCAAGCCCGGCGGCGGCGAACCGCTCGGCGTAGCGATCCAGGTATGCCTCCTTGACCAATGAGAACCCATGAGCCATGACGACGACGGCAGCCGGGCCGCCGTGGGCCGGCGGATAGAACCAGCCGCGCAATGTGGTGCCATCCGCGTCGAACTCGACGTCACGGCGTGTGTTGGGTGGGGACGGTGCGGACATGAGCGAGGCTCCTTACGCAGAAACTCCAGCAGGAGGGATCGAGGTGGTGAAGGCATTGAACCCTGATCGGGCATCCCGGGCACGGGCTTCCACCGGCGATCGCAGCGATGGCTGATGCTGCTCTCTTCGCGGGGTCGACCCGGGGAGTCGAGCCCGCCCGCGCCCGGTCGGCGGCGGCAACTCCGCTCAGCGGCCCGGGTGACTGCCTGCCCACACGACAGGGGTGCGACCTGCCCACGGGTTCGCCCGTTCGAGCTGGCCGGCCAGGCGGTAGAGGCGGTCTTCGAGGCCGTATCCGGTGGTGAACTGCATACCGATGGGAAGCCCCGTCCCGGCGTCGGTCTCCAACGGCACCGACATCGCGGGCGTACCCGCCGTGTTGGAGGGCATGGTGAACGGTGAGCGGTCGAAGACCCTGCGAATCCAGCCGAGGCCGTCCAGTGTCTCTGCGTCCTCGGCAAAGGTCCCCAGAGGCACGGGAAGCTCGGGCAGGGTCGGGCTGAGCAGGATGTCGTGGCCGTCGAAGTACTGGCCCAGGCTGCGGGCGACCCGGTTGCGGACGGTGAGAGCGGTCGCGAATTCGGCGCCGCTGACACGCTGCCCGTAGTGGTAACCGGCGAGGGTCACGGGTTCGAGGGTCGAAGCGTCGATGGGCCGGTTGAAGGCGCCGGCGAGCTGGTCGATCGACGTCGCGAGATTCACCGTGAAAATACGGCCGTTGGCCAGCACGTACTCCTCCCAGTCGATCCCGAGGTCGACCGGGGTCTCCTCCACCCGGTGACCGAGGGATTCAAGCAGTCGCACAGTGCGAGAGAGCGCGTCGGACACCGGTGCGGTGGTGTGGCGTCCGCCCCACCCCTGGGTGAGTACACCGATCCGCAGCACGCCGGGATCGCGGGTGATCTCTTCGGCGTACGGCCGGGAGGGCTGCTGGGCGAAGTAGGGGTCACCCGGTTCGGGGCCGAGGATCTGGTCGAACAGTGCCGCGCTGTCGCGCACCGTGCGGCTGACGCTGCCGTGTGCGGCCAGCCCGTTGAAGAGTTCGTCGAAGTCCGGTGCCATGGACACGCGGCCCCGGGTGGGCTTCATCCCGAAGAGCCCGTTGTAGGCGGCGGGGACGCGGAGGGATCCGGCGGCGTCCGTGCCGTGCGCGAGGGGAACTACGCCGGCCGCGACAGCGGCGGCGGAGCCGCCGCTGGATCCGCCCGCACTGCGCTCGGGGTTCCACGGGTTGCGGGTCGGGCCGTACAGCACCGGCTCCGTCGTGATGCTGTAGGCCATCTCCGATGTCGCGGTGCGCCCCATCGTGACCAGACCGGCGCGACGAAAACGCCTCATCAGGGCAGAATCGGCGTGAGAGACGTTACCGGCCGCGAGGCGACTGCCCAGCTCCATGCGCCGCCCAGCCATGGCGACGCCGATGTCCTTGATCAGAAAAGGGACACCGGCCAGCGGCGCGTCACGCTCGGGCTCGTCGTCGGCCGGCCATGTCTCCACGATCGCGTTGATCTGCGGATTGACCATCTGTGCCGCCTGGCTCGCGACTGCTTGCAGCTCGGCGGGGGTCACTTCCCCCTTCGCCACCATGGCCCCGAGCTCGACCGCGTCGAAGTTCACATACTCGTCGACTCTCACTTCTGCTCCCATCAGAGAGAAAGATACTCATCAGTACCGGATGATACCCAACGGTATCATGAGGGACTGGCAAGTATCGGAACGGTGGATCATCGGTGAATCTCCTGCCCACGGGGCGTGTGTCAACGCCGGTGAGGAACGTGACCGAGAGCGAGGCCGACGAGGAACGCACCGGGCGGTACCTCTGGGTACCCATCGGCTTCCCTAACGTCGAGGGATGCAGGGCAGACCTTCAAGGGTGCCGATGTAAGCCGCGGCGCCTCTTGCCGGCCGTGCGTGCCTTCATCCGTCAGTACACATACCTAGGACCCACCATGACCAACAGCCCGACCACCTATGTCCTCGTGCACGGTGCCTGGCACGACGGGCAGTCGTGGAACCGCGTCGCCTCACTGCTCACGTCCCGGGGTTACCGTGTCTTCACGCCGTCTCTCACCGGCCACGGGGACAAGGCACATCTGCTGACCCCCGAGGTGGGCCTCACCACCCACGTCGACGACGTCACTGGGCTCGTTCTGGAGCACGACCTGGACGACATCGTCCTCGTCGGACACAGCTACGCCGGTATGGTCATCTCCGGCGTCGCGAACCGGATTCCCGCGCGCATTGCCCGTCTGGTGTACCTCGATGCGATGGTGCCGACGCATGGTGAGACCGCCATCGATGTCATGCCGCGCACACAGAGCATGATCAACGGCGTGGCGGACAGCGCTCAGCCCTGGCGCATCCCGCCGCTGCCGGAGTTGCCGGCGCCTCTGGGTTTGTTCGGAGTCACCGATCCCGGCGACATCGCCTGGCTCAAGGCCACGCTGTCGGACGCGTCGGCCCTCTGCTTCCAGCAGCCGGTAGAGATGGACAACCCTGAACAGGCACTCATCCCAAGGACCCATGTTCTCTGCACCGGCGATGAGCCCGAGGACGTCACCCGCCGCCCCGTCCCAAAACTTCAGCCCAACGGCGAGCCGTCTCGCATCCACACGCTGGACACCGGCCACGACGCCATGATCACCAAGCCGGTGGAAGTCTGTGCGCTGCTGCTCGGCTCCTGAGCCGGGGCCGCTGTTCAGATGTCTGGGCTGATCTTCGACGACCTTCCACCGGCGTGCCGCTGCCAAGAGCCCCTGCCCGTGGTCTCGGGCCCGTCAGACAGTGCGCCCCAGCAGGGAAAGAAGCTGAACGGCGGGATCGGTGCCGCCGGCGGCCACCGGCGCGGCGATGATTCCCAGGTCTGCCATTCTCTCGGCGTTGGCGCGCGCGTAGGCCAGGCCGTGGGCGACCGCGGCCGGGTCGAGTGCCTCGGACCGGCCGCACCCGCGGGCCAGGTCCCACTCGTGGACCGTCAGGTCAACGAGAATCTGGTCCGCATACATGGTCAACGGGGCTTCCCCGAAGGAGAACTGGGCGGTCCCGGAAAGATCGGCGCCCTTCCAGGCCGCCAGGGATCGCTTCGATGCCTCGTCCCACGCGCGTACGGGGTCCGCGCCGACCACGTCACCGTCGTAGCGGTCGCCAACCTGCGCCATGGTCTCTCCGGCGAGCAGGTGCGGCACCCACAAGTGCTCGCCGACCAGGTGATTGACGAGATCCCGCACTGTCCACTCGGTGCACGGCGTCGCATCGTTCCACTGGTCGCGGCCGACCGCGTGCACGCGCATACCGAAGCGGTCGATGGCATCGGGGATCAACTGCAGGGCCGAATTCGACATGGCGTCAGATTAACGCCCGTGGCCTGTCACCTCCCCATACGGAGCCCGACCGGACGGGGCGCGGCAGGCGAGCAGGCACGTGAGAGTCTGCTCGCCGCGGGGCTGGTCAGATCCTTCGCGCGTGGAACATCCACATGGAGTCACCGCCGCGGGCGGGGTCCCAGTGGGCAGGTACATGACGGTCGATGAGTCCGCCATGCTCCGCGAATTCCGACTCCGAGACATCCCATTGCGCTGACGACAGCCACCGGGAGGGGGCAACCCCCGGACCGGGAGCGGTGTGGGGGACGAGCCCGTCGACGATGCTGCCCTCGCCCGAGTCCGGGGTCTCCTCCCCGTTCTCCCGATGATGGGCGGCCAGCTGCGCCCGTTGCTCCGGCGTCGCCGTCAGGTAGTCTCCCGCCAGCCAGGCAGCCGGTGCCGGGCTCGCGGCGATGTCGGCGGCGATCGTGTCGCTCGTGGTGCGGTCGAGATAGAACAGCAGCCCCTCCAGGAGCCACGCTGTGGGCTGGGAGTCGTCGAATCCCGCGGCGGCGATCAGCTCGCGCCAATTGCCTGTGGCGTCCGAGTCGATCGGAACCCGCTCCGCCGTCGCCGACAGACCGCTTCTGGCGACCAACTCGTCCTTGAAGGCGTGGACATCGGGAGTGTCGATCTCGAAGATCCGCGTACCGGCCGGCCACTGCATCCGGTAGGCGCGAGCGTCGAGACCAGACCCCAGCAGGACGATCTGACGGGCGCCGGCTTGGACCGTCGCCTTGAGGTAGGTGTCGAAAAAGTGCGTACGGACAGTTACGTACTCGCCCATGACCTGGGTCAGTGACGAGGTCTCGTGCACGCCGTCAGCAAAGTGGCCGCGCTGTTCGGCGGGCACTTCCTGTCGAGCGGAGACCAGCAGTCGGGCCAGCGGGTCGTCGAAGAGCGCATCGGCCCGTGTGCCTTCATGGGCACGCATCGACGCGGTCGCCACGGCGCTGCTCGCGATGGATGCCGGAATCTTGAGTTCAGCCACACCAGGACTCTAACGAACGATCATTACATTGATGCGGCGAACCCGCTCGCCAGAAAGAGACCCTCCCCGGTGTCGCAAATGTCCGATCAGGTTGTCGCGCTGATCCGAGCCTGTGCGGCCGGTCTCTTTCTAGACTGCCGGTGTGACCTTGAACTACCGTAACGGAGTGGCGAGTTGAGTACAATCGCGATTGTCGGCGCAGGCCCTCAGCTCGGGCAGGCAATCGGCCGGAGGTTCGCCGGTGAGGGATTCGACGTAGCACTGATCGCTCGCAACCGTACGACGCTGCAGGCGATGGCCGAAGACCTGGCCGACACAGGTGTCCGGGTCGAGATTTTCCCCGCCGACGTGACCGACCGCCCCGCTCTGCACGCGGCGCTGACCGCAGCCGAGGAGCTGCTGGGCCCGATCGACGTCCTTGAGTACTCCCCCGCCCCGGGCCCGGCCGACCTGCGCAAGGCGCCGCTCGTAGAGGCCACGAGTGTCACCGTCGACTCGGTTCTGGCGCAACTGGACCTCTACCTGCTCGGCGGCGTCGCAGCCGTGGAGCATGTTCTGCCTGCCATGCTGAAGCGTGGCACCGGGACGATTCTGGTCAGCAGTGGCGCGGGTTCTGGTCCGATCATCGCTCCCCACGTGGCGAACGTTCAGATCGCCACCGGTGGAATGCGCAACTGGATCCTCAATCTGCATGCCGCGCTCTCCGGCACCGGCGTCTACGCCGGGCATGTGGCGATCGCCGCGTTCATCGGCCAAGGCGGCGTCGATTCCCAGCCGGAGACGATGGCAGACGCCTACTGGCGGATGCACGCCGAGCGCACCGAGGCCGAGCTGCTGATCCAGGACCTGCCGGACGACTATCTGGAAAAGGGCCTGGCGGACAAGTTCGTCGACTCCTGAGCAAGCCAGTACGGGCCTGACGGCTCGCGGGCCGGGCATCTGGCCGTGACAGACGACTCTCGATTGATCATCAGCATTCAGAGGCACATCGCATGAACACACGTACGACATCCGTGACCGGCTTCGTTCCGCAGCTGGATCCGGCGGCGATCGAAGACCTGCGCACTCGGGCCCGTGCGACTCGCTGGCCCGATACCTACGAGGGCGCCGGCTGGTCTCTCGGTGCCGATGTCGACTACCTGCGCGAACTCGTCGAGTACTGGGCGGACGGCTACGACTTCGAGGCCCACCGGGCCAGGCTCGCCGAGCTGCCGAGCCACCGCGTCGAGATCGACGGCATGGGGATCCACTTCCTCCACGCCCGCGCCGAGGCCCGGCCGGACGGTACCGCGCCGATGCCACTGCTCCTCGCACACGGTTGGCCGGACTCGTCGTGGCGCTACCGCAAGACCCTTCCGCTGCTGACCCGGCCAGGGGCGCAGCCGGGCGAAGAGGCGCAGGTCTTCGATGTCGTCGTCCCCGACATGCCCGGCTTCGGTTTCTCCGACCGGCTCACCGGCGCGGCACCCGATGTGCGCGCCGTGGCCGGTATGTGGGCCGAGCTCATGACGTCCCTCGGGTACGAGCGGTTCGCCGTCGCCGGTGGTGACTTCGGCGCCCATGTAGTGCGCTATCTCGCGCTCGATTTCCCCGAGCGGGTCATCGCCGTACACCGCATGGACGGCGATCTTCCGGCCGGGGACCCCGCGACGCTCACCCAGGAGGAGCGTGACTGGATCCGGGACAGCCAGAACTGGCAGGCGCGGGAAGGCGCGTACTCGGCGATCCAGGTCACCAAACCGCAGACCGCTGCCGTGGGCCTCACCGACTCGCCGGCCGGCCTGGCCGCCTGGATCGTGGAGAAGCTCCAGGCGTGGAGCGACTGCAAGGGTGACCTGGAGTCCGTCTACACACGGGACGAGATTCTCGAGCTGCTCACCGAGTACTGGGTGACCGGCACGATCGGTTCGTCGATCCGTTCCTACCCGGCGATGGTGAGGATTCCCGCGGACCAGCTGCCCCGGCGGGTCGAAGTCCCCTCCGGCTTCACGATGTTCCCACGTGACTTCAAGAACGCTCCGAGGCCGTGGCTCGAACGGATGACCAACCTCGTCTACTACAGCGAGCCGACCCGCGGCGGCCACTTCGTCCCCTTCGAAGACCCTGAACTCTACGTTCAGGAGCTGCGGAAGTTTCTCGGCACCGGGTTCTGAGGAGCCGCCCCCCACTGGCCCGGGATCCAGGCAGGACGACACCTGACGACCACTGAGCGACCGGTACACCCGGTCGTTCAGTGGTCTGTGTACTCCACCGACCCCCATGGTGCCGACCGCGTCGAGAACTCTGCGCACGCCGCGGTCACGCGTGCATGCCGCCGGCCCGCCGAGGGACTGACCACCGGGACACGGCGGCGCACACCAGGAACTGCACCGCGAGGAGGCGGCGCAGCTGGCGTTCATCTCCACCGAGTACTGCACACACCTGGAGCAGACCCGCGCCGCTCCCCCTCCCGCGAGGTGCTGGAGCGGCTCACTCGCGCGCTGCGCCTGTCAAATGCCGAGCGCGATCACCCGCACCACCCCACCGGGACTCCGCGTACCTTCCTGGGCCCGCACCGGCATGGCCGACGTCTGTACGGCGGCTTGGACGCGGACGACTTCGCCCGGGCCTCGGTCCGGCACCTGCGCGCCGTCGCGGCGCGCTACCCGGATGCCCCCCCGAGGTGACCGGCCTGGTCGAGGAGCTGCTCGCGGGCAGTGAGGAGTTCGCGAGTATCTGAGCCGACCACGACGTAAGTACGCGATCCGCGCCGCAAGTCGTCATCTGTACCGCTGTCCCCGGCTCGACGTCGTCGCAAGCGCTACGGGTGCTGTCTGCCGTAGGCGTCCAACGCGCAGGAGTGCCCGGCCGACCCCGAGAAGCGAGCAAGCCGGGCGTAATCCATCCGACACGACAAGTATGCCGGACGAACCGAGCACGCCCAGATGACTGATGTCCACCGGCAGTTACTCAAGTGCGTGCCCCTCATTTCTGAAACGGTTCAAAGGCGACGCGAGCCAGTGGGACGACCGGGCTCTCGGTTCACGCCCCGCCACTGAAGGGGTACGGCTGATCGTCTGCGCACAACCACCCTGCTCTGGCGTCCAGTTGTGCTTAATCGACGCCGGCAGACCACGGTCTGCCCGCTTCACCACCAGCATCGCCTGATGCCTGGTTACGCCCCCGAACCGAGGCCACTGCCGACGAGCGGACACCGGGGACCGCATGTCGACGACCGAGCACGGGCCCGCGCCCTGTTCACGTGGATGCCCGACGCTCCCTCACCGGACAGACTCCCGTCACCGAGACCTCGCGACAGCGGCTCCGCACGCTCTGCGCCACCGCCCAGCCGGTTGCGGCAGCTGCCGGGCGCCGACGCGGGAGGGTCGGGATCCGCGATGCGACCGCACGCCACAGGGCCCTCCCACACCACGGCTGAGCAGGGCCGACAACCCACCTCCGCGGCCGGCGCCCGCACACCGAAGACAACTGGTCAGTAGTTGCGCGCCCGCCCATTTTGAAACGTTCCATTGACACCCGGTTCAGTGTCCCTTAATTTCGTCCCACCTCGACGACAGGGGAATGACATGAGCACAGAGATCAACTCTGCGGCATCGCCCATTCGACGCCGTCTGAGCGCGGAGTACCTCCGCGCGCTGCCGAAGGCGGAGGTGCACTGTCATCTCGAAGGCTGCGTACCTCCGGAGACCGCGCGCCGCCTGGCCGAGCGCCACGGCGTCACTCTCCCCGCCGGAGCACGTGACGGGGGCGGACGCTACCTCTTCCGCAACTTCGACGAGGGACTGGCGATCTACGTCGCCGTGTCGAAATCGATGCAGACGCGGGATGACTTCAGGGCCGTCACCTACGAAAGTCTCCTCGCGGGCGCCGAAGGGGGACTCCGGTACCGGGAGATCGCCTTCAACCCGCAGAACCATCCCGAGCTGAGCTACGCCGACATGATGGACGGCATCCTCACCGGCGCTCGCGAGGCCCAAAAGGAGGCCGGCGTCGAGTCGCGCGTCATCGTCGCGATCAACCGCGAACTGGGCGGCGAAGCGGCACTCGCCCTGGTCCGCGACGTGCTCGCCCATCCCCACGACGAGGTGGTGGCGATCGGCCTCGACTCGAACGAGCTGGCAGGACGGCCGTCCGAGTTCGTGGCCGCGTACGACCTGGCCCGCGAGGCAGGCCTCAAGCTGACGGCACACGCGGGAGAGCACGGCGACTCCACCGAGATGGTGGAGTGCCTGGACCTTCTCCGGGTGGACCGCATCGACCACGGATACGCGGCACTGCTCGATCCCGAGTTGTTGTCGCGAACCGTTGCCTCGCAGATCCCCTACTCGGCGTGCTGGTTCATCGACTACCCCGAACTGGAGGTGGAGGGGCGACGCCGCGACGTCGCGGCGATGGCCGCGGCAGGGCTGAACATGTGTCTCAACTCCGACGACCCGGCACTCATCGGGCCGGAGCTCCACGACGACTTCATCGATGCCGCCGCGCATCTCGGATGGACCGTCGAGGACGCCGAGAAGTACGCGCTCGCCGGCCTCGACGCCTGCTTCGCGGACGACGCCACCACCGACCGCCTTCGTGCCGAGTTCAGGACCGAACTCGAGCGTCTCCGTCCGGTCGCCTACGGCTCAGACGACAAGTAGGGACACGACACGATGACCGACAAGCTGAATCCAACCGGTGGCGCGCTGTCGCGCCGTGGACTGCTGGGGCTCGGCCTGTCCACCACGGTGGGCTTCGCACTCACCGGTTGTGGATCCTCTTCGCGCACCGGGGCGGGCAGCGACCTGGGGCAGCTCGAGTACGCCTTCTCCTGGCTGTACGACGTGACACAGGCCGGTCCGTACATGGCGGACACGGAGGGCTACTACAAGAAGGTCGGCTTCTCGTCGGTCAAGTTCATTCCGGGTGGGCCGTCGGCCGTCTCTGTACTGACCCAGCTGGCGAGTGAAACCGCACAGTTCGGCGTCTCGTCGCCGACGGAGATCGTCGCGGCGAACCAGAACGGCGCATCGTTCCGGGTCATCGGCACGGTCTACCAGAAGACGCCGTCCTGCATCGTGTCGCTGAAGCGCAACCCCATCAGGACACCGACGGATCTGAAGGGGCGGACCATAGCCGTTTCCGACGCGGACAAGCCCGCGATGGAGGCGTTCCTCGCCGTCAACGGCCTCAGGTCCTCGGACACGACGATCGTGCCGTTCCAGTACGACCCCGCCCCTCTGGTCGCCGGTCAGGTGGACGGGATCATGGACTACTCGACGAATTCTCCGATCAGCCTCAGACAGGCCGGACACGAGACGGCCGTGATGATGTTCGCGGACCACAAGTACGCCACCATCACTCAGACCTACGTCGCCTCGACGAACCAGATCTCCAAGAACCGGACGCTGCTCAAGGCGGCCCTCCGCGCCGACATCATGGGCTGGCGGGCGAACATCGCCGACCCGGAGGCGGGCGCGAAGCTGGCCGTGAACAAGTACGGCAAGTCGTTGCAGTACCAGCTCGAGAACCAGCTGGCCTGCAACAAGGCGGAGATCGCCCTGATCAGGACCGCCGACACCGAGAAGAACGGCATCCTGACCGTCACGCAGGAACTGCAGAGGGAGACCGTCGAGACACTCGGGCTCACCGGCGTTCACACGACCGTGGACAAGCTCTTCGACATGTCGCTGCTGGCCGAGGTCTACCGGGAACACCCAGAACTGAAGGCACTGTCGTGACCGAGCAACAGGGAACCGACTCCTCCGTCGACGACGCCGGAGCGGCATCCGAAGACGACGACTTCGCGCGCGACGTCGGAGCGGCAGTGCGCCATCGGCGTCAGGAGCTCGGTATGGCAGGCAAGGAGCTCGCCGCCCGTCTGGGAGTGTCCGCGTCGTTCATCACTCAGCTCGAGCGGGGGCAGTCTTCCATCAGTCTGCCTCGACTCTACCGCCTGGCGGAGTTACTGGGCACCACGCCGAACGGCCTGCTCCCGGTCAGCTCCACGTCGATCCTGGTCACCCGGGCCGGAACCGGTCAGGAGATGCGCGCGGGCAATCGCGACGACGCCCAGCGGCCGCGGCTCCTGACGCGCGGGGGTTCAGGGCTGTCGCTCAAGGCGCACCGCTATCTCATCGAGCAGTCGGACCCACCGCAGGACTGGTTCGAGCACGACGGGGAGGACTTCGTGTACGTGATCCGCGGTCTTTTGCGCGTCGACTTCCTGCGAGGCCGACCTGTGGATCTCGGCCCTGGCGACGCGCTCAACCACGACGGTGACGTCCCCCATCGGTGGGGCCTCGGAAGCGATCAGCCCGCCGAAGTCCTCATCGTCAGCAACTTCCCACACTGAGAGCGAGGAGCCCGAATGCCTGCTCAGGTAGACCAAGCACATACCACAGGGCCCGCTGGAATCGAACTTCACGAGGTCACCAAGACCTTCATGGCGAAGCGGCAGCGCTTCGAAGCCCTCGGGGGCGTGAGTCTCTCGGTCGACCGGAACCGGTTCGTGAGTCTGATCGGTCGATCCGGGTGCGGGAAGTCGACCGTGCTGCGCCTGCTCGCCGACCTGGATCACCCGACTGAGGGCAGCGTGTCGGTCCATGGTGAGAGCCCTTCGGTCGCCCGCAAGGGCGGTCGTCTGGGAGTCGCTTTCCAGGACTCCGCGCTGCTGCCGTGGCGCACTGTCACGGACAACATCCGGCTTCCGCTCGAAGTGGCCGGCCGGCGCCCCGGTCGTTCGACCATCCAGGACGTCGTCGAGTTGGTGGGACTGCGGGGATTCGAGGATGCACGGCCCAGTCAGTTGTCCGGCGGTATGCGGCAGCGGGTCTCGATCGCGAGGGCTCTCGCCTTCGAACCGGACGTCCTTCTGCTCGACGAGCCGTTCGGCGCACTCGATGACATGACCCGGCAGCGGATGAACCTCGAACTCCAGCGGATCTGGACGCAGAGGCCGGCCACGACGCTGCTCGTCACCCATGGAATATCCGAAGCGATCTTCCTCTCGGACCTGGTCGTCGTGATGACGCCGCGCCCGGGTCGCATCCTTCGCACCGTAGCGATCGACCTGCCGCGCCCCCGGGTGCCGGAAATGATGCGGAGCCCTGAGTTCCAGCGTCTCGTCGACGAGCTGAGCGAGCTGTTGTTCGAGGACGACGCGACCGCTCGGGTCGACGCGGCCGGGCCGGCTACCGGGCGGAGTGCGTGAGATGACTTCCACGGACATGAGTCAGGGGCCACCGGTGTTTCCCGCGGGCCCGTCGTTGAAGCGGCGTTCCGCCAAGAGATCCGGGCGCGCCCAGCGCCAAGTCCCGGGCGCCGTGTGGACCCTCGGGGGATTCGCGGTCGCCGTCGGACTGTGGTGGCTGGTCGCCCTCTCCGAGATGCTTCCCGCCGGCTCGGTGCCGACACCACTGAGCGTGGCCGAGGACTTGACCGGAAACCTCTCGTTCTACCTCTCCAACGCCGCTCCCACCCTCGTGACGGCGCTTGAGGGCTTTGCCATCGCCGCTGTGATCAGCCTCGTCTTCGGTGCGCTCGGATCGCTGACCGGACTGCTCGAGCGCACGGTCTCCCGCGTCGCTCTCGCCATCTACTGCCTGCCGCTGCCCGCGCTCCTCCCGTTGATCGCCAGCCTCGGAGGCCCCGGCCAGCCCACGAGAATCACGATGGCGGTGCTGTTCTCGTTCTTCCCCATGCTCATCGGGGTGATCGCGGGTCTTCGTGCCACCCCGGCCGACATCGCCGCGATCGTGCACTGCGCGGGCGGTGGCCGTCTGCAGATCCTCCGCAAGGTCGGACTCCGGTCGGCGCTTCCGAACATCGTGGCCGGCGCACGCATCGCCGGTCCGGGAGCGTTCCTCGGGGCCCTCGTGGGTGAGTTCAGCGGCGCCGACAACGGGCTGGGCGTCGTGCTCGTGGTCAGCCAGCAGAAGCTGCAGATCGCGCAGACCTGGGGCATCGCCATTGTCGCCACCGTGATCGGCGGCCTCCTCTACATGGCGATCACGGCGATCGGCCGCTGGCTGCACGTGGAGCCGGTCGAGTCCCAGACCTCGTTCGCGGCGGCGCCCGGCGCCGGCCCGGTGGCGCGAGTGGCCGAGTTCCTCACGCCTGCCGTCGCACTGATCGTGCTCTGGGTCGCGATCATTCTGTTCGGGGGTGTGACCCCCCTGGTGTTCAAATCCCCGCTCGATGTGCTGGACTACCTGGTCGGCTCTCAGGCCGCCGCGGCCCATCGCAGCGCGTTGGCGACGGACTGGCTGATCACCATGCGCGATGCCGGCATGATCTTCGGCGTCGGCATGGCCGCGGCATTCCTCGCGGGATGCGTCCTCGTGAGTTTTCCCGTGCTGCTGCGACTGGGCCTTCCGCTGCTCCTCGCATCGCAGTGCGTTCCCCAGATCGCCTTCATCCCGCTGCTCGTCGCCATCTGCGGTCGGGGCACCGCGTTCATCATCGTCACCGGGCTTCTGGTGGTCTTCTTCCCGGCGATGATCGTCATCGTCACGGCACTGGAGGAACGGTCGCGGTCCACTCTCGACGTGGTCGGCGTCTTCGGCGGTGGGCGCTGGGCGACCCTCCGGTTCGTCAGGGTCCCCGGATCGGTTCCGGGCATCCTGAACGCTGCGCGGATCAGCATCCCGCTCGCTCTTTTCGGCGCGGTCGTTGCCGAGTGGCTCGTCACCGGGAACGGCATCTCCCGGGCTACGACGACCGCCGCGACAACCTTCGACTACACCCGGCTGTGGGCAGACGTGGTCGTCGTATCCGCAACCGTGATCGTGCTCTACGAGGTCGTCGCCGTCCTCCACGAGCGTGCGCGCCGACGGTTCTCGGTCTGACGGCCGCGTGTCCGAAACCCCCTTCCACTCCCCCGGCCCGGCCGGCCACCGCTCAGCACGCGGGCCGCGGCATCGCAAAGGAGACCCGATATGGTCCGCTTCATCGGCCCCGACAACGACGCGTACGTCGCGAGCCTCACGAGGCATGTCGACGAGTACGAGGAACTGACGGGCGAGACCGTGGCGCTCGAGATCATCCCCGAGACGGACTACGTGACGAACAGCCTCGACGCGCTGCGCAGCCGGCTTCGCGGCGAGTCCGCGCCGGACGTGTTCGTGTCGGGACCCGTCTCGATGTGGAAGCTCGCCGGTGAGGGCATCGTCGAACCACTCGACGCGTACCTCGACACGTGCGGCGACGACTACCGGCCGGACGACTTCCTGCCGTCCCTGCTGGACGCCAACCGCTGGACGGGACGGCGCGGGGACACCCTCGGCACCGGTCCCCTGCTGGAGATCCCGGTCAACTGGGAGACGTACAACCTCGCCTACCTGCCGGACGTCCTGGAGAAGGCAGGTCTCAGCGAGCCTCCGTCGACGTGGGAGGAGTACTTCGCCGCGGCGGCGCGGATAGCGGACAGCGTGCCGGGCGTCCGGGGCTTCGCCCAGCGCGGCACCGGCACCTGGCACACGATGTACACCGGATATGCCACCCAGGTCTGGTCCTACGGCGCGACCGACTTCGACGAGGTGGGCCGCAGCGCGCTGGCCAGTCCGGCGCTGCTCGCGGCGACCCGTGACTTCCTTGCGGCGGCGCGCGTGTCGGGTCCGGCACGGTTCCCCGACGGGCACTGGCTCGATGTCGCCCGCGACTTCGCGGCGGGCCAGTACGGCATGATCGTTGATTCCGACCACTACGTAGCCTTCTTCGAAGGACCGGAGTCGGCCGTACGGGGGCGCGTCGCGTACACCAGGCCTCCGCTGGGACCTGGTGGCGGGCGAGAGGCGAACATGTGGACCTGGTCGCTCGTGATGAACAGCGCCTCGCAGGACAAGGCCGGCGCATGGAGGTTCATCGAGTGGGCCAGCTCCCCGGCCTTCCTCGCCCGGGCGGCGCAGGAGGGCAACATGAATCCGACGCGGCAGAGCACCTGGGACGACGACGCCTACCGCGCGGCGGCCGCCAAGTGGAACGGCTTCGGCGACAACAGCCTTGAGATCCTCCGGACGACCGCGCGGGTACTTCCGACTCCCATGCCCGAGTACCTGGATGTCGCGAGCATGTGGTCGGCGGCCGTCGTGAAGGCGTACGAGCAGCCGGACGCCCTTGAGCGGATCTTCGGCGAGACCGCGAGCCGCATCGATCAGTTCCTGGGCGGGGATCGGACGAGCGCGTCGTGAGGGTCGGTGTGGTGGGTGCGGGGCGGCACGCGAACAACGCCCTGTACCCGTCGATCCTCGAGGCCGGTCTCGATCTCGTCGCGGTCTGTGCCCGGACACCGGAGCGTGCGGCCCTCACCGCCGGACGCTGGGGCGCCCCGGCGCACCACACGTCGGTCCGGGACATGCTCGCGGCCGGCGGGCTCGACGGGGTGGTGGTCGCCGTGCCGTCGGCCGCCTACCGGCCCATCCTCGCCCAGTGCATCGAGGCCCGGATCCCGGTCTTCTGCGAGAAACCGGGCGGCCGGACCGCGTCCGAGCTCCGCGAACTCGCCCTCCTGGCCGCCAAGGCACGCACCGAGGTCGTCGTCGGGTACATGAAGCGGTTCGCCCCGGCCTACCGGGCTGCTCGGGCGGCGATCGAGTCCGTGGGTTTCGGCGCTCCCTCCCTGGCACATTTCACGTTCGCGATGGGGCGCGTCGACGAGTATCTCGCCGATCTTCGCCACTACTTGATCGACAACCCGGTGCACATGATCGACCTGGCCCGGTACCTGGTGGGGGAAATCGGCGACATCTCCGCAGTCCTCAACGTCGTACCGGCCGCCGGCCTCGGTGTGAGTCTCGTCGCCCGGGCCGAGGGAGGCGCGACATGCTCGTTCGACTTCTGCACGACCGCCTCCTTCACGCATCGGGGTGAGTTCGTCGAGGTCTACGGGCAGGGAGACTCCGTGCAGGTCGACAACGTCGACACCTGCACATATCGTCCCGCCGACGGTCCGGCGGAGGTCTGGCGTCCCAACTACACCCTGCCGACGCCGGCGAACTCCAGCTGGACCGTGATGGGCTTCGTCCCCGCCCTGCAACACTTCAGGGACGTCGTGGCAGACCGCGTCGGCAACCGGTCCGATCTCGAGAGCGCCGCGCGGACTCTCGAGACCACAGAGCTCGTCTGGCAACGTCTCGAATCATCATGGTCGGCGCTGCGTACTGAGTGATCGTGTACTCGCTGCCCGCGCGGATCGATGAGGGACGTCGCGCTGTCGGCAGTCACCCGCGGCGGCATCGCGTTCCCACCCCATCCAGCGCACGGGCCCTCGGCCTCAGCCACGCAATGTGCCGTACCGGAGCCGAGGGTCTGGGCGGTCCGCTTCAGTCGGCGCGCGCCTCACACGGGAAGCGGCAGACCCGCGGCATGGAAGAGCCGGTCACGGGAAGCCGCGGCCTCCTCGAATACGGCGTCACCTCCCTTGAGCACACCGTCCTCCTTCAGGACATCCCCTGCCACGACGACCAGAGCGACATTGCCGGCGTGGCCGCCCGCGACGATGCTGGCGGCGGCATCCGTGGCGGGCAGCAGGTTGGTGTGATCGAGGCGGATCATGATCAGATCGGCTTCCTTGCCGGGGGTCAGGCTGCCGGTGCGGTCGTCGATGCCCGCGGCCCGTGCGCCCTCGATGGTCGCGAAGGACAAGAGGTCGGCGGCATCGAAGGTCGGCAGGCCGGGCGTCCGGTCCATGGGGCCGGCCGCACCGGCGAGGATCAGCTGCTGGTAGGCGAGCGTTGCCCGCATGACGCCGAACATGTCTCCGCTCACGATCGTCTCTGTGTCGACGCTGAGGCTCGGACGGATACCCGCGGCGAGCAGCCGGTTGGTGGCCGGCTGGCCGAGGCCCGGCATGAAGACCTCCAGAGCGCCTGCCACGGACGCGGTGGCACCGCGTGCGGCCAGCATGCGCAGTTCTTCGTCGGTCGACGTGCAGCAGTGGATGAACGTCATGTCCGAGGCGAGCAGTCCGGCCTCCTCCAACTGCCGTACCGCCTGCTGCTGCGCCCCCCACTCGCCGAGGCCGACGTGCATGCTGATGCGCAGGCCCAGTTCACGGGCGAGCCGGATGTCCTGCTCGGACACGAGAGGGGTGGACAGTTCGGGGCCACGGAGCATCGCGTTGAGGGTTACCCGTGCCGAGTCGTCGAAGAGCACCTCGTTGCGGATGCGCCTGATGTCGTCGGGGTGGGTCCGGTCGCTGCCGAACTGCCACTGCTCGGCCTCCGTCGATGGCCATCCGTGGTCGAACACGGCGCGGATACCCGACTCCTGGTGCGCCGCGATCGCCGCGTCCGAGTGTTCTGGGCTGTTGCTGATGTGCGACTCGTCGCGCACCGTCGTCACCCCCGAGTCGAGGGACATCAGATCCGCCGCCAGGTTGCCGACGTATACGTCTGCGGGACGGAAGTACTGGCCGAGGCCGATCTGCACTTGGCTGCGGTACTCCTGATAGGTCCAGGCAGGCCCGAGGTTGCGCAGCGCTCCCTGCCAGTTGTGGCGGTGGGTGTCGATGAATCCGGGCAGCACTGCGCTCCCTGTGCCGTCGATGACCCTGGCCCGGTCGTCGGACAGGTCGCGCCCGATGCTGAGGATCCTGCCGTCGGCGACCAGGACATCGCCCACGAGATTGCCGAGCTTGTCATCCTGTGTCATCAGGTAGGCCCCCTTGATCAGGATGCGTTCCTGGGGGCGGCTCTGGTTCTGGGACACCTGTGATTCCTTTTTCTGCGTCGTGCCGAGGGCGGTCGCATGTCGCTCGTTCTTCGGGAGAGGGACAGTGGGAGCAAATCCGCGTTCGGTCCGGATGGGGTTGTGGATCATTGCGCGCCGGTGCCACGTGGACGCCTGGAGGCGATCCAGACGGCGCCGAACGTCAGCAGCGCGCCGATGCCGGTGAGGACGGACGGAGACTGGCCGTCCGAGGGGGCGAGCAGGTCCAGGGTGACGGAACCGACGAGTTGTCCCGCGATGGACGCCATGGTGAGCAGCAGCACACCGATCCGGCGCACCAGAAAGGCCGAAGCACCGATGAACACCACACCGCACAGCCCCCCGAGGTAGACCCACAGACTCGTGGGCAGCGCGTGGCCCGCGGTCCCCTTCACGAGGGTCTTCACGCCCCAGGCCGTGACGAGGACCACCGCGCCGACCAGAAAGCTGAGCCAGGTCGCCGCGAGCGGCGAGCCCGACGTGGCGGTCGTCGCTCCGTTCAGGGCCTGTTGCACACCCAGGAGGAAGCCGGCGGCAACGGTCACGACAGCCGGCAGGATGATCGTGGCCGGTGTGAGGGATCCGGTGAGACGAGGGAGGGCCGACACGACCGCGGCCGCCAGGACGACGGCGGCGCCCGTGAGCCGGGCCGCTCCCGGGCGCCGCCGCGGACCGCCGCCGATTCCCCTGCTGTCCACGACCAGACCGCCGAGGGTCTGACCGGCGATGGCCGACACGGTGAACACGGCGATTCCGGTGACCAGCGTGACGGTGGACTGGGCAAGGGCGAACGCACCGCCGAGCACGCCGGCCAATAGATACCGGCGGGGGAATCGGCCGTCCCGCGCCGCGCCGGCCAGACGGCGCAGCGCGCCACGCATACTGCGGGAAAAGAGCGCGACGACGGACAGGAGGAGGAGTCCACCCGAGAAGCTGATCGCCGCCGCGGCGATGCCGTCGTGGAGGCGATGACTCAACTCGCCGTTCAAACGGGCCTGTACCGGTACCACCAGGCCGGCCGCGACGGCGGCCAGAACGGCCAGTGCTCCGTTGCCTGGCACGGATGGGCGGGACCGGTCCGCCCGGTGCGGGTCCGACCCGGCAGGGGGGCCTGCCCCGGCTGGTGCGGTGGAAGTGCTCATGTCGAGGTCCTTGGAGAAAGGCAGCGGCCGGGCAGGCCCCGCTCGGCCCGGCCGCTGATGACCGGGCGAGGGTTGCCTGCGGCGGGCCGCGGCAAGGGCGCGCTCAGAAGGTCGTACGCGCGATGTCGTCGAGGACCGACGGACCGGTCGGGGACCAGCCAAGGACCTGCCGCGCCGTGTCGCCCGAAGCCCGCTGATCAAGAAGAAGGGCTTCGCCGAGCAGGCCGAGCCGGTCGAGCGTCTGCACGACGGGTTCAGGCTCGACACGCCCGGCCATGCCGACGGAACGGCTCACCGCTTCGGTCAGCTCCCGAACGGTCGGGTTCTCGCCGCTCGCGCCGACGAAGTACGAAGCGGCAGGGGCCTTTTCCAGCGCGAGCACATAGAGCTCGGCCAGGTCGTCCACGTGCACGGTGGTCCAGTGCTGGTCACCGTGGCCGATCATGGTGAGTGCGGGGGTGGCTCCGGCGGTTCGGGGGCCGGCGGCGACAAGGTTGAGCAGACCGCCACCGTGACCGTACACCACAGCGGGCGCGACGACCGAGGTCCGCACACCCTGCGCTGCGCGTACCCGCGTGGCCAGCGGCACTCGCCAGGCGGCCAGTCGTGGGGGGTTCATGTCCGTCGCCTCGGTGATCGCCGCACCGCTGCCGTGCAGCCAGACGCCTGTGGTGTACACGAACGGCCGACCCGTGTTCCGCAGCGCGCTCAGGAAGCTGGTGACGGCCACCTCGTCGACGGCCGCGCTGGTCTCGTCGCCCGGCGACGCCAGGTGGATCACCCCTTCGCTGCTGTCCGCGAGCTTCTCCAGTGCCTCGCCGTCCGCCAGATCGGCAATCGCGGGGTCGGCTCCCTTGGCCCGTACCTGCTCGGCCTTCGCGTCGGAGCGAACCACGGCGGTGACCTGGTGATTCCTGGAGACGAGCCGATCGAGCACCGCGGATCCGATGTAGCCGGTGCCGCCGGTGAGCACTACGCGCATAGTCGTCCTTCTCCTGCTGTCGTTTTCCTGGTCGGGCAACAGCCCGCACGACAACAGTCGCTCCGCTCGACTATCGTGTCCAACGAATGTTTTTGCATATTCGATCGACACTCTCGATAAATGGGCGGCATGGACCAGAAGCGGCTGGAATACTTCATCACCCTGGCCGAAGAGCTGAACTTCACGCGAGCGGCTCAGCGGCTGCACATCACTCAGTCCACGCTCTCCGCCGGCATCAAGGCGCTGGAACAGGACCTGCGGACCGAGTTGCTCCACCGCTCCACCCGGTCGGTCGAGCTGACGGAGACAGGCGGTGCGTTCCTCCCTGAGGCGCGGACGGCGATCGAGGCGCTCGATCGCGCCCGGGCCGCGGTGGAGCCGTTCTCCATGGGCCTGCGCGGCAGCCTCACCGTCGGTGTCCTCAGTGGCCTGACCGTGATCGACGTACCCGCCCTGGCCGGTGAATTCCACCGGCGCCACCCCGGGGTGCGGCTGCGGACCGAGACCTCCCAGCGCGGGACCTCAGGGTTGATCGGGCGGATCAAGGAGAGCCATGTCGACGTGGCCTTCGTAGGGGCCGACATCAAGGACGAGCACCTACGGTCCAGGGCCATCAAGCGGTACGAGGCCCAACTGCTCGTCCCCGCCGATCACCCACTGTCCCGCCGGAAGAGCGTGCGGCTCAGTGACGTTGCCGACGAATCGTTCATCGACATGCCCGTCGGATTCGGTCAACGCCAGATCGCTGACGACGCGTTCACGAGGGCGGAGTTGTCCCGACGCGTCCTCATCGAAGTCTCGGACATCACGACCATCGCGGACTACGTGGCGCATGGCCTGGGCGTGGCACTGCTCCCCCCGGACTTCGCCGCGACAGCCGGTGACGCCATTCGCACCATCCCCCTCGCAGACGTCCGGCTGGCCTGGACGCTCAGCGTGGTCGCCTCCGCGACGCGCCCGCCGACGCGGGCACTGCATGCCTTCCTCGACCTGATCCCGCACCACGTCCGAGGCGACCGGGTCTTCTGAACCAAGGTCCCCGGCGCTGATGAACTCACACGCTTTCGTGGCGTGCCCGCAGATGTTCTTCCTTCGCCCTGACCGGGATCCTGTCCGGAGAGAGGAAGGACTCGGCGACAACCTGGACCTGACGGAGGCCGACCTGGCGGTGGGGTGCGTTGTGGTCACCCTCGACGTCGTAGACGAGGTGGCTCTCGACGTCGTCGATCCCGCAGTAGGCGAAGACACCGACGTCAATCTGCGTGCGCATGGCCTCGCGGTAGCCGTACCTGTCGTAGGTGTGCTTCTTCGACCCGCCGATGCCGATGAGTGTCGTGGGGACGCTGGGCAGCAGAGCGTACAGGAGCTGTTTGCCCCGGTCGTCGACACCACTGCCGTATTGGTAGGCCCAGCCCTCGGTGAAGACCCGGTCGATCCAGCCCTTCATCATCGCGGGCATGCCCCACCAGTAGACGGGATAGTTCAACGCGAGCCGGTCTGCCACCTCGACACGGCGGTGCATCTCCAAGACGTCATCCGGGACCGGACCGCCCCAGAAGTGCGCGTGGTCCGCCTCTGTGAAGCGCGGATCGAACCCCTCTCGATGCAGGTCGAGCACGTCGATGGAGTGTCCGGCCTGCCGAAACGGCTGATGGAAGGCGTCCATGACGGCCGACGGGTATTTGTCGGTGAGCGGGTGGGAGAAGACGGTCAGCAGGTGCACGGGGAAGGGGCTCCGGTCCGTATTGCCATGCACCGGGGAGCGGTGTGGCGAGGGTTCTGGGCTGGCGGCACGCCAACCGTCGATCAATCCGGCAGTTCGGACAGGCGCAACGTCACGTACTCGCGGAACTTCCTGACCTGTCGGTCTTGATGCTTGACGAACCAGACATAGCGCGTCTCGAAAGGCGTCCCATCGTGAAATGCGCCCCGGCCCTGCGCCTCGATCACAAGTTCGCCCTCGGCTTGAGGATCACTCCCCATGTCGCGTACGGAGAGGACGTCGATGGCGTCGAACTTGCCGCGCTCGGGGACCGACTTCAGGTATTCACCGATCGCCTCCCTGCCTTCCAGCCGTTCCGGCGCGGGGGCGGGACCGATGGGGAACTCGTGCACCGCGTCCGGGTGGTAGATCTTGACGAACCTCTCCATGTCTCCGGCCGTGAAGCCCTCAAGGGCATGGGCGAACCAGTCGGGCAGGACGGCGTCGGACATGACGTCTCTCCGTTCGGTAGTCGTCTGGCGACGGAGAGGCACACGATGCGGCTCAATGCGGACCGTCGCGAGAAGCACTCCCGTCTCGCACCATCGTCAGCTTCTGCCGACCACGTTGTCAATACAGAACGTTCTACCTTCCGTGCGGCCGGAGGGGCCGCCACCTCAGAGACCAGAGCCATGTCGTACTCCTTCTGGAGAGGGCGCTGTCAGCGTTCGGACTCACAGCGCTACGGTGATGCTGCCCTTCATTTCGGCGAGCCGCCCGGGGCGCGGCGACATGGGTTCGGGGCAGGGTCGGATGCGGAAGACAAACTGGGATGTCATCGTCGTGGGTGCCGGCTCCGCGGGTTCAGTGCTGGCCGCCCGCACTGCCGCCGGTGGCAAACGTGTGCTGCTGCTGGAGGCCGGTCGGGACTCCCGTTCCGCGGAGCTGCCGGGGAGCTGGCGGTCTCCGAACCCCATGGTCGGGCTCATGGACCCCGCCGCCTCCGCGGACCTGCTCTGGTGGGACCTCACCTCGTCACGGACCATCGGCCGGCCGCACCTCCTGTACGCCCGCGGCCGGGGAGTGGGGGGCAGCTCCGTCGTCAACGGCCAGATCGCGATCCGGCCGCCGGTCGAGGACTTCGAGGAATGGACGCGGCTCGGCTGCGAAGGCTGGGCGTGGCACGACGTCCTGCCGTACTTCGTCAGGCTGGAGGACGACGAGACTTTCGGTGACCTCGCTTATCACGGTCGCGGTGGCCCCACCCCCATTCACCGGACCCCTCGGGACGCCTGGGGCGCTGTGGACCGCGCACTGGCCGAATCGGCTGTCGCCGCCGGTTTCCCGTGGCAGGCCGACGTCAACGCTCCGGGCGCATCAGGTGTGTCCCCGTACCCCGTCAATTCACGCGACGGCCGCCGGGTGAGTGTCAACGACGGCTATCTCGAGCCGGTGCGTGCCCTCAAGAACCTCGCCGTCCGAGGCGACGCTCTCGTTGACACGGTCGTCTTCGAAGGGCAACGCGCCATTGGGGTACGTGTGATCATCGGCGGTCGGTCCGTGGTCGAGTACGCCGACGAGGTGGTACTCAGCGCGGGAGCGGTGCACTCTCCCGCCGTACTGATGCGCTCGGGCATAGGGCCGGCCCCGCGACTACGGGCCCTGGGGATCCCCGTCCGACAGGATCTCCCGGTCGGACTCGGCTTGCAGGACCATGCGATCGCGCGGCTCTCCCTGCCCTTGCAGACCGACCATGCCATCGCATCCCAGCACGAGCGGCACACCAACGTCTGCGTACGCTGGTCGAGTGCGAGCGGTACACATACGAACGACCTGCTTGTCATGGCACTCAATCAGGATGTCTGGGCCATGGCCGCCGGCGACTTCGGGACACGGGCCGGGGCGTTCGGCGTCGTCCTGAACAAGGCACACTCACGCGGATCCCTCACTCTGGTCTCGACGGACCCCACCGTCCACCCCCGCATCGACGAGCGGATGCTCTCCGACGAGCGTGACCTCTCGGTACTGCGCGAAGGGGTGCGCACCGTTGCGGAGTTGAGTGACCACGCAAGCGTGTCACGGCTGCTGTCCCGTTCGCTTCGGGAGGCGAACCAGCCTCTGCTCGACGCGCTGCCGGGCGACCGCGCTCTTGATGAGTACCTGCTGACCACCGTCGCCGATGTTCAGCACGCGACGAGCACATGCCGGATGGGGGCGCCCGACGCCACGGACACAGTCGTCGACTCGTCGTGCCGCGTCCTGGGAACCGAGGGGTTGCGGGTGGTGGACGCGTCTGTCTTTCCCGCAGTGCCTCGGGCGAACACGAACCTGACGACGGTCATGGTCGCGGAACTCATGTCCGACCGGCTCGCCGACTGAGCGGCAGTCACGTCGACACCGAGCGCGGTTGCCGATGGGTTTGAGGGTCTCGGGGGCTTTCCCGACGTCGTAGCGGATGGTGGGCCGACGGAGATCGCCGGAGATGGACCAAGCTCACTCCGGGACGTACCAGGCTCCAGGACGGCACAGTCGGCAAGCCCACCTCGTCGAGGCCATGTGCTGCTCCGGCACTCTACATCCCGCTGCTCAACAGCCCGCACTCCCTGGGTTCTTGGGGTCGCCCGACTCATGGCGACGCGGAACGCCCAGTGTTGACGTCGGAGTTCGGTTCACGCATAGTTCTCATCGAGACAGAACGTTCTGCGTCGGGATGGAAACGCGGAAGAGTCGGCTGTCACGCTCGACCGGGCAGTTGCCTCATCGTTCGGAAGCGCCCCTGACTTACGCAGGGTGCCCCCAGCCCCCAAGGAGACATCGCATCGTGACCGCCATCAGGAAAACAACCCGGAGCGTGTTCGCCGTAGCGCTGCTGGCCGCGGGCTTCAGCATTGCAACTCCGGCGAATGACGCGCAAGCCATCAATCAGACGGATTGCACAAGTAATGAATTTTTGTATGTAAAGGGCCACTACGACCTTCCGATAATTGTCGGTGGCAAAGAGGACTTCAGGTACTGCTTCGCCAACGCGGGAACCGTGAGCCTCGGAGAGGGAGCCTGGGTGGATGTTGTCTCCACCGGGAACAACGACATTCAGATGCATGACGCCAACGGCTCTACCGTCAAGATCAATCGCTGGAGCATCGTGAATTACCCCAACCGGCCTCCGCACATCGAATCTATTCGGATTCTCTGAGGCGCCGGCGAGTTCAGCGGCGACACTCTCGGGATCGTCGCCCGACGCCGGACCAGCGCGGGGCGCACCCCGTGCTGGAACGTCGGCGCGCAACTGCGGCCCGAGGCGCGCGGCCGGGGCATCAGCACCGCCGCGCGACGCCGGCTCCCGTGAGGGTGAGGCTGTCGTCCGCGTCGCGTGACCCGCGGGCGGCAGTCAGGCCGCCCGCCGAGCAGGACCTCCTTGACCACCACCTGCAGCCATCCAGCAGAGGGGACATCCCGTGACAGAGCCAACCCACACCGCGTCGGAGACGACCGAAGCGCTGATGGAGCGCGTGCGTGTGGCGGTGCCGGTGCTGGCCGCGCACGCGGAGGCTACCGAGGAGCGCGGGCGCATTGCCCCGGAGAGCCTTGAGGCGATGCGCGAGGCCGGCCTCTTCGCGCTGGGCACTCCGGTCGGGTTCGGCGGGACGGACGTGGATCTGGTGACCCAGGTGCGGGCGCTGTCGGAATTGGGTCGCGCGTGTCCTTCCTCGGCGTGGTTGGTGTCGATCTCGACGGGAACGAAGGCCCACTTCTCCGGGGGGTTCCCCGAGAAGGTCCTCGCCGAGGTCTACTCCCATCCCGATGTGCGGTGGTGTGGCGGCTCGACACCCGGCCAGGCTGTCGCGGTGCCCGGCGGAGTCGAGGTCACCGGGCGATGGGCCTACGCTTCGGGAGCCGAGGATGCCCACTGGGCGTTCCTGGCGGTGGTGTTCGTGGGAGACGACGGTGTGCCTCATGTGGGGGGTGCGCTGGCGCCGATGTCCGAGATGACCGTTGAGCGGACCTGGCGAGTGGCCGGGTTGCAGGGCACGGGCAGTCATACTGTTGTCGCCGACGGCGTTTTCGTTCCTGCGGAGCGCCACTTCGAGTTCCCCCTCGGCTCCGACGGCGCGCCCGATCTCAGCCAGGGCAGGCCACTGGAGATCGTCTCCCAGACAGTCTCGGTCACGGCGACTCTGGCCGGAGCGGCGCTCGGTGCGCTGGATGTGGTGAAAGCCGTTGTGAAAACGCGCAAGCCGCCCATGACGCGGTACGACAGTCTCGCCGAATCAGCATCGGCCCGACACGTGTTCGCCGAGGCCGAGCACATGGTGACCAGTGGTTACGACCGGCTGATCAGCCTGGCGGGCCGCATCGACGCGCTGCTGCCCGGCGACGACGTCACCGTCGTGCAGCGATCGAGCCTGCGGATGGAGGTGGTCTCCATCGTGCAGCAGTTCGTGCGCGCCGTCGACCTGCTGCTCGATCTGCACGGCTCCAGTGCGTTCGCCCTCGACAACCCGCTGCAACGCTTCTGGCGGGACCTCAACGTCGGTGCCCGGCATGCCCAGTTGTCGACCTACATCACCACTGAGAACTACGGCCTGCTGGTGACCGGGGCGGCCGGTGCGGGTGGGCTGAGCGTACGACGGCCGAGCCTCGCCGCGTGATGTCGCCGGGAAGGCCACCGTGAAATTTCGCACCGGCGGGAAGAACTCGGCCTCTCACCTTGCTGTCTCAGAGTAGTCGACTATCAAGGAGGATGACTGTGACCGAGCAACTCCCCACGCGCACGGGGCGCCGTATCACCGTGGAGCCGAGCGATCGGCATGTTCGCGCGGTGAGGAACGGGCAGGTGCTGGCGGAGAGCGACACGGCACTGGTAGTACACGAGAAGGGCTGCCCCGACACGTACTACATTCCGGCCCAGGACGTGCGCCTCGATCTGCTGACCGCGTCCGACACGCACACGCGCTGTCCCTTCAAGGGAGACGCTTCGTACTGGTCGCTGCCGGACGCGCCGGACCTGGCCTGGGCGTACCTCGACCCCAAGCCGGAGGTGACCGAGATCAAGGGGCACCTTTCCTTCTACGAGGTAGAAGTGTCCTGAATCGGGGCATCGCGTGCCGCGGCATTGATGAGGTACTCGGTCTCGGGAGCCTTGGAGAGCGGGGCGGCGCCGTGGGCCTGGGGCAGGCGCCGCATCACGAGAGTAACGCCGCCCCGACGAGGCGCGTGCCGCACGGACTGTGTCTTGCCAAGCGCTTCCCGTGGCAGGTGGGGCGGGGACCGCGCTCACGCCGACGGGGCAGTACACGATCCCGTTTGACCGAACCGGCCGCCGTCCGGCAGCTCTCCGCCGGTCGAGACGGGGTCCGCAGCTGCCTCTGCCTCCGAGTACAACTCCGCAACGATGCCTGACTGGAGGACTACTGTCGAGCTCGTGCACGCGAGTTGCAGTGCTTCCCGAAGTCATGTCTGCGGCGGCGGGTTCCGGTTCACGGTCCCTGATGGGACAGCAATCTGACCACTGCCAGAATGGTGTCGCTCAAGTGCTCGCGGCTACCGAAGTGGCGAGCCAAGGACTCGCCTCTTCGAGGGGGCCATGCCGCGCACGACCCGGATTCGTTGTGAGGAGTGTGCCTTGCTCTGGCGCACGAACATCCCCTCGTACCAGTCGGGGCTGCGGAGCATTCTCTGTGCCCGCAGTGACCGCGGGCTTCCCGTCGACACCCAGGTAGTCGATGCCCTCGGCCAAGATCCGCAGCCGCACATCATGGCTTACGGAGCACCCTCGCTCGGCGAGCGAGGGCTGCATCCCTCCGACAGCCCGGGTGATGGTGGAGCGGTAGAAACCGAGGCGGCAGGAGAGCCGTCGTGAGTGGTGGTGTGCTGGCGGTGCACGAGCATGGCCAGAAGTGGTCGACGAACACTATCCGGTGCTTCGCACCCGCGCCCACAGCGCACTTCTGTTGCCGGCACGCAGACGAGTGCCGCACGAGACGAGCTCCCCACTACGCGAGCCGTGATCGGTGATCGAAGCTCGACATCTCACTGCTTACCGTGTATTAGTTCGCATCTCGTTGCGCATGCGACTCACATGTGAAGATGGGCATCTCCGTGCCGTCGTAGCCACTGAGTATGTACACGAAGACGTCGACCCGGTCCACCAGGATCGGGCGGGCAGAGGAGCGGCCCACCGTGATCATGAACGTTTGTGACGACGTTCAAGGACCAGGTGGCCGCGGAGGCCACGACAGCCGAGCGTGAGTGGACAGACGTCGTAGGGGCGGCGATGACTGCGGTGGCGGGCTGCGTCGCTCGGCGTGAACCCCGCCTGCTGGCACGGGAGATGTGCGAGGCGATGCTGATGGAGCTGGACACCCGCATCTGCTGGACACTCGCCGAGGCCCTGGGGCACTCCGGTCCGTATCGACTGCAGCACTTCCTTGCCCGAGCCCGCGTCGACTCCGCACGACAGCCCTCCGCCCCTACGAGCGGCCACTGACCATCCTCGGACTCAATTGACCTGTGCCAACGCACGATCAACGAACTTTGCAATCACCCTGACGCGAAGCCTCTGGTGTTCAGAGGACGATCTTGCGGTGAGAACCGTCCCACCAGGGGCTTCGCGTCTGCCGGTAGTCGGGGTGCCTCACTCGACTCTGCCGGGAGCATCCCGTTTCAAGATGCTTTAACTTCTACGGGCCGGGTTGTTGACGCGATCGACCCAAAGTAGCCTACCTCCGCCTGCCGTTACTCTTCTGAGAACTGGAGCTGTGGTGGGTGGCTGCCGAGTGGTAGCTGCCGCCTTGAGAGCTTTGAGCAGAGTAATAGGAACTTGATGACGAACGGTGGGAAGAACGAGGGGGCAGGGTCTGGCTGACGTAGTCGGCAAGTACGTTGGGGTCTTGACCGACAGGACTCATAGCCTGGGGGCTGGCGGTATATCCCCTACCAAGCCAACCGTGCGTCGTCTGAATGGTCGGCCGATCGGGCCTAGGGGCAGTGCCCAGGCTCTGGTGACTATCCGGGTACGGGTACCGGGGCGGCTCAACGCCGCGTTCGGTCTGACTGCGCTGGGGCTGCTGCGAAACAGCGGCCTGATCCCGATCGCGGGCGTATTGACTCGAAGACCGGTAGGAAGGGGGCGGCGTATAGGTCGGCGGTTGCGACGACTCCGCGCTGGGTACAGGAACGTTTTGTGTGTACCGCTCGTAGGCGTGGCTCGGTCCTGGGAAGCTCCGAGACGGGCTTGAACGGGGGGCGCCGTATGCGTCGCCGCTACCACCGGAGGTGGGTGAAGGCATCTAGGTACTCCTTGATTCGCAGTCGAAGAGTCTTCCTTACACCCACAAACGTATGAACAAGGTGTGTAGTTCAATGCGGGATCCGGCCCCTGCCACCCAGGCTCGCCGCGGCCTGAATCACTCTCACTGCGCGCCGTCCAGCCACTGAGCCGTTTCCATCTTGTCAGGTTGCGAGTTCGAGGGCGATGACTGCTCGGACGACGGCCGTAATCCGGGTGGTGCTGCAACGAGCTTCCGCAGGAGGCGCCAGCAGGTGAGGGTGGCCATGGCACGTTCGACGAGGCTGCAGATCTTGACGTGATCGCGGTTGTGACGTCGGCGCCAGCCGCGCAGTCCCGTTCATCCCGTGGTGCTTCTTCTGGCCGAGGCCTCCGAAGCGTGGCTGGCCCTGGTCGAGTTCGCGCAGCGCGTCCTCGAGCCCCGGCTGCTCGCGCAGCGTCTCGACCTGATCCGGCGCGGCGGGTCGTTCACCATCGGCGAGATGCGCGTGCACCGCGGCGGGCTCACGCTGCGCGGGGTCATGGAGGCCGATTGGGGTTCGCTCACGGACGTCAAGGTCGCGGACGGCCTGGTGTGGATCCACGAGCGGGGCAGGCACCAGCCGGTGAGGGTGTCCCTCGGCAGCGCCAACGCCGTACTCCTGCCCCGCATCGTCGCGGTCATGGCCGGCTGAGCCGCGGCTATCCCTGCAGGCGCCCCGAGACCTGCGTGATCTCCTCGGCACCCAGCGGGTACGGGCTGCCGTACAGCAGCGGACCGGCGACGACCGCGGGACCGGTTACGGGCGCCGCGCCGTGATCGGCCAGGAGCCGGCTGGCCACGGGGTTGGGCGGGCCGGAGCGTGCCCGACCCGGGCCGTCCTCGGCGTACCAGAGGGTGAGCTCCTCACCGAGCTTGGTGGAGCGTATGTGCTCCGAACCGAGAAGACGAGCGACCTCCTGCACGAGATCCATCCCGTACGAGGCGGTCTCTACTTGCTGGATGCCCCTGCCGGACACCAGCAGCAGGCCGGACGCAGCCTTGCTCCGCTTGAAGAGTCCCATCCCGCCACTCTACGGACGCGGCCACTTCACCTGCCACCCTCTTCCTTGGCCCCGTCACGCGTCGGCCCCTCCCCGCGCGCGGTCCTCCTGGCACTCCGCACCTGTGGAGCCATGGAGTGCACTCGGCGGGGTGAGCCTTCTCGAAGCAGGCAACTTTTAAAGCTTCGCGTACTTGTCCACCCGTCCGTCGATTGATTGGGATCGCGGCGGTCAACCGGTACATACGCGAGGTCGTCGACCTCATGGCCGCCTCGTGCCCACGCCGGAACAGGCCATGACGACCCGTCCGTGACAAGGCGTACGTGATCTTTGAACGGCACCGTGCTGCCGATCGACCGTATGGCCGTCGACCAGCGGGGCGCCTGAGCCTGAGAAGCACGCCACGTGCTCGACATCTCAGTCCTTGCAAGGCCCAAGATGGTGACAGCATATGACTTGATAGCGTTAACTTAACGCAGTCAAGTCAAGGAGGCCCCATGCCGATCACCGCAGCCGACATCTATACCCTGGCTCCGTACGCCGAGACCTTGGGCGTCCGCTTCGGACGCCTCGAAGCCGACCTGGTCGAGGCGCGCCTCGACTGCGCTACCGCCTTGTCGACTGGTGGTGGAGCAATGCACGGAGGAGCCCTGATGGGACTGGCCGACGTGGCCGGCGCCGTCTGCGCGGCGCTCAACGGCGGACAGGGACCGGCCCCAGTGCCGGCGACCATGGAGTCCGGCACCTACTTTTTCCGTCCCCTGCAGGGAGCCGCTGCCTTTGCGACGTCACGCCCCCTGCATGTCGGGAGGTCGACTGTGGCGGTAGAGATAGACATCCGCGACGATCAAGAGCATCTGTGCACTCGCGTCACTCAACTCGTCGCTCTCAAGAGGCGCTGATGACCGGACCGGGCGATAGCGATCCCCCTCGCCCCCGGCGCCGTATCCGGGCTCGACGCGGAGAGGGAGGGAGGCTGTACGGGGAAATCCTGGAAGCAGCGGAGGCCCTGCTCGACGCGTCGGGAGAAGACGCTGTCACCATCCGTGCCGTGGCTCAACGGGTGGGTGTCAGCAACCCTGCCGTATATCTCCACTTCGCCGATCGCCCGGCCCTGCTGCGCACCGTTTCCCTCAGGGTCTGGGATCGGCTCGATGAGTACATGGCAGACACCGGCCCGGCCGCGGCGGATCCTTTCACCGATCTGAACAACCGCTGTGCCGCGTACATCAGATTCGGCCTTGACCACCCGCTCCGCTACCGCCTTGTCGCCTCCGGACCTGCGACGGAGGCCACGGCGCAGGTGGCGAACGCCTGCTTCCGCAGCATGCGGCACGCGGTGCGACGGTGCGCGGGCGACGGTGCGGAGGACGCCGCTGTGACGGCCCTGACTCGCGCCGTCTGCGCCTGCCTGCATGGCGCCGTGTCGCTGCTGCTGTTGCAGCCGACCTCCGCATGGCCGCGCGACCGGGGGGGATACGCGCAGGACGTTGCGGCACTCGCAACCAGGGGGGTCTTCTCCCTCTGCGCGGACAAGAAGCGGTGAACCGGCCTTGCTTCGTAGGGTCGTCCGAACTGAGGCCCGCACCGGGAGCAGCGAGCTGAAACACCTCAGCCGCGCCGTTGCCCCGCCGTGGCCGAGGATCCTGGCCGCCCCCAGATGATACGGCCGTGTGGGAGGCACCGGAGCCGGTGCCTATGCCGGTCCATCGGCCGGTCGTCGAGTTGGCGAGTGCGGTCCGAGCGGACAGGAAGCCGGGCGGGCGAGGTGGCGGCTCCTGAGTATGCCTGTGAGAGCGTAGATGAACGCCTCGATGGCTGGCGATCGGTGACATCGGCGCGAGAGGTCGCAAACCCGAGCTGTCAAGGGGCCCGGCGTACTCATGCATCCCTACCCGGCCGAGATCACCCAGCCAAGGACAGTACTCGATCAGAACCGTCCTCGTGAACGATAGAGATACGGCTTCCAAACGCGCCATGTGGTGCAGCCGTCTCGGACCCTACTCGTTCGGCCCGACACCACTCCGCGCGACGAGTGGCGGTACTACTGGTACCATTGACACCATGGCCGATCCCAAAGCGATGAATCTGCGTTTCCCCGACCCTGCTCAGCGGACGGCCATCGCGACCGCCGCCGCTCAAGAGGGCGTCAGCATGCAGGAGTACATCCTCTCGGCCGCTTATGACCGGGCCACCGCAGTGGAGCAACGGTTCCTGGAAGCCTTCAAAGCCTCCAAAGACCGCAGCGGAGCCGCTTTTGCGGCCGAACCCAGCAGCATCGACATCAGCGCGGAACAGCGGGCGACCGAGCAGGAGACGTTGCGAGAGCTTGAGCAGCAGGAGCGGAGCCACGCAGCGTGAGCGAGCAGGAATCCCTCCACCCTCTCGATGTCACGTTCCTGCTGCACGCCGCGGAATTGCTCGACGCCGATCCCCAGGTCGACGACTACGGACCCCTGTACGCGGCCGTCGCCCGGGTCAACGCTCGGGCGCTGGAGCGGGACATCTACGGGTCGCTGCACCTCAAGGCCGCCGCACTGCTGCACACCCTGGCGAGACTGCCCAGCTTGGAACACTCGAACGAGGCCTTCGCCTGGCACGCGAGCGAGGCCTACCTGGCTCTCAACTCACACAGTCTGGACTACCCGCCCAAGGCCGCCGTCGCGCTGGTACGCGACGCGGCAGCAGAAACCCTCGGCGTCGCCCGAATCGCACGCCAACTCCGCGACTGGACCGCCAGCTGACCCGGCAGCCGAGTGCGGAGGAGCTGCGCGCCAGGAGCGCAGCTCCGTCGAAATCCTGCGGGCCCTGTCCGGGCTACCGGTGACCGGGCCAGCAGGATGAGCCGGGTGCCGTCATGCCTCACCACTGGTCTCGAGACGACATGCGGGAGACCATGGCAGTCGACGATCACGTGGTGCTTACCGCTCTGTCCCAGCCCGGCAAGGAACTCACGATTGTGGGGCCTTGAGGAGCCGACAGCAGTCGCGCCACTGGCCGCCCCCCGGGCCAGAACACTCATGCGGTGGGTGCCACCCCTCAACCGTTCGAGTGCGGCGGCTGTCTCCATACTTGTGGCAACACCGTCGGCATGCTCCCAGCTCAGCGCTCGGCGAGTCGACGATGCCGAAGGGACCTCCTCGCCCCGGCCGGAGCACCAGCATCACGTCGCTGAACCGGCCGAGCTGACCACAATGCAGGGAGCCGACGTCCCTTTGGCATCGCACTCTGCTGGGAGAGCCAAGCCCCTCCACCACCAGGTACACGGTCGGCCCTGCCCACTGACTGCGCGCCTCCGTCGCGGCGCGCCCTAGACTTCGATCATGACTATTCCCCTGTCCGCGCTGGATCTTGTCCTCGCGGATTCGAGCGGCACCGCCGCCGAGGCGCTCGACGCGACCAGCCGCACCGTGCTTCGTCTGGACGAACTCGGCTACCAGCGAGTCTGGTTCGCCGAGCATCACGGAACGGAAATGTCCGCGAGCGTGGTACCAGCGGTGCTGATGGCACACTTCGCGACTCTGACCAGCCGCATCCGGCTCGGTGCCGGCGGCGTCCTGGCGCCCAATCACTCACCACTGGCGATCGCGGAGCAGTTCGCCACCCTGGCGACGCTGCATCCGGACCGCATCGACATGGGTATCGGCCGCGGACCAGGTACGTTCGACCAGTCGATCGTACGAGCGCTGCGTCGGGGTGGCGAACCGACCTCGGACGCCGAATACGACGACGACGTGGCCGCGATCGTGCGGTACCTCTCCGGTGAAGGCGGCGTGCAGCTGATAGCCGGCTGGCAACCGGACGCGGGAGGCACCCGCCCCTGGCTGCTGGCGTCCAGCCTGGCCAGCGCGGAGCTGGCGGGCCGGCTGGGTCTACCGATCGCGCTGGCGCACCACATCCGACCGGACCAGAGCGTCGCTACGACAGAGCGCTACCGGGAGCGGTTCACGCCGTCGCGGTGGGCGGACCGCCCCTACGTGATGGCCGCAGTCGAAACGATCGTTGCGGACACGGACGAGGAGGCCGCGCGCCTGGCCCGCCCGACTGATCTCGCGCGAGCCAGGCCAACCTCCTCGGCGCTGCTCTCCCCGGACGAAGCGGCCCTGCACGAAATCCCGACGGAGATGCGCGACAGGGTGGAAGTCACCGGCGCGGCTCAAGCGCGCGGTTCGGTGGAGACGGTGCGACGCCGATTCATTGAGATCGTGGAGCAGACCGGCGCCGACGAGCTGATGCTCTACGCCTCCGTGTACGACGCCGACGCACGGATCCGTTGCTACGAACTGGCCACGAGGGCCGCCGAGTAAAGAGCGCGGATGATCGGCGCCGCATCGACGGCATCACTGCCTGCGGGCCACCGGCGCGGATCCTCGGCAGAGCCGGGTCTGTCGAGCGGATCACCGAGGTCGCGCTGACCGACAACCTCGCACTGGATCTGGCCGTTGCCGGCCCGGGACCAACCATCGTGACCTGCACGATACGGCCCGACGACCCGGCTCTGCCGGTCTTCCGCCTGTGGTCCAACCTGGTGCTGCGGTTCGCGCTGTTCCTCACCGAACCGAGGGACGCACTGCTGCGCTCCGCCGACGCGGCGCTCGCGCACGAGTCCCTGGCGAACCACGTCACCGGGAAGGCGGTGCTTCCAGACTGCGGAACGCCAGGTCGCACTCGACCACTACCGAGTCCAGCACTGGACCGCCTGGCACCGGCACACCACACTCGCCATGCTCACCCTTGTGGTCCTGGCCGCCCTGGCCACCGGCGCGCCCGCACGCCGACACCCGACCCCATCGACCTGGCCCTTCCCTGGATACGCCACCTCCTCAGCACCCGGCTGAACCCACCGGACACATCTCCCCGCAGGCCGCGGCACTGGCATGACTAACGCAGAAATCACCAGGCCGCAGGTCGGCGTACCCACCACCAGCGACGACTTGCCGTCCTCGCGACCGAATACAGCGAAGTGTCACTGGAGAGCTTGAGCGAGGAGCAGCCGCGGTTCGTCGCGAACGGCGAGGAGGGTGTCACGGGTCTGCTCGGCGCGGCTGACGGCAAAGGCACCCTCAATGGCGGTGACGGCGAGTGTCGCGACGCGTGCGGCAGGGTGGTTGTTGACGCCGTTCACTGCGCGATGACGAGCCGCCGCCACACCCGGATGAACTCCGCGTCGGTGTCCCGAAGTTCGGACGATCGCGCCGACCGCTCGATGCAGATGGGTACGACCGGCATCCGGCGGTGAATCGCGACTCGGTGAACTCCGTGGCCGCCAACCGCTCGATAAGGCTCGTTCCTGCGACTCCGACAGATTTCCGCCGCGAGAGCGGAATTACGCTCGCTGGGCACTTCTCAGCAATGAGCCCCAGTCGCTCCTCGCGAGGCCGAGGTCGGCCTCGGGCAATCAGCGGCCGGCATCGGCGCGCACGCGGCAGGTGGGTCAAACTCCCCGCAGGGCCTGGGCCACGGCGGCCTCGGCGTGCAACCGTGCCGTGGGGAAGATCGGGACGGGGCTGTCCTCGGGGCGGATCAGGAGCTCAATCTCGGTACAGCCGAGAATGACGCCTTCCGCGCCCTCAGCGACCAGTTCGTCGATGACCTTCTGATACGCGACGCGCGAGTCGTCCCGCACGATCCCGACGCAGAGCTCCTCGTAGATCACTCGGTGTACAAGGCCGCGTCCTTCGGCATTTGGGACACGGACGTCGAGACCGGCCACTTCGAGTCGGCCCCGGTAGAAGTCCTGCTCCATCGTAAATGCTGTGCCCAGCAGACCAACCCGGCGCAGACCCGACGCGCGCACGGCCTTGGCGGTGGCGTCGGCGAGGTGCAGCAACGGGACGGACACCGCGGCCGCGACGACATCGGCGACCTTGTGCATGGTGTTGGTGCAGATGAGCACCAGGTCGGCACCCGCTGCCTCCAGGGACTGGGCGGCACCGGCCAGGACCTCCCCAGCTTCCGTCCATCGTCCCTGAACCTGCAACTGTTCGATCTCCGCGAAGTCCACCGAATAAATCACGCACCGTGCCGAATGGAGACCACCGAGACGATCACGTGTGAACTCGTTCAGCAACCGGTAGTACTCCGCTGTCGACTCCCAGCTCATCCCGCCGATCAGCCCGATCGTCTTCATGGCTCCGCTCCTCATGTCGGCCCGCACGTCCCCACGCCGAGGCCTTGGGACCAGGTCATAGTCTGATCCCGTGCAACTCATAGGAAAGATATCCAACGACCGTCCCCTGCTCGTCCTGGCGGTCGAAGAAGAGGCGCAGTACCTCGATATGTCCCTGCCTGTCCTGCTGACCGGCATGGGAAAGGTCAACGCCGCGACTGCGCTCGCTGCGGCGCTCGCCCGTGGACCGCTGCCGTCGGAGGTCGTCAACCTCGGCACCGCGGGAGCCCTGCGTTCCGGATGGAACGGCACCCACGTCATCGGCACGGTCGTACAGCATGACCTGGACAGCGACACACTGCGCACCTTGACCGGCGACACCTACGGGGCGCCCCTGACCATAGGTGACCCGGACGGCCCCACCCTGGCCACCGGGGACTCCTTCGTCGACAGTGAAGCCGCTCGCGCCCGACTGGCGGAGCGCGCTCCTTTGGTCGACATGGAAGGCTACGCCCTGGCAACGGCAGCGCTCCGAGCCGATGTTGGGATTCGCCTCGTCAAGCACGTGAGCGACGACGCCGACGAGGGCGCCGCGAAGTCCTGGCGAGAGAGTGTCGCCACGTGCGCCCGTGCCCTCGCCATCTGGGCAGACCAGAACCTTCCCACCTACACCTGAGCCGGTCCTGATGCAGCCGAGGTCTTCCTTTCCCGTAGCCGTCGCGACACCTCGGCTCGGCAGGGGCCAAACGGTCCCGCGCCGCGGGAGCAAGGCCGTCTTCACCGGTCGGGCCCAGTCACCGACGGCTGAACGGCGATCACGGGCAGGCTGTCGGTCCACTCGTGTGAGCGGAATGGCTCACAGGGCCGAGATGATCCCGCCGTCGACCCGGAACTGGGCACCGGTGATCCACTTGGCCCGTCCGGAGGCGAGGAACGCGATCATCTCGGCGACGTCCTCGGGATCTCCCGGGCGCCCCATCGGAACATTCAGGGCAGCCACGATCTGCTTCTGAGCGGCGTCGAGGCTGATGCCCTGACTGTCGGCCATCTCCTGCTGGTACGCGATGGAGCGCTCGGTGACGACAAAGCCCGGCAGGACACACACCACGCGTACGCCGTACTCCCCCACGGACATGGCCAGCTCGCGGCTGTAGGCGTTGAGCGCCGCCTTCGAGGCAGCGTACGACGCATTCTCGAGCTGGGGGATACGGCTGGCGATCGAGGAGACGTGCACCACGACGCCGGACCGGCGCTCGACCATCCCGGGAACCAGGGCCCGGTCGAGCCGCACCGCGCCGAGCAGATTCATCTCCAGGTCGGCGAGCCAGGACGCGTCCGTCCGTTCCAGGGTCGGCACCGACGGGGTCTGCCATCCGGCATTGTCGACCAGGACATCGACGCCGCCGCACTCGTCCACAACCCGGCGGGCGAGTTCCGCCGCCCCCTCCTCCGACCTCAGGTCGGCAGGAATGAAAGTGACGGGCATGTCGTCCGGAGGCGGGGTGCGTGAGGCCGTCAGCACGGTGGCGCCGGCCGCGGCGAAGCGACGGGCCGTGGCTTCACCCAGTCCTCGGCTGCCACCGGTCACCAGCACGCGCAGGCCGGTGAACTCATCACGGTCGATCGTCATGGGTGTGCCCCTCCAGTAAAGTGAGTCCGACTCCGGAAACCGTACATGAAACGGAGTCGGACTCACCTTATGGAGGAACGTTGTCGCCGCCCCGCCCGCTGCGCTCCGACGCCCGCCGCAACCGCGATGCGCTTCTGTGCGCGGCACGGGAGGCGTTCCTCGACGACGAAGACGCCCATGTCGATGAGATCGCCCGCCGCGCAGGCGTGGCCGTAGGCACCCTCTACCGACACTTCGAGACCCGCGAAGCGCTCGTCGCGGAGGTGTACCGCCAGGAGGTAGCCGAGCTCTGCGCGACCCCCGCGCACCTGCTCGACGCGCACTCCCCCGATGAAGCACTGCGAATCTTCCTGCTCCGGCTCGTGGACCACGCCGCCGTCAGCCGAGGGATGAGCAGGGCACTGGACAGCATCATGGCGACCGACTCGCCTGTCTTCAGCGAAGCACGCGACAAGATGTCCCGCGCCCTGGACGAACTTCTTGACGCGGGTATCGAGGCCGGTCTTGTCCGCGAGGGCATCGAAGGACGCGTCGTTCTGCGGGCGCTCGGTGGCATCTGCGGAATGCGGACCAAAGGCTGGCAGGACGACGCTCTGAAGATCGTCGCGATCCTGTGCGACGGGCTGCGCTCGGGAGCGGCGAACCACGGCCGAGCCGGACAGGACGCACCGAGCGCAGAGCGTCCTGTCTGACGCTCACCCCGACCGGCAAGCAGGTGGGCGACCCGCTCTGCGCAGCCCTCGGCCAGTAGCCGCTCTATCCTGCGGACTCCTGATCGCGCACGACACGAGGACCTGATGGTCCTGCCGTCCGGTGCGCTGACCGAGGAGCGGCGATGCACCAGCTAGACGGAGAGGCTGACGACCGGGGCGCAAGTTTCGCCCGGGTCCTTGAGCGGGGTGAGCCGCACGTCCGTGCGGCTCGCCGTGAGCAGAGTGCGGTCGGGGACCTCCTGCCAGTGCGGGTCGTCGTCGTACGGCTCGGAGGCGACGACCGTGCCGCCACCCGGGCGGGACAGGTACCACAGGGTGTCGCCCCAGGTGGTGGCGGTGACGGTGGAGCCGTTGGTGAGGAGCAGGTTGAGCCGGGAGGCCGGGGCCGCCGCGGCGACCTCCAGCACCGTCTCGGCCAGCGCCCGGCCCTCGTCGTCCCCGGCCCGCAGCCGGGCCAGGACCAGCGCCCACACGAGCGCCGAGTCGTTGCGCGCCTCCAGCGACAGCAGCTCACCGGGCGGCAGCGTCGCGGCCACCGGAGCCAGCGAAGCGGGCCAGCCCGCCACGGCGCCGTTGTGGCTGAACAGCCAGGCCCCCGCGGCGAACGGGGCCGCGGCAGCCTCCGCGTCGGCGCCGGCCAGCGTCGCGTCCCGGACCGCCGCGAGCAGCGCGCCGGTCCGCACCACCCGGGCGAGGTCGGCGAAGGACTGGTCCGCCCAGATCGGGCCGGCCCGACGGTACCGGGCGGGCACCGGGTCGCCCTCGGCGTACCAGCCGACGCCGAACCCGTCGGCGTTGACCGTGCCGTACCGCTGGTGCCGCGGCGCCCA
>NZ_JBIRFY010000015.1:0-229897 GCF_044327745.1 Streptomyces sp. NPDC018026
GGGGGGCGGGGGCCCCCCCCGCGGGGGGGGGGGGGGGGGGGGGGGGGGCGCGGCCGGGCCCCCCCCCCCCGGGGGGGCGGGGGGGGGGGGGGGGGGGGGGGCCCCCCCCCGCCCCCCCCCCCTTCTGTCACCCCCGGGCGCGGTGTCACCCGGCCCCGGACGGAGCCGGCAGCCGCGCGCCCGGCTTGTGCACCGGGACGTCCTTGCCGTCCGAGCCCACGACCGTCCGGTCGCCGAGCGGCTCGTCGAGCGGCACCGTCCGCTCGTACTCCTTGGCGATCAGGATGCAGACCTGGTCCGGATGCGGGGTCTCGGTCACCGTGACGGTCACCTTCCCGCCGCTCTCCTCCGCCTTCGCGTCGTAGTCGGAGCACACCCCGCCCGTGAAGTGCACGGTCAGCTCGCCGTCGGCGGCCGTGTAGCCGCTCACGCGGACGTCCCGCGGCTCCCCGGGCTTGCCGGTCGGCTCGTCCGAGGGCGACGGGGAGGCGGGCGGCGTGGCGGGGGCCGCCGCGGTCAGGAACCGCGGCTCGACCGCCGGATAGGTGACCGTCACCGCGTCCCGCGCCCCCGGCGCCCGCACCTCGAACAGCCAGGACGGCACCAGCGTCTGCTGCCCCCGTACCGGATGCGCGGCCAGCCCGAACACCGCGTCCTCGACCGTGGCGGTCTGCCGCTTCCCCGTCCCGGGCCGCTCCGGGGCACCGGTCGGCGGCCCGCAGGGCGTGTCCGCCCCGTCCTGATGCGGTACGGGACTCGCGCAGCCGCCGATGCCCCCGACGCCACCCGCGCCCGCGCCGGGACCGGCACCCGGCGCGTTCAGCAGCGCCAGCGTCTTCTCCGCGTTCAGGACGGGGTACGTGTCCCCCTTGACCGGCGCCTTCAACCGGCCGCTGCCGCCGACCACCTCGCCCTGCGCCCCGACGACGATCCCCGTCGTCCAGCCGTACGAGGGCAGCCCGCCCACCTCGGGTTCCGCGTTCACGGCCCGTCCGGCGCCCATGACCTGGCTCGCGTCGAGCTTGGCGTCGTCCTGGCCCAGCGCCTTCAGCACCGGTGCCGCCGCCTTCTTCGCGGCCGCCTCGCCCACCGGGTTCCCGTCGGCGGAGGGAGCCTTGCAGACGGGCCCCTTCTTGCAGTTGTCGGTGCCGGGTGCGTAGCGGTGGAAGGTCCAGGTGCCCGGCGCCCGAAGGCTCACCGTGAGCAGCGGCCCGGAACCGTCCTTCGCGTTGCCGGCCTGCCACGCCCCGCCCTGGGTGCGGGGCGCGCCCTCGATCCCCAGCGCCTCGGCCAGCCGGGCCACCTCGGCCTCGGTGACGTCGCCCTTCGCCCGGTACACGGGTGCCGAGCCGGGGCCCTCCGGGAGCGGCCCGTCGGCGCGGTAGGTGAGGCCGTACGGGTTGGGCTCGCCCGGTGCGATGCCGTTCGAGCCGCTGTCCGGGGACGACGCCCCCTGGTCGTCGAGCGGGAGCGGCGGGGGAGTGTCGTCGCCCGAGGCGCCGGACGCCGTACCGCCGTCCGTGTCGTCCCCGGTGGCGGACGTGGCCAGGTAGGCGCCGCCGCCACCCAGCAGCAGCACGGCGGCGGCGACCGACGCGACCGCGGCCGCCCGGGGGCGCCGCCGCGCGGGACGCCCGCCGCCGGCCTCGTCGGCGGCGTCGTCGTTGTCGGGTCGCTCGGTGTTCACCGCATCGCTCCTTCGGCTGTTACTGGGGACAGCGATGGGACGCGGTGGGGCGGGATCCGGTTCCCGGTGGCGGCGCGCGTCGCCCGAACGGCCGTGCGGCCGCCCGGCGGCGCTCAGTCGCCGTAGTCGGACATCGCGTCCAGCAGCCGGGCCGAGGCCGGCGGCACCCGGACGCCGTGGATGAGGGCGAGCGGCACGGGCCGGGCGGCGGAGACGCCGGCGGGCGCCGACCAGCGCGGAGTCATCCGGGCGCAGTCACCGCGCAGCGACGCCAGGTCGCCGTCCAGGTCGGCCGGAGCGGGGTCGACGGTCCTCAGGTTCGTCATAACAGAACCGTAGACACGTCCCGCGCCGCGAAGAAAGTTGTACTAACGGGTAGTTTCGCCTGCTTCAGCCTGGCGGCGCCGCCGGGTAGCGTGAACCGTCAACCCGCCTCCCCTCAGGAGAGAGTCCACGCCGTGCGCATCGCAGTCACCGGCTCCATCGCCACCGACCACCTCATGACCTTCCCCGGCCGCTTCTCGGACCAGCTCGTCGCGGACCAGCTGCACACGGTCTCGCTCTCCTTCCTGGTCGACCAGCTGGACGTACGCCGGGGCGGCGTAGCCGCGAACATCGCCTTCGGCATGGGACAGCTCGGCACCCGTCCGGTCCTGGTCGGCGCGGCCGGCTCGGACTTCGACGAGTACCGGGACTGGCTCGACCGGCACGGCGTCGACACCGGCTCGGTCCGCATCTCCGAGACCCTGCACACCGCCCGCTTCGTCTGCACCACCGACGCCGACCACAACCAGATCGGCTCCTTCTACACGGGCGCGAT
This sequence comes from Streptomyces sp. NPDC018026, assembly GCF_044327745.1. Lineage (NCBI taxonomy): Bacteria > Bacillati > Actinomycetota > Actinomycetes > Kitasatosporales > Streptomycetaceae > Streptomyces > Streptomyces sp. NPDC018026. The sequence goes on from NZ_JBIRFY010000015.1 coordinate 2,508, forward strand.
GAGCGAGGCCCGCCTCATCGAGCTCAAGACCGTCGCCGACCGGGTGGGCGGCCTCGACCTGGTCTCCATCGGCGCCGACGACCCGGAGGCGATGCTCCGGCACACCGAGGAGTGCCGCACCCGGTCCATCCCCTTCGCCGCCGACTTCTCGCAGCAGATCGCCCGGATGAACGGCGACGAGATCCGGATACTGCTGGACGGGGCGACCTACCTCTTCTCCAACGAGTACGAGAAGGGGCTCATCGAGACCAAGACCGGCTGGAGCGACGCCGAGATCCTCGACCGGGTCGGCCACCGCGTCACCACCCTCGGTGCGCGGGGCGTGCGCATCGAGCGGGCCGGCGGGGAGACCATCGAGGTCGGCGTCCCCGACGAGGAGCGCAAGGCCGACCCCACGGGCGTCGGCGACGCCTTCCGCGCGGGGTTCCTGTCGGGACTGGCGTGGGGCGTGCCGCTGGAGCGGGCGGCGCAGGTCGGCTGCATGCTGGCGACGCTCGTCATCGAGACGGTGGGGACGCAGGAGTACCAGTTGCGGCGCGGGCACTTCATGGAGCGGTTCACGAAGGCGTACGGGGACGAGGCCGCGGGGGAGGTTCAGGCGCACCTGGGCTGAAGCGGAGGGTGCGACTACGGGGGTGCCCCTTGATGTGCGGCGTCGTGTGCGGGTGCGTGGGGGTCGTTCGCGCAGTTCCCCGCGCCCCTTAGGGGGTCTACCTGGTCCGGCGGACCAGGTACGCCGATCCTCTTTCCGCCTGCTCCTCGCCCACGTACTCCTGGCCCCGCATCTCGCACCACGCAGGGATGTCCAGGCGGGCTGCCTCGTCGTCGGAGAGGACGCGGACGATGCCGCCGACGGGGACGTCGTCGATGACCTTGGCCAGTTCGATCACCGGAATGGGGCAGCGCCGGCCGATGGCGTCCACCACGAGGTCGGGGCCGGCCGCGCGGACGTTCTCCGTCGCGGTCGGCGCCCCCAGCTTCTCGCGCACCGCGGCCACCGCGCCCGGGAGCACCTCCAGGAACCGCTCGACGTCCTGGTCCGGGGTCCCGGCCGGCAGCGACACCCGGACGTTGCCCTCGCTGAGCACCCCCATCGCCCGCAGGACGTGGCTCGGCGTCAGCGTGCTGCTCGTGCAGGACGATCCGGACGACACGGAGAAGCCGGCGCGGTCCAGCTCGTGCAGCAAAGTCTCCCCGTCGACATAGAGACAGGAGAAGGTGACGACTCCGGGCAGCCGGCGCGAGGGGTCGCCGACCACCTCCACGTCCGGCACCAGCCCGGGCACCCGGGACCGGATCCGCTCCGTCAGCTCCCGCAGCCGGGCCGCCTCCGCCGAGGCCTCGGCCCGCACCGCCCGCAGCGACGCCGCGGCGGCCACGATCGCCGGCAGGTTCTCGAACCCGGGCGCCCGCCCCGACTCCCGCTCGTCCCCGGGCCCTTGGGGCGCGAACCGGACACCCTTGCGTACGGCGAGCAGCCCCACCCCCGAGGGTCCGCCCCACTTGTGGGCGCTGCCCGTGAGCAACGACCAGTCGCCCTCGACCCGGCCCCAGCCCAGCGACTGGGCCGCGTCCACCAGCAGCGGCACACCGGCGGCCCGGCAGGCCTCCGCCACCCGGGACACCGGCTGCTCGGTGCCCACCTCGTGGTTGGCCGACTGGAGACAGGCCAGCGCCGTGTCCTCGCCCAGGGCGGCCGCGTACGCCGCGGGGTCCACCGCGCCGGTGCGGTCCACGTCCACCTGCGTGAGACTCCCGCCGTCGGCCTCGTGGGCCTCGGCCGCATGCAGCACGGAGGAGTGTTCGACGGCTGACACGATCAGGTGACGTCCGACGCGGCGCCGCCCGGCCAGCGCTCCCGCCACCCCTGAATGCACCGCCCGTGTCCCCGAAGGAGTGAACACCAACTCGTCCGGCCGACACCCCACGCACTCGGCCATCGCCTCCCGGGCGGCATCGAGCAGCAACCGCGCCCGCCGCCCTTCGCGGTACAGCCGAGCAGGATCGGCCCACCCCTCGTCAAGAGACGCCAACAGCGCCTGCCGGGCAACGGGATGAAGGGGAGCGGCGGAAGCTGCGTCGAAGTAAGCCACACGCCAACGCTAGAACGCCGGGGGCTGTAGCGCCCCGCCAGGGGCGCGGGGAACGGCGCGACAAGCCACGACGCACCGTCAGCCGCCCACGAAACCGCACCTCCCCGTCCCGTAGGCGCCCCCATTCCACCCTTAAAGAGTGACCCCCGGCGCGTATGCCACCCTCCCCGCGACCCCCCGGAGGGCGTCGGCTAGGGTTTGGTCCGCATAAACATCAAACCCCTGCCCGACGCAGGGCGGCGACCGACCAGCGAGAAGGCAGGCCGCAGCCAACCGCGCGGGCGAGACTCTCGGGAAGGCGCTACGTGAGTCCCAACGGCTCCGACCGCTCGCCGCGGCGCCCGATGCGGCGGAAGCTGCTGCAGGCACTGACCGCGGGCCTGGTCCTGGCGACCGCCACCGGTTGCACATACGAGGACTTCCCCCGCCTCGGCATGCCCACCCCCACCACGGAAGAGGCTCCGCGGATCCTCTCCCTGTGGCAGGGCTCATGGGCAGCCGCGCTGGCCACCGGCGTGCTGGTGTGGGGCCTGATCCTGTGGAGTGTCTTCTTCCACCGGCGCAGCCGCACCAAGGTCGAGGTCCCTCCGCAGACCAGGTACAACCTGCCCATCGAGGCGCTGTACACCATGGTTCCGCTCGTCATCGTCTCGGTGCTGTTCTACTTCACCGCACGTGACGAGTCCGATCTCATGAGCCTCAACAAGAAGCCCGACCTCACGGTCAACGTGGTCGGCTTCCAGTGGAGCTGGTGCTTCAACCACATCGAGGACGTCCCGGGCTCCACCGGCGACGCCAAGACCTCCAAGGAACTGGCCGGCATCCCGGACCGGTTCATCGAGGACTTCCCGGCCGACGCCGGCGGTGTCTACGACTGCGGTACCCCCGGCACGGAGAACCCGCAGACCGGCAACCCCGGCCCGACCCTCTGGCTCCCCAAGGGCAAGACGGTCCGCTTCGTCCTGACCTCGCGTGACGTCATCCACTCCTTCTGGGTGGTGCCGTTCCTCATGAAGCAGGACGTGATTCCGGGCCACACCAACGCCTTCGAGGTGACCCCCAACAAGGAGGGGACCTTCCTGGGCAAGTGCGCCGAGCTGTGCGGCGTGGACCACTCCCGGATGCTGTTCAACGTCAAGGTCGTCTCCCCGGAGCGCTACGAGCAGCACCTCCAGGACCTCGCGAAGAAGGGGCAGACCGGTTACGTTCCCGCGGGCATCGCTCAGACGAGCCACGAGAAGAACCGGGAGACGAACAACCTGTGAGCATCCTCAACGAACCCCAGGGTGCCTCGGCAGCGGAGGACTCGTACGAGAACGAGCTGCCGGTACGGCGCAAGCAGCCCGGCAACGTCGTGATCAAGTGGCTCACGACCACTGACCACAAGACGATCGGCACGATGTACCTGGTGACGTCGTTCGCGTTCTTCGTGATCGGCGGCGTGATGGCGCTCTTCATGCGCGCCGAGCTGGCTCGACCTGGTCTGCAGATCATGTCGAACGAGCAGTTCAACCAGGCGTTCACGATGCACGGCACGATCATGCTGCTGATGTTCGCGACGCCGCTGTTCGCGGGCTTCGCGAACTGGATCATGCCGCTGCAGATCGGCGCGCCGGACGTGGCGTTCCCCCGGCTGAACATGTTCGCCTACTGGCTGTACCTGTTCGGCTCGACGATCGCGGTGGGCGGGTTCCTGACCCCGCAGGGCGCGGCCGACTTCGGCTGGTTCGCCTACTCGCCGCTGTCCGATGCGGTGCACTCGCCCGGTATCGGGGGTGACCTGTGGATCATGGGTCTGGCCTTCTCCGGCTTCGGCACCATCCTCGGCTCGGTCAACTTCATCACCACGATCATCTGCATGCGCGCGCCCGGCATGACCATGTTCCGCATGCCGATCTTCACCTGGAACGTGCTGCTGACCGGTGTGCTGGTCCTGCTGGCCTTCCCGGTGCTGGCCGCGGCCCTGTTCGCGCTGGAGGCCGACCGCAAGTTCGGTGCCCACATCTTCGACTCGTCCAACGGCGGGGCCTTGCTGTGGCAACACTTGTTCTGGTTCTTCGGGCATCCAGAGGTGTACATCATCGCGCTGCCGTTCTTCGGCATCGTCAGTGAGATCATCCCGGTCTTCTCCCGCAAGCCGATCTTCGGCTACATGGGTCTGATCGGTGCGACGATCGCGATCGCGGGTCTGTCGGTGACGGTGTGGGCCCACCACATGTACGTCACGGGCGGCGTGCTGTTGCCGTTCTTCTCCTTCATGACCTTCCTGATCGCGGTACCGACCGGTGTGAAGTTCTTCAACTGGATCGGCACCATGTGGAAGGGCTCGTTGTCCTTCGAGACACCGATGCTGTGGTCCACCGGCTTCCTGATCACCTTCCTCTTCGGTGGTCTGACCGGTGTCATCCTCGCCTCGCCGCCGCTGGACTTCCACGTCTCCGACTCGTACTTCGTGGTGGCGCACTTCCACTACGTGGTCTTCGGCACCGTGGTGTTCGCGATGTTCGCCGGCTTCCACTTCTGGTGGCCGAAGTTCACCGGCAAGATGCTGGACGAGCGCCTGGGCAAGATCACCTTCTGGACGCTGTTCGTCGGCTTCCACGGCACGTTCCTGGTCCAGCACTGGCTGGGCGCCGAGGGCATGCCGCGTCGTTACGCCGACTACCTGGCCGCCGACGGCTTCACCGCCCTGAACACGATCTCGACGATCAGCTCGTTCCTCCTCGGCATGTCGATACTGCCGTTCTTCTACAACATCTGGAAGACCGCGAAGTACGGCAAGAAGATCGAGGTGGACGACCCGTGGGGCTACGGCCGTTCGCTGGAGTGGGCGACCTCCTGCCCGCCGCCGCGGCACAACTTCCTCACGCTGCCGCGCATCCGCAGTGAATCCCCGGCCTTCGACCTGCACCACCCCGAGATCTCCGCGATCGACCAGCTGGAGAACGTCGGCCACGGTGAGAAGGCCCTCGCCGGCGGCAAGGAGGCCGGGAAGTGAAGATCCAGGGCAAGATGTTCATCTGGTTGAGCGTCTTCATCCTCGCCGTGGCGGTTGTCTACGGCTACTGGTCCAAGGAGCCGGCCGGCACCACGGCGCTCTTCCTGGCCTTCGGCCTGGCCATCATGATCGGCTTCTACCTCGCCTTCACGGCGCGGCGGGTCGACGTGGGCGCGCAGGACAACATGGAGGCGGACGTCGCGGACGACGCCGGCGAGGTCGGGTTCTTCAGCCCGCACAGCTGGCAGCCGCTGTCCCTCGCCTTCGGCGGCGCCCTCGCCTTCCTGGGCGTGGCCGTCGGCTGGTGGATCATGTACTTCTCGGCACCGATCCTGCTGATCGGCCTGTTCGGCTGGGTCTTCGAGTACTACCGCGGTGAGAACCGCACCCAGTAGCACGCGGACCCAGTAGCACGCGTCGAGCGCGAAGGGGCCCGGACACTCCGTCAGGAGCGTCCGGGCCCCTTCGTCTGCCGTACCGCCCCTCACTCTTCCGGCTTACCCACCGTGCCGCTGTTGACGTCTCTCCCTAGCGTGAGGCCATGAGCATCACGGTTCACTTCCAGGCGCGGGGGCGTACGGTCGTCGGCTGCACCCTGCTGGTGATCGCCCTCGGCGCGAGCGGCACCGCCTGCCTCGGCGACGACGACAACCCGCTGTCCGCCACGCCCTACGACGCGGCCGGCCAGATCTCCTTCAACGGCCCCACGGACGCCGGGAAGAAGGCCGACCCGGACAAACCCCTGGAGGTGGTCGCCGAGGGCGCGGACGGGCGCATCACGGACGTCACGGCCATGGACGCGGCCGGACGCCACGTCGCGGGCGAGCTGTCCGCCGACGGCGCCCGCTGGCACAGCACCTCGCCCCTGGCGGCCAACGCCAGCTACACGGTGCGCGTCAGCACCGAGGACGGCGGCGGCGCGCCCGGCCGCAAGGTGCTCACCTTCGAGACCGGCAAGCCCGGCGCGAAGAAGACCCTGGACGTCACCTTCGGGCCCAAGGCGGGCGCGTACGGCGTCGGTCAGCCCATCACGGCGGAACTGAGCCGGCCCGTCCAGGACCCGGCGCAGCGGGCCATAGTGGAGCGCGCCCTGAAGGTCGACTCCACCCCCGCCGTGCGGGGCGCCTGGTACTGGGTGGACGACAAGAAGCTCCACTACCGGCCCGAGGAGTACTGGCCCGCCCACGCCACCGTCGAGGTCCGCAGCACCCTGGACGGCATCAAGATCGGCGACCGGATGTGGGGCGGCAAGGCCAAGCCCCTGAAGATCACCACCGACGACCGGGTGGTGGCCGTCACCGACGCCGCCGCGCACACGCTGACGGTCTACCAGGACGGCGAGGCGATCCGGGAGATTCCGGTCACCACCGGCAAGCCCGGCTTCGAGACCCGCAACGGCGTCAAGGTCGTCCTCGGCAAGGAATCCTTCGTACGCATGCGCAGCAGCACCGTCGGCATCGCCGAGGGCTCCTCGGAGTCGTACGACCTGCCGGTCTACTGGGCCACCCGGGTGACCTGGAGCGGCGAGTACGTGCACGCCGCCCCCTGGTCCGTCGGCTCCCAGGGCATCGCCAACGTCAGCCACGGCTGCGTCGGCATGAGCACCGACAACGCGGAGTGGTTCTTCGAAACCGTCCAGGAGGGCGACCTCGTCGAGGTCGTCAACTCCGGCGGCGAGACGATGGAACCCTTCGGCAACGGCTTCGGCGACTGGAACATGGACTGGACGAAGTGGCGCACGGGCAGCGCCCTGACGGGCGGCACGGGCAACGCCTCCGGCACGGCAGAGCAGGCCAGGCTACGGCCGGAGAGCGTGTAGGGATGCCTGGTGGCAGCCGACCTCAGGGGCGCGGGGAACTGCGCGACAAGCCACGACGGCGCGGCACTCGCTGCAAGGACCCGCACCCCCGAGCCGGAAGGCGCCCTTAAACCCCCTGCAGCCTCTTCTCCCGCAGCAGCGCGGCCAGCGCACCCGCGAACTCCACCGGCTCCACCGGCAACGTCACAGCCGCCTCCGCCCGGCTCCACGTGGCCAGCCACGCGTCCTGCGGCCGCGCGATGAGCACCAGCACCGGCGGGCACTGGAAGACCTCGTCCTTGATCTGGCGGCACATGCCCATGCCGCCCATGGGCACGGCCTCGCCGTCCAGGACGCAGACGTCGATCCCGCCCCGGTCCAGCTCCTTGAGCACGGCGGCCGGGGTGGCGCACTCCACGAACTCGACCACGGGCACGTCCGGAGCCGGCCGGCGGCCGGTCGCGAGCCGCACCTGTTCGCGGGTGTTGGAGTCGTCGCTGTAGACCAGCACCGTGGCGGTCGCCTGCATGCTTCCTCCGATACGCGGTGAGACCGGTGAAGGCTGTCGTAGCCCGTTGGGGCGGATGCTACTCCCTCGAACGTCCCGTCAGCACTGGTTCGGACAGGCCTTCGACAAGCCTCCGACGGGCCGTTCGATGGGCCATCCGGGCCGTACAAGCAGGGGGAACACACCGAACGGCACCCCCCGGGGTGAGGGCGGGATAAGCGACCGACATAATGTCGGTCGTGGCGACAGCAACGACAGTAGAAACCGGGCACGCGCACCCGTCGGTCAACCGGCCGAACCTCACCAGCGTCGGAACCATCATCTGGTTGAGTTCCGAGCTGATGTTCTTCGCGGCCCTCTTCGCGATGTACTTCACCCTGCGATCGGTGACCGGCCCGGACTTCTGGTCCGAGAAGGCCGACGCGCTGAACATCCCGTTCTCCGCGACGAACACCACGATCCTGGTGCTCTCCTCCCTCACCTGCCAGCTCGGCGTGTTCGCGGCCGAGCGCGGTGACGTGAAGAAGCTCCGGATGTGGTTCATCGTCACCTTCGTGATGGGTGCGATCTTCATCGGCGGTCAGGTGTTCGAGTACACCGAGCTGGTCAAGCACGAGGGCATCTCGCTCTCGTCCGACCCGTACGGCTCGGCGTTCTACCTGACCACCGGCTTCCACGGACTGCACGTGACGGGCGGACTGATCGCCTTCCTGCTGGTCCTCGGCCGCACCTACGCGGCCCGGAGGTTCACCCACGAGCAGGCGACCGCCGCCATCGTCGTGTCCTACTACTGGCACTTCGTCGATGTGGTCTGGATCGGCCTGTTCGCCACGATCTACCTGATCAAGTAGTCGCGGCGCGCACCCGCGCAACACCAGAAGCATCGACAGCATCGACGCAGAAGATCCTGACACCGGGGTAATCCGTGAAAAAGCTCTCCGCACGACGACGCCACCCGCTGGCGGCCCTCGTCGTCCTACTCCTCGCGCTGGCATGCACAGGGGGGCTGTACGCCGCGTTCGCACCCGCGAGCAAGGCGCAGGCCGATGAATCCGCCCAGTCCCTCGCCATCGACGAGGGCAAGAAGCTCTACGCCGTCGGCTGTGCCAGTTGCCACGGCACCGGAGGGCAGGGCACCAGCGACGGTCCGAGCCTGGTCGGCGTGGGCGCCGCGGCCGTCGACTTCCAGGTGGGCACCGGCCGCATGCCGGCCCAGCAGCCCGGCGCGCAGGTCCCGAAGAAGAAGGTCATCTACTCCCAGGCGGAGATCGACCAGCTCGCGGCCTACATCGCGTCGCTGGGTGCCGGTCCGGCGATCCCCTCGGAGGAGAAGTACGGCCCCGAGGGCGCGGACATCGCCAAGGGCGGTGAGCTGTTCCGCACCAACTGCGCGCAGTGCCACAACTTCACCGGCAAGGGTGGCGCCCTGACGCACGGCAAGTTCGCGCCGAGCCTCGAGGGTGTCGACCCGAAGCACATCTACGAGGCCATGCAGACCGGCCCGCAGAACATGCCCTCCTTCCCCGACACCACGCTGTCGGAGCAGAACAAGAAGGACATCATCGCCTACCTGGACGCGGTCAACGGTGACGACACCGAGAGCCCCGGTGGTCTCAGCCTCGGCGGACTCGGCCCGGTCAGTGAGGGTCTGTTCGCCTGGGTGTTCGGACTGGGCGCGCTGATCGCCGTCGCCGTCTGGGTCGCCGCTCGGACCGCAAAGGCCAAGAAGTCATGAGTAGCCAAGACATTCCAGAAGAGAACCTGCCGGCAGAGCAGGACCGCCCGCACGGCGCGGCCGCCCGGCCCGCGGACGAGACGAACCCGTTCGCCGACCCGGGTCTGCCGCCCCACGAGCCGCGGGTCCAGGACGTCGACGAGCGGGCCGCCAAGCGGTCCGAGCGCACGGTCGCCCTGCTGTTCACGCTGTCGATGCTGGCCACCATCGCCTTCATCGCCGCCTTCGTGGCGATCGACGTCGACAAGTCGGTCTACATCTTCCCGCTCGGTCACATCAGTGCGCTGAACTTCGCGCTCGGCATGACGCTCGGCGTCGCGCTGTTCGCCATCGGCGCGGGCGCGGTCCACTGGGCCCGCACCCTGATGTCCGACGAGGAGGTCGCCGACGAGCGTCACCCGATCGAGGCGTCCCCCGAGGTCCGTGCCAAGGTCCACGCGGACTTCAAGCAGGGCGCCAAGGAGTCCGTGATCGGGCGCCGCAAGCTGATCCGCAACACGATGCTGGGCGCGCTCACCCTGGTGCCGCTCTCCGGCGTCGTCCTGCTGCGCGACCTCGGTCCGCTGCCCGGGACCAAGCTCCGCCACACCCTGTGGTCCAAGGGCAAGCTCCTCGTCAACATGAACACCAACGAGCCGCTGCGTCCCTCCGACGTCGCGGTGGGCTCGCTCACCTTCGCCATGCCCGAGGGCCTGGAGGAGCACGACGAGGACTTCCAGAACGAGATCGCCAAGGCCGCCCTGATGATCATCCGGCTGGAGCCGGACTCCATCAAGGACAAGCGCGAGCTCGAGTGGTCGCACGAGGGCATCGTGGCGTACTCGAAGATCTGCACCCACGTCGGTTGCCCGATCTCCCTGTACGAGCAGCAGACGCACCACGCGCTCTGCCCCTGCCACCAGTCCACCTTCGACCTTGCCGACGGTGCCCGGGTCATCTTCGGTCCCGCCGGTCACGCCCTGCCGCAGCTGCGCATCGGCGTGAACGACGAGGGTTACCTCGAAGCGCTCGGCGACTTCGAGGAGCCCGTCGGTCCTGCTTACTGGGAGCGCGGATGAGTACTGCAGCAAACGAACCTTCCCGCTCGCGCGGGAAGGCACCGGCCGGCGAGCGCGTCGCCGACTGGGCCGACGGCCGACTGGGGATCTACTCCCTGGCCAAGGCCAACATGCGCAAGATCTTCCCCGACCACTGGTCGTTCATGCTGGGTGAGGTCTGCCTCTACAGCTTCATCATCATCATCCTCACGGGTGTGTACCTGACGCTGTTCTTCCACCCGTCGATGGCCGAGATCGAGTACCACGGCTCGTACGTGCCGCTGCAGGGCCAGATGATGAGTGAGGCCTACGCCTCCACTCTGGACATCAGCTTCGACGTCCGCGGCGGTCTGCTGATCCGGCAGATCCACCACTGGGCCGCGCTGATCTTCCTGGCCGGCATGTTCGTGCACATGATGCGCGTCTTCTTCACCGGCGCGTTCCGCAAGCCGCGCGAGGTCAACTGGCTGTTCGGCTTCCTGCTGCTCGTCCTCGGCATGTTCACCGGCTTCACCGGTTACTCGCTCCCGGACGACCTGCTCTCGGGCACCGGTATCCGCTTCATGGAGGGCGCGATCCTGTCCGTGCCGATCGTCGGCACGTACATCTCGTTCTTCCTCTTCGGCGGCGAGTTCCCCGGCCACGACTTCGTGTCCCGGTTCTACTCGATCCACATCCTGCTGCTGCCGGGCATCATGCTCGGACTGCTGGTGGGCCACCTGATCCTGGTCTTCTACCACAAGCACACGCAGTTCGCGGGTCCCGGCAAGACCAACAAGAACGTCGTCGGCATGCCGCTGCTGCCGGTGTACACGGCGAAGGCCGGAGGCTTCTTCTTCCTGGTCTTCGGTGTGATCTCCGTCGTGTCGGCGATCGCCACGATCAACCCGATCTGGGCCATCGGGCCCTACCGGCCCGACCAGGTCTCCACCGGCGCCCAGCCGGACTGGTACATGGGCTTCTCCGAGGGCCTGATCCGGGTGATGCCCGGCTGGGAGATCAACTTCTGGGGTCACACACTCGTCCTGGGCGTGTTCATCCCGCTGCTGATCTTCCCGCTGGTCCTGGCGGCGATCGCGGTCTACCCGTTCATCGAGTCCTGGGTCACCGGCGACAAGCGCGAGCACCACATCCTGGACCGCCCGCGCAACGCCCCGACCCGTACGGCCTTCGGTGTCGCCTGGCTGACCGTCTACTTCGTGCTGCTGATCGGTGGCGGCAACGACCTGTGGGCCACGCACTTCCACCTGTCGATCAACGCGATCACCTGGTTCGTCCGCGTCGCGTTCTTCGTCGGACCGGTCGTCGCCTTCATCGCCACCAAGCGGATCTGCCTCGGCCTCCAGCGCCGGGACAAGGAGAAGGTGCTGCACGGACGCGAGTCCGGCATCATCAAGCGGCTGCCGCACGGTGAGTTCATCGAGGTGCACGAGCCGCTCAGCCAGGAGCAGCTGCACACGCTCACGGCGCACGAGCAGTACGCGCCGACCGAGATCGGCCCGACGGTCGACGAGAACGGCGTCGAGCGCAAGGTGAGCGGCACGCAGAAGCTCCGTGCCAAGCTCAGCGAGTCGTACTACGGCGAGGAGTCGCAGATTCCGAAGCCGACCGTCGAGGAGTACAAGGAGATCACGAGCGGCCACGGCCACCACTGACCCTCCGGCGTCGCCACACCACGGTCGAAGGGCCCCGTTCCGTTCTGCGGACGGGGCCCTTCGCCGTGTCCGGGGCTGGATAGGGTGGGAGCACGATCCCCGTCGACGACACACACACGATTCAGGAGCGGCTATGAGCGCTGTGACCCCCGCTGGAGGCGACACCACGGCGGCCCGCTCCTGGCCCGCCCTGCTGAACGGACTGCTGGACGGCCGTGACCTGGGCGCGGACGACACCGCCTGGGCGCTGGACGTGATCATGCGCGGCGAGGCGACCGACGTGCAGATCGCCGGGTTCGCGGTGGGCCTGCGGTTCAAGGGGGAGACGGTCGAGGAGATCTCCGGACTGGTCCGCACCATGTACGAACACGCCAACGTGATCGAGGTGCCGGGGAAGACCGTCGACATCGTCGGTACCGGCGGCGACGGCGCCAAGACGGTCAACATCTCCACCATGTCGGCGATCGTCCTGGCCGGCACGGGGGCGAAGGTCGTCAAGCACGGCAACCGGGCCGCCTCCTCGGCGTCCGGGGCCTCCGACGTCCTGGAGAAGCTCGGGGTCAACCTGGAGCTGACGCCGCAGCGGGTGGCGGAGGTGGCCGAGGAAGCCGGCATCACCTTCTGCTTCGCGGTGAAGTTCCACCCGGCGCTGCGCCACGTGGCGACGGCCCGCGGCCAGCTCGGCATCCGTACGGTGTTCAACTTCCTGGGTCCGCTGACCAACCCCGCCCGGGTGAAGGCCCAGGCGGTCGGGGTCGCCGACGCCCGGATGGCGCCGATCGTCGCCGGTGTCTTCGCCGAGCGCGGGCACTCGTCGCTGGTCTTCCGCGGCGACGACGGACTCGACGAGCTGACCACGACCTCCACCTCCCGGGTCTGGGTCGTGCGCGACGGCCGGGTGGCCGAGGAGACCTTCGACCCGCGGGACGTCGGCATCGAGCTGGTGCCGGTCGAGGCGCTGCGCGGGGCCGACGCCTCCTACAACGCCGACGTCGCCCGCCGCCTGCTGGCCGGCGAGAAGGGGCCGGTGCGGGACGCGGTCCTGCTGAACTCGGCGGCGGCCCTGGCGGCGCTGAACCCCGGCGAGGAGCCCCTGGCGGCGCAGTTGCGGGCCGGGATGGACCGCGCGGCCGAGGCCATCGACTCGGGGGCGGCCCGGCGGGTGCTGGAGCGCTGGGTGGCCGTCAGCAACGCCTGAGCAGCAGTACGGCAGTACATGTGACGTGCGTCCCGCGATCCGGACCCGGGTTGCGGGACGCCGATCATTTCCCCTAGGTTTTTCGTCAGGTCATGAGTGACAGTCATGAGGCCCCGGCCGACTGTCCGGCAACCCTCCGTCCGTGGCGGGGTGCCCCGGGTGAAGACCAGGTCGTGGACAGCAAGGTCCACGGCAAGCGCGGACCCCTCGCGGAACCAGGGGTCCTGGGTCGTCCGAGGGAGTCTCCCGTGAACCAGCGAATGCGATAGGGCCGCAGAGCCCCGCCTCCGCACACCCCTTTTTCTTCTCATTCACAGCGCCCCGCCGCGCGCTGGTACTCACGGGAGTCCGCCATGTCCGTACCCACCGCTGTCGCCACCCCGCTGCCCGTCCTCGGCCGGGACGTCACCGTGCCGCTCGTCACCGGCGGGCAGGTCACCTACGCCGCGCTCGACTACGCCGCCAGTGCGCCCGCGCTCCAGCGGGTCTGGGACGACGTGGCCGCCTACGCCCCGTACTACGGCAGCGTGCACCGGGGCGCCGGGTACCTCTCGCAGCTGTCGACCGATCTGTTCGAGAACGCCCGCCGGACCGTCGCCGGGTTCCTCGGCTGCCGGGACGAGGACCAGGTCGTCTTCACCCGGTCCACCACCGACTCCCTGAACCTGCTCGCCGCCGCGCTGCCCGCCCACTGCCGGGTCTTCGTCTTCGAGACCGAGCACCACGCATCGCTGCTGCCCTGGCGCGACGCCGACGTGACCTACCTGGACGCCCCGCGCACCCCCGCCGAGGCCGTCGAGACCCTGGAGCGGGCCCTCGCCGCCCGCGAGCCGTACGGGCCCGCCCTGGTCTGCGTCACCGGCGCCTCCAACGTCACCGGCGAGCTGTGGCCGGTGCGGGAACTGGCCGCCGCCGCGCACGCGCACGGCGCCCGGATCGTGCTGGACGCCGCCCAGCTCGCCCCGCACCACCCGGTGAACGTGCGCGACCTGGACGTGGACTGGGTGGCCTTCTCCGGGCACAAGCTGTACGCGCCCTTCGGCTCCGGCGTGCTGGCCGGCCGGGCCGACTGGCTGCGCGAGGCGGAGCCGTACCTGGCCGGCGGCGGCGCCAGCCGCAGCGTCTCCCGGCGCGCGGACGGCGGCGTGGACGTGCGGTGGCACGACAGCGCCGCCCGGCACGAGGCCGGCTCGCCCAACGTCATCGGCGCCTACGCCATCGCCTCCGCCTGCAAGGCGCTCACCGAGGCCGGGTTCGACACGCTGGTCGCCCGCGAGGAGTACCTGATCCGGAAGGTGCGCGAGGGCCTCGCCGAGGTGCCCGAGGTGCGCGTCCTGTCCCTCTTCGGCGACGACGCGCCGCGCGTCGGGGTGCTCTCCTTCGTCGTCGCGGGCTGGAACAGCTCGCACTTCGCCGCCGCGCTCTCCGCCGAGTACGGCATCGGCGTGCGCGACGGCCTGTTCTGCGCCCACCCGCTGGTGCGCACCCTGCTCGGCAGCGACCCGCAGACGCAGGGCGAGTGCGGCGCGCCCGAGGCGGCGCCCGGCGAGAAGTCCCTCAACGCCATCCGCGTCAGCTTCGGCGCGGGCACCCCGGACGAGCACGTGGAGCGGTTCGTGAGCGCCGTGCGGGAGCTGGTGAGCGACGGCGCCCGCTGGAACTACCGCACCGAGGACGGCCGCTGCGTGCCCGACCCGACGTCCGGCGACACGGCGCCCGGCGGCACAGCGTCCGGCGGCACGGCGCCGGTGACCGGCACCGCCGCCTGAGCCGGCCCGGCCGGCAACCGGGCCCCCAGCAGCACCATCCGCAGCGCCCGTTCCGTGGCGTCCGTGAGGAGCTCGGAGGCGCGCAGCAACGCGTCCGCCAGGGCCATCGGCGCCGGCATGATCCCGTGGCAGGCGTCCACCCCCGGCACGTCGTGCGCGCCCTCGCCGAGCGTGCCCGCCAGGGCGAGGACGGGCCGGCCGGAGAGCTTGGCGCGGCGGGCCACCTCGGCCGGGACCTTGCCGCGCGGCGTCTGGTGGTCCAGGGCGCCCTCGGCGGTGAGCACCAGGTCGGCCCGGGCGAGGCGGGCGTCCAGGTCGAGGTGGCCCAGGAGCACGTCGAAGCGGGGCAGCAGCCGGGCCCCGACGGCGGCGAGCCCCGCGCCGAGCCCGCCGGAGGCGCCGGTGCCGGACCCCGTCCGCAGGTCGGTGCCGACGACGCCGAGGTCGCGGGTGAGGACGCGCGCCCAGTTCTCCAGCCCGGCCGACAACTCCTCGACCTGCGCGGGTGTCGCCCCCTTCTGCGGGCCGAACACCCGGGCCACGCCCCGCTCGCCGCACAGCACGTTGTACGGGTTGCAGGCGACGAGCAGCTCGGTGTCCTTCAGCCGGGCGTCGAGACCGGACGGGTCGATGCGCACGAGGCGGTTCAGCTCCCGTCCGCCGGGGCCGAGTTCGAAGCCGTCCGCGTCCAGCAGCCGGGCCCCGAGCGCCTGGAGCGCGCCCGCGCCCCCGTCGGACGTACCGGAGTCGCCGCAGCCGACCAGCACGCGCCGCACCCCGGTGCCCAGGGCGGCGCGGATCAGCTCGCCGACGCCGTACGTGGTGGTGGCGCCGGGGTCGCGCAGCGCGCGGGGGACCAGGGACAGGCCCGCCACCGCCGCCATCTCCACCACCGCGGTGTCCCCGGTGCCGAGCAGCGCGAAGTGGGTGCCGACGGGATCGCCGACCGGACCGGTGGCGGCCAGTGCCACCAGCCGACCGCCGGTCGCCGAGGCCAGCGCGACGGCGGTGCCCTCGCCGCCGTCCACCAGCGGGATCCGGTCGATCTCGGCGTCCGGCAGCACCCGGCGGACGCCCGCCGCGATGGCGTCGGCGGCGGCCCGGGCGGACAGGGACTCCTTGAATCCGCTGGGGGCCACGACCACGCGGTTCAGCACGGGGGACGGAGAGGACATGGTGGGCTCCTTCAGCGGGTCACGGGCACGCCGAGCAGCGGCCAGACCGCGGCGGCGAAGAACAGCACGAGCAGGGCGGTCAGCGGCGCCAGTACGGCGGACAGCCGCAGCAGGTCGCGCGGGGTGTAGGTGGGGACGCCGGGCACGTCGGCGAAGAGCGTGACCGGCTTGGCGGAGGCCGGGAGCGTGTGGCAGAACCCGGCGGCCGCCGTGGAGGCGAGCGCGGCGGCGACCGGGTTGACCCCGGCGCCGACGGCCGCGGCGATCACCAGCGGGACCAGCACCGAGGAGCGGGCGGACCGGGACTGGAGGACCAGGTGGGCCGCCGTGCTCACCGCGACCACCGCGCCGAGGAAGACGGCCGGGGCGACGTCCGCGGGCAGGCCCGACACCAGCCACTTCGCCGCGCCGGAGTCGGCCAGCGCGACGCCCATCGCCATCGTCGCCGCCATGAACAGCAGCAGCGACCACGGCACGGTCTTCAGCGCGTCCTTGAGCCGTACGGTGCCCAGCGCGGGGGACGAGGCGACGACCGCGCCGATCAGCGCCACCACGGCGGGGGAGACCCGGTGCAGGGGCTCGCTGCACCACAGGGCCACCACCGTGGCCAGCAGCAGCGCGCAGCGCTTCTCGGCCTGCGTCCAGGGGCCGGTGACCGGGCGCTCGCTGTGCCGCTGTATCTCCTCGGCGGTGATGCGGACCGGGCCCGCGCGGTCCGCCCGCCGGGTGGTGGTCAGCAGGACGGTCTCCGCGGCGAGGTGGGAGGAGGCCACCGCCAGCGGCAGTCCGAGCAGCAGCCACTGGGTGAACCCGATCCGGTCCCCGGTCGCCTCCCACAGCACCGACACCGTGATCAGATGCGCACCGGCCCCGATCAGGGTCGCCACCGCCGACAGCAGGATGACGGTCGGGAACAGCAGCGCCAGCATCACGACCAGTCGTTTCCGGTCGGCGAGCGCCTTGGCGAGGGCGAGGAACACCGGCAGCGCGAGCGCCGCCCGGCCCGAGGTGGCCGGTACCGCGAAGGCCGTGACGACCAGCGCGGCCGTCGTCAGGTGCACCAGCTGCCGCACCGTGCGCGCCCCGCCCACCAGGAACGCCGCCGCCCGCCCCGCGAGCCCGGTCCGGGCGACCGCGGCGGCCAGCACGAAGGCGCAGATCAGCAGCCACACCGTGTCCTCACCGAGGGTGCCGAACAGGGTGTCGCTGCTGATGACCCCGGTCGCGGTCAGCGCGAGTCCGGCGCCCAGCGCGATGTACGTGTCGTCGATCGGCGTACCGATCCAGGCGCAGGTGGCCAGCGCGAACACGGCGAGGGTGAGGCGCGCGTCGCCGCCCAGGGCGGGGAAGTTGGCGGGGACCGCCAGCAGCGCGCACAGGGACAGCGCCGCGCACAGGGCCGCCGCGAGGCGGAGGTTCAACGTCACGCATCGAGCGTCCACGGGCGCGGTGAGCCCTCAATGAGGGTCACATGAAGGAAACTTCACCGGGCCGCGCGGGAGGCGGGCCTCACCAGGACGGCAGCCGGTACCCCATCCCGCGCACGGTCTCCACCTGCTGCGCGCCGAGCTTCTTGCGCAGGGCCCGCACGTAGACGTCCACGATGTTGGAGCCCGGGTCGAAGTCGTAGCCCCACACGTGCGACAGGATCTGCTCGCGGGACAGTACCTGCCCCGGGTGGCGCAGGAACAGCTCCAGGAGCACGAACTCACGGGCCGTCAGGTCCACGGTGCGCCCCTCGGCGCGGGCGCGGCGGGTGCGCAGGTCGAGGCTGAGCGTCCCCGACTTCAGCACCGTCACCTCCGGCGCCCTGGCCGCCGTCCGCAGGCGCAGCCGGACCCGGGCGAGCAGCTCCTCGAAGCGGAACGGCTTGGTCATCCAGTCGTCGGCGCCGCCCTCCAGGCCGGCCACCGTGTCCCGTACCGAGTCCCGTGCGGTCAGCACGATCACCGGGGTCGTCACCCGGGCCTCGCGCAGCTCGCGCAGCACCGTGAAGCCGTCCCGGCCGGGCAGTCCGATGTCCAGGACGACGAGGTCGAAGCCGCCGGTGAGGGCGTACTCGTAGGCGGCGTCGCCGTCGGCGACCGCGGTGGTGGTGAAGCCGTTGGCGCGCAGGCCCTTCTGGACGAAGGAGGCGATGCGTTCCTCGTCCTCGACGATGAGGATGCGGTTCATGGTCGTGCCTCTTCCAGAGTGAGTACGAAGGTGGCGCCGCCGCCGGCGGTGGTGCGCAGGTCGACCCGGCCGCCGTGGCCCTCGGCGATCGCCCGCACGATCGAAAGGCCGAGCCCGGCGCCGGTGCCGCGCACCCCGCGGCGGGCCGTGCCGCGGCGGAACCGCTCGAAGATCACCTCGGCGTCCTGCGGCTGGACGCCGGGCCCGGAGTCGGCGACGTACAGCTCGATCCGCGAACCGTCGGCGCGGGAGCCTATGCGGACCCGCTGGCCGGCCGTGGTGTGCTGCACGGCGTTCTGCGCGAGCTGCACCATGGCCTGGGTGATCCGCTGGGGGTCGAGGTGGGCCTCCCGGTCGGCGACCTGGTCCAGCACCCACTCCCGCTCGCCCAGGGTGCGGGCCTTGACGTAGACGTCGGCGGTGAGTTCGGCGAGCTGCACCGGCTCGGGGGTGACGAAGTCGGGGCGTTCGGCCTTGGCCAGCAGCAGCAGGTCCTCGACGATGCGGCTCATCCGGTCCAGTTCGTCGGTGACGAGGCGGACGGTCTCCTCGCGCTCGGCCGGATCGTCGCCCATCAGCTCCAGGTGGCCGCGCACGATGGTGATCGGGGTGCGCAGCTCGTGCCCCGCGTCGTCGACGAACCTGCGCTGGGTGGCGAAGGCGCGCTCCAGCCGGTCCAGCATCGCGTTGAACGTCTCGGCGAGGGCCGCCACGTCGTCGTGGCCGTGCACCGGGATGCGCCGGGTCAGGTCCTGCTCGGTGAGCTGGGCGGCGGTCGTGCGCACCAGCCGCACCGGTTTCAGGATGCGGCCCGCCACCACCCAGGCGATGCCGGTCGTCATCAGCAGGGCGACGCCGGAGATGGCGAGCAGGACGCGGAACACCTCGTCCGCGCGGGCCTGTTCGCGGCCCGGGTGGAAGGCGACCACGAAGGCGGCCGCCGGTTCACCGCCGTAGCGGGCCACGGTGACCTTGGCCCAGCGGATCTCGCCCTCGGGCCGGTCCAGGGTGCCGGAGGAGTCGGGGGAGGCGTAGATGCGGCGCCGGGCGTCGGCGTCCTCGTGCAGGGGCCGGCCGACCGGGATCTCGCGCTGCTGGATGATCTGCGTGGGCCGGCTGCCCACCTCGCCGACCAGGCCGACCAGTTCCTCGTCCAGGTCGGCGTACTGCCGCTCCAGGAACACCCGCAGCAGCCGGCCCGGGTCGGTGAACGGGCGGCCCGTCTCCGGGTCGAAGCCCTGCTCCTCGAAGTTGGCGAACTCGCCCGCCTCCTGCGCGAGCAGGCCGCTGATCCGCTGGTCGGTGTCGCGCAGCAGGATCGAGCGGGTGGTCGCCGCCACCGAGGCCAGCGCGACCGCCATCACGAGCAGCAGCCACAGCAGGATGCGGACCCGGGCCGAGACCCGGCGGCGCTCGCGCTCACCCGTCGCCGGCTCCGTCGCCCGCTCCGTCGTCGGCGTCCCCGCCCCGGTCGTCGTCATCGTCGTCATCCGAAGGGCCGTCGGTGACCGGCGGCCGCGTCACCACCTGGTCGCTGGGTGTCGGCTCGGGCGAGGAGGAGGTCGGCGCCGGGGTGGGGGAGCCGCTCTCCAGCTCCACCTTGGCCGGGACCTTGGGCTCCTGCGGGCTGTCGGTCAGGGCGAAGCTGGTCGCGGCGATGCCGAGTGGGATCAGGACGACGGCCGCGAGGGCCGCCATCCGGCGGGAGAAGACCATGCGGTGGATTCTGCGCGGGGATTTCGGCGGGCCGGATGAGTGCCGGATGAAGAACCCTTCATGTGCTTCCTCGGGCCGTCCGTCGGCTGCGGCATCGTCGTGGCTGGTCGCGCCCACGCGGCGGAGCCGCAAATCGATACAGCCCCGCGCCCCTTTGGGGCGCTTCCCGCTCGGGGCGATCAGTTGTCGAGGCCGATGGCGAACGCCGCCTCCAGGTCGTGCTGGGAGTACGTGCGGAAGGCCACGTGGGTGTCCGTGCCCTCCACGCCCGGGATCTTGCTGATCCGGCCGGGGATGACGTCGGCCAGGTCCTCGTGCCGGCTCACCCGCACCATGGCGATCAGGTCGTAGGTGCCGGTGACGGAGAAGACCTCGCTGACGCTCTCCAGCGCGGCGATCTGCTCCGCGATCTCGGGAATGCGGTCCACGCTGGTCTTGATGAGGACGATCGCGCTGATCACGGCTGTTTCTCTCCCTCGGGCGCCGCCACTGGAACGCCACCAACTGTAGTCGTACGCCCGAACCGCACCCAGGCGAAGGCGAAGCCCAGGCCGAAGCCCACCAGGTGCGCGAGGTACGCCACCCCCGGGCCGTCACCGGCCCGCCCCGCCGCCAGCCACTGCAGGGACACCCAGAACGGCAGCACGACCCAGGCCGGGAAGCGCAGCGGCAGGAAGAACAGGAAGGGCAGCAGGCTGGTCACCCGGGCCCGCGGGAAGAGGAACAGGAACGCGCCGAGGACCGCGGAGATCGCCCCGGAGGCGCCGACCAGGGACTCCTGGGAGTGGGCATTGGCGCCCGCGTAGCCCACCAGGGCCAGGTAGCCGCAGCCGAGGTAGAACAGGGCGAACTGGAGCCGGCCCATCCGCTCCTCGGTCATGGCGCCGAAGACGTAGAGGAAGAGCATGTTGCCCAGCAGGTGCACCCAGCTGCCGTGGACGAACAGCGCCGTGGCCGGGGTGAGCGCCGACCCGGGGGAGTCCTCGAACAGTTCTGCGGGGATCACGCCCCAGCGCCGGAAGTAGGCGCGCTGCGCCGCCAGCACCTCCTCCCCGGTGCCGTACACCGGATTCAGTCCCGCCGCCGGGCTGATCAGGAACAGCAGACAGCACAGCGTGATCAGCGTGTACGTCACGGGCGCCGTCCGGCGCCGGGACGGGTGGGCCCGGGCGAGCCCCGCCACCGCCGTGACCGCTCTGCGGACCGCCCTGCTCCAGTTGCGGATCATGGACACAGAGCATGACGTAACGGGCGCGAGGGCTCATAGCGCCTCGCCGCCGTGGACACGCGGGCGTCGGGTACCCGCCAGGCCGTAGGGTTACGTGCCACACGCACCGGGGGAGCCCGGCGCGTCACCGACACTGGAAGAGAGTGAACAGCCACGATGACGGTTCCCCTGCCGACCGACACGACGCGGTGGCGCTGCACCCTCTGCGGCAACCTCACCCGCTTCGACGTGACCCGGGCCTCGAAGGTCGTCGAGTACGTGCACCTCGACCTGGCCGGTGAGCCCACGGTCGAGGAGCGCGAGGTGGTCAGTGAGACCGTCGAGTCGGTGCGGTGCCGCTGGTGCAACGCCGTGGACCAGGTGGAACTCGTGGACAGGCCGGGTGCCGCCTCCTGAGGGAAGCGGCCCCGCACCAGGCGATTCCGGCCCGGGATCGCCCTGAGACATTGGGGTGACGGATGGTGGAGACACACGGCGGGGGGCCGGGCGACGGCGCCGCTGAGGTGCTCGACCGCCCGCTGCCCGACGGCGTGCGCCGCCGGGTCGTGCAGATCGTGTCCGACGGCTTCGGCTCGCTCACCCTCGGCGAGCTGCCCGCACAGCTGAGGCAGTACGCCAGGTTCGCCCCGAACCGCCGGGTGAAGTTCGCCGGCAACGCGATGGCCGCCGCGGTGGAGACCGACCCGCTCTTCCGCCAGCGCATCGGCGAGAAGTACCGCGACGCCCAGCCCGAGCTGGCGGACGCGCTGGACGCCGGGTCCGCGCTGCCGGCCGCCGACCCGCTGGACGTGGCCGCCGCGGCCTACGTACTGCGCCCGCACGGCTGGGTGAAGCTGGTCACCGCCGCCGGTGAGGAGGCGCAGCGCGCGGACGCCGAGCGCGCCGACGAGGAGAGCCGCGCGGAGCTGGAGCGGCTGCACGAGGAGCTGTCCCGGGCCCGGGAGCACACCAGGGCCGAGACCGAGCGGCTGCGCGGCGAGCTGGACGCGGCGAAGCGGGAGACCGAGTCGCTGCACCGCAAGCTGCGCTCCGCCGTCAGCGACGTCAAGCGCGGCGAGGCGGCGCTGCGCAAGGTCCAGGCCGAGCTGGAGGCCGTACGGGCCGAGGGGCAGACCCAGGTGTCCGCGGCCGAGAGCGAGACCCGCCGGCTCAAGGCCCGCCTGGGGGAGGCCGAGGCGGCCCTGGAGGCCACCCGCAAGGCCGCCCGCGAGGGGCGCAGCGTCGAGGACATGCGCGTACGGCTGCTCCTGGACACCCTCCTCGACGCCACCCAGGGACTGCGCCGCGAGCTGGCGCTGCCGCCGGTGTCGGTGCGGCCCGCCGAGACCGTGGACGCGGTCGAGCCCGGCCGGATGACGCCGAAGGACATCGCCAACCGGGCCCTGTCCGAGAACGACCCGGCGATCCTCGACCAGTTGCTGGCGCTGCCCCAGGCCCATCTGGTCGTCGACGGGTACAACGTCACCAAGACCGGCTATCCGCAGATGCCCCTGGAGAAGCAGCGGTTGCGGCTGCTCGGCCAGCTCTCCCAGCTCGCCGCGCAGACCGGCGCCGAGATGACCTGTGTCTTCGACGGCGCCGAACTCGTCGCGCCGGTGCTGCTCGCGCCGCCGCGCGGGGTGCGGGTGCTGTTCTCCAAGCCGGGTGTCACCGCCGACGAGCTGATCCGCCAGCTGGTGCGGGCCGAGCCGCCGGGCCGGCCGGTCATCGTCGTCTCCACCGACCGCGAGGTCGCCGACGGCGTGGCGCGCGCGGGCGCACGCCCGGTGGCGTCCGTGGTGCTCCTCAAGCGGCTTTCCTAGCCCCTCATTCACTTCCGTACCAACCGCAACGTAGGCGCCCTATGCCCGAATTGACGGAACCGTCACGCAACGTAGTGTCAGGTGGACGTCACTGCAGGTGAGTTGTGGCGGAAAACGCGGTGCGTAACCGTGATTTTTCGGCGGAGGATTTGAACTGATCACGAGTGGGTCACTAGGGTCACCCTTCGAACCCTCGAACGGGTGATCCCTCTCAAGAAGGAGCTCGTCTCCGTGGCGTCCCACCGTCGTCCCAAGCAGCCGAGCCGCACGCGCGTGACCGTGCTCACCACCGCTGCCGCCGCCGCCGTCGCTCTCAGCTCCCAGGCCGCCAACGCCGCCCCGAGCGAGAAGCCGAGCAAGGACGAGGTCAAGGCCAAGGTCGACAAGCTCTACGAGGAGGCCGAGCAGGCCACCGAGAAGTACAACGGCGCCAAGGAGAAGCAGGAGAAGCTCCAGAAGGAGATCTCCACCATCCAGGACAACGTCGCCCGCGGCCAGGAGGAGCTCAACGACCTGCGCGACGGCCTCGGTTCGATGGCCAGCGCCCAGTACCGCTCCGGCGGCATCGACCCCTCCCTCCAGCTCTTCCTGTCCGCCGACCCGGACAACTACCTGGACAAGGCCTCCACCCTCGACCAGCTGAGCGGCCAGCAGGTCGAGGCGCTGAAGAAGATCCAGGTCAAGCAGCGCGACCTCGCGCAGCAGCGCTCCGAGGCCTCCGAGAAGCTCAAGGACCTCTCCGCCACCCGCACCGAACTGGGCAAGAAGAAGAAGGAAGTCCAGGGCAAGCTCTCCTCCGCGCAGAAGCTGCTCAACACGCTCACCGCGCAGGAGAAGGCCGCCCTCCAGCAGGAGGAGCAGCGCTCCAACCGCGCCAGCGAGCGCCAGGTCCTCACCGGCGGCAAGTCCACCCCCGCCTCCGGCCGGGCCGCCGCCGCCTTCGCCGCCGCCCAGAGCAAGATAGGCACGCCGTACGTCTACGGTGCCACCGGCCCGTCCTCCTTCGACTGCTCGGGCCTGACCTCCTGGGCCTACGCCCAGGCCGGCGTCGGCATCCCGCGCACCTCCCAGGCCCAGACCGGCGCCGGCACCCGCATCTCCTCGGCGAGCCAGCTGCAGGTCGGCGACCTGGTGTTCTTCTTCGGCGACCTGCACCACGTCGGCCTCTACGCCGGCAACGGCCAGATCCTGCACGCGCCGCGCACCGGCACGAACGTCCGCTACGAGTCGATGAGCACCATCGGCGGTCCGTTCATGTTCGGCGTACGGGTCTGACCGTGCCCCGCGTCCGGGGCCGACCCGGACGACCAGCGCCACCCGAAGTCGTCCCCGCCGTGCCGCCCGTTCGGGCGAATCACGTCCGGGCCCTGTGACCCCCCGCCCCGCCGGTGACCTGCGTCAGCGGCGGGGCGTCGGGTTGCGCGGCGCCCGAGGTCGTTGGCCGGTGCCCCGCCGGGGGGTTACTGTCTGCCGCGTTTCCCTGTCCGCCAGCGGAAGGAGTGCGGCTTCCCGTGGGGTCCCATCGCCGCCTTGCACCATCCGGGTTCGACCGTGGCTCCACCGCCGCCGTCGGCCTGCTCTCCGTGGCCGCCGCACTCCTGGGCGCCGTACCGGCCACGGCCGCCCCGCACGACGACCGGCGGGCGGAGGTGGACCGGCTGCATACCGAGGCGGAGCAGGCGACCGAGGCCTACAACAAGGCCGACGCGCGCACCGACGCGCTGCGCGAGGAGGTCTCGACCGCGCAGGAGTCCATCGCCCGGCAGCAGGAACGCGTCAACACCATGCGGGACGCGCTCGGTTCGCTGGCCGGCGCGCAGTACCGCTCCGGCGGCATCGACCCGTCACTGGCGCTGCTGCTCTCCGCCGGACCGGACGACTACCTCGACCGGGCCTCCGTGCTCGACCGGATCACCACCCGCCGGGCGGGCGAGCTGAGGGAGCTCCAGCAGGCGATGCGCGACCTCGCCCAGGACCGTGCCGAGGCGGCCCGCAAGCTCACCGAGCTGGAGCAGGGCCGCAAGGCCGTGGCCGCCCACAAGAAGACCGTCGAGCGCAAGCTGGCCAAGGCCCGCGCGCTGCTCGCCGCGCTGCCGGACGACGAACGCGCCGCCCACCTGCGCGGCTCCCGCTCCGGCCGCGAGGACCTGACCGCCCTCGCCGGTGCCGCCGCGCCCGCCTCCGGCCGGGCGGGAGCCGCCTTCGCCGCCGCCCGCTCCGCCCTCGGCAAGCCCTACGTCTGGGGCGCCAACGGCCCCTCCGGCTTCGACTGCTCGGGCCTGACCCAGTGGGCCTACGCGCAGGCCGGAGTGGGCATCCCGCGCACCTCCCAGGCCCAGACCGGCGCCGGGCGGCACGTGTCGCTGGCCGAGGCGCGCCCCGGCGACCTGGTCGCCTACCGCGACGACGCCAGCCACATCGGCATGTACGCCGGCAACGGCCAGGTGATCCACGCGCCCTACCCCGGCGCGCCGGTGCGCTACGACCCGGTCGGCATGATGCCGATCTCCTCGGTCACCAGGGTGTGACCCCACGGCCCCTGCGGCCCGCCGAGCCCGCCGAGTCCACCGCGTCCGCATCGTCCGGTGCCTTCCGCGGCCCGGCGCCCGTACGATCGGGAAGGTGGCTGGTCGAAGGCGGGTGTCGGGGTTCTCGGTGGTGGCGCTGTGCCTGCTGCTGGTCGCGCTCGTGGGCTGCGGCGGCCGGACCGCGACCGACCCGTCCACGACCGACGTCCAGCGGGTGCTCGACCGGCGGGCGGCGGCCGTCCTCGCCCACGACGCGGCCGCCTACGCGCGCACCGGCAGCGGCACCGGCTTCGGCAACCTGAGCGCGATCCCGCTCGCCGCCTGGTCCTACCGGGTACGGGACGTGGAGCGCAGCGGCGACACCGCCACCGCCGACGTCGAGCTGCGCTACCGCGTCGAGGGCTACGACCGGGGCCCCGTCGCCGCGGGCCGCACCGTGCGGCTGAGCCGGGACGGCACGGCCGGGACCTGGACCGTCGACTCCGACCGCCCCGCCGAGGAGTCCGGCCAGCAGCCCTGGGACCAGGGCGCGGTCCGGGTCGTGCGCGGCACGCACAGCCTCGTCCTCGGCGTCGGGCAGTCCACCGCCGCCCTGCGCCGCTTCGCCGACCTGGCCGACCGGGCGGTGCCCGCCGTCTCGGACGCCTGGGACGGCGACTGGTCCCGCCGGGTGGTCGTGGTCGTCCCCCGGTCGCTGGAGGGCATGGCGGGCCTGCTCGGCTCGCCCGCCTCGTCCTACCGGGGCATCGCCGCGGTCACCACCGGGGAGACGGGCGGCCGGGAACACGCCCCCGCGGACCGGATCATCGTCAACCCCGACGCGTACGGCCTGCTGGGCAGCCTGGGCAAGCAGGTCGTGCTCACCCACGAGACGACGCACGTCGCCACCCGCGCCGACACCACTTCCGCCACCCCGCTGTGGCTCTCCGAGGGCTACGCCGACTGGGTCGGCTACCGCGGCAGCGGGCGCACCGCCGCCCAGGCCGCCCCCGAACTGGCCGATGCGGTCGCCGAGGGCCGGATGCCCGCGCGGCTGCCGACCGACGAGGACTTCGGCTTCACCGCCGACGCGGAGGCACTGGCCCGCGCCTACGAGGGCGGCTGGCTGGCCTGCCGGATGATCGCCGAGCAGTGGGGCGAGGACCGGCTGGACGCGTTCTACCGCTCCGTGGGCACCCACGACGACCGCGCCGGCGCGGTGCGGGCCGCGCTGCACGAGGTGCTCGGAACGACACCGGACGACTTCACGGAACGCTGGCGGGCGTACCTGCGGACCCGGCTCGGCTGAGCGGACGAGCCCGCGTGGGCTCTCCGCCGTAGGGCGTCAGGGCGCCCCGGTGGGTGTGTCCGCGGGTGCGGCTCGGGTGAGGGGGGCGGGCGGTTCGGCGCGGGCCGGGGTCCCGCGGCGCACCGTGCCCCGCCACAGCCCGCGGGCGGCGAGGAGGGTGGCGGCCACCAGCAGGCCGTTGCGGACGAACAGGAGCGTGATGCCGACGGGGGTGCTCGCCACCACGTCCCCGAACAGGAGCGGGAACTCCAGCGCCGTCAGCGGGGTCGCCGCCAGCACCAGGGCGACCGGCACCCGCATCCGGCTCGCCCGGAAGCACCGGCAGACCGCGCCGAGGCCCACCAGCCACACCAGGTACTGCGGGCTGATCACCCGGCTGGTCACCGTGAACATCAGCACCGCCACGAAGGCCGCGTCCGCCGCCGTGTGCGCCGCGAACCGGTGGGACGCCGACCGCGAGGCCCGCACCCGCCACAGCAGCAGCCAGCCGAACGCCACCGCGCTCAGCCCCAGCGAGACCGTGCCCACGGTGTCCACGTGCGGGCCCAGGAACTCCATCGAGCCGTAGTTCAGCAGCACCCCGCCCTCCCAGCCGAAGTGCCGGGCGACGTGGAAGACCAGCGAGCCCAGCGACTCCACCTCGACGCCCCGCTCGCGCTGGAACGTCAGGAACGCGAACGCCCCGGGCATCGACACGGCGAACAGCGCGGCCAGCCCGGCCCCGCCCACCGCGGCGGCGACCCACGGGCCGCGCCCCCGCATCCCGACGAGCACCAGCGCCGGCCACACCTTCAGCAGCGCGCCGAGGGCCGCCAGGGCCCCCGCCACGCGCGGATGCCGCCCGGCGGCGAGCAGCGCGGCCACCGCCACGGCCGTGACCATCACGTCGTAGCGGGCGTACACGGTGGGGCCGAGCAGCGGTACGCCCGCCACCCACACCCACGCCCCGCGCGGCGACCGCCCCGTCCCCCGGCCGGCCCGCCACAGCAGTGCCAGGACGGCGGCGTCCGTGACACACGCGAGGACGAAGAAGGCCGTCGCGTACTCCAGGAAGGGCAGCAGGCCGGGGGAGAGGACCGCGAAGGCCGCCGCCGGCGGGTACTGCCAGGTGACGTCGTCCAGCGGAAACGTTCCGGTGCGCAGCACGTCGGCCCAGTCCCGGTAGATGACGGACACGTCGCCGGTGACGTCCGGACCGGGGAAGACCAGCACCTTCAGCACGAACAGCAGCAGCACCAGCCGCGTGGCGCCCCAGACCGTCGGCAGCCACACCCGTGACCGCCCCGCGTCCCTCGTCTCCACGCGCTCCCTGCCCGTCCGTGCCCGTCCGTACCTGCCTGTCCCCGCCGCGTACCCGCTCGTCCGCCGGTGCGGCCATGATGACCCGGGCACCTGTGGGCCTGCCACAGGACGCGGCCGGGGCCCGGCACCCGCCGGACGGTTCGGTAGGGTCGGCGGCGTGCGCAAGACCTTGATCGTGACCAACGACTTCCCGCCCCGCCCGGGCGGCATCCAGGCCTTCCTGCACAACATGGCGCTGCGCCTGGACCCCGAGCGGCTGGTCGTCTACGCCTCCACCTGGAAGCGCGGCCGCGAGGGCATCGAGGCGACCGCCGCCTTCGACGCCGAGCAGCCCTTCACCGTCGTACGGGACCGCACGACGATGCTGCTGCCGACGCCGGGCGCCACCCGGCGGGCGGTGGGGCTGCTGCGCGAGCACGGCTGCACGTCGGTGTGGTTCGGGGCGGCCGCGCCGCTCGGCCTGATGGCCCCGGCCCTGCGCAGGGCGGGCGCCGAGCGCCTGGTCGCCACCACCCACGGCCACGAGGCGGGCTGGGCCCAGCTGCCCGCCGCCCGGCAACTGCTGCGCCGGATCGGGGAGTCGACGGACACGATCACCTACCTCGGCGAGTACACGCGCTCCCGGATCGCGGGCGCCCTCACCCCCGAGGCCGCCGCCCGGATGGTGCAACTGCCGCCCGGCGTCGACGAGAAGACCTTCCACCCGGCCAGCGGCGGCGACGAGGTGCGCGCCCGCCTCGGCCTCACCGAGCGCCCCGTCGTGGTCTGCGTCTCCCGCCTGGTCCCGCGCAAGGGCCAGGACACCCTGATCCGCGCGATGCCGCGCATCCTCGCCGCCGAGCCGGACGCCGTCCTGCTGATCGTCGGCGGCGGCCCCTACGAGAAGGACCTGCGCCGTCTCGCGGAGGAGACCGGGGTCGCCGCCGCCGTCCACTTCACCGGCGCCGTGCCCTGGTCCGAACTGCCCGCGCACTACGGCGCCGGGGACGTCTTCGCCATGCCCTGCCGCACCCGCCGGGGAGGCCTCGACGTGGAGGGCCTCGGCATCGTCTACCTGGAGGCCTCGGCGACCGGCCTGCCCGTCGTCGCCGGCGACTCGGGCGGGGCACCCGACGCGGTACTCGACGGCGAGACGGGCTGGGTGGTCCGGGGCGAGGACCCGAACGAGTCCGCCGACCGCATCACCACCCTCCTCGCCGACCCGCAACTGCGCCGCCGGATGGGCGAGCGGGGCAGGGAGTGGGTGGAGGAGAAATGGCGCTGGGACCTACTGGCCGAGCACCTGAAGGCGTTGTTGTAACACGGTCCCCTTCGCAGCACCGGGGACTGAAGACACCTGGGGGCGCGAGGAACTGCGCGACAAGCCACGACGAACGTGAAGCCGCCGACGAACCGGACCCGGCACCCCGGAAGGCGCCCCTACTTGGAGTAGATCGCCTCGATCTCGTCCGCGTAGTCCTTCGCCACAACATTCCGCTTCAGCTTCAGCGAAGGCGTCAGATGCCCCGAGTCCTCGGTGAACTGCGCCCCCAGCACCCGGAACTTCCGCACCGACTCCGCCTTGGACACCGCCGCGTTGCCGTCGTCGATCGCGTCCTGGATCGCGGCCAGCAGCTCCGCGTCCTCCCGCAGCGACACCGCCGTGGAGCCGGCCGGCTTGCCGTTCTCCGCGCACCAGCGGCCCAGGAACTCCTCGTCGATGGTGACCAGCGCGCCCACGAAGGGCCGCCCGTCGCCGACCACCATGCACTCCGCGACCAGCGCGTGCGCGCGGATGCGGTCCTCCATGACGGCCGGGGCGACGTTCTTGCCGCCGGCGGTGACGATGATCTCCTTCTTGCGGCCGGTGATCCGCAGGTAGCCGTCCTCGTCGAGGGTGCCGATGTCGCCGGTGTGGAACCAGCCGTCGGCCAGTGCCTCCGCGGTCGCGCCCGGGTTGTTCCAGTACTCCTTGAACAGGTGCTCGCCGTGCAGCAGCACCTCGCCGTCGTCCGCGATGCGCACCACCGAGCCGGGCAGCGGCTGGCCCACCGTGCCGATCTTCTGCCGGTCCCAGGGGTTGAAGGCGGTGGCCGCGCAGGACTCGGTCAGGCCGTAGCCCTCCAGGACCGTGAAGCCGATGCCGCGGAAGAAGTGACCGAGCCGCTCGCCGAGCGGGGCGCCGCCGGAGATGGCGTACTCGCCGCGCCCGCCGAGGACCGTGCGGAGCTTGCTGTAGACGAGCTTGTCGAAGACCTTGTGCTTGATCTTCAGGCCGACGGACGGGCCCGACGGGGCGTCCAGGGCCTTGCTGTACGCGATCGCGGTGTCGGCGGCCCGGTCGAAGATCTTGCCCTTGCCGTCCGCCTGCGCCTTGGCGCGCGCCGAGTTGTACACCTTCTCGAAGACGCGCGGCACGCCGAGGATCAGCGTGGGCCGGAAGGCAGCCAGCTCGTCGGTGAGGTTCTTGATGTCGGGGACGTTGCCCAGCTTGATCGGCGCGATCATCGGCGCGACCTGGACCAGGCGGCCGAAGACGTGCGCGAGCGGCAGGAAGAGGAGGACCGAGCACTCACCGGTGCGGAAGAGCGGGCGCAGCCGTTCCACCACGTTGCCGCACTCCGCGAAGAAGCTGCGGTGGGTGAGCACGCAGCCCTTGGGGCGGCCCGTGGTGCCCGAGGTGTAGACGATGGTCGCGGGGTCGTCGGCCTTCGCGATCGAGCCGCGCTCCTCGACGGTCCGGTCCGTGACGTCCTGGCCCAGACGCCCCAGCTCCTCCACGGCGCCGGCGTCGATCTGCCAGACGTTCTTGAGGGCGGGCAGCCGCTCGCGCACCGACTCGACGGCGGCGGCGTGCCCGGCCGACTCCACGACGCACGCCGTGGCGCCGGAGTCACCGAGGATCCACTGCACCTGCTCCGGCGAGCTGGTCTCGTACACCGGCACGGTGATCGCGCCCGCGCTCCAGATCGCGAAGTCCAGCAGCGTCCACTCGTAGCGCGTGCGGGACATCAGGCCGACCCGGTCGCCCGGCTGGACACCGGAGGCGATGAGGCCCTTGGCGGCGGAGTGCACCTCGGCGAGGAAGGCGCGCGCGGTCACGTCCCGCCAGACGCCGTCCACCTTGCGGGCGATGACGGCGACGTCGGGATGCTGCGCGGCGTTTCTGCGGACGATGTCGGTCAGGTTTCCGTCCGCGGGGACCTCGTACAAGGCCGGAAGGCTGAACTCGCGCAAGACTGCTGCTCCTCATAGGGCGCCGGCGCCACGACGTTGTGTGATGCGACGGTGCGGTCCAAGGCTCGGGCTGTGGCTCCGGAGGACTCATGCGGGATTCACATGTTGAAATCCAGAGCACGACTGGACTGCCCGGACGTTACCCGCCGGTATGCGTTCTCCGACAGGGGGTCCCCGCGAGATGTTCGCTGCGTCACACGGATGGGGTTTGCTTTGCGCACAGTAGTCGACGGATCAACGGACCAGCCAGTAACCGCAGGTCCGACCGCCACTGTTCACATCACGCGCGCGCTGCTTACGCTTGATCGCCATGGCACCCACACCGCCCCGTAACACGAGCACGCGCGTCCACGTGGTCAGCGACGTCCATGGCAACGCCCGCGACCTGGCCCGGGCCGGCGACGGCGCCGACGCCCTGATCTGTCTCGGGGACCTGGTCCTCTTCCTCGACTACGCCGACCACTCGCGCGGCATCTTCCCCGACCTGTTCGGCGTCGCGAACGCCGACCGCATCGTCGCGCTGCGCACCGCCCGCCGCTTCGACGAGGCGCGGGAGTTCGGCAGGCGGCTGTGGGCGGAGGCCGGCGGGGAGCCGCGCGAGCTGATCGAGCGGGCGGTGCGCAAGCAGTACGCCGAGCTGTTCGCCGCCTTCCCCACCCCGACGTACGCCACCTACGGCAACGTCGACGTGCCCCCGCTGTGGCCCCAGTACGCCGGGCCCGGCACCACCGTGCTCGACGGGGAGCGGGTGGAGATCGGCGGCCGTGTCTTCGGCTTCGTCGGCGGCGGCCTGCGGACCCCGATGAACACGCCGTACGAGATCAGCGACGAGGAGTACGCGGCGAAGATCGAGGCCGTCGGCGAGGTGGACGTGCTGTGCACCCACATCCCGCCCCAGGTGCCGGAACTGGTCTACGACACGGTGGCCCGGCGCTTCGAGCGGGGCAGCCTCGCGCTGCTGGACGCGATCCGCCGCACCCGCCCCCGCTACGCCCTGTTCGGGCACGTGCACCAGCCGCTGGCCCGGCGGATGCGCGTCGGGGCGACCGAATGCGTGAACGTCGGCCACTTCGCGTCGACGGGGCGGCCGTGGGCGCTGGAGTGGTGACCGGGTGCGGTCCGGCCGCGCAGGTGGGTGGTGGCATGAGCCCTCTCCGTGCGCGATAGCCTTCACGCGGCACACACGTGCGCGCGACGGGCGCACGACGACCTCAGTAGCGGCCCGCATCCGGAGGAGCCACGGCGATGGCGGAACACACCAGCTCGAGCATCACCATCGAGGCGGCACCGGCCGACGTCATGGCGGTGATCGCCGACTTCGCCCGCTACCCGGACTGGACCGGCGAGGTCAAGGAGGCGCAGGTCCTCGCGACCGACGAGCAGGGGCGTGCCGAGCAGGTCCGGCTCGTCATGGACGCCGGGGCGATCAAGGACGACCAGACGCTGGGGTACACCTGGACCGGTGAGCACGAGGTGTCCTGGACGCTGGTGAAGTCCCAGATGCTGCGCTCCCTCGACGGCTCCTACCTGCTCCGCCCGGCGGGCACGGGCACCGAGGTCACCTACCGGCTCACGGTGGACGTCAAGATCCCGATGCTCGGCATGATCAAGCGCAAGGCGGAAAAGGTCATCATCGACCGAGCCCTGGCAGGCCTGAAGAAGCGCGTCGAGTCGAAGTAACCCAGCCGCGGGCAGTCGCCGACGCCGACGTAGCTGCGGGCAGTCGTGCCGCTGGGGCGGCACGGGTGGGCGCAGGCGGCACCCCGCAACGCCGGGCAGCGCATCCCCCGGTCACCAGCCCAACCGGCGGAGCCCCCAGGTACCGTTCACCCCCATGCGCACCCTCCTGATCACGGGCCCCGGCGGCACCGGCCGTACCACCGTCGCCGCCGCCACCGCGCTCACCGCGGCCCGGCAGGGCACCCGCACCCTCCTCCTCGGCACCGACCGCGAC
Source organism: Streptomyces sp. NPDC018026 (assembly GCF_044327745.1). Classification (NCBI taxonomy): domain Bacteria; kingdom Bacillati; phylum Actinomycetota; class Actinomycetes; order Kitasatosporales; family Streptomycetaceae; genus Streptomyces; species Streptomyces sp. NPDC018026. The sequence continues at coordinate 35,683 of NZ_JBIRFY010000015.1, forward strand.
GACACCCTCGGCGCCGCACTCGGCGTGCGCACCGGCCCGGCCCCGACCCCCGTCGAACCCGGCCTCACCGCCTGGCGCCCCGACGCCGCCCAGGGCTTCCGGGACGCCCTCGCCGCCCTCCAGGACCGCGCCGCCTCCGCGCTCGACCTGCTCGGCGCCTCCCGCCTCGACCCCGGGGAACTCACCCCGCTGCCCGGGGCCGACGACCTCGCCCTGCTGCGCGCCCTGCGCGAGGCCGCCCTCGCCGAGGCGCACGACCTCCTCGTCGTCGACCTCCCGCCCGCCCCGCGCGCCCTCGCCCTGCTGGCCGCGCCCGAGGAACTGCGCCGCGGCCTGCGCCGTCTGCTCCCGCCCGAGCGGCAGGCCGCCCGCGCCCTGCGCCCGGTCCTCGGCCGGCTCGCCGGCGTCCCCATGCCGACCGAGGCGCTGTACGAGGCCACCGCCCGCTGGGACCTGGAGCTCGCCGCCGCCGAGTCCGTCCTGGCCGACCGGAACACCGCCGTACGGCTGGTCGCCGAGCCCGGGCCGGCCGGAGCCGACGCCGTCCGCACCACCACTCTCGGCCTGGCCCTGCGCGGCCTGCGCACCGACCTGCTGATCGCCAACCGCGTGCTGCCCGAGGACACCCCGGCGGACAGCTGGCTCAGCGGCCCCCTCGCCCAGCAGCGCAAGACCCTGGAGGAGTGGCGGGGGGCGTACGACGTCCGCGCCGTCGGCCATCTCGGCCACGACCCGCGCGGCACGGACGACCTCGCGGCCCTCGCCGTGCCCGGCGTCGACCCGGACGCCTCCCCGGTCGAGTGGCCGGTCACCGACCGGCTGGCCGAGGACGGCGTGCTGGTCTGGCACATCCCGCTGCCCGGCGCCGTACGCGAGGAGCTCGACCTGGTCCGCCGCGGCGACGAACTGGTCGTCGCCGCCGGGCCGTTCCGCCGCACCGTCCCGCTGCCGTCGGCGCTGCGCCGCTGCACCGTCGAGGGGGCCGCCCTGCGCGACGGCACGCTCGCCGTCCGGTTCGCGCCCGACCCGGGGCTGTGGCCGCGGGGGCGATGACCGGCGGGGGCCCCGGAGCACCGGCCCGTTCGGGTAACGTCGTAAGGACGAACCGTAGTCAGGAGTCCGTCATGAGCGAAGAGCTCCCCCCGTCCGAGGCCCCCCGCCCCGACGAGGCCGACACGGTCGACGAGACGCGAGCGACCGAAGAGACCCGCGGGGCCGCAGAGCAGCCGCGGGCGAGCGACGCCGACGCCTGGGCGACCGCGTGCGCCGAGGACCTGGAGGCCGAGAAGGCCCGCCGCCGGGCCGCGTACGGGCCGCAGCCCGGCTCGGCCGCCGAGGAGCTGCGCCGGCTCGTCGACACCGTCGCGGACAAGCTGTCCGGTCTCCAGTCCCCTCTGCTCGGCCAGGTCGCCGGACCCGCCGCCCAGCAGGTGGTCCGACAGGTCGTCCAGCAGGCCAAGGCCGCCGTCGAACCGGTCATCGAGCGCAACCCGGACCTGTTCGACCACCTCGCCGCCGCCGGCGGCGAACTGCTCGCCGCCTACCGCTCCGCCGTCCAGAACCAGGAACGCCGCTGGACCACCGGCGACACCGCGCCCAAGGACCCGCGCGACCCCCGCGACCTGGACGAACGCGACACCGACGGCCGCGACGAGGACGACGGGGGCACCGGCCCGGGGCAGCGCATCGACCTGGACTGAGCCCCTCCTCGGGTACGGTTGCCCCTAGCGGGGCTCGACCGAACTGAGGGATTCATGGGACTCACCATCGGCGTCGACATCGGCGGCACGAAGATCGCGGCCGGCGTGGTCGACGAGGAAGGCAACATCCTCTCGACCCACAAGGTGCCGACCCCCACCACACCCGAGGCCATCGTGGACGCAATCGCCTCCGCGGTGGAGGGCGCGCGTGTGGGGCACGAGATCGTCGGCGTCGGAATCGGTGCCGCCGGATACGTCAACCGCCAGCGCTCCACGGTCTACTTCGCGCCCAACATCGACTGGCGCCAGGAGCCGCTCAAGGAGAAGGTCGAGGCCCGCGTCGGCCTCCCGGTCGTGGTGGAGAACGACGCCAACGCCGCGGCCTGGGGCGAGTACAAGTTCGGCGGCGGCAAGGGCCACCGCAACGTCATCTGCATCACCCTCGGCACCGGCCTCGGCGGCGGCATCATCATCGGCAACAAGCTGCGCCGCGGTCACTTCGGCGTCGCCGCCGAGTTCGGCCACATCCGCATGGTGCCCGACGGCCTGCTGTGCGGCTGCGGCTCGCAGGGCTGCTGGGAGCAGTACGCGTCGGGACGGGCGCTGGTGCGGTACGCCAAGCAGCGCGCCAACGCCACCCCCGAGCGCGCCGAGGTGCTGCTCGCGCTCGGCGACGGCACCCCCGACGGCATCGAGGGCAAGCACATCTCGGTCGCCGCCCGCCAGGGCTGCCCGGTCGCCGTCGACTCCTACCGGGAGCTGGCCCGCTGGGCCGGTGCCGGTCTCGCCGACCTGGCCTCGCTCTTCGACCCGTCCGCCTTCATCGTCGGCGGCGGCCTCTCGGACGAGGGCGACCTGGTCCTCGACCCGATCCGCAAGTCGTACAAGCGCTGGCTGGTCGGCGGCAACTGGCGCCCGGTCGCCGACGTGATCGCCGCCCGGCTCGGCAACAAGGCAGGCCTGGTCGGCGCCGCCGACCTGGCGAGAGAACCCGACCCGATCATGTAAGAAAGGCTCACTGTACGAGCCGAAGGGGCGCGGGGCGGAGTCCATTTGGGGCTCCGCCCCGCGGGCGCGACCAGCCACGACGAACCGGCAGTCGCCCACGAACCCCGCGCCCCGACCCATGAGGCGCCTGATCATGCGTTCCCGTAAATTGACGGCATGGCAACATCCCTCCCGGCGCTCCCCAACTCCCGCACCGAACCCGACGGTTCCGCGGTCATCCGCGTCCTGAGCTACAACATCCGCTCGCTGCGCGACGACACCGACGCCCTCGCCCGCGTCATCAAGGCATGCGCGCCCGACCTGGTCCTCCTCCAGGAGGCCCCCCGCTTCTTCCGCTGGCGCAAGAAGATCACTCGCCTGGCGCGTGCCGCCGACCTGGTCCTGCTCTCCGGCGGCGCCACCGCCGCCGGCCCCGCGCTGCTCTGCTCCCTGCGGGCCACCGTGGAACGCACCGAGGACGTGCTGCTCCCGCTCACCCCCGGCCGGCACCGCCGGGGCCTGGCCACCGCCGTGGTCCGGATCGGCGGCGCCCGCATCGGCGTACTCAGCTCCCACCTGTCGCTGACGCCGGAGGAGCGCCACGAGCAGGCGGGGATGCTCCTCGACCGGCTGGCCGGCCTCGGTGTGCCGCACGCCGTGGCGGGCGGCGACCTGAACGAGCGCCCCGGCGGCCGCACCTTCCGGCGGCTCGGCGAGGGGCTGCGCGACTGCTGGACCGCCGCGCCCTGGGGCGGCGAGTACACCTTCCCGGCCACCGCCCCGGACCGCCGTATCGACGCGGTCTTCGTCACCGAGGGCATCAAGGTGCTGGGCTGCGGGGTGCCGTCGGGACTGGCCGGGGTGGCCGAGGACGACCTGAGGGCGGCCACGGACCACCTTCCGGTCCTGACCGCCCTCCGCGTGCCCGCGACCGCCTGACCCCGGGGCCCGGCCGGCCACCCGGCTACACCACCGCGCCCCGCCCCGGATCGTCGTCGTCCTCGTCGCCCGTCCGCATCCGCACGACCAGGGTGGCGAAGCCGCCCAGGAAACCGCCGATGCTCAGGGTCGTCAGCCACCAGGTCATGTCCCAGCCGAGCACCACCGCCAGCAGGAGCAGCACCGGACCGCCGAGCACGCCCAGCCAGGCGAACTTCGAGGTGGGGTCGCTCTCCGGCAGCGGCGGCGGCTCGGGCGGCACGAAGTGGCCCTCGTCGTCCGCGTCGAAGTCGTCGTCGGACGGCTCGGCGGGCGTGTGGTCGCGGGGGCCGATGCCGGGCGCGAACGCGACGGAACTCCCCAGCGGCCGGTCCGAGGAGGGCCGGTCCGCCGCGGGCTTCTCGTCGTTCACCTCGGGCTCGAGCAGCGCCAGGTCCTCGACCGACTTGAACGGCTTGGCGCCCGGCGGGTCCGGGGGCTCCTCCCCGTACCCGGCGACGATCGAGGCCCAGGCGGCGTCCTCGTCGAAAGGCGCGTCCTGCGCCCCGGGCCCGCCGTCCGCCGCGCGCTCCCGTCCCTCGCGGTGCTCCCGCTCCAGGTCCCGCTCCTCGCGGTCCTCGCGGTCGGAGTCGTGCTCAGCCACCTGCGGTCGTCCCTTCCTTGCCGAGACCGGGCTCCGGTTCCCCCATGGAACCGGGCGCGAGCCGGCCGATGAACGCGACGCTCTCCGCGAAGATCCGGTCCGCATCGTGGTCCAACGTCGCCACGTGGTAGCTCTGTTCCAGCAGGATCTCCGTCACGTCCGTCGACGACACCCGGCCCAGGATCCGCGCCGAGTCGGCCGGCGGCACCACATGGTCCCGCGGGCTGCGCAGCAGCAGCAGCGGCTGCGTCACCTGCGGCAGGTCGCCGTCGGCGAGACGGAAGAAGGCGCGCAGCGAGTGCGCCGAGTGCAGCGGCACCCGGTCGTACCCCAGCTCCGCGCTGTGCGGCTTGGCGATGTCGCTGGCGATGCCCTTCGTCGCGGGCACCAGGTGGCGCAGGACCGGAAGGGCGTGCTGGGCGACGCCGTGCATCCTGTTCGCCGGGTTGACGACGACGATGCCCGACACCGCGTCCCCGTGCTTGGCGGCCAGCCGCAGCGCCAGCGCGCCGCCCATGGACAGACCGGCCACGAAGACGCGCTCGCAGCGCTCGCGCAGGGCCCGCAGCTCGCGGTCCACCTCCGCGTACCAGTCCTGCCAGCCGGTGACCTGCATGTCCTGCCAGCGCGTGCCGTGCCCGGGCAGCAGCGGCAGGGCCACGGTCAGGCCGCGCGCGGCAAGGTACCGGGCCCAGGGCCGCAGCGACTGCGGGGAACCGGTGAAACCGTGGCAGAGGAGGACGCCGACCTCACCGCCCTCGTGGCGGAACGGCTCGGCTCCGGGCAGGACCGACACGTCTCGGTCTCCTGTCGTCGGGGGTACTCGCGGGTCTTTCACCGTACGCGACCGCACGGACACCGACCAGGGCCGTCGGGGCCATTGACGGTGTCCCGGGATAGGGTCTGACCCACGGACACGGGAGGCACTGGGTTGTTGTACGGCGCGATGAAGGTCACCGTCGGGGGGTCGCTGAAGCTCGCCTTCCGGCCCTGGGTGGAGGGCCTGGAGCACATCCCGGCCGACGGCCCCGCCATTCTGGCGAGCAACCACCTGTCGTTCTCCGACTCGTTCTTCCTGCCGGCCGTCCTGGACCGCAAGGTGACCTTCATCGCCAAGGCCGAGTACTTCAACACCCCCGGGGTCAAGGGCCGGCTGACCGCCGCCTTCTTCAAGGGCGTGGGCCAGCTCCCGGTGGACCGCTCCGGCGCGCGCGGCGCGGGGGAGGCCGCCATCAAGAGCGGCATAGAGGTCCTGGAGCGCGGCGAGCTGTTCGGGATCTACCCCGAGGGCACCCGCTCCCCGGACGGCCGCCTCTACCGCGGCAAGCCGGGCGGGCTGGCGCGCGTGGCCCTCGCCGCCGGAGCGCCCGTGATCCCGGTCGCCATGATCGACACCGAGAAGATCCAGCCGCCCGGCCAGGTGATGCCGAAGCTGATGCGGCCCGGCATCCGTATCGGCAAGCCGCTGGACTTCGCCCGCTACCAGGGCATGGAGCACGACCGCTTCGTGCTCCGCGCGGTGACCGACGAGGTCATGTACGAGATCATGAAGCTCTCCGGCCAGGAGTACGTCGACATGTACGCGACCGCCATGAAGCGGCAGCTCGCGGAGGCGGCGAAGGCGGAGAAGGAAGCGGGCAAGGCGGCGAAGGCCGGGAAGGACCGGGCCGGGACGTAGCCCGGGAAGGGCCCGGGGAGGGGGGGACATGGCCAGGCGCGAGAGAGTCATGAGGATGTCGGTCGAGCAGCCACTGTGGCGCGCGCTCGCCGGCTACCGCGTGCTCACCATGCTGTACGCGATCGGCTTCTTCGCCACCGCCTACTCCGGCTTCGCCCGCCCCTGGCTCGCCGTCGCCTACTACGCGGTCCTCTTCGTCTGGACCCTGGCCACCCTCCCCAAGGTCGCGAACGCGGCGAGCTGCACCAAGCGGTTCCTCACCGCCGACCTCACGGTCGCGCTGGTCGGCATCCTGCTCACGCCCCTGGCCGACGCCCACGAACGCGTCGCGGACGGCGGCCCGACCCTGCCGTCGATATGGACCGCCGGGTCCGTGCTGGCCTTCGCCATCAAGGGCGGCTGGCGCTGGGCGGCCGTCGCCTCCACCCTCGTCGCCGCCGCCAACCTGGTCGAACGCGGCACACCGGCCCGCGACACCGTCCACAACGTCATCCTCGTCTGGGTCGCCTCCATCGCGATCGGCTACGTCGTCGAGGTCGCCCGCGCCTCCGAGCGCACCCTCGCGCGCGCCCTGGAGATCGAGGCGGCGACCAGGGAACGCGAGCGGCTGGCCCGGGACATCCACGACAGCGTCCTCCAGGTGCTGGCGATGGTGCAGCGCCGGGGCGCCGTCATCGGCGGCGAGGCGGCCGAACTGGGCCGGCTGGCCGGTGAGCAGGAGGTGGCCCTGCGCACCCTGGTCTCCGGCGGCCTGGTGCCCGTCTCCCGGGTGTCCGAGGACGCCGCCGACGGCGCGGTCGTACGGATGGTCGAGGAACGGGAGGGGGCTGACCCGGACGGTCCCGTCGACCTGCGCGCCCTGCTCGCCCCGTACGCCGGTTCCCTGGTGAACCTCGCCGAGCCGGGCGCCCCGGTCCTCCTGGCCCCGGGTGCCGCGCGGGAACTGGCCGCCGCCGTGGGCGCCGCGCTGGACAATGTCCGCGAGCACGTCGGCGAGCGGGCCCGCGCCTGGATCCTGGTCGAGGACGAACCGGACGAGGTGATCGTCACCGTCCGCGACGAGGGGCCGGGCATCCCGCCGGGGCGGCTCGCCGAGGCCGAGGGCGAGGGACGGCTCGGCGTGGCCCTGTCGATCCGCGGGCGGCTGCGCGACCTCGGCGGCACGGCCGAGCTGATCTCGGTGCCCGGACAGGGCACGGAGGTCGAACTGAAGGCACCGAAGAAGAACGCCGGCACCACCGCGCGGGGGAAGGCAGCGGACCATGAGTGAACGACAGGACCCAGAACGACACGACCCCGGCGGCCAGGACCCGATCAGGGTCATGGTGGTCGACGACCACCCGATGTGGCGCGACGCGGTCGCCCGGGACCTCGCCGAGGCCGGCTTCGACGTGGTCGCCACCGCGAGCGACGGCGACCAGGCGGTGCGCCGCGCCCGGGCCGCCGCCCCCGACGTCCTCGTGCTCGACCTCAACCTGCCCGGCAAGCCCGGCGTCCAGGTCTGCAAGGAGGTCGTCGGCACCGACCCGAAGCTGCGCGTGCTCGTGCTCTCGGCGAGCGGGGAGCACGCCGACGTGCTGGAGGCGGTCAAGTCCGGCGCGACCGGGTACCTGCTGAAGTCCGCCTCCACCGAGGAGCTGCGCGACGCGGTGCGCCGCACGGCCGCAGGGGACCCGGTCTTCACCCCGGGGCTCGCCGGACTCGTCCTCGGCGAGTACCGCCGTCTGGCCTCCGAACCCGCCCCCGCCGCGGGCACCGACGACCCCGGCGCGCCCCGGCTCACCGACCGGGAGACCGAGGTGCTGCGCCTGGTCGCCAAGGGCCTGAGCTACAAGCAGATCGCCGAACGCCTCGTCATCTCGCACCGCACCGTGCAGAACCACGTCCAGAACACCCTCGGCAAGCTCCAGCTGCACAACCGGGTGGAGCTGGTGCGGTACGCGATAGAACGGGGTCTGGACGACGCGTGACCCGCGCGGGACAGTGGAGTGGCCTCAACCACCCACTGTGGCAAGGGGATTACGCGATGAAGGTCGGAGTACTGACCGGAGGCGGCGACTGCCCCGGGCTCAACGCCGTCATCCGGGCCGTCGTCCGCAAGGGCGTCCAGGAGTACGGCTACGACTTCACCGGCTTCCGGGACGGCTGGCGCGGCCCCCTGGAGGGCGACACCGTCCCGCTCGACATCCCGGCCGTCCGCGGCATCCTGCCCCGCGGCGGCACCGTCCTCGGCTCCTCGCGCACCAACCCGCTCCAGCAGCGGGACGGCATCCGGCGCATCAAGGACAACCTCGCCGCACTCGGCGTCGAGGCCCTCATCACCATCGGCGGCGAGGACACCCTCGGCGTCGCCACCCGTCTCGCGGACGAGTACGGCGTGCCCTGCGTCGGCGTCCCCAAGACCATCGACAACGACCTGTCCGCCACCGACTACACCTTCGGCTTCGACACCGCCGTCGGCATCGCCACGGAGGCCATCGACCGGCTGCACACCACCGCCGAGTCCCACATGCGCGTCCTGGTCGTCGAGGTCATGGGCCGGCACGCCGGCTGGATCGCCCTGCACTCGGGCCTGGCCGGCGGCGCCAACGTCATCCTCATCCCCGAGCAGCGCTTCGACGTCGAGCAGGTGTGCGCCTGGGTGACCTCCCGCTTCCGGGCCTCCTACGCCCCGATCGTGGTCGTCGCCGAGGGCGCGATGCCGCGCGACGGCGACATGGTGCTCAAGGACGAGTCGCTGGACTCCTACGGGCACGTCCGGCTGTCCGGGGTCGGCGAGTGGCTGGCCAAGCAGATCGAGAAACGCACCGGCAACGAGGCCCGCACCACCGTCCTCGGCCACGTCCAGCGCGGCGGCACCCCCAGCGCCTTCGACCGCTGGCTCGCCACCCGCTTCGGACTGCACGCCGTCGACTGCGTGCACGACGGGGACTTCGGCAAGATGGTCGCCCTGCGCGGCACGGACATCGTCCGCGTCCCGATCGCCGAGGCCACGGCCCGGCTGAAGACCGTCGACCCGGCGCTGTACGAGGAGGTCGGTGTGTTCTTCGGCTGACCGCCGAGGGACCTGCCGCCGACCGGCGACGGTGGGCCGAGGGCCGTATATTCGGCCCGGAGCCCACCACGACGGGAGCGGTCATGGAGATCCTTGCCTTCGGCGTCCAGGCCGACGAGAAGCCCCTGATCGAGCGGGCCTTCCGCGACCACGGGGACGTCCGCTGCCTGGACGTCTTCCTCAACGAGGACACCGCCCCCATCGCGGCGGGACACGAGATCGTCTCCACGTCCGTCAACGCCGACCTCGGCGCGGCCGTCCTGGAGATCCTGGCGGCCGGCGGCACCAGGATGGTGGCCCAGCGCTCCACCGGCTTCAACAACGTCGACCTGGACACGGCCGACCGGCTCGGCATGACCGTCGCCCGGGTGTCGTACTACTCGCCCCACTCGGTCGCCGAGTTCGCCTGGGCCCTCGCCATGGCCGTCAACCGGCGGATCGTGCGCGCCTCCATCCGCACCCGCGACTTCGACTTCCGGCTCGACGGCCTGATGGGCCGGGACCTGCACGGCCGCACCGCCGGCGTGCTCGGCACCGGCAAGATCGGCGAGGCCTTCGCCCGGATCGCCCACGGCTTCGGCATGCGGCTGCTCGGCTGGGACGTCGCCGAGAACCCGGCCTGCGCCCAGCTGGGCATGCGCTACGTCCCGAAGGACGAGCTGCTGGCCCGCTCCGACCTGATCACCCTGCACGTCCCGCTGATGGCCGAGACCCGGCACCTGATCGACGCGGCCGCCCTGAAGGCGATGCGCGACGACGCCATCCTGATCAACTCCAGCCGCGGCGGCCTGATCGACACCGCGGCCCTCGTCGGCGAACTGCGCGCGGGCCGCTTCGCGGGCGTCGGCCTGGACGTGTACGAGGCGGAGGCGGGCCTGTTCTTCCTCGACAAGTCCCTGGAGGCCGTCGAGGACGACACCCTGGCCCGCCTCGTCACCTTCCCGAACGTCCTGGTCACCTCGCACCAGGCCTACTACACCGAGGACGCCGTCGGCCAGATCGTCGACACGACGGTGCGCAACGTCCTCGACTACCGGGCGGGCCGCCGCTCGGAGAACGTGCTCGTACCGCGCAGCTGACCGGCCAGCTCCCGCACGATCGCGGTGCCGTTCAGCGTCAGCACCGACTCGGGGTGGAACTGGACGCCCGCGAAGCCGCCGCCGCGCAGCGCGTGCACCTCGCCGGCCGCCGAGCGGCTCACCTCGATGCCGCGGGCGGCCAGCTCCCGGGCCGTCCCGTCGTCGCAGCGCGCGGTGAAGCTGTTGTAGAAGCCGACCGTCTCCGGCCGCCCGAACAGGTCGATCCCGGTCTGCGCACCCTGGTACGGCACCTCCTTGCGGACGATGTCCAGCCCCAGCTCCGCCGCGATCAGCTCGTGCCCGAGGCAGACGCCGAGGACGCCGTGCCGGTTCGCCCCGAGCACCTCGGCGGTCAGCGACCGCAGGAAACGCATCTTCGGGTCGGCCGGGTCCGAGGGGTCACCGGGACCCGGCCCCAGCACCACCGGGCCGCCCTCGTGCCCGAGCACCGCCTCGCGCAGCCCCGGCCCGTCGTACCGCCGTACGCTCACCGCCAGCCCCGAGGAGCGCAGCAGGTGCGCGAGCATCGCCGTGAAGGTGTCCTCCGCGTCGACCACCAGGGCGTGCCCGGACAGCTCGGCCGACGGCTCCTGCATCCGCAGCCAGAACGGGGCCAGGGAGGCGCGGCGCCCGTCCAGCGCCGCCCGCACCCGGGGGTCGTCGGCCAGCCGCGGACGCCCGGCCCCGGTACGCGGGCGGGACGGGCGTACGCCCAGCGCCGCCAGCACGCCGGCCGCCTTGGCGTGGGTCTCCGCGACCTCGCCCGCCGGGTCCGAGCCGCGTACCAGCGTGGCGCCGACCGGCACCCGCAGCCGCCCGGCCGCGTCGATGTCGGCGGTGCGGATCAGGATGGGGGAGTCCAGGGTCTGCGGGCCGGGCAGCCCAGGTCCGTCGCCCGGGTCCCGGCCGAGCAGCGCCAGCGCGCCCGCGTAGTAGCCCCGCCCGCCGGTCTCGTGCCGCTCGATGACCCGGCAGGCGTTCTGCACCGGCGAGCCGGTGACCGTCGCCGCGAACATGGTCTCCCGCAGCACCTCCCGCGCGTCCAGGGACGACTTGCCGCGCAGCTCGTACTCGGTGTGCGCGAGGTGCGCCATCTCCTTGAGCCGCGGCCCGACGACCACCCCGCCCATGTCGCCGACGGTGCACATCATCTTCAGTTCCTCGTCGACGACCATCGACAGCTCCTCGATCTCCTTGCCGTCGGCCAGGAAGTCGAGCAGGTGCTCGGGGGTCGGGCCCTCGGCGGGGTAGCGGTACGTGCCGCTGATCGGGTTCATGACGACCGTGCCCCCGGACATCCGCACGTGCACCTCCGGGCTGGCCCCCACCAGCGTGCGGTCCCCGGTGTGCACGACGAACGTCCAGTACGCGCCCCGCTCGCCCTCCAGGAGCCGCCGGAACAGGGCCAGCGCGTCGGCCCGCCCGAACCCGGGAATCCGCCCCTCGTAGGTCCGCCGGATCACGAAGTTGGCGCCCTCGCCGCGCCCGATCTCCTCGTCGAGCACCCGGCCGACGATCCGCGCGTACTCCTCGTCGCCGACGTCGAAGCCGCCGCCCTCGACCCGCACCTCGTGCGCGGGCAGCCGCTCCAGCGCCTCGGCGAGCGGGATGTCGTGGCGCTCCTCGGGGGTGAGCATCAGCAGCGGGGTGCCGTCGTCACGGACGTCGAAGCCGCGCTCGCGGATCTGCCGGAAGGGGACGAGCGCCAGCCCCTCGTCGGGCAGGTCGGCCAGTCCGTCGTGCTCCGTGACCGGGCCGAGCAGCAGTTCCACGAGGTCGTGGTCGTGGCCCGGGGCGCGGCGGCGGAGCAGGGCGAAGGGGCGGGGATCGGTCAGGAGGCTGTCGAGCGGCGTCATGGTCCGTGTCCTTCTCGGTTCGTCGGTGAGGAGGAACGGACCCGGGCTCGAAAACACCGAAGGCCGCCCCTCGGGCGGCCTTCGCGAAGTCTTGCGTACGCGCAGTCAGTGGGCCGCCAAACGAGCGGTCCACCACCAGTTCTGGATCGAGTGCGCGAACATGGGGCGCAGCCTACCCCACCGCGCCCCGTCCACAGGGCGTTACGCCCGTCTCACTCTCTGGGCATCGGGCCTGAGCACCTACCCGACCCCGTAGTGTTGGGGCCGTGACCGTGAACGCTAAGACCAGCCCGAGCGCTGGCAACACCTGGCGAGACCTGCCCGCGGCGCAGCAGCCCGAGTACCCCGACACCGAGGCTCTGCGCGCAGTGATCGCGGACCTCGAGTCGTATCCGCCGCTCGTCTTCGCGGGCGAGTGCGACCAGCTGCGTGCCCGGATGGCGGCCGTCGCCAAGGGAGAGGCGTTCCTCCTCCAGGGTGGCGACTGCGCCGAGGCCTTCGACGCGGTGTCCGCGGACCACATCCGCAGCAAGCTCAAGACCCTCCTCCAGATGGGCGCCGTCCTCACCTACGCCGCGTCCGTGCCCGTGGTGAAGGTCGGCCGGATCGCCGGGCAGTACTCCAAGCCCCGTTCCAAGCCGACCGAGACCCGCGACGGCGTGACGCTGCCGACCTACCGCGGCGACTCCGTCAACGGCTTCGACTTCACCGAGGCGGCCCGGATCCCGGACCCCGAGCGGCTCAAGCGCATGTACCACGCCTCGGCGTCCACGCTGAACCTGGTGCGCGCCTTCACCACCGGCGGCTACGCCGACCTGCGCCAGGTGCACGCCTGGAACCAGGACTTCGTGAAGTCCTCCCCCTCCGGCCAGCGCTACGAGCAGCTCGCCAGGGAGATCGACAACGCGCTGAACTTCATGCGGGCCTGCGGGACGGACCCGGCCGAGTTCCAGACCGTCGAGTTCTTCTCCTCGCACGAGGCGCTGCTGCTCGACTACGAGTCGGCCCTCACCCGCGTCGACTCGCGCACCGGGCAGCTGTACGACGTCTCCGGTCACATGGTGTGGATCGGTGAGCGCACCCGGCAGCTGGACCACGCGCACATCGAGTTCGCCTCGCGGATCCGCAACCCGATCGGCATCAAGCTCGGCCCGACGACGACGGCCGAGGAGGCGCTGCAGTACATCGAGCGGCTGGACCCGGAGCGCGAGCCCGGGCGGCTGACCTTCATCGTCCGGATGGGCGCGGACAAGATCCGCGACAAGCTCCCGGAGTTGGTGGAGAAGGTCACCGCCTCCGGCGCCACCGTCGCCTGGATCACCGACCCGATGCACGGCAACACCTACGAGGCGGCCTCCGGCCACAAGACCCGCCGCTTCGACGACGTGCTCGACGAGGTCAAGGGCTTCTTCGAGGTGCACAAGTCGCTCGGCACCCACCCGGGCGGCATCCACGTGGAGCTGACCGGCGACGACGTCACCGAGTGCGTGGGCGGCGGCGACGAGATCTTCGTCGACGACCTGCACCAGCGCTACGAGACGGCCTGCGACCCGCGGCTCAACCGCAGCCAGTCGCTCGACCTGGCGTTCCTGGTGGCGGAGATGTACCGGGACCAGTGACGGTCCGCCCCCGGGCGGGCGGGTGAAATGGGGCGCGGGTCACACGGGATCCGCGCCCCTCCCACTTTTGCCGGCCTTGCGCGATGGGTAAGGTTAGGTTTGCCTCACCGATCAGTCGGGCCCTCCGGTCGTCGGTACGGCACGACCTTTGTACCCCGCCCGGGAGGTGAACCGCGTGTTCGTCTGCAGCTGCTTCGGTGTCACCGAGGAACAGGTGAAGAGCCACGCGGAGGCCGGTGCGTGCACTCCCCGGCAGATCGCCTCCGCCTGCAAGGCGGGCACCGACTGCGGCGGCTGCGTGCGGCGCATCCAGGCCCTGCTCGGGCGCGGCGCCTGCCCCCGCCGGCAGCTGGCCGACCAGGGCGCCCCGGTCCTCTCGGAGCTTCCCGAGGCGGCCTGAGGGCCTGCCCCGCCCTAGAGCGAGCCCGGTCCCGACGGGTCCGGCTGGGTCTGCTCGATGACCGTCGACAGGTACAGCGACTCGCCCAGCTTCTCGATCAGGTCGAGCTGGGTCTCCAGGTAGTCGATGTGGTGCTCCTCGTCGGCGAGGATCGCCTCGAAGACGTTGGCCGACGTGATGTCGTGCTTGGCCCGCATCACCTCGATGCCCCGGCGCAGCCGGTCGATCGCCTCCAGCTCGATCTCCCGGTCGGCCTGGAACATCTCGGTCACGCTCTGGCCGACCCGCACGTGGAAGAGCCGCTGGTAGTTCGGCAGGCCGTCCAGGAGCAGGATGCGGTCGGTGAGCACCTCGGCGTGGCGCATCTCGTCGAAGGACTCCGCGCGCGTGTACTTCGCGAGCTTGGTCCAGCCCTTGTGGTCCTGCAGCTTCGCGTGCAGGAAGTACTGGTTGATGGCCGTGAGCTCGGCGGTCAGCTGCTCATTGAGGAACTCGATGACTTCCGGGTCGCCCTGCATCGCTTGACGCTCCTTCGAACGGGAACAGGCGTGTTGCGCGGCATGATTGCACCGGCATCGAAAATCGTCCAGTAAGTCTCGACTTAGTAAGTAAGTACAGGCTTAGTTGGTTTAGTGGGCATTGTGGGCTTTTGCCCGAATGTAAGTGGGGTGGGTCAGGGGCATCGGTCCGGGTCTGTCAGGATGGAGGCATGGGTCAGCCGGTGGAACACGGATCGGGAGCGGACGGTTCGCAAGGAGCGTCGCGGTTCGAGCTCCCGCCCGGGCAGCGACTGCAGCGCGGCTGGCCCGTCACGCACTACGGACCGGTTCCCAAGTTCCGTCCCGAGCGCTGGGAGTTCCGGGTCTTCGGCGCCACCACCGACGACGAGAAGCACGGCTGGACCCACGACGAGTTCGGCGCCCTGCCCTACACCACGGTCGTCGGCGACCTGCACTGCGTCACGAAGTTCAGCATGCTCGGCGCCGAGTGGGGCGGCGTCCCGGCCGCCACGATCCTGGAGCTGGCCCCGCCCGCGCCCGCCGTCACCCACGTGATGGTGTGGGCCGAGTACGGCTTCAGCTCCAACCTCAGGCTGTCCGACTTCGCCGCCGAGCGCACCCTCTTCGCCACCCACAAGGACGGCGAGCTGCTCACCGCCGAGCACGGCTTCCCGCTGCGGCTGGTCGTGCCCCACCTGTACGCCTGGAAGGGCCCGAAGTGGGTGCGCGGCATCGAGTACATGACCGCCGACCGGCGCGGTTTCTGGGAGGAGCGCGGCTACCACAACATCGGCGACCCCTGGCGGGAGCAGCGCTACTCCTACCAGGAGGAGCCGGGAGACGGCCCCGAGCCGTGACCCGCCGAGCCGCGACCCGCCGTACGGCCCCCGCGGGTCAGCCGTCGCGGGCCCTCGCGGGTCAGCCGTCGCGCAGCTTCTTCAGCCGCGCCACGTCCGCCGCGTGCCCCTCCTTGCCGCCGGGCGTCTCGATGACCAGCGGCACGCCCTCGGTCGCCGGGTGCGTCATCAGCGCGCGGAACGGGTCCTCGCCGATGTGACCGGCGCCGATGTTCTCGTGCCGGTCCTTGTGCGCGCCCGCCACGTCCTTGGAGTCGTTGGCGTGGATCAGCTTCAGCCGCCCCTCGCCGACGGTGTCCACCAGCAGATCGAGGGTCTGGTGCATGCCGGACGGCCCGGTCAGGTCGTGCCCCGCCGCGAAGATGTGGCAGGTGTCCAGGCACACGCCCAGCTTCGGATGGGCGTCCAGCGCCTCGAAGTACGGCCCGAAGTCCCAGGTCCGCGAGCACAGCGAGGCGCCCTGCCCCGCCGTCGACTCCAACAGCAGGTACGGGTCGTCGTCGTGGGTCAGCTCGTCGAGCAGCGGCAGCAGGTGCTCGCGCACCTGCTTCAGCGCCACCGACCTCTCCCGTCCGCCGGTCGCGCTCCCGGTGTGCACCACCACGCCGAGCGCCCCGATGGCCCGCCCCCGCCGCAGCGAGTGCCGCAGCGACTCGACTGACCGCTCCACGGTCGCCTCGGTGTGCGAGCCGAAGTTGATCAGGTACGGCGCGTGCACGTACGCCGGGACCGATCCGGCCGCGCAGGCCTCGCGGAAGGCCTCGTCCTGCTTCGGGTTGCCGGCCGGGGTGGCCCAGCCGCGCGGGTTGGCGACGAAGACCTGCACGGTCTCCGCCTTCAGCTCACGGGCGTAGGACAGGCCGACGGAGTGCAGCCCGCCCGCCACCGGGACGTGGCCGCCGACGGGATTGCGCGGCAGGGGGGAGGAAGATGCGGAAGATGCGGTGCTCATGTCCGCACCAAGGATGCCAGGACGTGTGGACGGGCCCCGGATCAGGGTACGACTGCACCAGCGCACCGGCGCTGCCGAGCCAGGGGAGGGTGCACATGGGGGACGTCGTCAGCTTCGCGCTGCCGGACGGCGGCCGGGTCATGGTCGAACCGGCCGACGAGGACGTCTACGGCCTGCAGGAGATCTCGGTCAACGGGAGCACGGTCGTCCGGCGGGCCCAGGAGGGACTCGGCGAGGCCCTCGACGGCATCCGGCGCATGGCCGCCGAGGCGCACACCCGCATGACGTCCCTCGACGTCGCCCCGAAACGGCTGGAACTGGAGTTCGGGGTGAAGCTGAGCGGGGAGGCCGGTGCCGTCGTGGCCAAGGCGACGGGAGAGGCCCACCTGATCGTGCGTGCCGTGTGGGAGAGCTAGGCGGCGCCCAGCCCGGGGGGCCGGGTGTCCGGATCCGGCCGCGGGGGAGTGAGGCCCTCTCCCGCACCGCACCCGGATCCGCCTACCATGCACTGGCGGCGGTGTGCCGCGGCGCGGGGCCGGATGCCGGACGTCCCGGACGCAGGAGGGGGCCGAGGCGTGGAAGAGACCACGGGGGTCGAGTGCGCACTGCCCGACATCGCCGAATGCACCGTCGACGAACTGCGCGCGCTTCCCGGTTCCGTACTCGCGGTGGCCCTGGAGCGGCTGCAGACGGAGGCCGCTCAGTCCCATGACGACGAATACACCAGCTGGCAGGCGAGCGCCTGACCGGCCCGCGGTCGACGTCGCGGCACTCCTGGACGAGGGCTGGCGGCCGGTCCCGCTGCGCCAGTTCGTCCTCAAGACCCGCAGCCGGTGCAACCTGGCCTGCGACTACTGCATCATCTACGAGCACGGCGACCGCACCTGGCGGCGCCAGCCCCGCGCCATGAGCCCCGCGACCCTGCGCCGTACGACCGAGCGGATCGCGGAGCACGCGCGGGACCACGGGCTGCCGCGGGTCCGGATCGTGCTGCACGGCGGCGAACCCCTGCTGGCCGGACCCCAGGGCGTCGCCGAGGCCGTGCACACCGTCCGCGGCACCCTCCAGGAGACCGGCACCGAGGCCGAGTTCACCGTCCAGACCAACGGCACCCTCCTCGACACCCGCATGCTGGACACCCTGGCCGAGCACCGGGTGCGGGTCGGCGTCAGCGTGGACGGCGACCGGCAGGCGCACGACGCCCACCGCCGCACCCGCGGCGGACGGGGCTCCTACGACGACGTGCTGGCGGGACTGCGGCTGCTCTCCGGCTCCTATCCGCAGCTGTACGCCGGGCTGCTGTGCACCGTGGACGCGGCCAGGGACCCGGTCGCCGTCTACGAGTCGCTGCTGGCGACCCGGCCGCCGCTGATCGACTTCCTGCTGCCGCACGGCCACTGGGGCGCCCCGCCACCCGCACCGGCCGGGGCGTACGGGCGCTGGCTGGCCGCCGTCTTCGACCGCTGGGCCGGCGCGCCGCGCAAGGAGACCTCGGTGCGGATCCTCGACGAGCTGCTGCACACGGTGCTCGGCGGGCACAGCAGGCTCGACTGGGTCGGCGTCACCAGCAGCGTCTCCGTGTTCGTCGAGGCCGACGGCTCCGTCCACCAGAACGACACGCTGCGCACCGGACCCGACGGCTCCTCCGAGAGCGGCCTGGACGTCTTCCGGAACTCCTTCGACGAGGTCCTGCTGCACCCGGGGTTCGCCGCCCGGCAGGCCGGGGAGCGTGCCCTGTCCGAGCAGTGCCTGCGCTGTCCGGAGCTGTCCGTGTGCGGCGGCGGCGAGTACGGGCACCGCTACCGGCCCGGCTCCGGCTACCGCGCGCCCACCGTGTACTGCGCCGACCTGCTCCTGCTCATCGGGCACATCAGAGGCCGGCTCGCCCGCACCGTGGCGCCGACGTGATCGGCCCCTGCGTCCTGCCGGACGACGTCTTCGACGCCCTCGCCGCGGGGGAGGGCGGCCGGTCCGCGGTGCTTCTGCTGCGGCGCGCCCGGCGCAGCCGCAACCTCCTGCTGCTGCGCCGCGCGCTGGACGGACCGTGCGGCGGGACCGCCGAAGCGGCCGCGGACCTGCTGGCGGGCGTCGAACGTGTCGCCCCCGCGGCGGCCCGGTCGGTGGTCGACGGCCCCGCCTTCGGCACCTGGGCGGCCCGCACCCTGCGCGACTGCCCGGTACACCGCCGGGGCGGGTGCGCCGGCCGGGACCTCGCCGCCCTGGCGGTCCTCGCCGCGGTCCGCGCGGCCCACCCGGCCCGGATCACCGTGCCGGTGCGCGAGGGACGGCTGGCCCTGCCCGGCCTCGGCACGGTCACCGGGCTCGGCGAGGCGCGCGAGGCCCTGGTCGTCGTCGAGGCGGCGGGTTTCGAGGGAGCCCCGGGCGCCTCGGCCGGAGGCTGCCGGGTACGCGTCCTGACCGCCGCCGGGGAACGCGTCCTGCCGCGCGACCCGTCCCGGCCCGGACACGGCTGGCAGCCCGTCGCCGTGCTCGACGCCCGGCACCGGGGGCTGACGCTCCGGCTGCCGCTGGAGACCGCCGCACCGGAACTGCCCGCGCTGGAGACGGCCAGCGCCGGTCCCGCGGCCTGGCGGGAACTCCTGCGGCAGGCCTGGGAACTGCTCGTCGAGAACCATCCGCGCCGGGCCGAGGAGCTCGCCGCCGGGCTGAACGGCATCGTGCCGCTGCCCGCCCCGGCGCGCGGCGTGGCCTCCGCCACCTCACGGCACGCCTTCGGCACCGTCCTCACCTCCTGGCCGGCCGATCCCGAGCGGCTGGCGCTGACGCTGCTGCACGAGTTCCAGCACAGCAAACTCAGCGCGCTGAGCGACCTGGTCACCCTGTACGAGCCCGGCGGCGGCCCCCGGCTGTACGCGCCCTGGCGGCCCGACCCGCGGCCCCCCGGCGGGCTGCTCCAGGGCATCTACGCCCACCTCGGCGACCTGGCGTTCTGGCAGGACCGCAGCGGCAGCCGGCACGGGCCCGCCCAGGCCGACGCCGCCTGGCGCCTGGCACAGACCCGGGCCCACGTCGAGCGCGGCCTCGCGGAGGCGGCGGCCCACGTCCGGCTCACCGCCCTCGGCGCCCGCTTCCTCGACCGGCTCGCCCGGACCGTGCGGGACACGGACGCGGTGGGGGACGGAGGCGGGGGCGGGGCCGAGCGGCTCGCGCGGGCGGTCGCCCGGGTACAGGCGGGCGACGAGGCCGTCTGGCGGCTGCGCTGGGCGGCCGCCGACGACGCCGGGACCGACCGGCTGGCCGCCCTGTGGCGGTCCGGCCGCCCCGCCGGACCGCTGCCCGCGACGGACGTAGGGGCGGCCACCGGCGCGGTGGCCGGACCCGGGCCGGAGTTCGGACGGTGGGCGGCACGGCAGCGTGGCGCCGAGCGGGCCCGGCCGGCCCGGGAGGCCGCGGACGCGGTGCTCGCCGCGCCGCACCCTGCGCAGGGGTGGGCGGAACTCGCCGCCGCGGCCGCCGAGGAGGGCCGGCCCGGCGCGGAAGTCCTGCGCACACGCACCGAACTCGTCCGCGCCCTCCTCCTGCGGCTCACCGCACGGCGGACGGAGCCGCCGCCCGGCACGGCACCTCCGCCCGGCACGGCACCGCCCCGCGCACCCGACCCACTGTCCCTGGCGGCCTGGCTGGCGGACGATGCCGCCGAGGCCGATCAGAAGACCGGTCGGAGGACCGGTCAGAAGACCGGGGTCTCGATGTCGCAGAACGCCCGCTCGCCCCTGGCGAAGACCTCGGCGACCGGGTAGTCCCGTCCCAGGGTCCGGGCGAATCGGGTCAGGACGTCGTCGAGGAGCGCCTCGGCCTCCTCGCCCCGGCCCAGCGCGCGCAGGTCGTGCGCCAGGTTGCCGCCGCAGACCAGGGTCACCGGGTGATCCGGCCCGACGGTGGCCCGCAGCGCCTCCAGGTGCCGGCCGTCGGCCTGGGCCGCCTCCTCGTGGCGGCCCGCCGAGTGCAGGTCGTTGGCGAGGTTGACCCCGCAGCGCAGCGTGCAGTTGTGCTCGGGACCGAAACGGGCCGCCAGCTTCTCGTACGCCGTGAGGTTCAGGGACAGCGCCCGCTCGTGCTCGCCCAGCGCGCTGAGGACCAGGGCGTGGTTCGTCTCGGTCATCGGCAGGTACGGGTGGTCCGCGCCGAACAGTTGCTCGTACCCGGCCACGGTCTGCGCGGCCAGCCGCTCCGCGTCCTCCAGCTCGCCCCGCAGCAGCAGGTCGATGGCGTAGTTGCCCACCGCCGCCAGCGTGTTGAGGTCCCCCTCGCCGTACCGGGCCCGGTAGCGCTCCACCGTCCGCGAGGACCGGTCGTACGCCTCCTCGTAGGCGCCCATCGCGCGCAGCGAGACCGCGAGGTTCTTCGCCACGTCGAGGGTGGACGGGTGCTCGCGGCCCTGCCGGTCCCGCAGCTTCGGGTACAGCGCCCGCAGCGACTCGGTGGAGCCCCGGTAGTCGCCCAGCTCCCGCTGGTCGCGCGCGTAGTTGGCCGCCACCACCAGGGTGACCGGGTCGTCGGGGCCGAAGATGCGCACCCGCCGCTGGTAGGTGTCCGCGTCCAGCTCCAGCGCCTCCTGGAAGCGGCCGAGCAGCCGCAGGTCCAGCGCGTGGTTGGCGGCCGACATCAGCGCCAGCGGGTAGTCCCGGCCGAAGCTCCGGGTCAGCCGTTCCAGGGTGTCGGCGTCCCGCTCCGTGGCCTGCTCGAAGTCGCCCAGCACCCGCAGGTCCGCCGCGTTGCTGTTGGCGATGGCCAGGGTCTCCTCGTGGTCCTCGCCGAACACCCGGCGGGCCCGCACCAGCAGCTCCGCGTTCAGCTCCCGGGCCTCGTCGAAACGGCCGAAGTTGCGGATCAGCGTGGCGTAGGAGCGGGTGGTGCGCATCGTCTGCGGGTGGTCGTCGCCCAGCCGCTGCCGCCACTCCTTGCGGGCGAATTCGGCCAGTTCCGTGCCGCCGGTGTAGTCGCCGTGCAGGTACAGGTAGCGGATCTCGTTGATGACCAGGTCCCGCACCTCCCGGTGGTCGCACTCGACGGCCCGGGTGGGCCGGATGTGCGGCCGCAGCTCGGAGTAGCGGCGCCAGTTGTCGTTGTCCTCCGGCTCCTGCGGGTCGGCGGCGGCCAGCAGCACGTGGGTCAGGTGGTAGGTGTCCTCCTGCTCCTGCTCCGACATCTGGTTGAAGAGCACCGCCTGCACCAGCCGGTGCATCTGGAGGCTGTTGCTGCGGTGGTCGATCCGGGCGAGCGCGAGCCGGCCGATCTCCCGGGTGGCCAGGCCCAGTTCGACCGGATCGCGCAGCGCCTCGGCGAGCGGCGAGGGCAGCGGGGCGAAAGCGGCGCTGCGCAGCATGGCCCAGCTGATCGGCTCCGGCGCCATGCACGAACACAGCCGCAGCAGCTGCACAGCCGCCGGACTGCGCCGCTCCAGGCGCTCCATCGCCAGGTTCCAGGTCGCCACCACGGAGTGCGGGTACCCCGAGGGCACCGAGGTGTCCAGCAGCCGGTCCGCGTGCTCGCGCAGCAGCTCCAGGTACTCGTCGACCGACATCGCCGTCTCCGCGTGCCAGGCACCGGCCTGCTCCACCGCCAGCGGCAGGTCGCCCAGCGCCTCCGCGAGGCGGGAGGCGTCCTGCGCGGGCATGCCGGGCACCCGGCGCTGCAGGAAGCGGACCGACTCCTCGCGGGAGAAGACGTCCACCGAGACGGGGTGTGCGTGACCGGCCCAGCTCTGGTTGCGGGACGTGATCAGGATGTGCCCCTCGCCGGAGGGGAAGTACTCCTCCAGGTCCTCGGGCCGGTCGGCGTTGTCGAAGACCAAGAGATACCTGCGGTAGGGAGAGCCCCGGCGCAGCGCGTCGAGGACGAGCGGAAGCGCCTCGTCACCACTGGGCCCGGCCTCCAGGCCCAGGTGCGGCGCGAGAGCGGCGATGGCGGAGCGGACCAGGGCCGGGTCCTCGGCGTTGATCCACCAGATCAGCTGGTACTGGGACTGGTAGCGGTAGATGTACTCCACGGCCAGCTGTGTCTTGCCCACGCCGCCGAGACCGAAGAAGGCCTGCGGCACGATGGCCGCGCGACGGTCGGCCAGCCGGTCGTGCAACTGGGTGATCAGCTCGCTGCGCCCGGTGAAGTTGTGGTTGCGCGGCGGGATGCGCCGGCCCCACACCTGCGGCACGGTCTCCTCGAACCGCATCGGACGGGTGAGCGTCGGAAGGGCGCCGGTCGGCGCCTGCGCGGTCTTCGCGGTCTTCGGGGGGCCGTTGACGCCGACCGGGTGAGAGGCGGACTCGGCCACGGATGGATCCCTTCCCGCTGTGTGCCGTGACTGTTCCCCCGTCGGCGCGGACGTCCCCCCGGTCCGGGTGCCGGGACCGGCCGGACGGGGGCGGCCTGCGCCCGTTTCGATGGCTCCGCTGGCGGATGTGGTGTCAGTCACACCGTCATCGTATGGCGACTTTGCGTGACCATCTCCCCCGGGCCGGTGCTGCCGCGAGATGAGGTCCCGCAGCTCGCGCGCGCGGGCCGCGAAGCCGCCCCCCAGGGCGTCGGCGACCGCCGCGTCGACCTTGGCGAAGGGCAGGCTCTCGACACTGATCCGGGAGGGCAGCCCCCGCGAGGGATCGGTCAGCGTGGCGTCGAAGCGGTACGGCGCCGAGGAGTGCTCCGCCAGATAGCCCGACACGGCCGTCAGGACCCGGCGGCTCTCCTGCCGGTGCAGCGAGCCCAGCAGCAGCGACCGCACGGTCTCGGGAAAGTCGAACTCGGTCTGTTCGGCCGGACGGGGCTGCGCGGGTACCGGGTGCAGCAGGCCGGACAGGAAGACCTCCGCCAGATGCGAGGGGGTCGTGCGCGGCGCCATGACCTGCTGCACCAGGCGCATCACCGGCAGGAACAGCGGCGCGGCGGCGAGATACCCGGCCAGTTCGAACGCCTGCGGCGAGGCCTCCGCGCGGAACGCCAGCACCCGGTCGAGGGGCGACAGCCGCTCGTCCCGCACCGAGGGCCCCGGACCTTCCGGCCCCGGCCCGGGACCGCCCGGCCCCCGCCCCCGCTCCGGACGCGGGACGGCGTCGGCCCGTACCGCGTACCCCTGGAACGGCGAGGACTCCGGGCGCGCGACCAGTCGCGCCCACATCTGCAGGGCCGCCGGGGCCAGTTCGACCACGGGCACCAGCAGTCCCGGCCGGTCGGCGTCCGCGCGCAGGTCGGCGTTGGGGACGCCGGGCCGGGAGGCCTTGAGCGCGACCGGGAGCGGGCGCAGCGCGGTGCGGTGCCACAGCCGCCGGTCGAGCGGCTGCACCAGCGCCGTCGGGCCGCCGCGCGCCCAGCGGGCCAGCAGCCGGTGCACCGCGCCCGAGCCCCACCCGGGGCCGATCGCGTCACTGAGGACCAGGACCGCGCCGCGCGGGGAGTGGTGCAGCCGCCGGTCCGCACCGGTGGCGGAGCGCGCGGCGCCGCCGTCCGGCCACGGCGGCGGCGTGCTGCGCACCGTCACGTCGCCGCCCGGCAGATGCTCCAGCCAGCGCACGGCGATGGAGCGGAAGGCGCCCACCCGGCGCAGCACCGCGCGCAGTTCGGCCACCGCGCCGTCCCACAGCACCATCGACTCGCCGGTGTCCACCACGAGGACCAGGTCCAGCCAGGGTTCCTCCGCCGGGACCAGCACCGGTTCCCAGACGTCGGTCTCGGCCGCCCGGTCGGCCGTCGCCTCCTCGTCCAGCCGGTGCCGGACGCTGGACGCGGCCCGGCGCCGCAGCGGCCGCAGGGCCTTGGCCAGCTCCGCCGTCCGGGCCAGCGGCCGCACACCCGGGGAGCGCACCGCGAGCGCCGGTACCGGGGCGCCCGTACGGCCGTCCGGCGCGCCGGTGCTCCGCACATGCAGCCGGGGCTCTCCGGTCCCCGGCGCGGCTCCCCCGGGAGTGGCGCCGTCCGGCGGCGGGCCGGGCGGGTCCGCCGGGTCCTGGCCACCCGGTCGGCGGCGCGGTGAGCCCGGTTCCAGCTGGCCCGCGATCCCGGACAGCCGGGGGGTGCCCCGGGCCGGCCGGGCGGGCTCCGGGTCCCGGGGGGCGTGCGCCAGCCGCGCCGCGAGCCACAGCACCTCGGCGATCTCCCGGGCGTCCGGAGCGGGCCGCTCCGGAGGTTCGTACGGCATCAGGGCCCCGTCTCCAGGTGCCGCCACAGGGTGCGCAGCAGGTCCTGCCACTGCTCCGGGTCCTCGTCGGCGCCGGCCCGCGCCAGCTGGATGGCGCTCAGCAACTGGTCCACGGCGACGCTTCCGTTGCTCTGCTCCGCGAGGAACGCCTCCACCAGGGGCGCCGCCTCCTCCAGCGCGTCGGCGCCCAGGTGCGCGGCGACGATCGCCGCCAGCCGGTCGGGGCCCGGCTGCCCGATGTCGTAGCGCAGGCAGCGCCGGGCGAAGGCGGCGGGGAACTCCCGCTCCTCGTTGGAGGTGATGACCACGAACGGGAAGGCCCAGCACTCCACCTCGCCGTCCGTCACCGGCGCGCTGCGCCCGTCCGCCGTCCGCACCGGGACGGTGCGCTGCTCCGGCGGCAGCCGCAGCAGCTCCTCGACGGTGAAGCGGCCCTCCTCGAACACGGTGAGCAGGTCGTTGGGCAGGTCGATGTCGCTCTTGTCGAGTTCGTCGACCAGCAGGACCCGGGGCCGGCGCCGGGGCAGCAGCGCCGTGCCCAGCGGACCCAGTCGCAGGAAGCGGCCGATGTCGCCGGTGCCGTCCCCGGTCTCCAGCCCGGCGCGGCGCAGATTGGCCTCGTGCAGCCGGCCGATGGCGTCGTAGGCGTACAGGCCGTCCCGCAGCGTGCTGCGCGAGGTCACCGGCCAGTGCAGGACGGGGCCGAGGCCCAGCTCGTAGGCGACCGCGTGCGCGAGGGTGGACTTGCCGGTGCCGGGGCGCCCGGTCAGCAGCAGCGGGCGGCGCAGCAGCAGCGCGGCGTTGACCGCGTCGACCAGGCCGTGGTCGACCTGGAAGACCCGCCCGCGCCGGGTGTCGGCGGGCTGCGGTGGCACCGGCTCGTCCTGCGGCGGCATGCCCTGTTGCAGCGGGCGCCAGCTCGGCGGATCGGGCAGCCGTTCGATGCCGTTGTGCGGGACACCGTCACCGCGGTAGATCCACCACGCCGGCGGCTGCGGGGCTGCGGGCTCGGTCACGACGAGGCACCTCCGGGAGCGGGAGCTGGTGGGGTCAGGGGCGTGTGCGGCGGCAGCCGGTCGAACGGGTCCCACAGGAAGCCCAGGCGCAGACCGCCCCCGACCCGCGGCCGGGCCGCACCGGGCCGGGACGACCACTCCCCGCGGCGGGCCCGCAGCACCTCCCCGGGCAGCGTGCGCGCCCCGGCGGCCCGCAACCGGTCCGGCAGGTCGGCGGCGACGGACGGCCCGTCCTGCTCGTCGTGCGCCCAGACCAGGGCCGGTACCCCCGCGTCCAGGGCCGCGTCGAACTCGGCGTCGCGGGCGCGTCGGCTGGGCACCCGCGGCGGAAACCCGAGGACCAGGGCCAGCGGCCCGTCGTCCGCGTACAGCGCGGAGAACAGCGCCTCGTGGGACGGACCGTCCTGGTTCCGGGCGGGGACCACCGCGACCACGCCCTCTCCGGAGAGTGCGGACAATGCCTTCATCCTGTCCCACTTCCGGGACCAGTTATGCCCCCAGTCGACCCATTCCGACGCGTTCTGGCGCTCAAGGCTGCGCACGGCGACCGGGTGCACCACCCCCAAACGCACCTCCGCGCCGCTCGGGGTCGTGATCGGCAGGCCGTCGACCGGCCGGCCCAGCAGCTCGCGGGGCAGGACGAACTCCACGAACAGGTCGGGGGAGTCGATGGCCTTCTCCCGGCGCATCCGGATGATCTCGTCCACCACGAGCCGCTCGATCCGCCCCAGCCGCATGGCCTCGGTGTACTGCCGCACGGCCTCCCGCGGGGCGCCCTCGTGCTGCCGGAAGACGTCGAGCAGATAGTGCCGGCCCGGCGACGCGGGAGTGACCCGGAAGGTGGCGTACGTCCACCGGGTGCCCGCCCCGCCGGGGCGCACCCGGCGCTCCAGCAGCGGACCGGGATCGACCGCCGGGGTGCAGTGCCCCGCCCGCCCGCGCACCCAGCGGGCCAGCTCCTGCCCGCGGGGGCCGGGGACCCGCCGGGACAGCGCGGCGACGAAGGTCAGCAGCGGCGGCACCGGCCGGCCCGCCTGGGAGATGTGCCGCAGATCGTGCACGATGCCGAGGATGTCCTCGGGGGAGCCCTGCCAGGGGCGGCGCACCGGCCCGAGCGCGTCGTCGCGCAGGGCCACCAGGCCGGGCATCGCGAGCCGGCCGTCGAGCAGCAGCCGGTACAGGTCGTCCATGGCCTCGTCGTCGAACGGGCCGTCGTCCGGGTCCGGCGGCCCCGGCGCGGGCAGCGCCGCGACACGGTCGCCGGACAGCGCCAGCGCCGCCCGTAACGGGGGCCAGTCGCGGGCCAGCCGCTCCAGCGGGATCATCCAGGTCACGCCCGCCTCGGGCGACTTGTCGCGCAGTACGGCGAGTCCGGCCACGCGGGACGTCGTGGCGTCCCGGACCCCGCAGCCGCTGTAGCCGCGGGCCACCCTGCGGCCGGTGTCCGGCGCGTCGTTCAGCTGGATCAGCGCCGACTCCGGGCCGCCCCGCCCGGCCATCAGGCAGTCCGCCCACACCCCGTGCGGCTGGCCCTGCGGATAGCCGTACACCTGCATGGGGCGCTTGGCGGCGTAGCCGCCGGTGGAGAGATGGGCGTGGGAGGTGGGGAACCGGCCGTCGGCCTGCCCCAGGTCGCCGTGCAGGGTGAGCACCGAGACGTCCTCGTGGTGGGTGCCGCCGGTGTAGCGGTGCCCGCCGCCCAGGGAGCCGGTCAGCTTCAGGCCGCTGCTGAGGGTCACCGTGACGGTGGCGTGCGGGTCGTCCCCCAGGCGTCCGCCCGTGGCCGACGTCACGACGTGGGCGCAGGTCAGCACGTAGCGGGGCGGGACGATGACCCCGCCGCCGACCGGGTTCCCGGCCGGGCCGAGGATGCTCACCTGCCAGTCGTCGGTGACGGCCGTCCGTACGACCGGTTCCGCCGTCAAGACGTCCTCCCCCCCCGTCCGCCGCCGCAGGCCCCGACCGTCTGCGGAGCCGCCATAGTAGCGGTCCGCGACGGGGGAAGCAGAGGGGGCAACAGCCCTTTGCGCGCGGCCCGTTGACCAGGTCCGCGGCCTGATCGGCCGCTGGTCGCGCGCGGCGGCCGGTCCGGTGTCCCGGGCGCCGGGCCCGCCGCCGGGTCAGCGGATGGTGATGGTGACCGTCGACCCCTCGGGAGCCGTGTCCCCGCCGTCCACGGACTGCTTCTTCACGGTGTCGCCGAACAGCCCGAGCAGACCGCGGTCCTCGTCCACCTCGAAGCCCGCGTCCTCGAGCTTCTGCTTGGCGTCGTCCACGCTGTCCCCGACCACGTCCGGGACCTCGATCATCCGGGGCCCCTTGGAGACCGTGAGCGTCACCGTGTCGCCCTCGGCGGCCCGGCCGCCCGGCTCCGGCGTCTGCCCGGCCACCTGGCCGCTGTCGTACTCCGAGTTCACCCGCTCATCGGCGACCTTCACCTTCAGGCCGGCGCCCTCCAGCTCGGCCCGCGCCTCGTCCAGGTCGTCGCCGGTGACGTCCGGGACGTCGACGGGGCTGCCCTTGCTGACGACCAGGGCGACCGCGGAGCCCGCGCGCACCGTGGTGCCCGACCCGGGCTTGGTGGAGATCACGAAGCCCCTGGCCACCTCGCCGCTGAACGCCCGGGTCACCATGCCCGGCTCCAGCCCCTCGTCCTCCAGCAGCGTGCGGGCCTTGTCCAGCTTGTAGCCCGTCACGTCCGGCAGCTTCACGGTGTCGGGGCCGTCGGAGACCGTGAGCGACACGGAGTCGTTCTTCCGGATGCGGTCGCCCACCCCGGGGTCGGTGCTGATGACCTTGCCGCGCTCCACGGTGTCGCTGTAGGCGTGCCGCACCTTGCCGACGTCGAGACCGGCGTCGTCCAGCCGGTCCTGGGCCTGTGCCTCGGTCTTGGACAGCAGCGGCGGCACCTTGGTGAACTGGCCGGAGTTGATGTACCAGACGCCCGTGCCGATCCCGAGCACCAGCAGGACGGCCACGACGATCGTCAGCGGCCCGCGGCGCAGCCGCAGCCGCCGGGACGGGGCGGGGGACGGCGGGGGAGCCGCGAGCCGGCTGGTGTGGTTGTCCTCGTTGACGGGCAGCGGCCGGGGCATCGTCAGCGCGCGCGGGATCACGCTCGTGCGGTCCTCGGCGCTGTCGTGCTCCCCTGCGAGCGCCTGCGGCGGCACCGCGTCCAGCTGGGCCGCGCTCAGCGACTCACGCGTCTCGCGGGCCCGCGCGAGCAGCGCCACGGCGTCGTGCGGCCGGATCTCCGGGTTGCGCGCGGTCGCCGCGGCCACCAGCTCGTCCAGCTCGTACGCCATCTCCGGCACGGCGGCCGACGGCGGCGGCACGTCCTCGTGGAGGTGCTTGTAGAGCACCGCCGCGGGCGAGTCCCCGTCGTGCGGCTTGGCGCCGGTCAGCATCTCGTACAGCACGACACCGCACGCGTACACGTCGACCCTGGGGTCGGCGGTGCCGTGCTCGATCTGCTCGGGCGCCAGATAGGAGACGGTGCCGAGGACGGCACCGGTGGTGCTGGTGACCGTGTCCACGGCCCGGACCAGGCCGAAGTCGGCGACCTTGACCCGGCCGTCGTCGCCTATCAGCACGTTCTCCGGCTTCATGTCCCGGTGCACGAACCCGGCCCGGTGCGCGGCGCCGAGCGCGGCGAGGACCGGCTCCAGGATGTCCAGCGCGGCCCGCGGCCTGAGCGCCCCGCGCTCGCGCAGCACGTCCCGCAGGGTGCAGCCCGCGATGTACTCCATCGCCAGGTAGACGTACGCCCCCTCGGCCCCCTGGTCGAAGACCTGGACGACATTGGGGTGGTCGAGCCGGGCCACCGACTTGGCCTCGCGGATGAACCGCTCGACGAAGGTGGCGTCGGTCGCGAGCGTCGGGTGCATCACCTTCAGCGCGAGCACGCGGTCCAGGCGGGTGTCCACGGCCCGGTAGACCGTGGCCATCCCGCCGACCGCGATCCGCGCCTCGACGCGGTACCGGCCGTCGAGCACCTGCCCGACGAGAGGGTCCTGAAGGGTCGTGTCCACGCAGGGAGTCTACGAGCCGACACCGACACCCCGCGTCGCCGAACGCAATCGCACCGGGACTGAAGCGCATCTGTGACGCTTCCCACGCACCGTGCGCCGCCGACGGCGGCGCACCCCCACGCGAGTGGTCCACTTCTTGCCCGACTGGAAACGGGTGGTGCGGGGGTGGGAGAAAAGACCCCGGGACGGCGCCGGGTCACTCAAAGGCGGGCCGCTCCGGATCCAGCACCGCCAAGCCCTCCGCAGGAGACGACGCCTCGGCGAAATGCCGCCGCGGAATCCGCCCGGCCCGCCGAGCCAACCGCCCCGCCTCCACCGCGGAGCGCATCGCGGCGGCCATCAGCACCGGCTCCTGCGCCCGCGTCACCGCCGAGGCCAGCATCACACCCGCGCACCCCAGCTCCATCGCCAGCGCCACGTCCGACGCCGTACCGGCCCCGGCGTCCAGGATCACCGGCACGCGCGCGTGCTCCACGATCAGCTGGAAGTTGTGCGGGTTGCGGATCCCGAGCCCGGACCCGATCGGCGAGCCCAGCGGCATGACCGCCGCGCACCCGACGTCCTCCAGCTTCCGCGCGAGCACCGGGTCGTCGTTGGTGTACGGCAGTACGGTGAACCCGTCGTCCACCAGCGTCTCCGCCGCGTCCAGCAGCTCGACCGGGTCCGGCAGCAGGGTGCGCTCGTCGGCGATGACCTCCAGCTTGACCAGGTCCGTGCCGAGCGCCTCGCGCGCGAGACGGGCGGTGAGCACCGCCTCCCCGGCGGTGAAGCAGCCGGCCGTGTTCGGCAGCACCCGGATGCCGAGCCGCTCCAGCACGGACAGCACGGAGCCGTGCACCGAGGCGTTCACCCGCCGCATCGCGACGGTCGTCAGCTCCGTCCCGGAGGCCACCAGCGCGCGCTCCAGCACGTCCAGGCTGGGCGCCCCGCCCGTGCCCATGATCAGGCGGGACGCGTACGTCGTGCCGCCGAGGACGAAGGGATCGTCGGCCATGGTCAGCCTCCTTGGACGGCGGTGAGGATCTCGACGCGGTCGCCGTCGGCCAGGGCGGTGGCCGACCACCGCGCGCGCGGGACGACGGTCTCGTTCAGGGCGGCGGCCACTCCGGACGGGGCCGCGGTGAGCGTGCCCACCAGCGCGTCCAGGGCAGTGCCGGGAGCCACCTCGCGCGGCTCGCCGTTGACGGAGACGGTCACGTGACTCATACGGGCTGCTCCGAGAGGTCCGAGAGGTCCGAGAGGGCCGGGAGTACCGGCAGTGCGGGGGCGGCGTCGAAGCGCCGGGGCGTGAAGGGGCGGGCCTCCTCCGGCAGCTCCCCGGTGGTCAGCGCGTGCGCCATGACGTCGCCGGTGACGGGCGTGAGCAGGACGCCGTTGCGGTAGTGGCCGGTGGCGAGCAGCAGGCCGTCCAGAGCGGTCGGGCCGAGCAGCGGGGCGTTGTCCGGGGAGCCGGGACGCAGACTCGCGCGGGTCTCCGTCAGGGGCAGCTCCGTGATGCCGGGCACCAGCTCGTGCGCGTCGCGCAGCAGTTCGTAGACGCCGCCCGCGGTGACCGTCGTGTCCCAGCCCAGCTCCTCGCTGGTGGCGCCGACGACCAGCTCGCCGCTCTCCCGGGGCACCAGGTAGACGTGGTTGCCGCGCACCACGGCGCGCACGGTCCGGTTCAGCAGCGGCCCCGGCGTCCGCGGCATGGTCAGCCGCAGCACCTGCCCCTTCACCGGCCGCACCGGCGGCAGCACGGCCTCCGGCACGCCCCCGAGCCGCCCGCTCAGGCTGCCCCCGGCCAGCACCACCTGCCCGGCCGTCAGCGCCGTGCCGTCGGCGGTGACGACCCCCGTGGCCCGCTCCCCGCGCCCGACGGTGAGCCGCTCGGCCCACACCCGGTGGAAGACCACACCCTCGTGTTCGCAGGCGGCCACCAGCGCGTGGGCGAGACGGCGCGGGTCGATCTGGTGGTCGCCGTCCACCCGGAGCCCCCCGCGCACGCCCGGCGCGAGCATCGGCTCCAGACGCCGGCACTCACGCCCCGACAGCCACTCGGACTCCAGGCCGGAGCGCTGCTGGAGCGCGTGCAGTTCGCGCAGGTGGGCGCGGTCGTCGGCGTCCAGCGCGACGGCGAGTGTGCCGCAGCGCCGGTAACCGAGGTCGTGGCCGGTCAGCTCGGCCAGCTCGGCCGCGAACTCCGGATAGCGGCGGGCCGAGGCGAGGTTCAGCGCGAGCAGCGTCTCCTCGCCGTAGTGCAGCTCCGTGACGGCGGCCAGCATCCCGGCCGCCACCTGGGCCGCCCCGCCGCCCGGCTCGGGGTCCACGAGCGCGGTGACCAGCCCGCGCCGCGCGGCCCGCCAGGCGGTGACGAGCCCGATGATCCCGCCGCCGACGACCAGCACGTCGGGCGTACGGGACGTACGAGGTGTGTGCGGAGGCGTGTGTGATGGAGACGACATGGGCGTCCAGCCCCTCCCTTCGCCGGCATGACCCGGATCAGGTTCGTACGGTCGGAGGCCGCCAGCCTCCCTCTCAGCCCGGTGCGTCCGGGCTCCCGCGAGTGCCTTGCGTCGGCCACCCTAGCCCGCCGGCCGCCGCCCTTGTAAGGGAGCCTCCCGGGGCCGGGGGCGTCGCCGGCCGGTCCACGGCGTACGGGCACCGACCGGCGAAACGCCAGGTGTCTATGGTGATCGGGTGAGCGAGCAGACGCGGGAACGGGAACGACGGGAACCACAGGACCAACGGGACCGGGGACAGCGGCCGGCGGCGGACGCGGAGCGCCGTGTGGTCGTGGTGGGCGCCGGGATGGCGGGCGTGCAGACCGCGGTCGCCCTGCGGGAACAGGGCTTCACCGGCCCCGTGACCCTGATCGGTGCGGAGCCGCACCAGCCGTACGACCGCCCCCCGCTGTCCAAGGCCGTCCTGCTCGGCACCGCCGAGGGCTCCGCCTTCGACGTCGACTTCGAGGCACTGGGCATCACCCTGCGGCTGGGCCGCGAGGCCCTGGGCGTCCGCCCCGCGGAGCACGTCCTGGACACCTCCGAGGGGCCGGTGCCGTACGACGTCCTCGTCCTGGCGACCGGCGCCGAACCGGTCCGGCTCCCCGGCGCCGAGGGCGTGCCCGGCGTGCACCTGCTGCGCACCCTGGACGACGCGGAACGGCTGCGGCCGGTGCTCGCCCGGCAGCACGACGTCGTGGTCGTCGGCGCGGGCTGGATCGGCGCCGAGTTCGCCACCGCCGCGCGCGAGGCGGGCTGCGCGGTGACCGTGGTGGAGGCCGCCGACCGGCCGCTGGCCGACGCGCTGCCCGCCGAGGTCGCCGCGCCGATGACCGCCTGGTACGCCGACGCCGGCGCCGAACTGCGCACCCGCGCGCGCGTGGAGCGCGTCGAGTCCGGCGGCCCCGGTGAGCCGGGCCGGGTCGTCCTCGCCGACGGCACCCGGCTGCCCGCCGACGCGGTCGTCGTCGGCATCGGCGCCCGCCCGGCCACCGGCTGGCTCGCCGGGTCCGGCATCGCCCTCGGTGCGCACGGCGAGGTCCTGGCCGACGACCGCCTGCGCACCTCCGCGCCGGACGTCCACGCGGTCGGCGACTGCGCCTCCTTCCCCTCCGCGCGCTACGGCGAGCGGCTGCTGGTGCACCACTGGGACAACGCCCTCCAGGGCCCGCGCACGGTCGCCGCCGGCATCGTCGGCGCCCCGGGCGGCGAGGCCCCGGCGGCCTACGACCCGGTGCCCTACTTCTGGTCCGAGCAGTTCGGCCGCTTCGTCCAGTACGCCGGTCACCACACCGCCGCCGACACCACCCTGTGGCGCGGCGACCCCGCGAGCCCGGCATGGACGGTCTGCTGGCTGCGCGAGGGCCGCCTGGTCGCCCTGCTCGCGGTGGGCCGCCCCCGCGACCTGGCACAGGGCAGGCGCCTGATCCAGGCGGGTACGCCGATGGACCCGGACCTGCTGGCCGACCCGGCGAAGCCGCTGAAGGCGGCGACGGCGGCCTCGGCGTAGCCAGGTTTCCGACTGTCAGTGCCAGGTGGCAGGCTGGAGGCGTGACCGAGATTGACGCAAAGACCGATGCTCTCGTGCCCGCCTGGCTCACCGTTCCCGACATCGCCGAGATGCTCGGCGTCGAGGTGACCCGGGTACGCCAGCTGATCAAGGAGGGCCAGCTCATCGCCGTGCGCCGCGGTGAGAACCGCGCGCTGCACATCCCCGCGGCCTTCATCGACGAGGACAAGGTCGTCAAGGGCCTGGTCGGGACCCTGACGCTGCTGCGGGACGACGGCTTCACGGCCGAGGAGATGCTGGAGTGGCTCTTCACGCCCGACCCGAGCCTGCCCGGCACCCCCGCCCAGGCGCTGAGTGAGAATCGCGGTACGGAGGTGAAGCGCCGCGCCCAGGCGCTCGCCGTCTGACCTTCATCACCGATCCGGCACCGCCGATCCGCCACACCGCCCGGCGTGCGGGCCACGCACGCCGGGCGCCGTGCCCGTACGCCACCATCGCGGGGCCCGCCGTGGGCCCACGCCACCGAACGACCGGGGGACACCCGCATGCCCGACACCGCCCCGACCGCGGCCCGCGCCCGGCTCGCCGACGCCCGGCTCTACCTGTGCACGGACGCCCGCCGGAGCCAGGGCGACCTGCCCGAGTTCCTGGACGCCGTACTCGCCGGCGGCGTCGACATCGTGCAGCTGCGGGACAAGGGAATGGAGGCGGCGGAGGAGCTGGAGCACCTGGCGGTCCTCGCCGACGCCTGCGCCCGCCACGGCAAGCTCCTCGCGGTCAACGACCGCGCGGACGTCGCGCACGCGGCCCGCGCCGACGTGCTCCACCTCGGCCAGGGCGACCTGCCGGTGCCCGCCGCCCGCGCGATCCTCGGCGACGACGTACTGATCGGCCGCTCCACGCACGCCGAGTCCGAGGCCACCGCCGCCGCGGCCCAGGAGGGCGTGGACTACTTCTGCACCGGTCCGTGCTGGCCGACCCCCACCAAGCCCGGCCGCCACGCACCCGGCCTCGACCTGGTCCGCCGCACGGCGGCGCTGGGCACCGACCGCCCCTGGTTCGCGATCGGCGGCATCGACCTCGGCAACCTGGACGAGGTGCTGGAGGCGGGCGCCCGGCGCGTGGTCGTCGTCCGCGCGATCACCGCCGCCGAGGACCCGGGCGCGGCGGCGGCCGAGTTCGCCGAGCGGCTGCGGCAGGCCCCGGCACAGGGGTAGCCGCACGCCGTCACCGACGTCGTCGCGGGACGCCGGCACCGGCGGGCAGGTGTCCAAAGGGTGGACAACAACTCGACAATGTGGACAAAAGTCCCGCATCCGGTTGGGTGACCGCCGCACCCTGGCTAACCTGCCCATATGGCCCTCGGAACCGCAAGCACGAGGACTGACCGCGCCCGCACGGTGCGTGACGTCCTCGCCACCGGCAAGACGACGTACTCGTTCGAGTTCTCGGCGCCGAAGACGCCCAAGGGCGAGAAGAACCTGTGGAGCGCCCTGCGCCGGGTCGAGGCCGTGGCCCCGGACTTCGTCTCCGTGACCTACGGCGCCGGCGGCTCCACGCGCGCGGGCACGGTCCGTGAGACCCAGCAGATCGTCGCCGACACCACGCTGACGCCGGTGGCCCACCTCACCGCCGTCGACCACTCCGTCGCCGAACTGCGCAACATCATCGGCCAGTACGCCGACGCCGGGATCCGCAACATGCTGGCCGTGCGCGGCGACCCGCCCGGCGACCCGAACGCCGACTGGATCGCGCACCCCGAGGGCCTGACGTACGCGGCCGAACTGGTCAGGCTCATCAAGGAGTCGGGCGACTTCTGCGTCGGCGTCGCGGCCTTCCCCGAGATGCACCCGCGCTCCGCCGACTGGGACACGGACGTCACGCACTTCGTCGACAAGTGCCGGGCCGGGGCCGACTACGCCATCACCCAGATGTTCTTCCAGCCCGACTCCTACCTCCGGCTGCGCGACCGGGTCGCCGCGGCCGGGTGCGCCACCCCGGTCATCCCCGAGGTCATGCCGGTGACCAGTGTGAAGATGCTGGAGAGGTTGCCGAAGCTCAGCAACGCCTCGTTCCCGGCGGAGCTGAAAGAGCGGATCCTCACAGCCAAGGACGATCCGGCGGCTGTACGCTCGATCGGCATCGAGTTCGCCACCGAGTTCTGCGCGCGGCTGCTGGCCGAGGGAGTGCCCGGACTGCACTTCATCACGCTCAACAACTCCACGGCGACGCTGGAAATCTACGAGAACCTGGGCCTGCACCACCCACCGCGGGCCTAGACCGGCCGCACGTATTTGCGACACACTGCGTAACGGCCACTGGGAGAGGGGCGTACATGGGCTGGACGGTCCTCTACATCGCGTTCGGCGGCGTAGCGCTGTGGCTGCTCGGCGAGGTGCTGCTGCAGTACAAGGCGCGGCTGCGCTGGCGGCTGCTGGCCTTCGCCGGCTTCGTCGGCGTGGTGGCCGGTGTGCTGATGTCGAACGTGCTCGTCATCGGCGTCGGTGCCGCCGCCTTCGCGGTCGGCCAGACCTACGTCACCCTGTCGTTCCGCCGCGGCTTCGAGGCCGGCTGGGCGGTCAACGCCCCGGCGAGCCTGGTGGGCAAGCGCGGGCGTCCCGAACGGGGCCGCCGGGAGCCGACGTCGGAGGTCTCCGGGTTCGAACCCGCCGAGGGCGGCCAGGACCACGACGGCTACGACGATCGCGCCCAGGGCCACCCGGGCCAGGGCGACACCGGCTCGTACGGGCACGACGACTACGACCGCGACGACGTCTTCACCCCGGCCCGCCCCACCGACCCCACGGCCGCGGAGACCACCGCCGTCTACGCGCCGCAGCCCATGCCGGACGACACCGGTTCCTACGGCGTGTACGCCGACTCCGGGTACGGCACCGGCCAGCAGCCGGCGGCGGCCGCGGCGGACGCCGACCAGTCCTACGCCTACGACTACTCGGGCTACGGGCAGCAGCAGGGCTACGACACCGGCGCCCAGCAGCAGTACGCCGCCTACTCCGACCCGTACATCGGCACCCACACCTACGGCGGCGGGGCCTACGACACGGGCGGCTACGACACGACCGGCGGCCAGCAGCAGTACGGCCAGCAGGGCCAGGCCTACGGACAGGACCAGTACGCGCCCGGTGCGCCCGGCGGCTACGGCGGCGAGACCCCGGCCGGCGGAGTGTGGGTGCCGCAGCAGCGCAGCACCGACGACCCCTACGGCGGCGAACTCCCGCCCGAGCAGCAGTCCTACCCCTACCAGGGCGAGGGCCAGGCGCAGGGCCGGGCCCAGGGGCAGGGCTACGACGAGCAGTACCGCTTCTGAGGAACCCGGCCGCTCACTGGGAGCCGCGGAACTCCGGCCCCTCCACCACGAGTCCGGCGACCAGCGCCCCCGACATGCCCGCGTGCGGCAGACCGCCGCCGGGGTGGGACCAGCCGCCGACGGTGAACAGGCCGTCCGTGCGCGTGCCGTTCGCCGGGTGCAGCAGCCGTCCGTCGGCGCCCGCCAGCGACGGCACCGGAATCGCGCCGTCCGCCGTACCGGTGTCCGCCGCGACCTCGGCCGGGGTGCGCACCTCGTGCCACAGGAGGCGGTCGCGCAGACCCGGCACGGCCCGCTCGGCGACCTCCGTCAACTGCTCGGCCCAGCGGGCGAACACCTCGGTGGTGGCCCGGTCGGACCCACCGGCCAGGGCGGGCACCGCCGCGCTCAGCGTCACCGCCTCGTGGTCCGGGTCCGGCACCAGCGCCGGGTCGTCGGGCCGCAGCACGGTGACGGTCGGCCGCGCGGCCATCCCGGGAGCGGCGCCGAACAGGCGGTCCAACTCCGCCTCGCGGTCCGCTGCGTGCACCACCGTCCGGTGCGCGGTGCCCGCCGGACGGCTGCCGCGCAGTGCCAGCAGCACCGTCAGCCGGCTCGCCCCACCGCGCTGCGGCGGCACCTCGTCCCCGCCGCGCACCGGCGTCCCACCGCACAGGCGGTCCAGCACGCCCGGCGCCACGCCGGAGACGACGAACTCGGCCTCCGCCACCTCCCCTTCGGCCAGCTGTACGCCCGCCACCCGGCCGTCCTTCTCGGTGATCCCGGTGACCTCGGCCCCGAAGCGGAACTCGACCCGGCGGGCCAGACACCGCTCGTACACCGCCCGCGCCAGCTCCCGCAGACCGCCGCCGCGCACGTACCAGACCCCGAATGCGTACTCCATGTACGGCAGGACCGCGGCGTTCGCCGGGGCGGTGCGGGGATCCAGGCCGTGGGCGAGCGCGTGGCTCTCCAGCAGGGCGGCGAGCCGGGCGTCGCGCAGCTCCCACGCGCCGACCTCGGCGAGCGTGCCGGCCCGGCGGGTGCGCAGCAGCCGCTTGTGCGGGACCGCCGGATAGGGCTCGCGCTCGGCCAGCACCCGCCAGTTGGGCCACAGGGGCTCCTCCAGGAGGGGACGGCGCGTGCGGTCCCAGGTCTCCCGGGCCCGCACCAGGAAGTCGCCCCAGCGCCGCCCGGCGCCCGCGCCGAGCGCCGTGTCCAGGGCGGCGACGACACCCGCCCGGGAGGCGTTCGGCAGCGAGGCCTCCGTGCCGTCCGCGAACACGTGCCGGGACGAGGGGTCGACCTGGACCAGCTCGACGCGGGACTCCAGCGGCTCCTTGCCGGTCTTCACGAACAGATCGCGCCAGACCGCGGGCAGCGGAAGCAGGCCGGGGCCGGTGTCGAAGCGGAACCCGTCCCGCTCGACCCGGCCCAGTGCTCCGCCGTAGGTCTCCGCCCGCTCGTACACCACCACCCGGTGGCCCGCGACGGCCAGCCGGGCGGCCGCCGCCATCGCGCCCATCCCGGCGCCGATCACCGCAATCCGTGCCATGCCAGGGACTTTATCCGCCGCCACCGACACCCCCGTGCGAGGGCTGAGCACCGGAACGGACGTCCAGGTGACCGGTCGGCGGCGCCGCGCCGTGGGGCCGGGTGCGCAGGACTGAGTAGCCGTACCTAGTGCGGCAGATGAGTACGCGCGCGGATGGGCCGCGACCTGCGTGAACGAGAGAGTGGAGACACGGAGAGGGGCACGGCTCCGGCACCGGCGGCACGGGGCGCCGGAACGGAGCCGGGCCCGCGATCCGCTCCTTCCGCCGGCCGGGGCCGGCGGGAGCGAGACACGGGGGAGCCCGGAGGGACGACCGGTGACGGGAGTCCCGACGAGGGGACGTACGGGGGAGCAGGAGAAGGCGCCGGTCCGACGGCGGCCCGCGGGGGACGCGGCCACCGCGGACCGGCGTTCTTCGTGCACCGCCGCCACCCCCGCCCGCCGCTCGGCTCCGGCCGGTCAGCCCCGGCCGCTCACGCGTCCCTGGAGCAGCCGGGACAGCGCGGCGTGCACGTCGTCGAGCGAGCGCTCCGGCTGGAACGCCTTCCAGTCCAGCGCCGCCACCAGGACCATGCCGACCAGCGCGGCGGCGGTCAGCGGCACGTCGATGTCCTCACTGAACTCACCGCTCGCCACGCCTTCGCGCAGGACGCCCTCCACCACCGCCACGGCCTCCTGCCGGACCACGAGCAGCGTGGACTGCCAGGCCCGGTTGGTGCGCCACAGTTCGGCCACGTACAGCTGGGTGAAGGCCGGGTAGCGGTCGATGAAGACGAGCCCCGCGCGGATCATCGCGTCCAGGGCGTCGACCCGGCCGCGGCCGTCCCGGGCGGTCCGTTCCGCGGCCTGCCGCAGCGAGGCGGTCAGGAGGCCGACACCGTGCCGCAGCAGCTCCTCGAAGAGGACGGACTTGCTGGCGAAGTTGTAGTAGACCGTGCCCTTCGCG
The DNA here is from genome assembly GCF_044327745.1 of Streptomyces sp. NPDC018026. Taxonomy (NCBI): domain Bacteria; kingdom Bacillati; phylum Actinomycetota; class Actinomycetes; order Kitasatosporales; family Streptomycetaceae; genus Streptomyces; species Streptomyces sp. NPDC018026. The sequence goes on from NZ_JBIRFY010000015.1 coordinate 74,945, forward strand.
ACCCCGGCCCGCTCGGCGATCTCGTCCACGGTGGTGGCGGAGAAGCCCTGCTCGGCGATGAGGGTGACCGCCGCCTCGTAGAGCTTCTGCCGGGTGGCCTCGCGACGGCTGCCGCTCTGCGAGGCGGTGCTGCTGCTTTCCATGGTCCCGATTCTCACAGCACCCCGTGCGGCGGCGTCACCGCAGGCCCGCGCAGAACCGGAACCGAACGGCCGATCGAATCGAAAGTCCAGGTCAGAACGGATTGTCAGTGCCATACCTCACGATGGGCACATACGGCACCTCCTGCCAGGACGTGCCGTCACGGAGACGACAGGAGGATCGTCATGGCCCACTCGTCCGCAGCCGCCGCCCGGCGGCGCCGCGCGGCCGGCCCTGCACCCTCACTGACCGGACCGGCGAGCGACGTGCACCCCGTGCTCCGCCGCACGACCGCCCCGCCCGCCGCCCTCGACCTGCTCGCCCAGGCCCGGGCCGGGCTGGAGGAGGCCACCACCCTCGAAACGCCGAACGAGCGCTACGCGACGGCCCACCTCGCCGCCCTGCGCACCGCCGCCGCGGTGCTGGCCGCGCGCGGCCGACCGGAGACCGGACCACGGGCCAGGGCCCGCATCCGCAGCGCCTGGGAGGTGCTGCCCGAGATCGCGCCCGAGCTGTCCGACTGGAGCGCGCTGTTCGCCTCCGGCGCGCGGCGCCGGGCACGCGCCGAGGCGGGCATCCGGGGCGCGGCGGGCAGCCGGGACGCCGACGACCTGATACGCGACGTGGCGATGTTCCTGCGCCTGGTGGAGCGGATGCTGGTCCTCCAGCCGGTCCTGCCCCAGCCCCGCCCGGACACGGACCCACCGGGTCGGGGCGCCGAGCGGCCCCGCCGTTCCGACGCCGGTCACCCGGGCCGCGACCTGCCGGACGCCGGCTGAGCGGGAGACGAACGGGTGCCCGGTGCGCGCGGCGCAGGCAATAGGGTGGGAGTCGCCTGAAGCCTCCCCCTCCCCGCACCGGGCGGGGGTGGCAGCCCGTTCGCTCCGCCCGTGTCCGAGGCGGTGCCGCGCCGAGGAGTCAACTGCCGTGTCGGACCCGATGCGCCCACCCGCCTCCCACCCCCGGCCGCACCCGGCGGCTCCGCGCTCCGAGCCCTCCCGTTCCCGGGCCGCCCTGCGCACCGCCGTGGTCTGGGACGTCCTCCAGGACGCGCTGGACCGCCGGGTGAAGGCCACGGGCCGGCCGACGCTGGACGTCCTCGACACCGGCGGCGGCAGCGGCAACTTCGCGGTGCCCGTGGCCGGGCTCGGCCACCGCGTCACCGTCGTCGACCCGAGCCCCAACGCCCTGTTCGCCCTGGAGCGCCGGGCTGCCGAGGCCGGTGTCGCCGACCGCGTGCGAGGCGTCCAGGGCGACGCCCGCGGCCTCTTCGACGTGGTCGAGCGCGGCGGCTACGACGCGGTGCTGTGCCACGGCGTCCTGGAGTACGTCGACGACCCCGCGGAGGGCGTCCGCAACGCGGTGGCGGCGCTGCGCGAGGACGGCGTCCTTAGCCTGCTCGCCGCGGGCCTGGGCGGCGCCGTGCTCGCCCGCGCCCTCGCCGGCCACTTCACGGAGGCCCGGCAGGCCCTGGACGACCCGGACGGCCGCTGGGGCACGGGTGACCCGGTGCCGCGCCGGTTCACCGCCGAGCAGCTCACCGCGCTGGTCGAGGCCGCCGGGCTCCGGATCGGCGCCGTGCACGGCGTACGGGTCTTCGCCGACCTCGTGCCCGGCGTGCTGGTGGACACCGAGCCCGGTGCCATGGACGCCCTGCTGAAGCTGGAGGCCGCGGCGGCCGAACTCGCCGCGTTCCACTCCGTGGCCACCCAGCTCCATGTGCTCGGCGAGACGCGAGGGGCCGCCGAGGCCTGAGCGCCCGGTGGGGTAAGGCCCTGATCAGGGACGCGACTGCAGATGGAGTACGCCACAGGCCCCCCGAACGGGGGGCAGTCGCCGTATGATCGAGGGAGACGGCCCGGCATGACGGGTCGGCCGCTGGGGAATGGGAACTTCAGCGAGCCGGTACGGCCATGACGGAGTCCGGTTGGTCAATTGGCGCAGAGGGGCGGGTTTCACGGGGGCGATTCCCTGCCTATCCTGAAGGGACCCCCCGGGTCGCCCCGGCGACTGCACGATGAGGAGGACTCCGTGCCGCTCTCGGAGCACGAGCAGCGCATGCTCGAGCAGATGGAGCGAGCGCTGTACGCCGAAGATCCCAAGTTCGCGACAGCGCTCGAGGGAAGCGGGCTGCGTACGTACACCCGGCGACGGGTCTACCAGGCGGTCGCGGGCTTCCTTGTAGGTATTGCGCTCCTCATGGCCGGTATGGTCGCCCAGCAGGTGTGGCTCAGCGTGGTGGGCTTCCTGGTCATGCTGGGGTGCGCGGTGCTCGCCGTGACCGGCTGGCGCAAGGCCCCCAAGCCGGGCGAGCAGCAGCAGGCGGCCGGTGCCGGACCGCAGGCCGCGCGCCGCCAAGGACGACAGAAACGCTCGATGATGGACCGCATCGACGAGCGCTGGCAGCGCCGCAGGGACGAGCAGCAGGGCGGCCAGTAGCGCCGTCCGAGCAGCCGCTCACCAGCACATGCGCGTGAGGGGGTGACCACCGTCCGGGTGGTCACCCCCTCACGCGTGCCCATGAGCACCCGTTCGGCTCAGCCCTGCTGGTCCGACGTCCTGCGCCACTGCGGCCGGGCGGCCGCGGCCCGCCGTTTCAGGGCCGCCCACCGGGCCGACACCGTCCAGCTCACCCGGATGGCCGAACGCGGGGCGAACCGTGCGCGCAGCCGCGTTCCGCGGCCGACGGTGGCCCGCAGTCCGGCGGTCGCCAGCCGCACATCCTCCGCCAGCCCCGCCGTCGGGCGCGGACGGGGCGCGTAGAGGACCTGCTCCACGGCGTCCGCGACCCGGTGCACCGCCTGTGCGGCCGTCGGCTCGAGCCGGCCCAGCCGGACGATGCGGGCCGCCGCCTTGCGCGGGGTCTGCGACTCCTGAGGCAGGATGCCGAGGTCCCACGCGGCGTCGGTCAGCTCCTGCCACACCGCCAGGGTGTGCGGGCCGACGTCCGCGGCACCGCGGCCGTGCGCCCCGAGCCGTACCGACCTGGCACGCAGCCGCCACAGCATCGGTGCCAGCGGGAGCAGCAGCACCACGAGCCCGGCCAGGGCCCAGGCCAGCAGCGCGTACCACTTCGGTCCGTCGCCGCCGGTGACGGGCACGGCCACCGCGGACTCGTTGGAGCAGGCGTCCAGCTTCTTGTCCTGCGGGGAGCAGGTGTCGCTCGACGAGGGCGCCGCGGACGGCTCCGACTCCGCGCTCCGCGACGGGACGGCCGGGTCCGGCACCGAGCTGCCCGGCCGTTCCGTGATGGTGTACGACGGGGTCGAGCCACGCGTCGGCGTCGGCTCGAAGCGGGTCCAGCCCACGCCCTCGAAGTACACCTCGGGCCACGCGTGCGCGTCCCGCAGCCCCACCGACACCGAGCCGTCCGCCTGCGGGGAGCCCGGCGCGAAGCCGACCGCGACCCTGGCCGGAATGCCCAGGGAACGGGCCATCGCCGCCATGGCGAAGGAGAAGTGGACGCAGAAGCCCTCCTTGTCCTTCAGGAACCGGGCGATCGCCTCCGAACCGCTGCCGACCTTGACCTGGGTGTCGTACTCGAAGCCGCCGTTGACCGCGAAGTACTCCTGGAGCCTGACCGCCTGCTCGTAGGGGTTCGCGGCGTCGGCGGTGACCTCGCGGGCGGTCCGGGAGACCACGTCGGGCAGCGAGTCCGGCAGCTCCGTGTACTCGCGCACGAGGGCCGCCGACGGCGGCGGCGCCGCGGCGAGCTGCTCCGCCGTCGGCTGCACGTTCAGGCTGCGTACCTCGTACTTCAGCCCGCGGGTGTTCTGGCCGTGGTCGCCGACCAGCGTCATGCCGACGGGTTCGAAGCGCCAGTTGCCCGCGACGCGCACGCCGCTGGGCGGATAGGGCATCGGCAGCCAGTCCTGCGCGTACCAGTCCGCGGCCGAGATCAGGGCCCGGCTCTCCGTGCGCCTGATGTCGGGGCCGAGGCCGACCGGTGTGGGGAAGGTGCCGTCCGGCACGGCGGTGATGCGCCGCTTGGACGGCTTCCAGGTGGTGCCGTCGAAGTCGTCCAGGGACACGATGCGCAGGTACAGGTCGGACAGGTCCTCGGAGTCCGTCCGGACGGAGAGGACCTCTCGGTCCTCGTTGACGTTCAGGCTGTCCCGCAGGGAGACCAGCGGGTTCACCGCGGAGATCGTGCCGCCGCCACCGGTGCCGGAGCCCACGCCGCCACCGGCGCCGTCCAGCAGCCCGCCGTCCATCGCCGGCAGAGCCAGCGGCACCACCAGCGCGATGCCCAGCGCGAAGGCGCCGATGCGCCGCCCGGTGCGGACCGGGGCCAGGGCGCGCCCCTGCTCCGGGCCCGGTGGGCGCGAGGAGCCGCCGAAGACCCGGCCCCACTGCGAGAGCCGGTCACGTCCCTCGGCCAGGAGCAGCATCAGATAGCCGACCGCCGCGACCAGGAACCAGAGCCAGTCGGCGCCGCCCTCGGACAGCCCCGCGGCCACCGAGTAGAGGGCGAGCAGGGGCAGGCCGGCCGGGGCGGCACTGCGGAAGGTCACCGCGAGGGTGTCCACCAGCAGGCCGATCACCAGGACGCCGCCGACCAGCATCAGCCGGATGCCGTCGGACTCCAGCGGCGCCGGGATCGCGTACCGGGCGATGTCGTCGCCGCCCTGCTGGAGCAGGTCGGCGAAGCGCTGGAAGGCCTGCGGGCCGGGGACCAGCCCGGCGAACGCCTGCTGCCGGGCGAAGACCAGGGTCAGCAGGACCAGCGTGACCACGGCCTGCGCCGCGATGGTCAGCGGCCGGGCCAGCGGCACCCGCCGGGCCACCGCGCCCACCCCCGACTGCACCGCCAGCAGCACCGCCGCCTGGAGGATCCACGTGGCCGGTTCGACCAACGGCAGCAACGCACAGGACGCCATCAACGTGGCCGCCCAGGCACACACCGCCAACCGCGCGCGCCCGCTCATCACGCCCCCTCTCCGCCGGCCGGCGCCGCGAGAGCGGTGCGTTCGTGGTCGGCCAGGCGCCACACTTCCTCCACGGTGGCGCCCCTGGGGACCGCCACGGCGGTCCAGCCCGCCTCGCGGAGCATCCGCAGCCGCTCGTCGCTCCCGGCCGACGGGCCGGGCACGTCGGCCGGCTCGCGGGCCCACGTCTCGCTGTCCAGGACGAAGGCGACGGCGCCGCCGCCCCGCTGCCGCATCTTCGCCACCACCGTGGCCTGCTCCTCGTCCAGGTCGCCGAAGAACGCCACCAGCAGCCCCTCGTTCCCGCCGCGCAGCATGTCGTACGCCCGCGACAGACCCGTGTCGTCCGAGTGGTCGATCACGGCGAGGGTGTCCATCATCAGACCGGCCGCGTCGGCCGTCCCCTGGCTCGCGCCCGCGAAGCCGTCGGCGCCCTCGCCCGGCACCGCGTCGCCGTTGCCGGTGAGCAGCCGGACGGAGAAGCCCCGCTCCAGCATGTGCACCAGCACGGACGCCGCGCCCGACACCGCCCACTCGAAGGCCGAGTCGGGGCCCGCGCCCTCGAAGGCCACCACCCGGGTGTCGAGCAGCACCGTGCAGCGGGCCCGCTGCGGCTGCTCCTCGCGGCGCACCATCAGCTCGCCGTAGCGCGCGGTGGAGCGCCAGTGCACCCGGCGCAGGTCGTCGCCGTAGCGGTACCCGCGCGGGATCACGTCGTCGTCACCGGCCAGGGCGAGCGAGCGCTGCCGTCCCTCGCCGTACCCCTTCGCCTCACCGCTCAGCCGCACCGGCGGCAGCGCCTCCACCCGCGGGATCACGGTCAGCGTGTCGTACGTCGAGAAGGAGCGGGTCAGCTCGCACAGGCCGAACGGGTCGGTCAGGCGCAGCTGCAACGGGCCCAGCGGGAAGCGGCCGCGCAGGTCGGAGCGGACCCGGTAGGACACCTCGCGGCGGCCGCCCGGCTCCACCCGGTCGAGCACGAAGCGGGGCCGCGGACCCAGTACGTAGGGCACCCGGTCCTGGAGCATCAGCAGACCGGTGGGCAGCCGGGAGACGTTGTCCACGCGCAGATGCACCCGGGCCTCGCTGCCCGCGGGCACCCGCCCCGGGGAGAGCCGGCGACTGCCCGCGACCCGGTAGCGCGTGCGGTAGAGGACGGCCGCGCAGACCAGGGGGAGGGCACCCAGGAGCAGCCCGACGCGCAGCAGGTCGCTCTGGCCCAGGACGTACGCGCAGACCGCCGCCGCGATGCCGGCGGCCAGGAAGGAGCGCCCGCGGGTGGTCAGACCGGAAAGGGCGGTGCGGATGCCGCCGCTCTCGCCCCCGTCGGCCTCGGACCGGTCCGTCCCCCCGGCGTCCATCACAGCCTCCGCGGCGGCTGCTGACCGTACGCCGGCGTGCCGCGGCCCACGCCGAAGCCCGTCTGCTGCTGGGGCTCCGCGGGCACCGCGGTGCGCTGCAGGATCTCCTGGACGACCTGCTCGGCGGTGCGGCGGTTGAGCTGGGCCTGCGCGGTCGGCAGCAGCCGGTGGGCCAGCACGGCGACCGCGAGGGCCTGCACGTCGTCCGGCAGCGCGTAGTCCCGCCCGCCCAGGGCGGCGGACGCCTTCGCCGCGCGCAGCAGATGCAGCGTGGCACGCGGCGAGGCGCCGAGTCTGAGGTCCGGGTGGGTGCGGGTGGCGGCGACCAGGTCCACCGCGTACCGCCGGACCGGATCCGCCACGTGGACGCCGCGGACCGCCTCGATCAGCTTCAGGATGTCGTGCGCGTGCGCCACCGGCTGGAGGTCGTCCAGCGGGCTGGCCCCGCCGTGCACGTCGAGCATCTGCAACTCGGCCTCCGGGCTCGGATAGCCGATGGAGACCCGGGCCATGAAGCGGTCCCGCTGGGCCTCCGGAAGCGGGTAGGTGCCCTCCATCTCGACCGGGTTCTGCGTCGCCACCACCATGAAGGGGCTGGGCAGCTCGTAGGTCTGGCCGTCGATGGTGACCTGACGCTCCTCCATCGACTCGAGCAGCGCCGACTGCGTCTTCGGCGACGCGCGGTTGATCTCGTCGCCGATCACCACCTGGGCGAAGATCGCACCCGGCTTGAACTCGAAGTCCCGCCGCTGCTGGTCCCAGATCGACACCCCGGTGATGTCCGAGGGCAGCAGGTCCGGCGTGAACTGGATCCGGCGCACGGAACAGTCGATGGACCGCGCCAGCGCCTTGGCCAGCATGGTCTTGCCGACCCCCGGCACATCCTCGATCAGCAGGTGTCCCTCGGCCAGCAGCACGGTCAGCGAGAGCCGGACGACCTCGGGCTTGCCCTCGATCACGTCCTCCACCGAACCGCGGACCCGCTCGACCACGGCGGTCAGATCTTCCCCCACGCTTCCGTACGCTCGCGCGGCGGTGCCTCCACGGCTCGCCTGATCGTCATAGGTCGTCACCCGGCCCTCCTCGGCCTTTCCCGCACTCCCTGGGAAGTGGGGGTACCCCAACTTGCCGGCCGGCCCCGCACCGCGGACCGGCCCACCCCGAATCACGGACACCGCGCCGAAAAAGTTCCGCGCGACACCACTTCCCGCATTCTTGCCGCCGTTACCGATTCGTGTCACTCGCCTGTGGACAACTGGCCGCGATATGTCGGCCCTTACGGCCTTTGCGGAGCTTGCACTGCGGGACCGTCGGGGCGGGCCGCCGGGTCAGGCGGGGTCGACCTCGCGCAGCAGCCCGGTCTTCACGTCGAAGACGAAACCGCGCACGTCCTCGGTGTGCAGCAGGAACGGCGAGGTGCGCACCCGCTCGATCGACTGCCGCACGTCCTGGTCGGCGTCCCGGAAGGCCTCCACCGCCCACGCCGGACGCTGGCCCACCTCCAGCTCCAGGTCGTGCCGGAACTCCTCGGTGATGGTCTCCATGCCGCAGCCCGTGTGGTGGATGAGGGCCACGCTGCGGGTGCCGAGCGCCCGCTGGCTGATCGTCAGGGACCGGATCACGTCGTCGGTGACGACCCCGCCCGCGTTGCGGATCGTGTGGCAGTCGCCGAGCTTCAGGCCGAGCGCGGCGTGCAGGTCCAGACGGGCGTCCATGCAGGCCACGACGGCGACGTGCTGTACGGGGCGGGCGTCCATGCCGGGGTCGGCGAACGCCGCGGCGTAGCGTTCGTTCGCCTCGACGAGCCGGTCGGTGACGGTGTGGTCGGCCGCTATGGCGGATTCGGAGCCCGCGGGTACCGATGCAGAAGTCGTCATATCCATGACGTTACTGGCCGTCCCGGTCCGTGGCCCGCTGTGAAGCGGGACAAAGAATGTCATCGAGGCTTGTTGTGAGCCAACCCACAGGGTGGCGGGATTGCGGCCGTACGAGTGAAAAGCCGGGCGATGCCGGTTTGCTGACACCGGTGTCCGCGACGCGCAGGCCGGTTGATTGACCGGGCGACACCGTGGACTAAAGTGGCGCGAAGCGGGAGGCGAGGCCTCCCTGCTGGACTGAATTCCCCGGAGACCTGGGCGACGTCCCGCCAGATCTCCCCACGTGCGCGGCGCGTACGTACGGCTCGGCCTCCTCCCGCTCCCGGCCGGCCGACGCTTTTGGCGCCGGCAGGCCTCCCCTTCAGATGCGAGCGGGAGGGGACCCGGCAGTGCGTGACGCCGCGCCGGACCTGAGAGGCCGCCCCACTTGAGCCAGAGTCGACACGTCCCGGTGATGCTCCAGCGGTGTCTGGACCTGCTGGCACCCGCCCTGACGGAGCCGGGAGCCGTGGTCGTCGACTGCACGCTGGGGCTCGGCGGGCACAGTGAGGCGCTCCTCGAACGCTTCCCCGAGGCCCGGCTCGTCGCCCTCGACCGCGACAAGGAGGCCCTGCGCCTGTCCGGCGAGCGGCTCGCCCCCTACGGCGAGCGCGCCACCCTCGTGCACGCCGTCTACGACGAGCTGCCCGACGTGCTCGACCGGCTCGGCGTCCCCCGCGTCCAGGGCGTGCTGTTCGACCTCGGCGTCTCCTCCATGCAGCTCGACGAGGCCGACCGCGGCTTCGCCTACGCCCAGGACGCCCCGCTCGACATGCGGATGGACCAGAGCACCGGCATGAGCGCCGCCGAGGTCCTCAACACCTACCCGCCCGGCGACCTCGTCCGCATCCTGCGGGCGTACGGCGAGGAGAAGCAGGCCAAGCGGATCGTGTCCGCCGTCGTGCGCGAGCGCGAGAAGGAGCCGTTCACCAACAGCGCCCGCCTGGTGGAGTTGATCCGCGCGGCGCTGCCGCAGGCCGCCAAGCGCACCGGCGGCAACCCGGCCAAGCGCACCTTCCAGGCCCTGCGCATCGAGGTCAACGGCGAGCTGTCCGTCCTGGAGCGGGCGATCCCGGCCGCCGTCGCGTCCGTCGCGGTCGGCGGGCGGATCGCCGTGCTGTCGTACCACTCGCTGGAGGACCGGCTGGTCAAACAGGTGTTCGCGGCCGGCGCCGCCAACACCGCGCCCCCCGGCCTGCCCGTCGTCCCCGAGCAGTACGCACCGCGGCTCAAGCTGCTCACCCGCGGTGCCGAACTCCCCACCGAGGAGGAGATCGCCGAGAACCGCCGTGCGGCACCGGCACGGCTGCGCGGCGCCGAGCGCATCAGGGAGTCCCTCGGGTGAAGGGAGTCCCTCGGGCGGAGCGAGCGAGGCAGACCGGGCACCGGTGCGGACGACACCCAGGGGAGGGCGTGTGAGCAGGAAACCCGAACTGAAGGGCAGGGCGGCCCGGCTGGCCCGGCTCCTGCCCACCGGCGGCCCCCGGGGCCAGGCGGCCCGGGCGCCGTTCGTCCTCCTGGTCGTCGTGCTCCTCGGCGGCGGCCTCATCGGGCTCCTCGTGCTGAACTCCGCCCTGAGCGAGGGCTCCTTCCAGCTGGACGACCTCAAGCAGCGGACCAAGGAGCTCACCGACGAGGAGCAGGCGCTCCAGCGGGACATCGACGCCTACTCCGCCCCCCGGGCCCTCCAGCGCCGCGCCCGCGAGCTGGGCATGGTGCCCGGCGGCGACCCCGCCTTCCTCGACCCCGACGGCACCGTCAAGGGCGTGCCCAGTCCCGCCCCCGCCGCGGCCACCCCTCTTGTCCTCGCCCCCGAGGCGCTGGCCTCGACGTCCGCCGGCGCGTCCTCGGTCACGCCGTCCCCCTACACAGAGCCCTCCGGCCCGGCCCCCACGCCCACCACCGCGGCCCCGTCCAACGCAGCCGCCACCCCCACCACCGCGGCGCCGCCCACCCCGACCCCGACTCCCGGCAGGTGACGGAAGTGTCCGACAGGGAACCGCCGCGCCGCCGGGTGCCCGGACCCGCGAGGCCCGTCCGCCCCGGCGGCGGGCGCCGCCCGGGGCCCGGCGCCCGGCCCGCCCGCAGGCCTGGACCGCCCCGCCCGGCGCCCCGCGCCTTCCGGCTGGGCAGCCCGCGCCCCCGGCTGCGCATGATCGGCCTCGCACTGACCCTGGTGCTGGCCGCGTTCGTCGTACGGCTCCTCCAGGTGCAGGCCGTCGACGCCGGCACCTACTCGGCGAAGGCCGAGCAGAACCGCTACGTCGTGCACACCCTGCCCGCCGAACGCGGCGGGATCACCGACCGCAACGGGATCGCCCTCGCGACCACCGTGGACTCCTACGACATCACCGCCGACCCCACGATGTTCACCCGCGAGCAGTTGAAGGTCGGCGACGGACCCGAGCAGGCGGCGGCGCTCCTCGCACCGATCCTCGGCCAGGACCAGGAGCGGCTGGCCAAGGTGCTCCGCCCGAAGAACAAGGACCTGCGCTACGTCCGCCTGGCGCGCCGGCAGACCCCCCAGGTCTGGAACCAGATCAAGGACCTGAAGACCGCGCTCACCACGAAGGCGGAGACCGACAAGTCCACGGTCAACGTGCTCGCGGGCGTCTTCGCCGACCCCAGCAGCAAGCGGGTGTACCCGGGCGGCGACCTCGCCGCCGGCATCCTCGGCTGGGTCGGCGCCGACGGCAAGGGCGGCGGCGGCCTGGAGCGGAAGCTGGACAAGACGCTGGCCGGCGAGGACGGCAAGATCCGCTACGCGCAGTCCGGCGGGCGCCAGGTGCCCACCGCCGGTTCCACCGAGACGCCCGCCGTGCCGGGCAGCGACGTCGAGCTGACCATCGACCGCGACATCCAGTGGGCGGCGCAGCACGCCATCAGCGAGCAGGTGGAGAAGTCCAAGGCGGACGGCGGCTACGTCATCGTCCAGGACACCACCACCGGCGAGATCCTCGCCATGGCTAACTCGCCCGGCTTCGACCCGGGCGACCTCGCCCACGCCGACCCCGCGGCGCTGGGCAACGCCGCGCTCCAGGACGCCTTCGAACCGGGTTCCACCGCCAAGGTGCTGTCCATGGCGGCGGTGCTGGAGGAGAACGTCGCCACGCCCGGCACCCACATCACCGTCCCCAACCGGCTCAAGCGCGGCGACCGGCTCTTCAAGGACGACATCGACCACCCGACCTGGTACCTCACGCTCAACGGCGTGCTCGCCAAGTCCAGCAACATCGGCACCATCATGGCCACCGGTGAGCTGGGCAAGACCCAGGCCGAGGCCAACAAGGTGCTCTACTCCTACCTGCGCAAGTTCGGCCTCGGCGGCTACAGCGGGCTCGGCTTCCCCGGCGAGACCAAGGGCATCCTCGCGCCGCCCGACCAGTGGTCGACCTCGCAGCAGTACACGATCCCTTTCGGCCAGGGCGTCTCCGTGAACGCGCTCCAGGCGGCCTCCATCTACTCGACCGTCGCCAACGGCGGCGTCCGCATCGAACCCACGCTGGTGCGTGGCACGAAGGGCGCCGACGGACGCTTCACTCCGGCTCCGGAACCCAAGAAGACCCGTGTGACCAGCGAGAAGACCGCGAAGACCCTCGCGCAGATGCTGGAGTCCGTCGTCGACGACGAGGAGGGCACCGGCACCAAGGCCCGCATCGCCGGCTACCGGGTGGCGGGCAAGACGGGCACGGCCAACCGGGTGGATCCGGCCACCGGCAAGTACCACGGCTACACCTCGTCCTTCGCCGGGTTCGCCCCCGCCGACAAGCCCCGCGTCACCGTCTACTGCGCCATCCAGAACGCCACCGAGGGCAGCTACTTCGGCGGCCAGATCTGCGGCCCCATCTACAAGCAGGTCATGGAGTTCGCCTTGAAGACCCTTCAGGTCCCGCCGACCGGGGCCGCCCCCGCGAGGCTCCCGGTCACGTTCAAACCCTGAGCCGTACCGCCCCTCCCGCACCGAGCCCGTACCGAGCCAGCGCCGTTTCAGTACCGAGCCACCAGGAACCACCCGTGACAACGATCACCCCCGACCCCGGGAACCAGAGCGCCCCCCAGGCCTCGCCCCAGCCCTCGCTTCGCCGGGAGGCGGGTACTGCCGGTACGCTCACCGCCGTGCCACACCCTGATCAGTCCCAAACCACCCAGAAGGGCCACCCCGTGACATACCCGGGACCGCCCCGGCCGGTGCGGATCTCCGCCACACCCCTCGCGGAACTCGCCGATCAGCTGGGTACCTCCGCGCCGGACGGCTCCGCCGAGGTCACGGGCATCACCCACGACTCGCGCGCCGTCCGCCCCGGCGACCTGTACGCCGCCCTGCCCGGAGCCCGCGCCCACGGCGCCGACTTCGTCACCCAGGCCGCGGGCCTCGGCGCCGCCGCAGTGCTGACCGACCCGGCCGGCGCGGAGCGCGTCGCCGCCACCGGCCTGCCGGCGCTCGTCGTCGACGACCCCCGCGCGCGGATGGGCGAGCTGGCGGCCACGATCTACGGCCACCCCGGCCGCGACCTGCTCCAGATCGGCATCACCGGCACCTCCGGCAAGACCACCACCGCCTACCTCGTCGAGGGCGGCCTGCGCACCGCGAAGTCCACCGGGCTGATCGGCACGGTCGAGATGCGCATCGGCGACGAGCGCATCAAGTCCGAGCGCACCACGCCCGAGGCCACCGACCTCCAGGCGCTGTTCGCGGTGATGCGCGAGCGCGGCACCGAGGCGGTCGCCATGGAGGTCTCCAGCCACGCCCTGGTGCTCGGCCGCGTCGACGCCTGCGTCTTCGACATCGCCGTCTTCACCAACCTCAGCCCGGAGCACATGGAGTTCCACTCCGGCATGGAGGACTACTTCCAGGCCAAGGCGCAGCTCTTCACCCCGAAGCGCAGCAGGCTCGGCGTGGTCAACGTCGACGACGAGTACGGGCGCCGCCTCGCGAACGAGGCCACCGTCCCGGTCGTCACCTACTCCGCCGAGGGCCACCCGGACGCCGACTGGCGCGCCGACGAGGTCGAGGTCGGCCCGCTGGACTCGACGTTCACCGTGCTCGGGCCGAAGGGCGAGCGGATCGCCGCCAAGTCGCCGCTGGCCGGACCGTTCAACGTGGCGAACACCCTCGCCGCGATCGTCGCCCTGGCCGCCGCCGGGCTCGACCCGCAGGAGGCCGCCGACGGCGTCGCCGCCGTACCGGGCGTGCCGGGCCGCCTGGAGCGCGTGGACGAGGGCCAGCCCTACTTCGCGGTGGTCGACTACGCCCACAAGACCGACGCCGTCGAGTCGGTCCTGCGGGCCCTGCGCAAGGTCACCGAGGGCAAGCTGCACGCCGTGCTCGGCTGCGGCGGCGACCGGGACACCACCAAGCGGGAGCCGATGGGCGCCGCCGTGGCCCGGTTCGCCGACACCGCCGTACTGACCTCCGACAACCCCCGCTCCGAGGACCCCCTCGCGATCCTCGCCACCATGCTCCAGGGCGCGGCGTCCGTGCCCGCGCACGAGCGCGGCGAGGTGCAGGTCTTCGAGGACCGGGCCGCCGCGATCGCCGCCGCCGTCGCCCGGGCCGAGCCCGGCGACACGGTGCTGGTGGCGGGCAAGGGCCACGAGCAGGGCCAGGACATCGCCGGGGTCGTCCGTCCCTTCGACGACCGCCAGGTGCTGCGCGAAGCCATCAAGAAGACCCGGGGATGAAATCCCGAACGATCCAAGGGACGAGATCCCGAACGATCCAGCCGATCCTGATCCTGATCCAGGGGACGAACTTGTGATCACCCTCTCACTCGCCGAGATCGCAGAAGTCGTCGGCGGGCGGATGCACGACATACCGGACCCGTCCGCCGAGGTCACCGGGCCGGTCGTCCGGGACTCCCGGGAAGCCGGGCCCGGCAGCCTCTTCGTCGCCTTCGTCGGCGAACGGGTGGACGGCCACGACTTCGCCGCGCAGGTCGTCGAAGCGGGAGCGGTGGCCGTCCTCGGCTCCCGGCCCGTCGGCGTGCCCGCGATCGTCGTCGAGGACGTCCAGGCCGCCCTCGGCGCCCTCGCCCGGCACGTCGTACGACGCCTCGGCACCACCCTCGTGGCCCTCACCGGGTCGGCCGGCAAGACCAGCACCAAGGACCTGATCGCCCAGGTCCTGCGCCGCAAGGCGCCCACGGTGTTCACGCCCGGCTCCATGAACAACGAGGTCGGGCTGCCGCTCACCGCGCTCACCGCCACCGAGGACACGAAGTTCCTCGTCCTGGAGATGGGCGCCCGCGGCATCGGCCACATCCGGTACCTGTGCGAGCTGACGCCGCCGAGGATCGGCCTCGTCCTCAACGTCGGCTCCGCGCACATCGGAGAGTTCGGCGGCCGGGAGCAGATCGCCCGGGCCAAGGGCGAACTCGTCGAGGCGCTGCCGCCGGCCGAGGAGGGCGGCACCGCGGTCCTCAACGCGGACGACCCGCTCGTACGGGCCATGGCCTCCCGAACGAAGGCGAAGGTGATCCTTTTCGGAGAGTCCGGCGAAGCGGACGTGTCCGCCGAGAACGTGCGACTCACGGACACCGGACAGCCTTCCTTCCGCCTTCACACACCCTCCGGTGCAAGCGATGTGACCATGCGCCTGTACGGTGAGCACCACGTGTCGAACGCGCTCGCCGCGGCCGCCGTCGCCCACGAGTTGGGCATGTCCGCAGACGAGATCGCCACCGCGCTCTCCGAGGCGGGCTCCCTCTCCCGCTGGCGGATGGAGGTCACCGAGCGCCCGGACGGCGTGACGGTCGTCAACGACGCCTACAACGCGAACCCCGAGTCCATGAAGGCCGCACTGCGTGCCCTCGTGGCGATCGGCAAGGGGCGTCGTACGTGGGCGGTGCTCGGCAAGATGGCCGAGCTCGGGGACGAGGCGCTCGCCGAGCACGACGCGGTCGGACGGCTCGCCGTCCGGCTCAACGTCAGCAAGCTCGTCGCGGTCGGGGGCAGGGAAGCCCAATGGCTGCAACTGGGCGCATATAACGAGGGTTCGTGGGGTGAGGAGTCGGTGCACGTGTCCGACGCACAGGCGGCGGTCGACCTGTTGCGCAGCGAGTTGCGCCCAGGAGACGTCGTGCTCGTGAAGGCGTCCCGTTCGGTGGGTCTGGAGAGCGTCGCCACGGCGCTCCTCGAGACCGGCGCCGAGGGTGAGGTTGCCGCCCGATGATGAAGCAGATCCTGTTCGCAGGAGTCATTGGCCTCTTCCTCACGCTGGTCGGCACCCCGCTGCTGATCAAGCTTCTGGCCCGCAAGGGCTACGGCCAGTACATCCGCGACGACGGACCGCGCGAGCACGCCAGCAAGCGCGGTACGCCGACCATGGGTGGTATCGCCTTCATCCTGGCGACGGTCGCCGCGTACTTCCTCGCCAAGGGCATCACCGGCTATCTGGACCCCGACATCGACGCGGGGCCGACCTTCTCCGGTCTGCTGGTGCTCGGCCTGATGGTGGGCATGGGCCTGGTCGGCTTCCTCGACGACTACATCAAGATCGTCAAGCGGCGATCGCTGGGCCTGCGGGCCCGGGCGAAGATGATCGGCCAGCTCACCGTCGGCATCGCCTTCGCCGTGCTCTCGCTGCAGTTCGCGGACAACCGGGGCAACACCCCGGCCTCGGACAAGCTGTCGTTCATCACCGACTTCGGCTGGGCCCTCGGCCCGGTGCTGTTCGTCGTCTGGGCGCTGTTCATGATCCTCGCGATGTCGAACGGCGTGAACCTGACCGACGGCCTGGACGGCCTGGCCACCGGCGCCTCCGTCCTGGTCTTCGGCGCCTACACCTTCATCGGCGTGTGGCAGTTCCAGGAGTCCTGCGCCAACGCGCTGACCCTGACCAACCCGGGCGCCTGCTACGAGGTGAGAGACCCGCTCGACCTCGCGGTGGTCGCGTCCGCGCTGATGGGTTCCTGCCTCGGCTTCCTGTGGTGGAACACCTCGCCGGCCAAGATCTTCATGGGCGACACCGGTTCGCTCGCGCTCGGCGGTGTGCTCGCGGGTCTGGCGATCTGCTCGCGCACCGAACTGCTGATGGCCATCCTCGGCGGCCTGTTCGTGCTGATCACCATGTCGGTGGTCATCCAGGTCGGCTCCTTCCGCCTCACCGGCAAGCGGGTCTTCCGGATGGCGCCACTCCAGCACCACTTCGAACTCAAAGGCTGGTCCGAAGTCCTTGTCGTGGTCCGTTTCTGGATCATCCAGGGCATCTGTGTGATCGTCGGACTCGGCCTCTTCTACGCGGGATGGGCAACGGACAAGTGACCTCCTCGGTGCCTTCGGAATTCAGCGGCAAGCACGTCACCGTGGCCGGACTCGGCGTCTCCGGCGTCCCGGCGGCCAAGGTGCTGCACGGGCTCGGCGCGCACGTCACCGTCGTCAACGACGGCGACGACGAGCGGGCCCGGACGCAGGCGGCGGAGCTGGAGCCGCTCGGCGTCACCGTGCGCCTGGGGGACGGGGACACACTTCCCGAGGGCACCGAGCTGATCGTCACCGCACCGGGCTGGAAGCCCACCAAGCCGCTGTTCGCGGCTGCCGGACAGGCCGGCGTCCCGGTCTGGGGCGACGTGGAACTGGCCTGGCGGCTGCGCGGCCTGGACGGCCAAAAGCCCGCGCCCTGGCTCGCCGTCACCGGCACCAACGGCAAGACCACCACCGTCCAGATGCTCGCGTCGATCCTCAAGGCGGCCGGTCTGCGCACCGCCGCCGTCGGCAACATCGGCGTCTCGCTCCTCGACGCGGTCACCGGCGAGCAGGAGTACGACGTCCTCGCCGTGGAGCTGTCCAGCTACCAGCTCCACTGGGCGCCCTCGCTGCGCGCCGACTCCGCCGCCGTGCTCAACCTCGCCCCGGACCACCTCGACTGGCACGGCTCCATGGAGGCCTACGCCGCCGACAAGGGCCGTATCTACGAGGGCAATCGGGTCGCCTGCGTCTACAACGTCGCCGACAAGGCCACCGAGGACCTGGTCCGCGCCGCCGACGTGGAGGAGGGCTGCCGGGCGGTCGGCTTCACCCTCGGCACCCCCGGCCCCTCCCAACTCGGCGTCGTGGAGGGCCTGCTGGTCGACCGCGCCTTCGTCGAGGACCGGCAGAAGAACGCCCAGGAACTGGCCGAGGTCTCCGACGTCAACCCGCCGGCCCCGCACAACATCGCCAACGCCCTTGCCGCCGCGGGCCTGGCCCGCGCCTTCGGCGTCTCCGCCGCCGCCGTGCGGGACGGGTTGCGCGCCTTCACGCCGGACGCCCACCGCATCGCGCACGTCGCCGACGTGGACGGGGTGGCCTACGTGGACGACTCCAAGGCCACCAACACCCACGCCACCGAGGCCTCCTTGGCGTCCTACGAGTCGATCGTCTGGATCGCCGGCGGGCTGGCCAAGGGTGCGACCTTCGACGAGCTGGTCGCGGGCGCGGCGAAGCGGCTGCGCGGCGCCGTCCTGATCGGCGCCGACCGCGCGCTGATCCGCGAAGCCCTGGCGCGACACGCGCCCGAAGTACCCGTGGTCGACCTCGACCGGACCGACACTGGTGCGATGCTCCAGGCCGTCCAGGAGGCGCGGCGGCTCGCCCGGCCCGGTGACACGGTGCTGCTGGCCCCGGCCTGCGCCTCCATGGACATGTTCACCAACTACAACCAGCGCGGTGACGCGTTCGCGCAGGCCGTTCGCGAACTCGGCGCCTGACCCGGCCGCCTCCTGCCGCCGGGTGAACTCGGGAGGACGCGTGGGACGGTCCATGCCGACGTACAGCGGAGGCTGCGATGCCCGGTAGTCCCCAGAGCCGCACCGGACGTCCGCCCGTGCAGCGGACCGCCAAACGGCCCGCCGCACCCCGGCCGCCGCAGGACAACGGCGTGCTCGGTCTCTACCACCGGCTGCGCCGCGCCTGGGACCGGCCGCTGACCGCGTACTACCTGATCTTCGGCGGCAGTCTGCTGATCACCGTGCTCGGCCTGGTGATGGTCTACTCGGCTTCCCAGATCACCGCGCTCCAGCTGTCGCTGCCCGGCTCGTACTTCTTCCGCAAGCAGGCCCTGGCGGCGCTCATCGGCGCCGGTCTCCTGGTCGCCGCGATGAAGATGCCGGTCAAGCTGCACCGGGCGCTGGCCTATCCGATCCTCGCCGGTGCCGTCTTCCTGATGATCCTGGTCCAGGTGCCGGGGATAGGAGTCGCGGTCAACGGCAACCAGAACTGGATCGCGCTGGGCGGCTCCTTCCAGGTCCAGCCCAGCGAGTTCGGCAAGCTGGCGCTGGTGCTGTGGGGCGCGGACCTGCTCGCCCGCAAGCACGACAAGAAGCTGCTGACCCAGTGGAAGCACATGCTGGTGCCGCTGGTGCCCGCCGCGTTCATGCTGCTCGGGCTGATCATGATCGGCGGCGACATGGGCACCGCGATCATCCTCACCGCGATCCTGTTCGGCCTGCTGTGGCTGGCCGGCGCGCCCACCCGGCTGTTCGCGGGCGTGCTCTCGATCGCCCTGCTGCTCGGCTTCGTCCTCATCAAGACCAGCGCGAACCGGATGGCCCGGCTCAACTGCCTCGGTGCCACCGACCCGGGCCCCGGCGACTCCTGCTGGCAGGCCGTGCACGGCATCTACGCCCTGGCCTCCGGCGGACTGTTCGGTTCCGGGCTCGGCGCCAGTGTGGAGAAATGGGGCCAACTCCCCGAGGCGCACACCGACTTCATCTTCGCCGTCACCGGTGAGGAACTGGGCCTGGCGGGGACGCTGTCGGTGCTCGCCCTGTTCGCGGCTCTAGGCTATGCGGGTATCCGCGTGGCCGGACGCACGGAGGACCCCTTCGTGAGGTATGCCGCGGGAGGCGTGACCACCTGGATCACGGCCCAGGCCGTGATCAACATCGGTGCGGTCCTCGGGCTGCTGCCGATCGCCGGTGTGCCGCTCCCGCTGTTCTCCTACGGGGGTTCCGCCCTGTTGCCGACCATGTTCGCCATCGGTCTGCTGATCGCCTTCGCGCGTGACGAACCCGGTGCGCGGGCGGCGCTTGCGTTGCGGCAACCTCGCTTTGGTAGAAAGCGGGGGGCCAGGGGACCCGCGGCCAAGCGGAGCCCTGGGAGTTGGAACACGATGCGACGGCGTGCCTCGAAGGCGCGCTCGTCCGGAGAGCGGTGAATTTCGGTGCATGTCGTACTCGCCGGCGGAGGAACCGCGGGCCACATCGAGCCCGCGCTCGCCCTCGCGGACGCCCTGCGCAGGCAGGATCCGACCGTGGGGATCACGGCCCTGGGCACGGAACGCGGCCTGGAGACCCGCCTGGTGCCCGAGCGGGGTTACGAGCTGGCGCTGATCCCGGCCGTGCCGCTGCCGCGCAAGCCCACCCCCGAGCTGATCACCGTCCCGGGCCGGCTGCGCGGCACCATCAAGGCCGCCGAGCAGATCCTGGAGCGCACCAAGGCGGACGCCGTGGCCGGTTTCGGCGGTTACGTGGCGCTGCCCGCCTACCTCGCGGCCAAGCGGCTCGGCGTGCCGATCGTCGTGCACGAGGCCAACGCCCGCCCCGGCCTGGCCAACAAGATCGGCTCGCGCTACGCCGCCCAGGTCGCCGTCTCCACTCCCGACAGCAAGCTGCGCAACTCCCGCTACATCGGCATCCCGCTGCGCCGCTCCATCGCCACCCTCGACCGGGCCGCCGCCCGTCCCGAGGCCCGCGCGATGTTCGGTCTCGACCCCAACCTGCCGACGCTGCTGGTCACCGGCGGCTCGCAGGGCGCCCGCCGGCTCAACGAGGTCATCCAGCAGGTCGCGCCCTGGCTCCAGCAGGCCGGCATCCAGATCCTGCACGCGGTCGGGCCCAAGAACGAACTGCCGCAGGTCCAGCAGATGCCGGGAATGCCCCCGTACATCCCGGTAAGTTATCTGGACCGGATGGACCTCGCGTACGCCGCCGCCGACATGATGCTCTGCCGCGCTGGCGCGATGACCGTCGCCGAACTCTCCGCCGTCGGGCTCCCGGCCGCCTACGTCCCGCTGCCCATCGGCAACGGCGAACAGCGGCTCAACGCCCAGCCGGTGGTCAAGGCCGGCGGCGGACTGCTGGTCGACGACGCGGAACTCACGCCGGAGTGGCTCCAGCAGAACGTCCTGCCCGTGCTCGCCAACCCGCACCGGCTGTACGAGATGTCCCGCGCCGCCGCCGAGTTCGGCCGCCGGGACGCCGACGACCTCCTCGTCGGCATGGTGTACGAGGCGATCGCCGCCCGTGCGCGCCGCTAGACACGTCTGACGGAAGGCAGGGTAGCGTGGCCGGACCGACCACCGCCGAGCGCGGTGCACGCCAGCAGGAGTCGTCCGGCCCGCCCCGGGTACGCCGGTTCCGCCCGCCCCGTGTTCGTACGATCATCATCTTCGCCGTCGCCCTCGTGCTCCTCGCGGGCGGAACCCTTTGGGTGCTCTACGGCTCGAACTGGACACGTCTGGAACGGGTGTCGGTCTCGGGAACGAGCGTCCTGACGCCCGCGCAGGTGCGCGAGGCCGCCGACGTGCCGGTCGGGGACCCGCTGGTCTCGGTCGACACGGAGGCGGTCGAGGCCCGACTGCGCCGGAAATTGCCCCGCATTGACGAGGTCGACGTGGAGCGTTCCTGGCCGCACGGAATCGGACTGAAAGTGACGGAGCGTACTCCGGTCCTGATTGTACAAAAGGGCCGAAAGTTCGTGGAAGTGGACGATGAAGGCGTCCGTTTCGCCACGGTTTCCAAGGCCCCGAAAGGTGTGCCCGCGCTGGAATTGGAACCGGCCCGTTCCGGCTCCGCCGCGGCGAGCCTGCGCCGCTTCGACGACGACCGCCTGGTGCGCGAGGCGGTACGGGTGGCCGGCCGGCTCCCGGACCGGGTCGCCCGGGACACACGGGTCGTCAAGGTCCGTTCCTACGACGACATCTCGCTGGAGTTGAGCGGCGGGCGGACCGTGTCGTGGGGGAGCGGTGAGCAGGGTGTGCAGAAAGCCCGCGCACTCACCGCGCTCATGAAAGCGACCCCCGACGCGCGGCACTTCGACGTGAGCGTCGCCACCGCCCCGGCGTCATCCGGGAGTTGACGGGTATACGCGCAGGCCAGCACCCTGGTTGGGCAGCGCTACGGCTGATCACATAGGGTGAAAAGAAAAACGGGAGGTTCGGCGTGTTCGTTGAACGTGCGCCACTTGTCGACTTAGTGTCCTGTTCGGAAGAGTCCAAGGAACAGACACACTGGTAACCCTAAACTTCAGCGTTAGGGTTCGGGTCGGCGCTACGGACCGTCCCAATCGGCATCAGTCGTCGGGTCGCGGGGGCATCAGTGCTTCGGCGGTCGGGCGACACGTAACTCGAGGCGAGAGGCCTTCGACGTGGCAGCACCGCAGAACTACCTCGCAGTCATCAAAGTCATCGGTGTCGGCGGCGGTGGTGTCAATGCCATCAACCGGATGATCGAGGTCGGTCTCAAGGGCGTCGAGTTCATCGCCATCAACACCGACGCACAGGCGCTGTTGATGAGCGACGCCGACGTCAAGCTCGACGTCGGCCGCGAACTCACCCGCGGACTCGGCGCCGGAGCCAACCCGGCCGTCGGCCGCAAGGCCGCCGAGGACCACCGCGAGGAGATCGAGGAGGTCCTCAAGGGGGCCGACATGGTCTTCGTGACAGCCGGTGAAGGCGGCGGCACCGGCACCGGCGGCGCGCCCGTCGTGGCCAACATCGCCCGCTCGCTGGGCGCCCTCACCATCGGCGTGGTCACCCGCCCGTTCACCTTCGAGGGACGGCGCCGGGCCAACCAGGCCGAGGACGGCATCGCGGAACTCCGCGAAGAGGTCGACACCCTCATCGTCATCCCCAACGACCGGCTGCTGTCCATCTCGGACCGCCAGGTCAGCGTGCTCGACGCGTTCAAGTCCGCCGACCAGGTGCTGCTGTCCGGTGTGCAGGGCATCACCGACCTGATCACCACCCCCGGCCTGATCAACCTGGACTTCGCCGACGTGAAGTCGGTCATGTCCGAGGCGGGTTCGGCCCTCATGGGCATCGGCTCGGCCCGCGGCGACGACCGCGCGGTGGCCGCCGCCGAGATGGCGATCTCCTCGCCGCTGCTCGAGGCGTCCATCGACGGCGCCCGCGGTGTGCTGCTCTCCATCTCCGGCGGCTCCGACCTCGGCCTGTTCGAGATCAACGAGGCCGCCCAGCTGGTCAGCGAGGCCGCCCACCCCGAGGCCAACATCATCTTCGGTGCGGTCATCGACGACGCCCTCGGCGACGAGGTGCGGGTCACCGTGATCGCGGCCGGCTTCGACGGGGGCCAGCCGCCGTCCAAGCGGGACAACGTCCTCGGGTCCTCCTCGGCCAAGCGCGAGGAGCCCACCCCGGCCCGGCCGTCCGAGAGCCGCCCGTCCTTCGGCTCGCTCGGCAGCGTCAAGCCGAAGGAGGACCCGGAGCCGGCCCCCGCGCCGGAGCCGGTCGCCGACCTGCCGGTCTCCCCGCCGCCGGTGCCGCCGTCGCGGACCTACTCGGACAGCGCGGCCGAGGAGCTGGACGTGCCGGACTTCCTGAAGTGATAGGACAGCGCGACACCGTGAACGGCGCGCACTTCGGCTTCACCGACCGGTGGGGCGGAGTGAGCGCCGTTCCGTACGAGGAGCTCAACCTCGGCGGCGCGGTCGGCGACGACCCCGGCGCCGTCACGGCCAACCGGGAGCTGGCGGCCAAGTCGCTGGGCGTCGACCCGGCCCGGGTGGTCTGGATGAACCAGGTGCACGGGGCCGACGTCGCCGTGGTCGACGCGCCCTGGGGGGACCGCCCGGTCCCGCGGGCCGACGCCGTCGTCACCGCCGAGCGCGGTCTCGCCCTCGCCGTCCTCACCGCCGACTGCGTGCCGGTCCTGCTCGCCGACCCGGTCTCCGGCGTCGCCGCCGCGGCCCACGCGGGCCGGCCCGGCCTGGTCGCCGGGGTCGTCCCCGCCGCCGTACGGGCCATGACCGAACTGGGCGCGGAACCGGCCAGGATCGTCGCCCGCACCGGACCCGCCGTGTGCGGCCGGTGCTACGAGGTGCCCGAGGAGATGCGCGCCGAGGTGGCCGCCGTCGAGCCGGCCGCGTACGCCGACACGAGTTGGGGCACGCCGGCGGTGGACGTGAGCGCCGGAGTGCACGCGCAGCTCGAGCGCCTCGGGGTGCGCGACCGGGCGCAGTCGCCGGTGTGCACCCGGGAGTCGGCGGACCACTTCTCGTACCGACGCGACCGCACCACCGGGCGGCTCGCGGGCTATGTGTGGCTGGACTGATGGGGCATGACGGACCGTAAGCACGAACTCGCCGCGAACCTGGCGAAAGTGGAACAGCGCATCACCGACGCGTGCGCGGCCGCGGGCCGCCCGCGCCGGGACGTGACCCTCATCGTGGTCACCAAGACCTACCCGGCGGACGATGTGCGCATTCTCTCCGAACTGGGGGTGCGCCACGTCGCGGAGAACCGCGACCAGGACGCGGCGCCCAAGGCCGCCGCCTGTTCGGATCTGCCGCTTTCATGGCATTTCGTCGGTCAGTTGCAGACCAACAAGGTGCGGTCCGTGGTCGGTTACGCGGATGTCGTGCAGTCCGTCGACCGGGCCCGGCTGGTCACGGCCCTGTCGAAGGAGGCCGTACGGACCGGCCGCGAGGTGGGCTGCCTCCTCCAGGTGGCGCTCGACGCCGGGGAGGGCGGCCGCGGGGAGCGCGGCGGTGTCGCGCCCGCCGGAATCGAAGAGTTGGCCGACCTGGTCGCCGGATCGGAGGGGCTGCGCCTCGACGGACTGATGACCGTGGCCCCGCTCACCGGCGAGTACGCCGGGCGCCAACAGGCGGCGTTCGAGCACCTCATGGATTTGTCGACCCGCGTGCGCCGGACCCATCCGGCTGCGAACATGGTCTCCGCGGGAATGAGTGCGGACCTCGAACAGGCCGTGGCCGCCGGAGCGACACATGTACGCGTCGGCACTGCGGTACTCGGAGTCCGACCCGGGCTCGGGTAACGTCGCCAAGAAGTCGGACCACAGCAGAAAATATGGTCATTACCGCCGAAAGGCGGACGCAACGACCTCGTGGATCGCAGGCACTTGGAGTCGTCGGCAGATCCACCACAGAGCGGAGGACTCAGAGCATGGCCGGCGCGATGCGCAAGATGGCGGTCTACCTCGGCCTCGTGGAGGACGATGGGTACGACGGCCGGGGGTTCGACCCCGACGACGACTTCGAACCCGAACTGGACCCGGAACCCGAGCGGGATCACCGGCGCCACGAACCGGCGCACCAGCCGCATGGTGCGCATCAGCCCCAAAGGGACGAAGAGGTACGAGTCGTCCAACCGCCCGCGCAGCGCGAGCCGATGCCCCGTTCCGCTTCGCTCGCGGCGGAATCGAGCCGTCCGGCGCGCATCGCGCCCGTGGCGTCCATCACACAAGAACGCGCAAGCCTGGAAAAGAGCGCACCGGTCATCATGCCCAAGGTCGTGTCCGAACGAGAGCCCTACCGGATCACCACACTTCACCCCCGGACCTACAACGAGGCCCGTACCATCGGGGAACACTTCCGTGAGGGCACGCCGGTGATCATGAATCTCACTGAGATGGATGACACAGATGCGAAGCGACTTGTCGACTTTGCGGCCGGTTTGGTGTTTGGTCTTCACGGCAGTATCGAGCGGGTGACGCAGAAGGTGTTCCTGCTGTCTCCTGCTAACGTCGATGTCACGGCGGAGGACAAGGCCCGCATCGCAGAGGGCGGGTTCTTCAACCAGAGCTGAGACGCACCACCGGTACAGAGCAAGAACACGGGCCCGGGACAGGGTCCGAGAGATGGTTCAGGGGAGAGGGAAGCACAGGTCATGAGCGTGGTCCTGGATGTCGTCTACATCGCGCTGATGTGCTTCCTCATCGTGCTCATCTTCCGGTTGGTCATGGACTATGTCTTCCAGTTCGCCCGCTCGTGGCAACCCGGCAAGGCGATGGTGGTCGTTCTGGAGGCCACCTACACTGTCACCGATCCACCGTTGAAGCTTCTGCGGCGGTTCATCCCGCCGCTGCGTCTCGGGGGCGTGGCGCTCGACCTGTCCTTCTTCGTACTGATGATCATCGTCTACATCCTGATCTCGATCGTGAGCCGGCTGTGATCGATGAGAGAGATACGGGCTTGCCGAATGCCGACGACAACGTTGAGGTGAAGAGATGCCGTTGACCCCCGAGGACGTGCGGAACAAGCAGTTCACGACCGTCCGCCTCCGAGAAGGCTATGACGAGGACGAGGTCGATGCCTTCCTCGACGAGGTCGAAGCCGAACTGACCCGGCTGCTCCGCGAGAACGAGGACCTGCGCGCCAAGCTGGCCGCGGCCACGCGTGCGGCCGCGCAGAACCAGCAGAACATGCGCAAGCCTCCGGAACCTCCGCAGGATCAGCAGCCGCCGCAGCAGGGGCCGCCGCCGCACCAGCAGGGGCACCCGCAGCAGGGCGGTATGCCGCAGCAGGGCGGAATGCCGCAGCAGGGCATGCGAGGTCCCGGCGCTCCGGTGCCCGCCGGCATATCGGGCCCGCCGCAGCAGCAGATGGGTGGCCCCATGGGTGGTCCGCCCCAGCTGCCGAGCGGTGCCCCGCAGCTGCCCGCCGGCCCCGGCGGACAGGGTGGCCCGCAGGGTCCCGGCCCGATGGGTCAGGGTCCGGGGCCGATGGGCCAGGGCCCGGGCCCGATGCAGGGCCAGATGGGTCCCGGTCCGATGGGCGGCCCCATGGGCGGCCCGCAGGGCCCCGGCGGCCCTGGTGGTCCCGGCATGCCCGGTCAGGGCGGCCCCGGCGGCGACAGCGCCGCCCGCGTGCTCTCGCTGGCCCAGCAGACCGCCGACCAGGCGATCGCCGAGGCCCGTTCCGAGGCCAACAAGATCGTCGGCGAGGCGCGTTCGCGTGCCGAGGGTCTGGAGCGGGACGCCCGTGCCAAGGCGGACGCCCTGGAGCGGGACGCGCAGGAGAAGCACCGCGTCGCGATGGGCTCCCTGGAGTCCGCCCGCGCCACGCTGGAGCGCAAGGTCGAGGACCTGCGCGGCTTCGAGCGCGAGTACCGGACGCGACTGAAGTCGTACCTGGAGTCGCAGCTGCGCCAGCTGGAGACCCAGGCGGACGACTCGCTCGCCCCGCCGCGCACGCCGGCGAGTGCCGCGCCGTCGCTGCCGCCGTCCCCGGCGCCCTCGATGGCACCGGCCGGCGCCAGCGCCCCGTCCTACGGCGGCAACCAGTCGATGGGCAGCGGCCCGAGCCAGTCCGGCCCGTCCTACGGCGGCCAGCAGCAGATGTCGCCCGCGATGACCCAGCCGATGGCACCGGTGCGGCCGCAGGGGCCGTCGCCGATGGGACAGGCGCCTTCGCCGATGCGCGGGTTCCTGATCGACGAGGACGACAACTGATCTGTAGTACGGCGTAGCCTCCGGCAACGTTCAGGGCGGGCCCCGGGTTTCTGACCCGGGGCCCGCCCTTTGCCGTACGCGGCTTCAGGCGCGGGGCGTCGGCGTGGGCGCAGCTGCGGCCGGGTACGGCAGAGGGCCCGCATCTCGCGGATGCGGGCCCTCTGCGCTGTCCTTGGCTACTGCTTGCGCAGGCGGAACACCAGCGACAGGCCCTCGTCCGAGAACGGCGCCCCGTACGTGTCGTCCGCCTCTCCCTGTGCGAAGTCCGTCGCCAGGACCTCGTCGGAGATCAGGCCGGAGTGGTCGGTCAGGGCGGCGATCGTCGCCGGGTCCGTGGCCGTCCAGCGCAGGGCGATCCGGTCGGCGACGTCGAGACCGCTGTTCTTGCGGGCCTCCTGGATCAGGCGGATCGCGTCCCGGGCGAGGCCCGCCCGGCGCAGCTCCTCCGTCAGCTCCAGGTCCAGCGCCACCGTCGCGCCCGAGTCGGAGGCGACCGACCAGCCCTCGCGCGGCGTCTCCGTGATGATCACCTCGTCCGGAGCGAGGGTGACCGTCTCGCCGTCGACCTCCACCGAGGCCGTGCCCTCGCGCAGCGCGAGGGACAGCGCGGCGGCGTCCGCGGCCGCGACGGCCTTCGCCACGTCCTGGACCCGCTTGCCGAACCGCTTGCCCAGCGCCCGGAAGTTGGCCTTCGCGGTCGTGTCGACCAGGGAGCCGCCGACCTCGCTCAGCGAGGCGAGGGACTCGACGTTCAGCTCCTCCGTGATCTGCGTGTGCAGCTCCGGGGAGAGCGCGCCGAAGCCCGCCACCGCGATCAGCGCCCGGCTGAGCGGCTGCCGGGTCTTGACGCCGGACTCCGCGCGCGTGGCACGGCCCAGCTCGACCAGGCGGCGGACCAGGACCATCTGCTGCGACAGCTCCGGGGCGATCGCCGTCAGGTCGGCCTCCGGCCAGGAGGACAGGTGGACCGACTCCGGCGCACCCGGGGTGACCGGCACGACCAGGTCCTGCCAGACCCGCTCGGTGATGAACGGGGTCAGCGGGGCCATCAGCCTGGTGACCGTCTCGACGACCTCGTGCAGGGTGCGCAGCGCGGCCTTGTCGCCCTGCCAGAAGCGGCGGCGGGAGCGGCGCACGTACCAGTTGGACAGGTCGTCGACGAACGCGGACAGCAGCTTGCCGGCCCGCTGGGTGTCGTAGCCGTCCAGCGCCTGGGTGACCTGGTCGGTGAGCGCGTGCAGCTCGGAG
Source organism: Streptomyces sp. NPDC018026 (assembly GCF_044327745.1). Classification (NCBI taxonomy): domain Bacteria; kingdom Bacillati; phylum Actinomycetota; class Actinomycetes; order Kitasatosporales; family Streptomycetaceae; genus Streptomyces; species Streptomyces sp. NPDC018026. Next base: position 102,949 of record NZ_JBIRFY010000015.1, read on the forward strand.
AGCAGCCAGCGGTCCAGGACCGGGCGGTCGGCCGGGGCCGGGTCGGCCTCGCTCGGGGCCCAGCCCGTGGTGCGGGCGTACAGGGCCTGGAAGGCGACCGTGTTCCAGTACGTGAGGAGCGTCTTGCGGACGACCTCCTGGATGGTGCCGTGACCGACCCGGCGGGCCGCCCAGGGCGAACCGCCGGCCGCCATGAACCAGCGGACCGCGTCGGCGCCGTGCTGGTCCATCAGCGGGATCGGCTGCAGGATGTTGCCCAGGTGCTTGGACATCTTGCGGCCGTCCTCGGCGAGGATGTGGCCGAGGCAGACCACGTTCTCGTAGGACGACTTGTCGAAGACCAGGGTGCCGATCGCCATCAGCGTGTAGAACCAGCCGCGCGTCTGGTCGATGGCCTCGGAGATGAACTGCGCCGGGTAGCGGCTCTCGAACAGCTCCTTGTTCTTGTACGGGTAGCCCCACTGCGCGAACGGCATCGAACCCGAGTCGTACCAGGCGTCGATGACCTCGGGCACGCGCGTGGCCGTCTTCCCGCAGCCGTCCTGCGGGCAGGCGAAGGTGACCTCGTCGATGAACGGACGGTGCGGGTCCAGGGCCGACTGGTCGGTGCCGGACAGCTCGGTCAGCTCCGCGCGGGAGCCGATGACCGTGAGGTGGTCCTCCGCGCAGCGCCAGATCGGCAGCGGGGTGCCCCAGTAGCGGTTGCGGGACAGGGCCCAGTCGATGTTGTTGTTCAGCCAGTCGCCGTACCGGCCGTGCTTGACCGCGTCCGGGAACCAGTTGGTCTTCTCGTTCTCCTGGAGGAGGCGGTCCTTGACGGCGGTGGTGCGGATGTACCAGGACGGCTGCGCGTAGTAGAGCAGTGCCGTGTGGCAGCGCCAGCAGTGCGGGTAGCTGTGCTCGTAGGGGATGTGCTTGAAGAGCAGGCCCCGGGTCTGAAGGTCCTCGGTCAGCCTCTCGTCGGCCTTCTTGAAGAAGACGCCGCCGACGAGCGGGACGTCCTCCTCGAAGGTGCCGTCCGGGCGGACCGGGTTGACCACGGGCAGTCCGTACGCGCGGCAGACCTTGAGGTCGTCCTCACCGAAGGCGGGGGACTGGTGGACGAGGCCGGTGCCGTCCTCGGTGGTGACGTAGTCGGCGTTCACCACGTAGTGCGCGGGCTCGGGGAACTCGACCAGCTCGAAGGGGCGCCGGTACGTCCAGCGCTCCATCTCGGCGCCGGTGTACGACTGCCCGGTGGTCTCCCAGCCCTCGCCGAGCGCCTTGGCGACCAGCGGCTCCGCGACGACCAGCTTCTCCGTGCCGTCCGTGGCGACCACGTAGGTGACGTCGGGGTGCGCGGCGACCGCGGTGTTGGAGACCAGCGTCCACGGGGTCGTGGTCCAGACGACCAGCGCGGCCTCGCCCGCCAGCGGTCCCGAGGTCAGCGGGAAGCGGACGTAGACGGACGGGTCGACGACCGTCTCGTAGCCCTGGGCCAGCTCGTGGTCGGACAGGCCGGTGCCGCAGCGGGGGCACCAGGGGGCGACGCGGTGGTCCTGGACCAGCAGGCCCTTGTCGAAGATCGTCTTCAGCGACCACCAGACGGACTCGATGTACTCCGGGTCCATCGTGCGGTACGGGTCCTGGAGGTCGGCCCAGTAGCCCATGCGGGTCGTGAGCTCTTCGAAGGCGTCGGTGTGCCGGGTCACCGACTCGCGGCACCTGGCGTTGAACTCGGCGATGCCGTACGCCTCGATGTCCTGCTTGCCGGTGAAGCCCAGCTCCTTCTCCACCGCCAGCTCCACCGGCAGGCCGTGGCAGTCCCAGCCGGCCTTGCGGCCCACGTGGTAGCCGCGCATGGTGCGGAAGCGGGGGAAGACGTCCTTGAAGACGCGCGCCTCGATGTGGTGGGCGCCGGGCATGCCGTTGGCGGTGGGCGGGCCCTCGTAGAACACCCACTCGGGGCGGCCCTCGGACTGCTCCAGGCTCTTGGCGAAGATCTTCTGCTCGCGCCAGAAGTCGAGCACCGCGTGTTCGAGCGCGGGCAGGTCGACCTGGGCGGGTACCTGGCGGTACTGAGGCGTTGTCATCAGCGAGCTTCCTCCGGCGGACGTGCTGCCTTCCGTCGGAGGGACGAGAGCCGTGCTCCCGCGGTACCACCCTCCTTGGCCCGGCCGGGGCGTCGTGTGCTCCGGCGAGCCCCCTCATTGGGGTCGCGAGCCGGTTCTACTCGCCGCGGCTGTCCTGCCACGGCTTTCTTCCGGCGGCTCCGGGGTGATCTTCACGTCGCGCTCGCCCCCGGGCTCACACCGTCCCCGGGTCGCTCTGGGCTGCTGACGCCGCTACTCGTCCCCATCCATGCTTTTCGCTGGCCCCAGTGTACGGCGCCGCGCGGACAACGGCCGACCGGTTTTGCGTGACCCGAATGCCGCCGTCCGGGGGGCGCTCCCCGCACGGGCGGCCCGGGGGGCGTTCCGGCGGATTACCGGGCGGGGAGCTGGGCACAACGCATGCATGCTCGCCGCGCGGCGCACGGTGGGCGGGCGAATCGGGCGGCGTGCCCCGTTGCCGCGGGACCGGAGTCGATTTATCGTCCCAGCACGATTCGCGCGCAAGATCACAATATGTGAAGGGGCCGCGGCCATGGTGGCGAAGAAGAAGACGACGGCCGCGAAACAGGGCGCCGACGAGGAGAGCGCCGCCGAGCGGGACCCGGCGAAGAAGAAGGCGGCAAGGAAGACCGCGGCGAAGCAGAGCCCGGCAAAGAAGACCGCGGCGAAGAAGAGCACGGCCAAGCAGAGCACGGCGAAGAAGAGCACGGCCAAGAAAGTGGGCGCGGCCGAGGCCGCGGAGCAGACGGGAGCCACGACGGTGGTTGCGAAGAAGACTCCTGGCACGGCCACGGCGGCCAAGACCGCTGTTCCCAAGGCCCGCGGCACCGCCGCCGCGGACCCCGGCGACCTCGCGGTACGCCCCGGCGAGGAACCCTGGACCCCGCAGGAGGTCGAGGAGGCGCGCGGCGAGCTCCAGTCCGAGGCGGACCGGCTGCGCACCGAGATCGACTCCTCCGAGCGGTCGCTGCAGGGCATGATGCGCGACTCCGGCGACGGCGCGGGCGACGACGAGGCGGACACCGGCAGCAAGAACATCACGCGCGAGCACGAGCTGGCGCTGGCCGCCACCGCGCGCGAGGTGCTCACCCAGACCGAGCGAGCCCTGGAGCGCCTGGACGCGGGCACCTACGGCCTGTGCGAGAACTGCGGCAACCCGATCGGCAAGGCGCGGATGCAGGCATTCCCGCGGGCCACCCTGTGCGTCGAGTGCAAGCAGAAGCAGGAGCGCCGGTACTGAGCCGCAGCCGGGACGGGGAGTGTGCCGTACCCTCGTGCTCAGTCAAGGACCTAGGCTGAGGGACTCACGTGGCAGAGGCGGAGCGCATCATCGGTACTCCGGACACCCCGGACGCGGCGGGGGACGGGCGGGAGCGGCCCGACGCCGAACAGGAGCAGAAGCAGGAGCAGGCTCCTGAGCGCCCCCGGGGCAAGCGGCGGGTCGCCGTGCTGTTCGCGGTCGCCCTCTTCGCGTACCTGCTCGACCTGGGCAGCAAGATGCTGGTGGTCGCCAAGCTGGAGCACCACGAGCCGATCGAGATCATCGGCGACTGGCTGCGGTTCGCCGCGATCCGCAACGCGGGCGCGGCCTTCGGCTTCGGCGAGGCGTTCACGATCATCTTCACCGTGATCGCCGCTGCCGTGATCGTCGTGATCGCCCGCCTCGCGCGCAAGCTCCACAGCCTGCCCTGGGCGATCGCGCTCGGCATGCTGCTCGGCGGCGCCCTCGGCAACCTCACCGACCGGATCTTCCGCGCGCCCGGCGTCTTCGAGGGCGCGGTCGTGGACTTCATCGCGCCCAAGCACTTCGCCGTCTTCAACCTCGCCGACTCGGCGATCGTCTGCGGCGGCATCCTGATCGTGATCCTCTCCTTCCGGGGCCTGGATCCGGACGGGACCGTCCACAAGGACTGAGCGAGGACTGAGCGGGCACCGGGACTGAGCGCGCGTTCGGGAGTGTCCGGGCCGTCCGGCATACTCGACGGGTGAGCACGATTCCCGAGATCCGCACCCTGCCCGTGCCCGACGGCCTGGAGGGCGAGCGCGTCGACGCCGCCATCTCCCGCATGTTCGGCTTCTCCCGCACCAAGGCCGCCGAGCTGGCGGCGGCGGGCAAGGTGCAGGTCGACGGGTCGGTGGTCGGCAAGTCCGAACGCGTCCACGGCGGCGCCTGGCTCGAGGTCGAGATGCCCGAGGCGCCCGCGCCCGTGCAGGTCGTCGCCGAGCCCGTCGAGGGCATGGAGATCGTGCACGACGACGAGGACGTGGTGGTGATCGTCAAGCCCGTCGGCGTCGCCGCACACCCGTCCCCGGGCTGGAGCGGGCCGACCGTCATCGGCGGACTGGCCGCCGCCGGGTACCGCATCTCGACGTCCGGCGCCGCCGAGCGCCAGGGCATCGTGCACCGCCTCGACGTGGGCACCTCCGGCCTGATGGCGGTGGCCAAGTCGGAGCGCGCCTACACCTCGCTCAAGCGCCAGTTCAAGGAGCGCACGGTCGACAAGCGCTACCACACGCTCGTACAGGGCCACCCCGACCCGACCAGCGGCACCATCGACGCGCCCATCGGCCGCCACCCGCAGCACGACTACAAGTGGGCCGTCACCGCCGAGGGCAAGCCCTCCGTCACGCACTACGACCTCATCGAGGCCTTCCGCGCCGCCTCCCTGCTCGACGTGAAGCTGGAGACCGGCCGCACCCACCAGATCCGCGTCCACATGGCGGCCCACCGCCATCCCTGCGTCGGCGACCTGACCTACGGCGCGGACCCCACCCTGGCCAAGCGGCTGCGGCTGACCCGCCAGTGGCTGCACGCCGTGCGGCTCGGCTTCGAGCACCCCGGCACCGGCGACTGGGTGGAGTACGCCAGCGAATACCCCGAGGACCTCCAGCAGGCCCTCGACCTGGTCCGCGAGGAGACCTACGGATGAGCGCCCCGAGCCCGGCCCGGGCCCCGTCCTACGAGGTGCGCGTCGCCGAGGACCCCGCCGACCGCGAGGCCTGCTTCGCGGTGCGCAAGGACGTCTTCGTCGCCGAGCAGAAGGTCCCCGAGGACATCGAGTACGACGCCTACGACCCCGGCGCCGTGCACGTCCTCGCGATCCGGGCGGACGGCGTGCCGCTCGGCACCGGGCGGCTGCTGCACGGCACGGCCGCCGCCGCGAAGAACGGCGACGGCGACCCGGCCGTCGGCTCCCTGGGCCGGCTCGCGGTGACCGCCGCGGCCCGCGGTCTGGGCATCGGGGCCGCGCTGGTCCGGGCCGTCGAGGAGGCGGCCCGCGCACGGGGACTCACCGCCGTGGACCTGCACGCGCAGACCCACGCCCTGGGTTTCTACGAGCGGCTGGGGTACCAGGCGTACGGACCCGAGTTCCCCGACGCCGGGATCCCGCACCGCGCGATGCGGCGCTCCTTGTAGCGGGGGCGCCGAACCGGCTGGTGGGACCGGTGGCGTGGCAGGCTTGGGCTTCGCCGTGGGAACGGCCGGACCACAGCCCCTAGACCCCACCGGAGCGGTGACCGTGGATCAGCTGGCCCTGTTGTTCATGCTGTTGCTCGGGGCCCTGCTGAGCGTCCCCATCGGTGCCCGGCTCGGGCTGCCCGCGCCGGTGCTGATGACGCTCCTCGGGATCGTCCTGGCGCTGCTCGACTTCGTGCCCAACGTCGACATCCCGCCCGAACTGATCCTGCCCGGACTGCTCCCGCCGCTGCTGTACGCCGCCGTGCGGCGCACGTCCTGGCGGCAGTTCGCGGCCAACAAGCGCCCCATCTTCCTGCTGGCCGTCGCGCTGGTCTTCGTCACCATGGTCTGCGTGGCCTCCGTGGCCCACGCGATCGTGCCGGGGCTGCCGATCGCCGCCGCCTTCGCGCTGGGCGCGCTGGTGGCGCCGCCCGACCCGGTCGCCGCGACCGCCGTCGCCGGGCAACTGGGGCTGCCGCGCCGCCTGGTGTCCATCCTGGAGGGTGAGGGGCTCTTCAACGACGTGACGGCCATCGTCCTGTACCACGTGGCCATCGCCGCGGCGGTCGGCGGCGCCTTCTCGCCGTGGCGGGCCGGGTTCGACCTCGTGCTCTCCGCCGTTGTCGCCGTCGCGATCGGGCTCGCCCTGGGCTGGGGCTCCAACAAACTCATGAGCGTGCTGGGCGACCCGACGCTGCAGATCGGGCTGACCCTGCTGGTGCCGTTCGTGAGCTACGTCGCCGCCGACGAACTGCACGGCTCGGGCGTGCTCGCCGTGCTCACCACCGCCATGTTCCTCGCCGAGTACGCCTCGGACGCCGACGACGTGATGACCCGGCTCGGCGGCCACACCGTCTGGGACGTGGTCGACACCCTGGTCACCGGGGTGGCCTTCGGCCTGATCGGACTGGAGCTGCACAACGCCGTGCGCACCGCCTCCGGCCGGTGGAGCGAACTGCTCGGCTGGTCGGCGGCGATCCTCGCCGTCGTCGTCCTGGTCCGGCTGCTGTACCTGCTGCCGGCCACCTGGCTGACCCAGCGGCTGCACGCCAGGCGCGACCAGGACGAGGACATCCCGACGAGCTGGCGCGAGACCGTGGTCATGTGGTGGGCCGGGATGCGGGGCGTGGCGTCGGTCGCGCTGGCCCTGGCGATCCCGCTGCGGACGGACGACGGGGCGCCCTTCCCGCACCGGGACGAGATCGTCTTCATCGCGTTCGGGGTGATCATGGGCACGCTGCTGCTGCAGGGGCTGACCCTGCCCTGGCTGGTCGGCCGGCTCGGGGTCCGGGCGGACACGGAGCGGGAGCAGGGGTTCGAGCGCGACCTGGCCCTCAGGGCGGCCCGGGCGGCCAGGCAGCGGCTCAAGGAGATCGAGTCGGTGGAGGAGCTGCCGGAGGAGCTGTCCGAGCAGATGCTGCGGCGCGCCTTCGACATCGGCGTACGCATCAGCCCGGACCTCGGGGACGAGGAGCGGCGGGAGGCGCAGGAGCAGCGGGCCCGGCGGTTCAAACGCGTCCGGCGCATCCAGGGCGAGATGCTGAGCGCCGCCCGGCACGAGGTGCTGGCCGCCCGCAGCGAACCCGGCGCCGACCCGGAGATCGTCGACCGGGTCCTGCGCCACCTGGACGTGCGCAGCCTGCGCTGACCCGCGGTCACAGGCTTTTGGCCGGCCGGCCCGGGAAGCGGCGGGAGTCCGTCCCGGAGGGGCGGCGGGAGTCCTCGGCGGCGGAGCGCCGCGCGTGCGGGAGGCCCTCGTGGGGCGGGCGCAGGGCCGCGTCCGCCGTGTTGACCCGCGGCAGCGCGTACGGGTGCTCGTCGGCCAGCCAGCGCAGCATCCCCTCGCGGACCGTGACCCGTACCGTCCAGATGTCGTCCGCGTCCTTCGCCGTCACCAGGGCCCGCACCTCCATGGTGGTCGGGGTGGTGTCCGTGACGGTCAGGTTGTAGTTGCGTCCGTCCCAGGCCGGGCACTCGCGCAGGACGTCGCGCAGCCGCTCGCGCATCAGGTCCATCGGCGCCGAGTGGTCCAGGTGCCAGAACACGGTCCCGGTCATCTGCGGGGTGCCGCGCGACCAGTTCTCGAACGGCTTGGACGTGAAGTACGACACCGGCATCGTGATCCGGCGCTCGTCCCAGGTGCGCACGCTCAGATACGTCAGCGTGATCTCCTCGACGGTGCCCCACTCCCCGTCCACCACGACCGTGTCGCCCATGCGCACCATGTCGCCGAAGGCGATCTGGAACCCGGCGAACAGGTTGCCCAGCGTGGACTGGGCCGCAACACCGGCGACGATGCCGATGATGCCGGCCGAGGCCAGCAGCGAGGCGCCCGCCGCCCGCATCGCCGGGAACGTCAGCAGCATCGACGACACCGCGACCACGCCGACGACCGCCGTGACCACCCGCATGATCAGCGACACCTGGGTCCGCACCCGGCGCACCCGGGCCGGATCCCGCTCGGCGTGGGCGTGCGCGTAACGGGAGTAGGACGTCTCGACGACCGCCGCGGCGATCCGGACCACCAGCCAGGCCGCCGAGCCGATCAGCACCAGCGTCAGCGTCCGGCCGACCCCGGTCCGGTGGTCCGGGAACACCCCGGCCTCGACGTAGGACCCTCTCAGCAGGCCCGAGCAGAGCACGATCTGGTAGGGCAGGCGGGCGCGCCGCAGCAGCCCCCACAGCGGTGTCTCCGGGTGGCGTCCGTCGGCCTTGCGCAGCAGCAGGTCGGTGGCCCAGCCGATGACCACGGTCAGCAGTACCGAGCCGCCGACCACGATCAGCGGGCGGAGTATCGTCTCCATCCCTCGAACGTAACCGGCCGCGCGGCGCTGTGAACCTGTGAGGTATCTCCCGCCGGGGTGTCGCCGGGCGCGGGCCCTGTCGCACCCGGCTGGCACCATGGCCCCATGAACATCGTGCTCTTTCACTCGACCCTCGGCCCGAGGCCCGCGGTGCGGCAGGCCGCCGACCGGCTGCGCGACGCCGGGCACCAGGTGTGGACCCCGGACCTCTTCGAGGGCCGTACCTTCGACACGGTCGAGGAGGGCATGGCCCACCAGGACGGGATCGGCCGCGAGGAGCTGCTGAAGCGGGCCGTGCTGGCCGCCGCGCCCTACTCCGAGCGGGGACTGGTCTACGCCGGATTCTCGCTCGGCGCCTCCATCGCCCAGACCCTCGCCCTCGGCGACCACCGGGCGCGCGGGCTGCTGCTCCTGCACGGCACCTCGGACCTCGCGCCCAACGCCTCGGTCGACGAGCTGCCGGTCCAGCTGCACGTTGCCGAGCCGGACCCCTTCGAGACGGACGACTGGCTCAGCGCCTGGTACCTCCAGATGGGCCGGATCGGCGCCGACGTCGAGGTGCACCGGTATCCCGGCGCCGGTCACCTGTACACCGACCCGGAGCTGGACGACTACGACGCGGAGGCGGCCGAGGCCACCTGGCGGGTGGCGCTCGGCTTCCTCGACTCCCTCCGGGAGGCTCAGACCGGGTCGTAGACCCGCTCGACGCGCTGCGTACCGCTGCGCGTGCGGTAGGAGCGGGCCCAGGCGGAGGTGGCCGCCGCGTCGGTGCGGTCGGAGACCACGTAGTAGTCCATCTGCGCCCGGTCCGCGGTGACGTCCAGCACGCCGTAGCCGTGCCGGTCCGTGTCGACCCAGCGCACGTGCCGGTTCGCGGCCCGGATCACCGGCGCGGCGATCGCCGAGACGGTGCCCTCGGGGACCTTCACGATGTCGTCGAGGTTGTCGGAGGTCACCGACGTGACGACGAACTCCGTGGCCGCGGAGGCGGACAGCGGGTAGGTCCCGGCGTTGTACGGCACGTCGTTGGCCCAGGCCATGTGGATGTCGCCGGTCAGGAACACGGTGTTGCGGATCGCGTGCGCGCGCAGGTGGGCCAGCAGCTCGCGGCGGTCGTCGGTGTAGCCGTCCCACTGGTCGGTGTTGAGGGCGATGCCCTCCTTCGGCAGCCCGAGCAGCTCGGCGAGCGGTCCGAGCAGCGAGGCCGGGAGCGAACCGACCGCGAACGGCGAGATCATCACCGGGTTGCCGACCAGCCGCCAGGTGGCGTCGGAGGAGGCGAGACCGGACTTGAGCCAGTCGAGCTGGGCGCGGCCGGTGAGGGTGCGGTCCGGGTCGTCGACCTCGCCGTTGCCGAGCGCCACCTGCTGCGAGCGGAAGGTGCGCAGGTCGAGCAGCGAGAGGTCGACGAGCTTGCCGAACCGCAGCCGCCGGTAGGTGGTGCCGGCGATCGCCGGGCGCACCGGCATCCACTCGAAGTAGGCCCGCTTGGCGGCGCTCTGCCGCTCCGCCCAGGTCCCCTCGGCGCCCTCGGTGTGGTTCTCGGCGCCGCCCGACCAGGTGTCGTTGGCGATCTCGTGGTCGTCCCAGATCGCCACCACCGGCGCCGTGGCGTGCAGCGCCTGGAGGTCGGGGTCGGTCTTGTAGCGGCCGTGCCGGGTCCGGTAGTCGGCGAGGGTGAGGATCTCGTGGGCCGGGGCGTGCGGACGCACCACGGTGTCGCGGGTGCCGTACTCGCCGGTGCCGTACTCGTAGATGTAGTCGCCCAGGTGCAGCCAGGCGTCCAGGTCGCCGCGGGCCGCGAGATGGCGGTACGAGGAGAAGTACCCGGCCTCCCAGTTGGCGCAGGAGACCACGCCGAAGCGCAGGCCGGTGACGGCCGCGTCGTGCGCGGGGGCGGTGCGGGTGCGGGCGACGGGGGAGTCGGTGGGGCCCGCGGAGAAGCGGAACCAGTAGTCCGTGGCGGGCGCGAGGCCGCGGACGTCCGCCTTGACGGTGTGGTCGGCGGCGGCCGTGGCGGTGACGGACCCCTTGGCGACCACGTTCGTGAGGGCCTTGTCCGTGGCGACCACCCAGCTCACCGCGGTGTCCGGACCGGTCCCGGAGCCCGGTATGGCCTCGGGCACCGGTGTCACCCGGGTCCACAGCAGGATTCCGTCGGGCAGCGGATCGCCGGAGGCGACGCCGTGCAGGAAGGCGGGGGCCGCGTCGGCGGCGCCGGCGGGCAGCGCCGCGGCGAGCGGGGCGGCGAGCACGGCACCGGCCGCCGCGGCCTTGACGACCGTACGGCGGCTCGGGGTGCGGGAGTTCGCGGATGGCTCGTTGTCTTCGGAGGCTCTGTGTCGACTGGTCACGGCCGATCAGGTTACTGATCGGTACGCGCGCGAGTGGGCGAACTCGCAAAAGTTCGCCCACTCGTCAGACGGCGATCACCGGGTCACTTGGTGACGCCCGCGTCCTTCAGCGCCTTCTGCCACGCGTCGGGCGTGCTCGGGGTCTCGACCACCTTGTCGTTGATCTTGATGGTCGGCGTCGACTGGACGCCCTCGGCCTTGTCGAAGGACTTGCTCATCCGCATCGCCCAGGCGTCGTAGGTGCCCTTCTCCACGGCGTCCTGGAACTTCTTGTTGCCCTTCAGGGCATCGACCGAGTCCGCCACCTTGATCAGGTAGTCGTCCTTGGCGAAGTCGTCGGTCGACTCCTCGGGGTGGTACTTCGTGGAGTAGAGCGCGGTCTTGTAGTCGACGAACGCCTCGGGGCTGACGTTCAGCGCGGCGCCCAGCGCGCTCAGCGCGTTCTTGGAGCCCTCGCCGCCCAGGTTGCCGTCGAGGAAGGTGCCGACGGTGAAGGAGAGCTTGTAGTCGCCGTCCTCCATGCCCTTGTTGACGGTCTCGCCGATGCTCTGTTCCATCGCCGCGCAGCCCGGGCAGCGCGGGTCCTCGTAGAGGTGGATGACGTTGTCGGACTTGGACTCGCCCATGACGACGGTGGTGCCGTCCTTGCCGGAGGTGTTGGCCGGGGCCACCACCTTCGCCTCGGCGGCCTTGTCCCAGCCACTGGGCTTGTTGCCCTGCACGACGGCGTAGCTGATGCCGCCGGCTATCGCCAGCACGCCGACGATGGAGGCGGCCACGATGGCCTGGCGCCTGACCTTGTCGCGCTTGGCCTGGCGCTCGCGCTCCTGGCGCAGGCGCTCACGGGCCGCCGTCTTCGCTGCCTGGCTGTTCCGCTTGCTCATGATGATCTCTCCGGGGACGCGCACACGGGGGTGTGCGGAAGTACGTACGGGGGACTGCGGTGCTCGGTGGTGCTCGTGCGACTCGGCCGGTGCCGGGTCAGACGAGGGTGGCCACCGGGCGCGGCGGTCCGCGACGTCCCAGGGAGTGCGCGAGGATCCGCTCGCGGGCGCCGGCAGCGCGGCGGGCCGGGGGCGCCGGGCGGCGCACCGCCGGGGCCCGGCGTACGCCCACGGCCGCGACGGCGAGCAGCAGCGGCCGGAACGTGGTCGCGGCCACCGCGCCGAGCAGCTGGGCCAGCGCCCGCTCGCCGCGCCGCAGCCAGGCCGCCGCGAGCAGCCCGACCCCGACGTGCGCGGCGAGGAGCAGCCAGGCGGTGCCGGGGGCGGCCTGGGCCAGCACCGACGCCATCCGGTCGGTCTCGGCCCCGGTCACCCGGGTCAGCGGCGCGGTCACCCCGGCGTGGATGCCGGTCCCGTCGCCGCACAGCACGTCGAAGCCGACCGAGCGCAGCGGGCCCGCGACCGGGCCGCCCGCCCGGCCGTAGCAGACGTGCTGGCCGGTGGTGAAGACCGTGTCGGCGGCCAGCTCCAGCGGGATCAGCAGGGCGGCGATCCGCCCGAAGCCGCGCTCGCGCCGCCCGGCCAGGGCGTACGCGATCAGGAACACGGCGGCGGCGACGGCGGCCACCGTGGGCAGCGGCAGCGGAACCCCGGACAGCAGCACGTGCGACGCGGTGCTGAGGGTCACGGCGAGTGCCGTGAACAGCGCCGCGCGTACGGCTCTGAGCGGGGTTCCGGATATGTCCATAGCAGTAGAAGAGTGTGTCATGGGGTCCGGTAAGGGACCCCTAAAGGCTTCCTGTGAGACGGCCGACGGTTACCGAACCGGAATGGTCACAGACCCGGGATCCGGCCGTTGCGGAACAGGTCGACGAAGGTCTGGTGGTCGGCGCGCGCGCGTGCGCCGTAGCGGTGCGCGAAGTCGACCAGCAGCGGCGCGAAACCCTCCTCGTCGGCCGCGATCGCCGCGTCGATGGCCCGCTCGGTGGAGAACGGCACCAGGGACTCCCCGGACTGGTCGTCGGCCGCCGCGTGCATGGTCGCGGTGGCCCGGCCCAGGTCGGCGACCACCTCGGCGATCTCCTCCGGGTCGTCGATGTCGCCCCAGTCCAGGTCGACCGCGTACGGCGAGACCTCGGCGACCAGCTGCCCGGCGCCGTCCAGCTCGGTCCAGCCCAGCCACCGGTCGGCGTGCGCCTGCAGGGCGCGCTGGGAGATCACCGTGCGGTGGCCCTCGTGCTGGAAGTAGTCCCGGATCGCCTGGTCGGTGATGTGCCGGGAGACGGCCGGGGTCTGGGCCTGCTTGATGTAGATTACGACGTCGTTCTCCAACGCGTCGCTGTTGCCCTCCAGCAGGATGTTGTACGAGGGCAGGCCGGCCGAGCCGATGCCGATGCCCCGGCGGCCGACGACGTCCTTCACGCGGTAGGAGTCGGGGCGGGCCAGGGAGGACTCGGGAAGCGTCTCCAGATAGCCGTCGAAGGCCGCCAGCACCTTGTAGCGCGTGGCGGCGTCCAGCTCGACGGAGCCGCCGCCGGGGGCGAAGCGGCGCTCGAAGTCACGGATCTCGGTCATCGAGTCCAGCAGCCCGAAGCGGGTCAGCGAGCGGGCCACCCGCAGCGCGCCGAGCAGCGGGCCCTCCGCGGTGTCCAGCGTGAAGGGCGGCACCTCGTCACTCTTGGCGCCGGTGGCCAGGGCGTGGATCCGCTCGCGGTACGCGCCCGCGTACACCCGCACCAGCTCGGTGATCTGCTCGTCGCTGAACGCCTTCGCGTACCCGATCAGCGCGACGGAGGCGGCGAAGCGCTTGAGGTCCCAGGTGAAGGGGCCGACGTAGGCCTCGTCGAAGTCGTTGACGTTGAAGATCAGCCGGCCGGTGGAGTCCATGTACGTGCCGAAGTTCTCCGCGTGGAGATCGCCGTGGATCCACACCCGGGAGGTCCGCTCGTCCAGGTAGGCGCCGCCGTGCCGGTCACCGAAGTCCGGATCCTCGGTCAAATCGCGGTAAAAGAGGCCTGCGGTGCCGCGGTAGAACGCGAAGGCGGAGGCCGCCATCTTCCGGAACTTCACGCGGAACGCCGCGGGATCCGCGGCCAGCAGCTGGCCGAAGGCGGTGTCGAAGACGGCGAGGATCTCCTCGCCGCGGTGCTCCTCGTTGAGCTGCGGGACCGACATGCCTGGTGCCTCCTGGTGCGGGTGGTGCCTCACGGGTGGAGCGGATCTCCACTCGGGCCAACGTTCGAAGGGGTGCGGGAGTGCCCGCCCCAGAAGGTACGCGTGGTGGCCCTCGGAGTGTCAGTGCAGAGGCATAGACTTCGACGCTGACCCCCCGGATCGACCGCCGCCAGTCGTCCCCAGTTTTCCCAGGAGGCCGCACGTGTCAAAGCCGCCGTTCACGCACCTGCACGTCCACACCCAGTACTCGCTGCTGGACGGTGCCGCGCGGCTCAAGGACATGTTCGACGCGTGCAACGAGATGGGCATGTCGCACATCGCCATGTCCGACCACGGCAACCTGCACGGGGCGTACGACTTCTTCCACTCCGCGAAGAAGGCCGGAGTCACCCCGATCATCGGGATCGAGGCGTACGTCGCGCCCGAGTCCCGGCGCAACAAGCGCAAGATCCAGTGGGGCCAGCCGCACCAGAAGCGGGACGACGTCTCCGGTTCGGGCGGTTACACCCACAAGACCATGTGGGCGACGAACAGCAAGGGCCTGCACAACCTCTTCCGCCTCTCCTCCGACGCCTACGCCGAAGGCTGGCTGCAGAAGTGGCCGCGGATGGACAAGGAGACCATCAGCCAGTGGTCCGAGGGCATCGTCGCCTCCACCGGCTGCCCCTCCGGCGAGGTGCAGACCCGGCTGCGCCTCGGCCACTTCGACGAGGCCCTGAAGGCGGCCGCCGACTACCAGGACATCTTCGGCAAGGACCGGTACTTCCTGGAGCTGATGGACCACGGCATCGAGATCGAGCACCGGGTCCGCGACGGTCTTCTGGAGATCGGCAGGAAGCTCGGCATCCCGCCGCTGGTGACGAACGACTCGCACTACACCTACGCGCACGAGGCGACCGCCCACGACGCCCTGCTGTGCATCCAGACCGGCAAGAACCTCTCCGACCCGGACCGCTTCCGCTTCGACGGCACCGGCTACTACCTGAAGTCGACGGACGAGATGTACGCCATCGACTCCTCCGACGCCTGGCAGGAGGGCTGCGCCAACACGCGCCTGATCGCCGAGATGATCGACACCACCGGCATGTTCGAGAAGCGCGACCTCATGCCGAAGTTCGACATCCCCGACGGCTTCACCGAGGTCACCTGGTTCCAGGAGGAGGTCCGCCGCGGCATGGAGCGCCGCTTCTCGGGCCAGGTCCCCGAGGACCGCCAGAAGCAGGCCGAGTACGAGATGGACGTCATCATCCAGATGGGGTTCCCGGGGTACTTCCTGGTGGTCGCCGACTTCATCATGTGGGCCAAGAACCAGGGCATCGCGGTCGGCCCCGGCCGAGGCTCCGCGGCCGGTTCGATCGTGGCGTACGCGATGGGCATCACCGACCTCGATCCCATCCCGCACGGCCTGATCTTCGAGCGGTTCCTGAACCCCGAGCGCGTCTCCATGCCCGACGTCGACATCGACTTCGACGAGCGCAGGCGCGTCGAGGTGATCAGGTACGTGACCGAGAAGTACGGCGCCGACAAGGTCGCCATGATCGGCACCTACGGCAAGATCAAGGCGAAGAACGCCATCAAGGACTCCGCGCGCGTGCTGGGCTACCCGTACGCGATGGGCGACCGGCTCACCAAGGCCATGCCCGCCGACGTCCTCGGCAAGGGCATCGACCTCAACGGCATCACCGACCCGACGCACCCGCGCTACAGCGAGGCCGGCGAGATCCGCTCGATGTACGAGAGCGAGCCGGACGTCAAGAAGGTCATCGACACCGCCAAGGGCGTCGAGGGCCTGGTCCGGCAGATGGGCGTGCACGCGGCCGGCGTGATCATGTCCAGCGAGCCCATCGTCGACCACGCCCCGATCTGGGTCCGGCACACGGACGGCGTGACCATCACGCAGTGGGACTACCCGCAGTGCGAGTCGCTCGGCCTGCTGAAGATGGACTTCCTCGGCCTGCGCAACCTCACGATCATGGACGACGCCGTCAAGATGGTGAAGTCCAACAAGGGCATCGACCTCGACCTGCTGTCGCTGCCGCTGGACGACCCCACGACCTTCGAACTGCTGCAGCGCGGCGACACGCTCGGCGTCTTCCAGTTCGACGGCGGCCCGATGCGCTCCCTGCTGCGGCTGATGAAGCCGGACAACTTCGAGGACATCTCCGCCGTCTCCGCGCTCTACCGTCCCGGCCCCATGGGCATGGACTCGCACACCAACTACGCGCTGCGCAAGAACAACCTCCAGGAGATCACGCCGATCCACAAGGAGCTGGAGGAGCCCCTCCAGGAGGTCCTCGCGGTCACCTACGGCCTGATCGTCTACCAGGAGCAGGTGCAGAAGGCCGCCCAGATCATCGCGGGCTACTCGCTGGGCGAGGCCGACATCCTGCGCCGCGTGATGGGCAAGAAGAAGCCCGACGAACTGGCGAAGAACTTCGTCCTCTTCCAGGCCGGAGCCCGGAAGAACGGCTACAGCGACGAGGCCATCCAGGCCCTGTGGGACGTGCTGGTCCCCTTCGCCGGCTACGCCTTCAACAAGGCGCACTCGGCCGCCTACGGCCTGGTCTCGTACTGGACCGGCTATCTGAAGGCGAACTACCCGGCCGAGTACATGGCCGCCCTGCTCACCTCGGTCAAGGACGACAAGGACAAGTCGGCCGTCTATCTGAACGAGTGCCGGCGCATGGGCATCAAGGTGCTGCCGCCCAACGTCAACGAGTCCATGTCGAACTTCGCCGCGCAGGGCGACGACGTGATCCTCTTCGGCCTCTCCGCCGTGCGCAACGTCGGCACCAACGTCGTCGAGTCGATCATCAAGTGCCGCAAGGCCAAGGGGAAGTACGCGTCCTTCCCCGACTACCTGGACAAGGTGGAGGCGGTCGTCTGCAACAAGCGGACGACGGAGTCGCTGATCAAGGCGGGCGCCTTCGACGAGATGGGACACACCCGCAAGGGCCTCACCGCGCAGTACGAACCGATGATCGACAACGTGGTCGCGGTCAAGCGCAAGGAGGCCGAGGGCCAGTTCGACCTCTTCGGCGGCATGGGCGACGAGCAGAGCGACGAGCCCGGCTTCGGACTCGACGTGGTCTTCGGCGAGGACGAGTGGGACAAGACCTACCTCCTCGCCCAGGAGCGGGAGATGCTCGGTCTCTACGTCTCCGACCACCCGCTCTTCGGCCTGGAGCACGTGCTGTCCGACAAGGCCGACGCGGGCATCTCCCAGCTCACCGGCGGTGACTTCGGCGACGGCGCGGTCGTCACCATCGGCGGCATCATCTCGGGTCTGCAGCGCAAGATGACCAAGCAGGGCAACGCCTGGGCCATCGCCACCGTCGAGGACCTGGCCGGCTCCCTGGAGTGCATGTTCTTCCCGGCGACCTACCAGCTGGTCTCCACGCAACTGGTCGAGGACGCCGTGGTGTTCGTCAAGGGCCGGCTCGACAAGCGGGAGGACATCCCCAGGCTGGTCGCGATGGAGCTGATGATCCCCGACCTGTCCAACGCGGGCACCAACGCGCCCGTCGTCCTCACCATCCCGGCCACCCGCATCACGCCGCCGATGGTCAGCAGGCTCGGTGAGATCCTCACCCACCACCGGGGCGACAGCGAGGTGCGGATCAAGCTCCAGGGGCCC
The DNA here is from genome assembly GCF_044327745.1 of Streptomyces sp. NPDC018026. Classification (NCBI taxonomy): domain Bacteria; kingdom Bacillati; phylum Actinomycetota; class Actinomycetes; order Kitasatosporales; family Streptomycetaceae; genus Streptomyces; species Streptomyces sp. NPDC018026. Next base: position 120,416 of record NZ_JBIRFY010000015.1, read on the forward strand.
ACGAAGACGACGGTGCTGCGCCTGGACCGGCACCGGGTGAAGCCCGATCCGGCGCTGTTCGGCGACCTGAAGGTGCTGCTCGGGCCGTCCTGCCTGGCGGGCTGAGCGGGCCGTCCCGCCCGGCGGGCCGGGCGGAGAAACGAGCGAGGGGCGCCCCCGGTTGCCGGGTGCGCCCCTCGTCGTGGATGTCAGTTGTGGCCGAAGCGCTTGTTCCGCTTGCGCGAGGCCGCGTCGCCGGGCGTCGTCAGCTGCGGGGAGTGCTGCTCCTCGCGGTCCAGTACGGCCGACTCGGCGGCCTGCGGGGAGCGCTCGGCACGGGGCTGCTTACGATCACGGTTGTTCTTGTTCTTGGCCATGGTGATCTACCTCCTGAGGGGGATCTAGGGGCCAGGGCCGGAACCAGATTCACATAGGCCAACAAAGAACGCATATCGGGCAATTACCGTCCGTGACGCGGTCCGAGCGGTCACCGGGTGCCGAAACGCCACGCCGAAGATCGAGTTCGGGCCGTTAACCTCCGCGTGGTCGGGCAGACTCGAAGGAAGCCCGAAGCAAACCTCCCGGAAAGAGGGTGGACCGCGTGGACCGCTGCATCGTCCTGGTGGACGCCGGGTATCTGCTGGGGGCCGCCGCGAGTCTCCTGGCGGGGGAACCCTCGCGCTCCCGCATCACCGTCGATCACGCCGCCCTCATCCAGGGGTTGCGCGACCGCGCCGAGTCCGACACCCAGCAGCCCCTGCTGCGCATCTACTGGTTCGACGGCGCCCCCGACCGCGTCCCGCAGCCCGAACACCGGCGGCTGCGCGTGATGCCCAGGGTCACCGTCCGGCTCGGCGCTCTCACCCGCAGTGACGGACGGTGGGCACAGAAGGGCGTGGACGCCGCCATGCACGCCGAACTGACCGAACTGGCCCGCAACCGCGCCTGTTCCGACGTCGTCCTGGTGACCGGCGACGGCGACCTGCTGCCCGGGATGATGGCCGCCAAGGAGCACGGCGTCGCCGTCCACCTGTGGGCCGTGCAGGCCGCCGACGGCGACTACAACCAGTCCGAGGACCTGGTCGCCGAGGCCGACGAACGCCGCGTCCTGGACCGTACGTGGATCACCAAGGCCGTACGCGCCAAGGAACTCGGCGGTATCTGCGCGCCGCCGCCCGTACCCCGCCCCGAGATCGCCGCGATCCTCTCCGCGCCGCTGCCCGAGTCCGCGCTCTCCGCCGCCCAGCGGCCCGCCGAGGCGCCCGAACACCCCACCACGGCCGCCGCGGGACCGTCCGGCACCGAGGAACGGGTACCGCCCGCCAAAGGCGTCCCCACTCCCAAGGACCTCGCCGCCCTGCGCGCCCCCGGCGCCCACCCCGCCCCGCAGCCGGCCAACGCCACCCTGCGCTGGTCCTCCGACAAGGGCTGGGTCGACCGGCCCGCCGCCGAGCCCTCCGAGGCCGCCGCCCTGCCGACGCTGGCCCAGCTCACCACGGCCGAGCAGCGCTGGGCCGACCGCGAGGAGGACATCACCACGGTCGGCGGTGACCCGTACGAGGTGGGGCAGGTCTTCGCCCGGCGCTGGCTGGAACGGCTCGGCGACCACGGCCACCTGCAGAAACTGTCCGGGATGTACCCGCGCATCCCGCATCGCGTCGACGGTGAGCTGCTGCGCTACGCGGCCCGCTTCGGACTGCTCGCGCACAAGGACGACCAGATCGACGAGCACGACCGGTACGCCATCCGGGCCGGGTTCTGGCGGGAGATCGACGTGCGCACGGCGACCGAACGCACGCCCGCCGCCGAGTGAGACGCCCCGGCACCCCCGGTGATCCCCGGTGATCCCCCGCGCTCCCGGGCCGGACCGACACCTGCTGAGCCCAACCGACACCTGCTGAATCGACACTTATGGGCGGACCCGGGAACCGGCCGAGGGGACCGACCCCGTAGTCTCCTCCCTTGTGAGTACGCGCGCGGCACAGGCACCTCGACCCGGTGGCGATGCCGTGTGCGCGGTGCGCTCACTGACCAAGACCTATCCGGCGGTGCGCGGCAGGCGCGGGGTACCCGCCGCCCCCGAGGTGCGGGCCACCGACGACGTCACCCTGGACATCCGCCGCGGTGAGATCTTCGGACTGCTCGGACCCAACGGCGCCGGAAAGTCCACCCTCGTCCGCCAGCTCACCGGGCTGATGCGGCCCGACGGCGGCAGCGTGGAGATCCTCGGGCACGACATCGTGCGCCACCCGGAGCGGGCCGCGCGGATCCTCGCCTACCTGGGGCAGGAGTCCAGCGCCCTGGACGAGCTGACCGTGTCGCTCGCCGCCGAGACCACCGGGCGGCTGCGCGGCCTGGACGTGCGCCGGGCCCGCGCCGAGCGGGACGCCGTGCTCGAGGAACTGGGCCTGACCGGCCTCGCCGCCCGCCCGATCAAGAAGCTCTCCGGCGGCCAGCGCCGCCTGGCCTGCTTCGCCGCCGCACTGGTGGGGGAGCGGCCGCTGCTCGTCCTTGACGAGCCGACCACCGGCATGGATCCGGTGGCCCGGCGGGCGGTGTGGTCGGCCGTCGACCGGCGGCGCGCCGAGCACGGCGCCACCGTGCTGCTCGTCACCCACAACGTCATCGAGGCCGAGACCGTGCTCGACCGGGTCGCCGTCCTGGACCGGGGACGCGTGATCGCCTGCGACACGCCCGCCGGGCTCAAGGAACAGGTCGCCGGCGAGGTCCGCGTCGACCTGGTGTGGCGCGAGAGCGCGCCGCTGAACGTCCCGGAGGTCGCCGCCCTGCGCGACCGCGTCGTCGAGTCGGGGCGCCGCTGGACCCTGCGGCTCGCCCCCGAGGAGGCCCGCGCGGTCGTCGCCACCGTCACCGGCGGCGCCGCCTTCGCCGCCCTGGACGACTTCACCCTGGCCACGCCCAGCCTGGAGGACGTGTACCTGGCGCTGGGCGGCGCCGCGCGGCAGGGGCTGGTGAGGACGTGAGCACACGAGCGAAGGGGAGCTGCGCGACGTGAGTGTCGTACCCGCCGATGCCCTGCGGGGTGCCGCCCCGGCGGCCGAGGGGCGGCGCGCGGCCGGTCCGGCCGAGCTGGGGCCGAAGGCACGGCTGTGGCCCTCGCTGGTGGCCGTGTACCGGGCGCAGCTGTCCCGGGCCCGGGTCGCGCGCATCCCGCTGCTGTTCGTGGCGACCTTCCAGTCCATCGGCATCATGATCCTCATGCGCGGCGTCGTCGACGGCGGCGGCGAGGCACGGGCCGTGGTCGCCGGATCCGCGGTGCTCGTCGTGGCCTTCGTCGCGCTGAACCTCCTCGCCCAGTACTTCGGCCAGCTGCGCGCCAGCGGCGGCCTCGACCACTACGCGACGCTGCCGGTGCCGCCGGCCGCGGTGGTGCTGGGGGCGGCGGGCGCCTACGCGTCCTTCACCGTGCCCGGGACCGTGGTGACCGCGGTGTTCGGATGTCTGCTGTTCGGGCTGCCGATGACCCACCTGTGGGTGCTGGTGGCCGTGATCCCGCTGGCGGGCGCCGCCCTCGCCGGACTGGGCGCGGCGCTGGGGCTGCTCGCCCCCCGGCCCGAGTTCGCCACCCTCCTCGGCCAGCTCGGCATGTCGGCGGCGCTGCTGCTCGGCGTGCTGCCGCCCGAGCGGATGCCGCAGGTGGTCCGCCTGGCCCGGGACCTGCTGCCCTCCACGTACGGCGTGGAGGCCTTCGCGCGCACCTTCGGCGAGCGGCCCGACTGGGGCTTCGTCCTCGGCGACCTCGCGGTGTGCGCCGCGGTCGGGGTGATCTCGCTGGCCGTGGCCACCTGGGCGTACCGCCGGGCCGCCGTCCGGTGACGCGCCGCACGGGCGGGTTTGGCACGATGGCACGGTGACCGCACCCTTGACCCCGCCACCGCCGCCGAACGAACGCCCGTCGTACCAGGGCGGGCCGGTGCCGCCGCCCGTCGGCGCACACGCGGTGTCGGCCGCGCCCGGCGGTTCCCACGACCCATACGGCACGTACGGCGAACAGAACGGCCCCGGGATGTTGACCGAAATGCGGCAGGCCGCCCTGACCGCGTTGGCGGTCGCGCTCTCCGGTGCGCTGCTGGGCGTGCTGTGGTGGAAGCTGGCACCGAGCGTGCCGCTGGTGGGTGAGATCATCGACGGCAGCTGGGTCGTCTACCTCAAGGACTCCGAGGGCGAGCAGGCGATCGGCGTCGACGGAACGTTCACGCTGCTCGCGCTGGCGTTCGGGGCGCTCAGCGCGGTCGTGCTGTTCCTGCTGCGGCGGCGCGGGGGCGTGCCGCTGGTGGTGGCCCTCGGCGTCGGCGGGCTGCTCGGATCGCTGCTGGCGTGGCGGCTCGGGATGTGGCTCGGGCCGACGCAGGACGTGATCGCGCACGCGAAGGACGTGGGCAAGGGCGTGACGTTCGCCGCCCCGCTCAAGCTGGGCGCCAAGGGCGCGCTGCTGGCGTGGTCGCTGGCGGCACTGGTGGTCCACCTGGGGCTGACGGGACTGTTCGGACCCCGGGACCCGGAGCCGGATCCGTGGCCGGCACCGGGGCAGTACCCGTCGGGCCCCTACGGGGGCAAGTCGGCCTAGGCCGGGCGGCGGCCGTGGTTCGCGCGGCCCTTCCTGGTGCGCCACCGGCGTTTGCGTGTTCGCCTCGACATGTCCTGTCTGATTAGCCGACAACGGGACGTCCGTCGAGAGGGCACGCACGTCCGCTCGGGTCAGGCACGCCCGATCGGCGCCAGCACCGCGTCCGTGAGCCCGGCCAGGTCGTCGGGGGACAGCTCGACCTCCAGGCCGCGGCGGCCCGCCGAGACACAGATCGTGGCGTGTCCGGCGGCCGACGCGTCCAGGACCGTCGCCAGCCGCTTGCGCTGGCCCAGCGGGGAGATGCCGCCGCGCACATAGCCCGTGGTGCGCTCGGCCAGGGCCGGGTCGGCCATCGCCGCGCGCTTGCCGCCCACCGCGGCCGCCAGCGCCTTGAGGTCCAGCCGGCCCGCCACCGGCACCACCGCGACCGTGAGGGCGCCGTCGACGTCGGCCACCAGCGTCTTGAACACCCGTTCCGGCGACACCCCCATCGCCTCGGCCGCCTCCTCGCCGTAGGACGGGTGGGCCGGGTCGTGCTCGTAGGCGTGGACCGTGTACGTCACCCCGGCCGCCGTGAGCGCCACCGTCGCGGGCGTGCCGCCCGGCTGCTGCTTCTTCGCCTTGCTCGGCTTGTTCGGGTTCTTCGCCATGCGGGCCAGTACCTCAGTTGAGACTCGTCGGGCCGCGCGTCAGTTCCTGCGCGGGCAGGGACGGCAGCGTACGGATGATGGCGGTCTCGGCGCGAAGGAGTTTCAGCTCGTCCCGCAGCCGCGAGGCGGTGTCCGGGGCCTGGAGCAGGCGCTGCTTCGTCGGCGTGTCCAGCATCATCGCGGCGGCGACCAGGTAGGAGACCACACCCGGTTCGTCGGGCAGGTCGGCGCCGGTCGCCAGTGACCGTTCGCGGGCCCCCGCCAGCCGCTTCTGGTACTGCCGGAAGGACCGCAGCACGCCCTCCGCCAGGGCGCCCGCCTCGTCGCCCGGCTCCTCCGGCAGCGGCTCCAGCTCGGCCGTCAGGAACGGACCCGAGGCCTCCACCGAGAGCAGCCGCATCCGGGTCGTGCCGGTCGCCAGCACCTCGAAGGTGCCGTCGGCCCGCTCCCGGACCGTCGCCGCGTCCGCGACGCAGCCCACCTTGTGGAACGCCTTGAGCGGGTCGGTCCCGAACCCGGCCGTCGGACCGCGCTCGACGGTGGCCGTGGGGTCGGGCAGCCCGGGGGCGGTCCGGGCCACCTCGTAGCCGTCGCGGATCGCCACGACGGCGAACCGGCGTGGTTCGTCCTCGGGGGTCTTCAGCAACTCGCGCATCATGGCGCGATAGCGCTCCTCGAAGATGTTGAGCGGGAGCACCAGCCCCGGGAACAGGACCGAGTTCAGGGGGAAGAGGGGGAGCCGGACGGTGGTCACGACCCAGAAGCCTAATGGTCGCCGGGGCGGACGCGTTCGCCGTGCCCGTTCCGTGGCCGCCCCGGAGCCGCCGTCCCGGTCGCGGGGACCGCTTCCCCGGGGTGCGCACGGACGTCCGCGCGCACCCGCAGGAAGCCGCCGAGCGGGTCGTCCGTGTCCCGGTCCCACGGGAAGGACGTGACGTACGGGCCGGTCAGCCGCAGCTGCTCCGCCGCGTCCCGGTGGCGTTCCAGGCGCAGGAGGACGTAGGCGAGCAGGTTCCGCAGTTCCGCCGCCCAGGGATCGGCCGCCGGGTGGGCCGCCGAGAGGGTGATCGCGCGGTCGGCGGCGGCGTCCAGACGGGGGCGGTGGGTGCGTACGGCGGCCGTGGCCGCGCCGACGTCGGTGCGGCGGCCGGTGCAGGTGCCGGTGTCGGAGCCGGTGTCGGTGGCAGTCAGGCAGGTGTAGGCCGCGTGCAGCGGCAGCGCCCGTACGAGCGCCTCCTCGGGCGCCTCCTGGGCGGCCGTCTCCGCGAAGTCGAGGCACTCGCCGTGGGCGTCGGGCGAGGCGGCGGCCAGGTACTCCAGGGCGGCGACATGACTGCCGTAGTGGTGCGGGCTGCGGCGGACCGCCTGCTCCCACAGGCGCTCGAACTCGGCGTGTCCGGCGCCCGCGCCCCGTGCGGCGTCCAGCGCGGTCCGCCACGGCACCGGGTCGGCGGGGCCGGACCCCTCGGCGGCGGCGACCACGGCGGGGATCACCTGGCGCAGGAGTTCGGTGCGGGCCGGTGAGTCCCAGTGGCGGTGGACCGCCAGGCGGGCCGCGACCAGCAGGGCGTCCGGATCGTCCGGGGCGGTGGCGCGCCAGGTGTCGAGCCACTCGGAGCGGAAGCGCGCGAAGGCGGCGAGCCGGGTCGCGTAACGGTCGCGGTGGTCCCATTCGGCGGCCTGGCGGGTACCGGCGAGGAGGCGTGCCGCGGGGCCGTACTCGCCGTGGGCCGCGGCGACGAGGGCCGGGGCGAGGCGGTCGTCGGGGGCGTCGAGGAGCACGTCGTCGTCTGGGGCGGGCCGGGGCGACCGGGACCGGGCCCGGGCGGCCGCGGTCCGCAGGAACGCGCGCAGCATGGCCAGTACGACGGCCGAGGGTTCGGGATGGTTGTGCGGCCTCGGCCCCGCCGTCGGCCGTTCGGGTCCCCACCCGTGCCAACCGCACCACCCGCACCACGCGCGCCACTCCTGCGGGGGACCCCGGCGGCTCCTCCCGCCGTCGGCGGGACGTGTCCGGGCTGGAGGGGGCCGGAGGGGTCAGCTTCGGCGGAGGAGGCGGGTGGCGCCCGCCGCCACGGTGGTCGCCAGCACCCAGCCCAGCAGGACCAGGGCCGTCGACAGCCACTGCCAGCCGCCGTGGAGCTGCCAGGAGCCGGCCTGGCCCAGGTCGATCACCGGGAGGAGGAGGTCGAGGGCGAAGAGGGCCGGGTTCCAGTCCGGGTGTTCGCCGCTCTTCAGCGGGGGAGGGTCCGCGCGCGCGAAGGCGAGGGAGCCGGCGGCCCACAGGACCGCCATCCACACCGCCGCCCGGCCCGGCCGGTATCCGTAGGCGACCGTCCAGTCCTGGGCGTAGCCCACCAGCTTCGCGGCGACCGGCAGGCTCTCGCGGCGCCTGCGGTGCTTGGCGAGCAGCACCTCGCGGGCGTCCTCGTCCTCGCCGCCGGCCCGCAGCACGGCGGCCAGGCGCTCGTACGGCTCCGGGTTGTACTCGGCGGTCGCGGCGCCCACCCAGCGCAGCCGCTTCTGCAGCGGGAACGGCCCGCGCGGCACCAGGTTCTCGTAGGCGAAGCCGCCCATGTGCAGCCGGCCGGGGCCCGGCCAGCTGTCCGCCCGGTCCATCAGGTTGACCACCCGCGCCCCCGACAGCACCACCCGCCCGCGCGCCGGACGCTCGCCCAGGAAGCGCAGCTCCGGCGTCTGCACCCGGCGCAGCGACAGCTCCTGGTCGTCGGTGAAGGTGAACCGGGCGTGCTCCAGGTCGAGCGCGTCGCCGAACCGCCCGTCGTCGAGCCGCACCCCGCCCTCGCACTCGAAGCGCTGGATGCGGGTGCCCTGCGCGGGCGTGGTGCCCCGAAGGAGCGGGCTGCCGAGGCCCGCCGGGGTGAGGTACAGCGTGCGCTCCACCGTCAGCTGCGGGGCGTTCAGCGCGTGCCGCGTGTACGGGTTCAGCAGCCGGGCGCCGCGCAGGCTCAGCGACACACCGACCTGGGCGCTGCGCAGGCTCACCTCGCCGTGCGACTCCAGCATCTCGGCCTGGAGGTCCTGCCCGACGGTCATGCCGTCCGCCGCGATGGAACGCCCGCTGCGGTCCCGGTGCACGATCGCCTGGTTGAGCAGCAGGTCGGTGCCTATCTGCGCGTCCGTGAGCCGGATGCCGCCCGGGAAGCGGGAGCGCGGCAGGTGCAGGTCGCCCTCGGTGTGCAGCCGGGCCGCCTCCAGGCGCGGCACCGCGCAGTCCACCAGCCGCACCGTCGTGAACCGGGTCTCCGGCAGCAGCACCTCCCGCTCGAAGCGGCAGCGGCGCAGCTCGACGTAGGGCACCACCGTGCCGCCCGCCAGATCCATCGTGTCGCTGATCCGCACCCCCACGAGCTGCAGCGAGGACACCCGGCCCGCGAGCGCCGGCGGGCCGTCGAGAAGCAGCCAGCACACGACGCGGGCCCGCACGGTCCGCTCCGGCCCCCACGGCTGCCCGCCGTGCGGGTCGTCGACGAGTGCGTCGCCGCTGCTCAGGTCGTACACGCTGCCGTTGCGGAAGGCCTGCCACATGCCGGCCTCCGCCGTGGTCAGGTCGTCCGGCAGCTCTCCGTCACGGTGGCCGGCCCCCTCGGTCACGGTGCTTCACTCCCTCCCCACCTACTCGCCGGTCGCTCACTCTTCGTACAACCGTTCATGCCCACTGCGTGACCTTCTGAACACTCAAAGTGAGCACGGATCGCGCGAGTTCACCGTGGGCGGTGACGTCCGTCGCGTTCTGTATCAGCCATTGATACGCGCGGACCGGGCCGGACGCGGGTCTGAGAGAATTGGTTCCGTGATCTCCCGAATCGATCTGCGCGGCGACGCCCTCCCCGAGGGCCCCGCCCTGCGCGACCTGCTGCCCCGAGCCGACTTCGACGTCTCGGTCGCCCTGGAGAAGGTGCGTCCGATCTGCGAGGCCGTGCATCATCGCGGGGACGCGGCGCTGATCGACTTCACCGAGCAGTTCGACGGCGTCCGGCTGGAGCGGGTGCGTGTCCCGGCCGAGGAGCTGACCCGCGCCCTGGAGGGCCTGGACCCGGACGTGCGCGCCGCGCTGGAGGAGTCCATCCGCCGCGCCCGCCTCGTCCACCGCGAGCAGCGCCGCACCACGCACACCACCCAGGTCGTGCCCGGCGGCTCGGTCACCGAGAAGTGGGTCCCGGTCGAGCGGGTCGGGCTCTACGTGCCCGGCGGCCGGTCGGTCTACCCGTCCTCCGTGATCATGAACGTGGTGCCCGCGCAGGAGGCCGGGGTCGGCTCGATCGCGCTCGCCTCGCCCGCGCAGGCCGAGTTCGGCGGCATCCCGCACCCCACCATCCTGGCCGCCTGCGCCCTGCTCGGCGTCGACGAGGTGTACGCCGCGGGCGGCGCCACCGCCGTCGCGATGTTCGCCTACGGCACCGAGTCCTGCCCGCCCGCCAACATGGTCACCGGCCCCGGCAACATCTGGGTCGCCGCGGCCAAGCGCTTCTTCACCGGGAAGATCGGCATCGACGCCGAGGCGGGCCCGACCGAGATCGCCGTCCTGGCGGACTCGACCGCCGACCCGGTGCACGTCGCCGCCGACCTGATCAGCCAGGCCGAGCACGACCCGCTGGCCGCCGCCGTCCTGGTCACCGACTCCGTGGAGCTGGCGGACGCGGTGGAGAAGGAGCTGCAGCCGCAGGTCGAGGCCACCAAGCACATCGAGGACCGGATCCGCCCGGCCCTGGCCGGCCGCCAGTCCGCGATCGTCCTCGTCGACGGCCTGGACGAGGGCCTGCGCGTCGTGGACGCCTACGGCGCGGAGCACCTGGAGATCCAGACCGCCGACGCCGCCGCCGTCGCCGACCGGGTCAGGAACGCCGGCGCGATCTTCGTCGGCCCCTGGGCGCCCGTCTCGCTCGGCGACTACGCGGCCGGGTCCAACCACGTCCTGCCCACCGGCGGCTGCGCCTGCCACTCCTCGGGCCTGTCCGTGCAGTCCTTCCTGCGCGGCATCCACATCGTCGACTACACGCGCGACGCGCTCGCCGAGGTCGCGCGGCACGTGGTGACGCTGGCCGAGGCGGAGGACCTGCCCGCGCACGGCGCGGCGATCAAGGCGAGGTTCGAGTGGAAGGTCCCGGAGAGCAAGTGACGTTCGGCATCGACGATCTCCCCGTACGGGACGAGCTGCGCGGCAAGTCCCCCTACGGCGCGCCCCAGCTGGACGTGCCGGTACGGCTGAACACCAACGAGAACCCCTACCCGCTGCCCGAGGCACTGGTCGAGCGGATCGCCGAGCGGGTCCGCGAGGCCGCCCGCGACCTCAACCGCTACCCCGACCGGGACGCGGTCGAGCTGCGCACCCAGCTGGCCCGGTACCTGACGGACACCACCGGACACCCGCTGGACGTGGGCAATGTCTGGGCGGCCAACGGCTCCAACGAGGTCATCCAGCAACTGCTGCAGACCTTCGGCGGGCCGGGCCGCACCGCGATCGGCTTCGAGCCGTCGTACTCGATGCACGGCCTCATCGCGCGCGGCACCGGCACCGGCTGGATCTCCGGGCCGCGGCACGAGGACTTCACCATCGACGTGCCCGCCGCCGAGAAGGCGATCGCCGAGCACCGCCCGGACGTCGTCTTCGTCACCACCCCCAACAACCCCACCGGCAACGCGGTCCCCGCCGAGACGGTCCTCGCCCTCTACGAGGCCGCCCAGGCCGCCAAGCCCTCCATGGTCGTGGTGGACGAGGCGTACATCGAGTTCAGCCACGGCGCCTCCCTGCTGCCGCTGCTGGACGGCCGGCCGAACCTGGTCGTCTCCCGCACCATGTCGAAGGCGTTCGGCGCGGCGGGCCTGCGCCTCGGCTACCTGGCCGCGCACCCGGCCGTCGTCGACGCCGTCCAGCTCGTACGGCTGCCCTACCACCTGTCGGCCGTGACGCAGGCGACCGCGCTGGCCGCTCTGGAGCACACGGACACGCTGCTGAAGTACGTCGAGCAGCTGAAGACCGAGCGGGACCGGCTGGTCGCCGAACTGCGCGCCATCGGCTACGAGGTGACCGAGTCCGACGCCAACTTCGTCCAGTTCGGGCGGTTCGCGGACTCCCACGCGACCTGGCGGAAGATCCTCGACCGGGGCGTCCTGGTCCGGGACAACGGCGTGCCGGGGTGGCTGCGGGTCACCGCCGGAACCCCGGAGGAGAACGACGCGTTCCTCGACGCGGTACGTGAAGTCAAGAAGGAGCAGCACACATGAGCCGCGTAGGGCGCGTGGAGCGCACCACCAAGGAGACCTCGGTCCTCGTCGAGATCGACCTCGACGGCACCGGCAAGACCGACATCGCCACCGGCGTCGGCTTCTACGACCACATGCTCGACCAGCTCGGCCGGCACGGTCTGTTCGACCTGACCGTGAAGACCGACGGCGACCTGCACATCGACTCCCACCACACCATCGAGGACACCGCCCTCGCGCTGGGCGCCGCCTTCAAGCAGGCCCTCGGCGACAAGGTGGGCATCTACCGCTTCGGCAACTGCACGGTCCCGCTGGACGAGTCCCTCGCCCAGGTCACCGTCGATCTGTCCGGCCGCCCCTACCTCGTGCACACCGAGCCCGAGAACATGGCGCCGATGATCGGCGAGTACGACGTGACGATGACCCGGCACATCCTGGAGTCCTTCGTCGCCCAGGCCCAGATCGCCCTGCACGTGCACGTGCCCTACGGGCGCAACGCGCACCACATCGTGGAGTGCCAGTTCAAGGCGCTGGCCCGGGCCCTGCGCTACGCCTGTGAGCGCGACCCGCGCGCCGCCGGAATCCTGCCTTCCACGAAGGGCGCGCTGTAACCCATGAACGGTACGTCCACCGCACTGATCGTCGTCGGTCTCTTCTTCCTCGGCGGCATCTACTCCTTCGCCAAGCAGCAGATGCCCAAGGGCCTGATCGTGCTGCTCTCCATCGGCGCCGGCATGTGTCTGCTCGCGGGCGTCCTGAGGCTGGAGGTCTGGAGTTGACCCCGGTGAACCCGAAGCGGGTCGTCGTCTTCGACTACGGCTTCGGCAACGTCCGTTCCGCCGAGCGCGCCCTCGCGCGCGCGGGAGCCGACGTCGAGATCACCCGCGACTACGACAAGGCGATGAACGCCGACGGACTGCTGGTCCCCGGCGTCGGCGCCTTCGCCGCCTGCATGGACGGCCTGAAGGCCGCCCGCGGCGACTGGATCGTCGACCGCAGGCTGTCGGGCGGCCGTCCGGTCATGGGCATCTGCGTCGGCATGCAGATCCTCTTCTCGCGCGGCATCGAGCACGACGTGGAGGCCGAGGGCCTGGACGAGTGGCCCGGCACGGTCGGACCGCTCAAGGCCGACGTGGTGCCCCACATGGGCTGGAACACGGTCGAGGCACCGGCCGACTCCCAGCTCTTCGCCGGCCTGGACGCCGACGCCCGCTTCTACTTCGTGCACTCCTACGCCGTCCACGAGTGGACCCAGGAGTCGCACAACCCGCTGATCGCCCGGCCCAGGGTCACCTGGGCCAGGCACGGCGAGCCCTTCGTGGCCGCCGTGGAGAACGGCGCGCTGTGGGCCACCCAGTTCCACCCCGAGAAGTCCGGCGACGCCGGAGCCCAGCTCCTCACCAACTGGATCGAAACCCTCTAGAGATGAGCCCGGTAGAAGAGATGAGCCCGGTAGAGATGAGCAAGCTCGAACTCCTCCCCGCCGTCGACGTCCGCGACGGCCAGGCCGTCCGCCTCGTGCACGGCGAGTCCGGCACCGAGACCTCCTACGGCTCCCCGCTGGAGGCCGCCCTCGCCTGGCAGCGCTCCGGCGCCGAGTGGCTGCACCTGGTGGACCTGGACGCGGCGTTCGGCACCGGGGACAACCGCGCGCTGATCGCCGAGGTCGCGCAGGCCATGGACATCAAGGTGGAGCTGTCCGGCGGCATCCGCGACGACGACACCCTCGCCGCCGCCCTCGCCACCGGCTGTACCCGGGTGAACCTGGGCACGGCCGCCCTGGAGACCCCCGAGTGGGTCGCCAAGGTCATCGCCGAGCACGGCGACAAGATCGCGGTGGGCCTGGACGTACGGGGCACCACGCTCCGCGGCCGCGGCTGGACCCGCGACGGCGGCGACCTCTACGAGACGCTGGACCGCCTGAACAAGGAGGGCTGCGCCCGGTACGTCGTCACCGACATCGCCAAGGACGGCACCCTGCAGGGCCCCAACCTGGAGCTCCTGAAGAACGTCTGCGCGGCCACCGACCGCCCGGTAGTGGCCTCGGGCGGCGTGTCCTCGCTGGACGACCTGCGCGCGATCGCCGGGCTCGTCCCGGCCGGTGTCGAGGGGGCCATCGTCGGGAAGGCCCTGTACGCGAAGGCGTTCACCCTGGAAGAAGCCTTGGAGGCTACGTCGTGAAATCGGACACCGTGTCATGACATCCGAAGCCGTACGGCGCGTGCAGAGCGGGAGCCCCTGGGAAGAGTCCTTCGGTTTCGCCCGCGCCGTGGCGGCGGGTGATCGTGTCATCGTGGCGGGCACCACCGCCTTCAAGGGCGACATGCTCTACGGCGAGGGCGACCCGTACGAACAGACCAAGGTGGCCTTCGGCACCGCCGCCGAGGCGATCGCCGAGTTCGGGCTCGGCATCGAGTCCGTGATCCGGACCCGTGTGTACCTGGCGCATTCGCGCGATGTCGATGAGGTGGGCCGCGCCCACAAGGAGCTGTTCGACTCCGTACGGCCTGCCACGACCCTGCTGGTCGTGGAGGGCTTCATCGACTCGCGGGTTCTGGTGTCGGTCGAAGTGGAAGCGTATAGAGGAGCCGTGGATTCATGACCCTGGCGGTCCGAGTCATTCCCTGCCTGGACGTGGACAACGGCCGGGTCGTCAAGGGCGTCAACTTCCAGAACCTGCGCGACGCGGGCGACCCCGTCGAGATGGCCAAGGTGTACGACGCCGAGGGCGCCGACGAGCTGACGTTCCTGGACATCACCGCCTCGTCGGGCAACCGCGAGACGACCTACGACGTGGTGCGCCGCACCGCCGAGCAGGTGTTCATCCCGCTGACCGTCGGCGGCGGGGTGCGTACCGCCGAGGACGTCGACAAGCTGCTGCGGGCCGGTGCGGACAAGGTGGGCGTCAACACCGCCGCCATCGCCCGCCCCGACCTGATCCGCGAGATCGCCGAGCGCTTCGGCCGCCAGGTCCTGGTGCTGTCGGTCGACGCCCGCCGCACCGAGGCGGGCACCTTCGAGGTGACCACCCACGGCGGCCGGCGCGGCACCGGCATCGACGCCGTGGAGTGGGCGCACCGGGCAGCCGAGCTGGGCGCGGGGGAGATCCTGCTCAACTCGATGGACGCGGACGGCACGAAGGACGGCTACGACCTGGAGATGCTGGCGGCGGTCCGCAAGCACGTGAGCGTCCCCGTGATCGCCTCGGGCGGCGCGGGCCGCCTCGCCCACTTCGCCCCGGCGGTCGAGGCGGGCGCGGACGCGGTCCTGGCGGCCTCCGTCTTCCACTTCGGCGACCTGCGGATCGGCGAGGTGAAGACCGCCCTGCGCGAGGCGGGCCGCCCCGTCCGGTAGTTCGAGAGGTCGCCCTCGGTAGTGAACATGGTAGTGATCCCGGTGGCGGCCTCGCTAAGGTGCTCATATGCCTGGGATCACGATTGAGTTCACCGAGGAAGAGCTGGCCGAGCTGCGCGCGGAGGCCAAGGAGCAGGGCGTCGCGATCAAGCGTCTCGCGCACGACATACTGACCGAGGACGTGGTGCGCCGACGGCAGAAGCAGCGGTTCGTGGAGGGGGCTTCGAAGAAGGCCCGCGAGATCATGGCCGACTTCGAAGAGCGTTTCCCGAAGGGACTGCGGTGACCCTGTACGTGGACACTGGCTGGGTCCTCAACATCCAGGTGAACGTGTCTCCGCAGAACACACCGATCCGGGACTGGGGCTCGTTGCACTGCATGGTCGAGCGGCACAGGTACGAGCGGGTCGCCGGTGAGGCCTACTACGAAGAGGTGCCCACGCGGGCCGCGACGTTTCTGCACACCGCGCTGCGGCTGAGGCCCTTCACCGACTACAACGCTTCCATCGGTGTGGCCTGCGCCTGGGAGTACATGGAGCAGTCAGGAATGCCCTTCGAGCTGCCGTACGGGGAGATGGCCAAACTCGTCTCCGACATCCGCAGCGACGAGGCCGACCTCAACGAAACCGCCCGCCTGCTGCGCGACTGGGCTGCCTGACCAGGTGTCCGACCTCCCCGGCATAGCCGACCGGCAGGCCGGTCCCACTCCCGCCCGCCCCGCCCACCGCGACGGCAACGTCCTGCGCTGGGTCGCCGCCTACACCGCCTCCGCGGTCGGCGACATGGTCTTCTTCCTCGCGCTGTCCTGGGCCGCCGTGCAGAACGGCAGCCCCGCCCAGGCCGGCGTCGTCACCGCCGTCAGCGCGGTTCCCCGGGCGCTGCTCATGCTCGGCGGCGGAGTGGTGGCCGACCGGCTCGGGCCGCGCCGGGTCGTCATCGGCAGCGACGCCGTACGGTGCGCCGCGGTTCTCGCGGTCGCCGCCGTGCTGTTCGCGACCGACCCCGGGCTGTGGCTCCTCGCCCTGCTCGCCGTCGTCTTCGGCACCGTCGACGCCGTGTTCATGCCCGCCGTCGGGGCGCTCCCCGCCCGCATCACCGCCAAGGACCAGCTCGCCCGCGTCCAGGGCATGCGCGGTCTCGCCATGCGCTTCGCCGCCGTCGTGGGCGCACCGCTCGGCGGGCTCGGCGTGGCGCTCGGCGGCGCGGCGGCGGCCTTCGCGTTCGCGGGGCTGCTGATCGCCGTGTCCGTGCCGCTGCTGATCTCCGTACGGATGCGTGACCTGCCGGCCGACGACGCGAACGCCGCACGCGAGACCACCGCCTGGCGGGACCTGGTGGGCGGGCTGCGCTACGTCCGTCGGCACCGCGTGCTCGGCCCGCTCATGGTGACCATCGCCCTCGGCGACCTCGGCTTCGTCGGCCCCCTCAACGTCGGCCTCACCCTGCTCGCCGACGAGCGCGGCTGGGGAGCCTCAGGCATGGGCTGGGTGCTCGCCGGTTTCGGGGTCGGCGCCGGAGCCGCCGCCCTGCTGCTGACCGTCCGGGGACGCGTGCCGCACGCCGGGTACGTCGTGGCCGGTGCCCTCGTCCCCGGCGCGGTAGCGATCGGCGCGCTGGCGCAGGCCCCCGCCCTTCCGGTGGCCGTCGGGACCGCGCTGCTCATCGGGCTGCTCGCGGGCCTCAGCGGCGCGCTCTGCGGGGCCCTGCTCCAGACGCAGTCCGCGCCCGCTCTCCTCGGGCGCGTCACGGCCGTCGGCGGCATCGTCAGCCTGGGCATCGCCCCGTTGAGCATGCCGCTGTCCGCCGCCGCCATCGGCGTCTGGGGCACCGGCCCGGTCTTCGCCGTCAGCGCCGTGGTGTGCGGCCTCGGCGGGGTCGTCGCCCTGTGCGCGCCGGGCGTACGGCGGGCCGAGCTGCCGAAGTGAGCGGCCGAGGTCAGATGCCCAGCTGCTTCGTCTCCCGCAGCTTGGCGATCGCGTTCTCCTCGCCCGCCAGCTCCACCTTCGCGGCGCCCTGCCGGCCGTACGCGAACAGCAGCAGCTCGGACGGCTCGCCCGTCGCAGTCACCACCGGCGTACCCCGGTGGGCGACCGTCGTCTGGCCGTTCGGGCGGCGCAGCACCAGGCCCGTCGGGATGCCGCGGCCCATCAGCCGGGCGGCCCGCTCCAGGCGGGACCACAGGGCGTCCTGGAAGACCGGGTCCAGCTCGCGCGGCGACCAGTCGTCCTGGGCGCGGCGGACGTCCTCGGTGTGGACGTAGAACTCGACCGTGTTCGCCGCCTCGTCGACCTGCTTGAGCTGGAAGGGGGAGAAGCGGGGCGGGCCGGTGCGGATCAGCTGGAGCAGCTCCTCGTAGGGCTTGGCGCCGTACTCCTCCATCACCCGGTCGAGGCGGGACGCCAGCGGCTTGATCAGGGTGCCCCCGGCCGCGTCCGGACGCCGCTCGCGCACCACCACGTGCGCGGCCAGGTCCCGGGTCCGCCAGCCCTCGCACAGGGTGGGGGCGTCCGGACCCGCCGTCTCCAACAGGTCCGCGAGCAGAAGTCGTTCACGCTTGGCGAAAGTCGACATGGAGTCAGCCTACGGCGGCCGGCCGGGTCCGCCCAATGGACGTCCCGGGGGCGTGTCCGCCCCGCGCGGCACAATGGGCGCATGACCAGCAGCTCCCCCACCGGCGGCGGCCCCGGACGGCCCAGCCCCCTCGCCCCCGAGATCGCCGACCGGCTCAAGCGCAGCGCCGACGGACTCCTGCCCGCCATCGCCCAGCAGTACGACACCGGAGAGGTGCTGATGCTCGGCTGGATGGACGACGAGGCGCTGCACCGCACGCTGACCACCGGCCGCTGCACCTACTGGTCGCGCAGCCGCCGGGAGTACTGGGTCAAGGGCGACACCTCGGGACACTTCCAGTGGGTGAAGTCCGTCGCCCTGGACTGCGACGCCGATACCGTGCTCGTCAAGGTCGACCAGGTGGGCGCCGCCTGCCACACCGGCACCCGCACCTGCTTCGACACCGACGTGCTCCTCACCGAGGGTTCCGAGGGTTCCGGGGCCGCCGAAGACGCCGCGGGCGCCGACGCGCCCGGCGCGGATCAGTAGGGTCTGCCGCCATGGACGTCACGCATGACATGGACCTCGACACCTTCCGCAAGCTCGCCGCCGACCGCCGGGTGATCCCGGTCAGCCGCAAGCTCCTCGCCGACGGCGACACCCCGGTGGCCCTGTACCGCAAGCTCGCCGCCGAGCGCCCCGGCACCTTCCTGCTGGAGTCCGCGGAGAACGGACGATCCTGGTCCAGGTACTCCTTCGTCGGCGTCCGCAGCGCCGCCACCCTCACCGAGAAGGACGGGCAGGCGCACTGGCAGGGCACCCCGCCCGTCGGCGTCCCCACCGACGGCGACCCGCTCGCCGCCCTGCGCGCCACCGTCGAGGCCCTGCACACCCCGCGCGACCTCGCCCACGACCTGGGCCTGCCGCCCTTCACCGGCGGCCTGGTCGGCTACCTCGGCTACGACATCGTGCGCCGCCTGGAGAAGGTCGGCCCCGGCGAGCGGGACGACCTGAAGCTCCCCGAGCTGACCATGCTGCTCACCAGCGACCTCGCCGTCATGGACCACTGGGAGGGCTCGGTCCTGCTGATCGCCAACGCGATCAACCACAACGACCTGGAGACCGGCGTCGACGACGCCTACGCCGACGCGATCGCCCGCCTGGACGCCATGGAGGCCGACCTCACGCGCGCCGTCGCCCAGCCCCCGGCCGCGCTGCCGCCCTCCGAGCTGCCCGAGTACACGGCGCTGTGGGGCGGGCCCGACTTCCAGGACGCCGTCGAGGACATCAAGGAGCGCATCCGCGCGGGCGAGGCATTCCAGGTCGTCCCCTCCCAGCGGTTCGAGACGCCCTGCACGGCGAGCGCGCTCGACGTGTACCGGGTCCTGCGGGCCACCAACCCCTCCCCGTACATGTACCTCCTGCGCCTCGACGGGTTCGACGTCGTCGGCTCGTCCCCCGAGGCGCTGGTCAAGGTCGAGGACGGGCGCGCCCTGGTGCACCCCATCGCCGGCACCCGCCCGCGCGGCGCCACCCCGCAGGAGGACCAGGCCCTCGCCGACGAACTGCTCGCCGACCCCAAGGAACGCGCCGAGCACCTGATGCTCGTCGACCTCGGCCGCAACGACCTGGGACGCGTCTGCGAGCCCGGCTCCGTGGAGGTCGTCGACTTCATGTCCGTCGAGCGGTACTCGCACGTCATGCACATCGTCTCGACGGTCACCGGACGGGTCGCCCCGGACCGCACCGCCTTCGACGTCCTCACCGCCTGCTTCCCGGCCGGCACCCTCTCCGGCGCGCCCAAGCCGCGCGCCCTGCAGATCATCGACGAACTCGAACCCTCCCGGCGCGGCCTGTACGGCGGCTGCGTCGGCTACCTCGACTTCGCCGGCGACTCCGACACCGCCATCGCCATCCGCACCGCCCTGCTGCGCGACGGCACCGCCTACGTCCAGGCGGGCGCGGGCGTCGTCGCCGACTCCGACCCGGTCGCCGAGGACACCGAGTGCCGCAACAAGGCGGCGGCCGTGCTGAGGGCCGTACACACGGCCAACCGGCTGGCGCAATAGGGCCAACCGGTCGGACCGGTGGGGCGATTCTCACGCCCCCAATGCGAACCCCGGGTGACGGTTCGCCCGGGGTTCGGGTGATAGTGGAGTACGTGACAGCCGTTCCTCACCCCCGTACCCCAGCCGCAGGCCCCGCCCGGGCCGGCCGCCGGAGCCTCGCCGTCGCCCTGCTGTGCGGCGCGCTCGGCGCCGCCGTCGCCCTGCTCGCCACCCGGCAGGAGTGGGCGGAGGGCACCGCGACGGTGGCCGGCGGCGCGTTCACCCTGACCGCCAAGGGCAGCGACGTCACGGGCGTACCCGCGTCGCTCGCCATAGTCGGGCTCGCCGCGCTCGTCGCCGTCTTCGCCGTCCGCCGGGCCGGCCGCTTCGCCGTCGCCGCGCTGCTCGCGCTGAGCGGCGCGGGCACCGTCGCCGCCGCGCTGGCCGGCGCCTCCGACAGCTCCGCGCTCGACGACCAGGCCGCGAAGGCGGCAGGCGACACCTCGGCCACCGTCGACGCGCTCTCCCACACCGCCTGGCCGTACGTCGCGGCCGTGGGCGGCGCCCTGCTGCTGCTGGCCGGGCTGCTCGCGCTGCGCTACGGCCGCCAGTGGCCCGCGATGTCCGGACGCTACGAACGCAGCGGCGCCCCGCGGCGCAGGCCGCAGACCGTCGACCCGGACCGCCCCGAGGACCTGTGGAAGGCCATCGACCGGGGCGAGGACCCCACCAGCGCCTGACCCGCGTCCGGACCCGCCGCCCGCACCCCCTCCCGCCCCGTGTCCCGGCCCGCGTTCACCCACTGGAGCACCCCCGCTCACGGCGCGTGCCCCGGTGCGGGACAATGGGTCCGAGCGTCCTGCTCAGACATGGCACACAGCAACGAGGAGCAAGCAATGGCGGGCAGCAGCCACGGTCACACCCCGGCCGCCTGGACCGGTGTCATCATCGCCTTCATCGGTTTCTGCATCGCGGGCATGTTCATGGTGGCGGCCCAGCCGTGGGGCTTCTGGGCCGGCATGGCGGTCGTGCTCCTCGGTGGTGCCGTCGGCTACGTCATGAAGATGATGGGCCTCGGCCAGCCGAAGCAGAACCACATGGTGCACCAGGTCGCGGGCGAGCGTGTGCAGGCCGGCGCCAAGGGCTGACCCGGACACGGACCTCCCGAGGGGCGGATCGGCACCACCGTGCCGGGACCGCCCCTCACGTGCGGATGGGGGCCGCCGGGGGCAGAATGCGGGCGTGGACGTCGAGAGCGGGAAACCCGGCCGGACCAGCATCCCCCTGCCGCGCGGCGCGGCCCTCCGGCTCGCCGTTCCGGCCGGAGTGCTCGCGGCCGTCGCCGGGGCCTTCGCCTACGTGGGGAGCGTGGACCCCTACGAGCCCGGCCACTACCCCGTCTGCCCGCTGCTGCGTTTCACGGGCGTCTACTGTCCCGGCTGCGGCGGCCTGCGCAGCGCCCACGCCTTCGTGCACGGCGACCTGACGGCCGCGCTGCACGCCAACGCGCCCGCCGTCCTCGCCTATCTGGGCTTCGCCGTCCTGTGGACCGTCTGGGTGATCCGCGCGGCCCGGGGCCGTCCCGTACGCGTCGACCTCGGACCGGTCCACCTGTGGACGCTGGGGACGTTGCTGCTGGTCTTCACCGTTGTCCGGAACCTGCCGTTCGGTGGCTGGCTCCTGCCTTGATCGTCCACGGGACGTCCAGGTACTGGGACTGGGATCGGGCGGATGCGGGCCCGGTGCCCGGCTGCGGATACCATCACAGTGACCACACGTTTTGCCGTCTGAAAGGGGGCCGCTCGCGTGAGTGTGCTCGACGAGATCATCGACGGAGTCCGTGCCGACCTCGCGGAGCGGCAGGCGCGCGTCAGCCTCGACGAGCTCAAGGAGCGCGCGGCCAAGGCTCGCCCCGCCAAGGACGGCGTGGCCGCGCTGCGCGGCGACGGCGTCAAGGTCATCTGCGAGGTCAAGCGCTCCAGCCCCTCCAAGGGCGCGCTGGCGGCCATCGCCGACCCGGCCGGACTCGCCGCCGACTACGAGGCGGGCGGCGCCGCCGTCATCTCCGTCCTCACCGAGGAGCGCCGCTTCGGCGGCTCGCTGGCCGACCTGGACTCGGTCCGCGCCCGCGTGGACATCCCCGTGCTGCGCAAGGACTTCATCGTCACCTCGTACCAGCTGTGGGAGGCCCGCGCGCACGGCGCCGACCTCGTGCTGCTGATCGTCGCGGCCCTCGAACAGCCGGCCCTGGAGTCGCTGATCGAGCGCGCCGAGTCCATTGGTCTCACCCCGCTGGTCGA
This sequence comes from Streptomyces sp. NPDC018026, assembly GCF_044327745.1. Taxonomy (NCBI): domain Bacteria; kingdom Bacillati; phylum Actinomycetota; class Actinomycetes; order Kitasatosporales; family Streptomycetaceae; genus Streptomyces; species Streptomyces sp. NPDC018026. The sequence continues at coordinate 142,109 of NZ_JBIRFY010000015.1, forward strand.
GGTGCACGACGAGGACGAGGTCGAGCGCGCCGTGGACGCGGGCGCCAAGGTCATCGGCGTCAACGCGCGCAACCTGAAGACACTCGAGGTCGACCGCGGCACGTTCGAGCGGGTCGCGCCGGAGATCCCCGCGCACATCGTCAAGGTCGCCGAGTCCGGCGTCCGCGGCCCGCACGACCTCATCGCCTACGCCAACGAGGGCGCCGACGCCGTACTGGTCGGCGAGTCGCTGGTCACCGGCCGCGACCCGAAGACGGCGGTCTCCGACCTGGTGGCGGCCGGCGAGCATCCCGCACTCCGCCACGGCCGGGGCTGACCCCCGGTAGGCTGACTCCCATGACGCTTCCGCTCGTCCCGGCCTCCCGGGACCCGTACGCGCGCCTGGCGCGCGGCTGCCGCCCCCGCGGCTGCCGCGCCCCCGCCCGCCGGGTCCACGGCCGCCGGGTGCGGTACGTCATCGGAGACGAGCCCGGGCAGGTCAACGGCATGCGATGGCTCACGCGCCCCGTGAGGGGCGCGGGGCTGTACTGAATTTCGCGACTCCGTCGCGCGGGCGCGACCGGCCACGACGGTCTCGCGGCCGACCGACAGCCCCGCCCCCACGGCGACCGGTCACATCAGACACTCACCGTGAGGTACACGCATGCCCAGCAACTTCTTCATCCCCGACCCGGAGGGTCAAGTCCCCTCCGCCGAGGGCTACTTCGGCGCCTTCGGGGGCAAGTTCATCCCCGAGGCCCTGGTCGCGGCGGTCGACGAGGTCGCCGTCGAGTACGACAAGGCCAAGTCCGACCCGGAGTTCGCCCGCGAGCTGGACGACCTGCTCGTCCACTACACCGGCCGCCCGTCCTCCCTCACCGAGGTCCCCCGGTTCGCCGCCGAAGCCGGCGGAGCCAGGATCTTCCTCAAGCGCGAGGACCTGAACCACACCGGCTCGCACAAGATCAACAACGTGCTCGGCCAGGCCCTGCTCACCAAGCGCATGGGCAAGACCCGCGTCATCGCCGAGACCGGCGCGGGCCAGCACGGCGTGGCCACGGCGACCGCCTGCGCCCTCTTCGGCCTCGACTGCACCATCTACATGGGCGAGATCGACACCCGCCGCCAGGCGCTCAACGTGGCCCGCATGCGCATGCTCGGCGCCGAGGTCATCGCCGTGAAGTCCGGCAGCCGCACGCTGAAGGACGCGATCAACGAGGCGTTCCGCGACTGGGTCGCCAACGTCGACCGCACCCACTACCTGTTCGGCACCGTCGCCGGGCCCCACCCCTTCCCGGCGATGGTCCGCGACTTCCACCGCGTCATCGGCGTGGAGGCCCGGCGCCAGCTCCTGGAGCAGGCCGGGCGCCTGCCCGACGCCGCGATCGCCTGCGTCGGCGGCGGCTCCAACGCCATCGGCCTCTTCCACGCCTTCATCCCCGACACCGGCGTCCGCCTCATCGGCTGCGAGCCCGCCGGGCACGGCGTGGAGACCGGCGAGCACGCGGCCACCCTGACCGCGGGCGAGCCCGGCATCCTGCACGGCTCCCGGTCCTACGTCCTCCAGGACGACGAGGGCCAGATCACCGAGCCGTACTCGATCTCGGCCGGCCTGGACTACCCCGGCATCGGCCCCGAGCACGCCTACCTCAAGGACTCCGGCCGCGGCGAGTACCGCGCGGTCACCGACGACGCCGCCATGCAGGCGCTGCGCCTGCTGTCGCGCACCGAGGGCATCATCCCGGCCATCGAGAGCGCCCACGCGCTGGCCGGTGCCCTGGAGATCGGTAAGGAGCTGGGCAAGGACGGGCTGCTGGTGGTCAACCTGTCCGGCCGCGGCGACAAGGACATGGACACCGCCGCCCGATACTTCGGGCTGTACGACACGGACGCCGAGGTCGCCGCCGACGAGACCGGCGCCGCGGAGATCGAGGGGGACGCCAAGTGAGCGGGAACGTACAGCTGCTGAACGACACCCTCGCGGCGGCGAAGTCCGAGGGCCGCGCCGCCCTGATCGCCTACCTCCCGGCCGGGTTCCCGACCGTGACGGGCGGCATCGAGGCGGTCAAGGCCGCGCTCGACGGCGGCGCCGACGTCGTCGAGGTCGGCCTGCCGCACAGCGACCCGGTGCTCGACGGCCCGGTGATCCAGACCGCCGACGACATCGCGCTGCGCGGCGGCGTGCGGATCGCCGACGTGATGCGCACCGTCCGCGAGGCCCACGAGGCCACCGGCAAACCGATCCTCGTCATGACGTACTGGAACCCCATCGACCGCTACGGCGTGGAGCGCTTCACCGCCGAGCTGGCCGAGGCGGGCGGCGCCGGGTGCATCCTGCCCGACCTGCCGGTCCAGGAGTCGGCGCTGTGGCGGGAGCACGCGGACAAGCACGGGCTCGCCACCGTCTTCGTGGTCGCGCCCAGCAGCAAGGACGCGCGGCTCGCCGAGATCACCGCGGCCGGCAGCGGCTTCGTCTACGCGGCCTCCCTCATGGGCGTCACCGGCACCCGCGAGTCGGTCGGCGCGCAGGCCGAGGACCTGGTGCGCCGCACCCGCGCCACCACCGGCACCCCGGTCTGCGTCGGCCTCGGAGTCTCCAACGCGGCCCAGGCCGCCGAGGTGGCCGGCTTCGCCGACGGCGTGATCGTCGGCTCGGCCTTCGTCAAGCGGATGCTGGACGCGCCCGACGACGCGGCCGGCCTGGAGGGCGTCCGCGCGCTCGCCGCCGACCTGGCGAAGGGCGTGCGCGGACAGGCGTGACCGTCGCCGTGGGACGGACGAGCACATGACAGAGGTCCCTCGTACGAGTGGACCTGGGACCGGGGAGGCGCGCTGCGCCTCCCCGGTTCGTTCTGCGGGGTGTGAGCGAGAAGAACCGACAGGGAAAGCGCGGCGCCCGCGAGAAGCTGGCGGCCGAGCGCGAGAAGCAGAAGTCCAGGGACAAGCGCCGCCGAGCGCTGATCGTCGGCGCGAGCGTGGTCTGTGTGCTGGGACTCGCGGCGGTGATCGGCGTGGTCGCCGCGAACGCGGGCAAGGACGACGGCAGCGAGTCGGCCGGTCCGGTCGTGGCACCCTCGGGGGCGCAGGGCAAGGACGGCCTCGCGATCCCCGTCGGCGAGGAGAGCGCCAAGTCCACGCTCACCGTCTGGGAGGACTTCCGCTGCCCGGCCTGCAAGGCCTTCGAGCTGGCCTACCGCAACACCATTCACGAGCTGACCGACGCCGGGCAGCTCAAGGTCGAGTACCACCTGGCGACCATCATCGACGGCAACATGGGCGGCACCGGCTCCCGCAAGGCCGCCAACGCCGCCGCCTGCGCCCAGGACGCCGGAAAGTTCCCGCCGTACCACGACGTGCTGTACGACAACCAGCCGCCGGAGACCGACGACGCCTTCGCCGACGAGGACAAGCTGCTCGACCTGGCGGGCAAGGTCGACGGCCTCGACACCACCCTGTTCCAGGAGTGCCTGAAGAACGGCAAGCACAACAGCTGGGTGGAGAAGTCCAACAAGGCCTTCCAGGACGGCGGCTTCAGCGGCACGCCGACCGTGCTCCTGGACGGCAAGAACATCTACCAGGACCGCTCCATGACCCCGGCCAAGCTCAAGCAGATGGTGGAGGACGCCAACAAGTAGCGCGCCCGCTCGTTACGGACCCGTAGCCGGGCTGCCCGCCGCGTGTCCCGTCCGACACGGTAGCGTCGACCCTGCCATGGAACTTGCCTTCATTCCCAGCCCGTCGCGCGGGGTGCTGCACCTCGGTCCCATCCCGCTGCGCGGCTACGCGTTCTGCATCATCATCGGCGTCTTCGTAGCCGTCTGGCTCGGCAACAAGCGCTGGATCGCCCGGGGCGGGCGGCCGGGCACGGTGGCCGACATCGCGGTCTGGGCCGTTCCCTTCGGCCTGATCGGCGGACGCCTCTACCACGTGATCACGGACTACCAGCTGTACTTCAGCGAGGGCCGTGACTGGGTCGACGCCTTCAAGATCTGGGAGGGCGGCCTCGGTATCTGGGGCGCCATCGCGTTCGGCGCGGTGGGTGCCTGGATCGGTGCCCGGCGCCGGGGCGTCCCGATGCCCGCCTACGCCGACGCCGTCGCCCCCGGCATCGCCCTCGCACAGGCCATCGGCCGCTGGGGCAACTGGTTCAACCAGGAGCTGTACGGCAAGCCGACCGACCTGCCGTGGGCGGTGGAGATCACCTCGACCGCCGACGGACGGCTGCCGGGCACGTACCACCCGACGTTCCTGTACGAGTCGCTCTGGTGCATCGGCGTCGCGCTGCTCGTCATCTGGGCCGACCGCCGCTTCAGGCTCGGCCACGGGCGCGCCTTCGCCCTCTACGTGGCGGCGTACTGCGCGGGCCGGTTCTGGATCGAGTACATGCGCGTCGACGACGCCCACCACATTCTGGGTCTCAGGCTGAACAACTGGACCGCGCTCTTCGTGTTCCTGCTCGCCGTGCTGTACATCGTGCTCTCGGCACGGATGCGGCCTGGCCGGGAGCCCGTGGTGGAGCCGGGCGCCGAGTCCGCCGCCGGTGACACCGGGTCCGAAGAGGACAAGGACGCCAAGACCGCCAAGACCGCAAAGAACGACGCGGACGACGCGGACGGCACGGACGGCGCGGCGGAGACCGATGCCGCCGAGGCCCGGGAGGCTCCGTCGGGCGCGGACGACGCGGACGAAGCGGATGCCGCCGACGACGCGAAGGACGCCGAGGGCGTGACGAACGGCGCCGACTCCGCCAAGAAGGGCTGACCCCGCCCGCAAGGTACGCCGCCGAGGGCGCCCGGGACTCTCCGGGCGCCCTCGGCGTATGCCGGGCCGGGCTCAGGACAGGGTGGGCCGCCGGGCCAGCGACAGCGTCCGCCGGGCCGTCGCCACCACCGCCGCGTCGATGAACCGGCCGTCCGGCAGCGCCTGCGCACCCGGCTGGACCGTGGCCGCCTTGACGATCGTCTCCGCCTCCTCCAGCTCCCGCTCGGTGGGCAGATAGGCCCGCTCGATGATCGGCAGCTGGCGCGGGTGGATCGCGGCCCGCCCCAGGAAGCCCAGGGCGCGGCCGTGGGCGCAGGACGCCGCCAGGCCCTCCAGGTCCCGGGTGTCCGGATGCACCGTCTGGGACGGCGGAGCCAGGCCCGCCGCCCGCGCGGCCACGACCACGCGCGAGCGCGACCAGTCCAGGCCCGCGTCCCCGCGCACACCCAGGTCGGCACGGAGGTCCGCCTCGCCGAGGCCGATCCCGCGCAGTGCCGGGTGGGCCGCCGCGATCCGGTACGCCCGCTCCACCCCCAGGGCCGTCTCCAGCAGGGCGTACAGCGGCGGTCCGCCGGTCAGCGCGGCGACGCCGGTCACCTGCTGCGGCGACGTCACCTTGGGCAGCCGCAGCCCGGACAGCCCCGGCAGCGCGGCCAGCGCCGCCAGGTCCCCGGCGGCGAGCGGACCGTCCAGGGTGTTGACGCGGACGTGCACCGGCACCGGCTGCGGCTCGGCGAGCAGCTCGGCCGTGGCGTCGCGGGCGTACTCCTTGCGGTCGGCGGCGACCGCGTCCTCCAGGTCGATCACCACCACGTCGGCACCGGCGGCCAGCGCCTTGGCGACCACCGGGGGCCGGTCCCCCGGCACGTACAGCCAGGTCAGCGGGGGTGCGGTCATACGACGCCCTCCTCACGCAGTTCTTTGACGTCCGCCGGGGTGAGGCCCAGGCCGGTCAGCACCTCCTCGGTGTCGGCGCCGTGCGGGCGGCCCGCCCAGCGGATCGCGCCCGGGGTGGCGGAGAGCCGGAAGAGGACGTTCTGCATGCGCAGCGGACCCAGCTCCGGATCGTCGACCGTGGTGAGGGTGTCGAGGGCCTGGTACTGCGGGTCGTTCATCACGTCCCGCACGTCCTGGACGGGCGCCACCGCCGCCTCGGCCTTCTCGAACGCGGCGAGCACGTCGGCGCGGCCGTGCCGGGCGATCCAGTCCCCGACCGCCGCGTCCAGCACATCGGCGTGCCGGGCCCGGTCGGCGCCCGTCGCGAACCAGGGCTCGTCGATCAGCTCCGGGCGGCCCACCAGCCGCATCACCCGCTCGGCGACCGACTGGGCCGAGGTGGAGACGGCGACCCAGGTGCCGTCGGCGGTGCGGTAGGTGTTGCGGGGGGCGTTGTTCTGCGAGCGGTTGCCGGTGCGCGGCTGGACGTGGCCGAGCTGGTCGTACCACAGCGGCTGCGGGCCCAGCACGGTCAGGATCGGCTCGATGATCGCCATGTCGACGACCTGGCCCTCGCCGGTGCGTTCCCGGGCGGCCAGCGCCGTCATCACGGCGTATGCCGTCGCCAGCGCCGCGATCGAGTCCGCGAGGCCGAACGGCGGCAGCGTCGGCGGCGCGTCCGGCTCGCCGGTCATCGCGGCGAAACCGCTCATGGCCTCGGCGAGGGTGCCGAAGCCGGGACGGCGCGCGTACGGTCCGAACTGGCCGAAGCCGGTGACCCGGGTGAGGACCAGGCGCGGGTTGACGGCGGACAGCTCGTCCCAGCCCAGGTCCCACTTCTCCAGGGTGCCCGGCCGGAAGTTCTCGACGACGACGTCGGCGGTGGCGGCGAGCCGGAGCAGGGTGGTGCGCCCGGCGGGTTTCGACAGGTCCAGGGTGATCGTGTGCTTGTTGCGGCCCAGCAGCTTCCACCACAGGCCCACCCCGTCCTTGGAGGGACCGTGTCCCCGGGAGGGGTCGGGCCGGGTGGGGTGCTCGACCTTGATCACCTCGGCGCCGAAGTCGCCGAGCATGGTGGCGGCGAGCGGTCCCGCGAAGAGGGTGGCGAGGTCGAGGACGCGCAGGCCGGTCAGGGGAGCGGAGACGGGGGCAGCGGCGGCGGGCTCGGTCATGGGCGGGTGGCCTCCCGGTGGGTGAGCTGGGCGAGGGTGTCGAAGCCGGTGCCGTCGAAGTCGCCGACGGAGGTGGCGAGGCGGTTCTTCAGCGGGGCCGTCCAGTGCTCGGGCAGCGCGGCGGGGGAACCGGCGAGCAGCCCGGCGACGCCGCCGACGGTGGCGCCGTTGGAGTCGGTGTCCCAGCCGCCGGAGACGACGCGGGAGACCGAGCCGGTGAAGTCGCCGTCCGCGTGGGTGAGCGCGGCGGCGATCAGGGCGGTGTTGGGGACCGCGTGCACCCAGTGGTGGGCCGGGGAGTGGACGGCGTGGAGCCGGTCCACGACCGTGTCGAAGTCGTCGTGCGCGCCCGCCAGCCGTACGGCGTGCCGGACGGCCCCGGCGAGGCGGGAACCGGGCGGGACGACCGCGAGTCCGGCGCGCAGACAGGCGTGGACGTCCGGTGCGCCGGCGGGGGCGGCGCTGGCGACGACGGCCGCCGCGAACATGGCCGCGTGGACGCCGCCCGCGGTGTGGCTGAGGACCGCGTCGCGGTGCGCCTGCCCGGCGGCGGCACCCGGGTCGCCCGGATTGGTCCAGCCGTGCACGTCGGCGCGGATCAGGGCGCCGATCCACTCGCGGAAGGGGTTGCGGTGGCGGGCGGTGTGCGGCGGTTCCAGGCCGCTGAGGAGGTTGCGCAGAGCGACGCGTTCGGCGGTGAAGGTGCGGCCGGGCGGGAGTTCGTCGAGCCAGGCGCGGGCCACGTCGTCCGTGGTGAAGGCCCTGCCGTGGCGCTGGAGGAGCAGGAGGTTCAGGAGCGGGTAGTTGAGGTCGTCGTCCTCCGGCATGCCGTCGATGTTCTCGGCCAGCGAGGTCGGCGCGGAGCGGCGGTTCCAGGGGTATGCGGTGAGCAGGTCGCGAGGGACGCCCCGGGCGGTGAAGTACGCGGTCGGGGGCCAGTTTCCGGCGGCCCGGCCCAGCTGCCGGATACCGGTGAGGGGGAGCTTCTCGACGGGTTTGCCGAGGAGGCAGCCGACGGCGCGGCCGAGCCAGGCCGCCTCCAGCCGCTCGGGTGGCACCCGGGCGGCGGGGTGCGGGGCGGGCCAGTCGGGGCACAGTGCCCTGATCCGGCCGAGTTCCGTCGGCTCGGCCGCCGCCAGGGGACTGGGCAGGCCGGCCAACTCGTCCAGCAGGTCTTCCGCCAGACGGCGCAGGCGGGGGGAGGCGGGCCCGGGCGAGGCGCCCGCCCGGGCCGGTGCCTCGCCACCGCCCGCCTCGCGCCAGCGGGCCGCGACCGCCGACGCGTCGCGGCCGTCCAGCCGGGCCTGGCGCAGCTCGTGGCCGACCAGGTCCTCGGGCTGGACCCAGGTCAGCCGGAGCATCCGGCGCCCCCGATCGCGGCGAACGCCTCCTCGTGGGCGCGGCGGCGCCGTACGTCACGCGCGAAGACCTCCCGCGCGACCGCGGTGAGCACCGCCGCCGGTTCCCACAGGTCCAGGCGGCTCGCCTCCGCGACCGTCTTGGCCCAGTCCTCCGGGACCGGTGAACCCAGCGCCCCGGCCAGCGCGCCCGCCATGGTGGCGATGGAGTCGCAGTCGCGGCCGTAGTTGACCGCGCCGAGCACCGCGTGCCGGAAGTCGCCGCCGGCGACGAGCAGCATGCCGAGAGCGACGGGCAGTTCCTCGATCGCGTGCAGGCGCGAGGGGCGGCGGGCGCCGAGCGAGGGGGCGCGGTAGTCGGGGCCCACCGTGTCGTACGGGGCCACCGCCGCCCGCAGCGGTGCCAGCGCCGACTCGAAGTCCGAGTGGTGTGCGGCCGCCTCGCACACGGCCTCGACCGCGGCCCGGGTGCCGTCCTTGGCCAGCGACAGACAGGCGGCGACCACCGAGTCGGGGGTGGCGCCGGGCGCGCAGGCCGCGGCCACCGCCGCCGCGAAGACACCGGCCGCCTCCCGGCCGTACGACGACTGGTGCGCGCCCGCGACGTCCAGCGCCTCGGCGTAGGCGGCCGCCGGGTTCGCCGCGTTGACCAGGCCGACCGGGGCCATGTACATCGCGGCGCCGCAGTTGACGATGTTGCCGGTGCCGGCCTCGCGCGGGTCCGCGTGACCGTAGTGGATCCGCGCGACCAGCCACTTCTCCGCGAGGAAGATCCGCTGGAGCGGCAGCGCCTCGGCCTCCAGTTCCGGGATCCAGCGCGGGTTCGTGATCAGGTCCGGGACCAGGTGCTCCGCGACCGCGTAGGCGTCGAGGTGGTCGCGGACCGTGCCGTAGACCCGCACCAGCGCGTGGGTCATCAGGGTGTCGTCGGTGACGTGCCCGTCGCCCTTGTGGTACGGGGCGATGGGCCGGGCGGTGCGCCAGGCGTCGCCGTTCCAGGGACCGACGACGCCGTGGACGCGGCCGCCGTGGCGTTCGGTGATCTGCTCGGGGGAATAGCCCTCGACGGGACCGCCGAGCGCGTCGCCGACGGCCGCGCCGACGAGAGCGCCGGTGACGCGCTCGTCGAGGGATGCCGCGGTGCTGTGGTTCTGGGCCGGGGGAGTCATGGGGTGGTGCCTCGTCCTTCCGGTGGGGACGGTTGCGTGGCGTGCAGGAGACCGGCGAGTTCGACCAGGTCGGTGCCGGTGAGCCGGGGCAGTACGCAGCCGGGCAGGGTGCGGCAGGCGTCCCGCCAGGAGGCGGGGACCGCCGCGCCGCCGCCGAGCGCGCCGGTGAGGGCGCCGGCCAGCGCGGGTGCGGAGTCCGCGACCCGGGACAGGCAGGCCGCCGCCGGGACGGCTTCCGCGAGGCGGCCCCGGGCGGCGACGGCCAGGGCGAGGGCGACCGGGACGGTCTCGGCGGCGGCGATGCCGTAGCTGTAGACGTGGTCGACGATGCGGTGCTCCAGGAGCGGGACCAGGGCGAAGGTGCTCTCGGCGGCCGCCGCGAGGGCCAGGGCCTGGCGGGCGTTGCGGCCGATCTCCGTCGCCTCGGGGAGTTCGGCGAGCGCGGCCGTCGCACAGGCGTCCACGTCGGCGCCGTCGAGGGCGCGGGCCACCGCCGCCGCCATGGCCCGCGCGCCGTGCACACCGTCGCCGTCCTGGGTGTAACGGGCGTCGAACTCGGCGAGGTCGGCGGCCAGGCGCGGGGCGCCGGGGTGGGCGACGGCGAGGACGCAGGCCCGCACGCAGGCGGCGTCGTCGAAGTAGTGCGGGTTGTCGTGGCCGGTGGCGGGCGGACGCAGCCCGGCGGCGAGGTTGCCCAGCCCGGCCCGCACCGAGATGCGGGCGCGCAGCGGCAGCACCGCGGACTCGGCCTCCGGGGCGCGCTCCGTGGCGGCGGCGACCTCGCTGGCGACGGCGTTCCAGGTCAGGTCGATCGCGGCGCGCATCCGGCGGTCCCGGCTCAGGTCCCCGAGCACGCTGTCGTCGCCTGCCCGCAGGAGGGCCTCCGCGGCGAACGCCGCCCACTCGGCGTCGTCCGAGGGGCCGAGGCGCAGCGGCTCCGGGGGCTGGTTCAGGGCGATCGGGACGGGGAGGGTGGTGGTCGCGTTCTGTTCGGCGAAGGTGTCCAGTTCGCGGGTGAGCCGCCGGGTCCACTGCGGCATGCGGGCGGCCCGGTGCCGGGCGGCGGGCCAGCCGGCGGCGTCTCCCGCGGCGAGCCCCAGGAGGAGCCCCTCGACGCGGTCGCAGAGCGGCACCCCGCGGGAGGCCGCGGCCGTCCCCGGTTCGGTCCCCGGCCGGAGCCCGCTCCCACTGGACCCGCTCACCGCCGGGACACCGGGCCCTTCGACGTACGCCGTGGTCCCCGTCGCCCCGACCGCACCACGAGCCCGGCTCACGGTCCCACCTCCGCCGCGTGGGCGTCCGGGACGGGTACGTGCGCGGCCGGGCCGGACGGCGGCCGACCACCGCCGGGGCCGGTGTCGGCGGACGCCACGCGTCCCGTGTTCCGGGGTGCTCGTTCCGCGTCCGATGGCGCCGCTGCCGCTGCCGCTGCCGCTGCCGTGGGCGAGGCCCGCCCGGCGTCTCGTGGCAGGGGTTGCGTGCCGGGCGGCACGCGGTCCGGGGCGGACGCCACTCGCGTCGGGGTGCGGGGTGCCCGTTCCGGGTCCGGTGGTGCGGTTTCGGTGTGCGGCGGCGTTCGCTCCGCGCCCGGTGGCAGGGCCCGCGTGCCCGGCGTCATGTGCTCCGGGTCGGGCGCCGACCGGTGCGGCGTGCGGGGGGACCGCTGCGTGGTCCCGCCCGGTGCCCGTTCCGGGGCCGGTGGCGCCGGGCAGGACGCCCGGGTCAGCAGGTCCGCCACCTCCAGGACGTGGTGTCCGGCCATCGTCGGCAGGCAGGAGCCGCGGGCCGGGCCGATGGCGCCGGCCCAGTCGGCCGGGATGGCGTGGACGCCCCGGGTCGCGCCGGCCAGGGCGCCGGCCACCGCGGCGGTGGTGTCGGCGTCGCGGCCCATGTTGACGGCCGTCAGCACGGAGTCCGTGAAGTCGCCGTCGGCCGCCGCGTACGCGCCGAAGGCGAGGGCGACCGCCTCGGGGGCCAGGTCGGTCCACGGGTAGCCGCCGATGACCACCGCGGAACGCACCGCGCGCTCGCCGCGGTGGGCCGCCGTCAGCGCGCGGCGCAGACAGCGCGCCGTCCAGGAGTCGTCCGGGACGACGGCCAGGGCGGAGGCCACTACCGCGACGGTCGACGCCCCGGCCATCGCCGCCGCGACGCCCGCCGCCACCGCCTGGCCGCCGTAGATGCCCTCGCCCTCGTGGCTGACCGAGCCGTCGATCGCCGCCAGCCGGGCCGCCTCGGCGGGCCGTCCGGCCGCGAACACGCCGTGCGGCGCGGCCCGCATGGCCAGTCCGTCGCTCCAGGCGTGCCGGTGCTGGGCGGAGATCGGGGCGGCCAGGCCCCGGCGCAGGTTCTCCAGGGTGCCGCGTTCACTGAAGCCCGCGCCCCGGAACGGGCCCTCCTCCCGGTCCGCGATCCACTCGTGCCACGCCGCCTCCACATGGGCCTGGGTGAGCGCGCCGCCGTGCCGGGCCAGCAGCAGGCCCGAGAAGATCGCGTACTCCGTGTCGTCGGTCCCGGCGGGCCGGTCGGCCACGTACCCCGTGATGCGGCCCCAGCGGGCGCGGATCTCGGAGGGCTTCATGTTCTCGGCCGGTGCCCCGAGGGCGTCCCCGACGGCCAGCCCGAGCAGCGCGCCCCGGGCCCGGTCGCGGAGCCCGACGGCGTCCTGCGGCGCGGGGGCCGGGGGAATGCAGGCGGTGGATGCCATGCGGCCTCTCCTCTCCCTTTGCACATCTGTCCCCGGTGCGGTGCGCACCGCAGCCGAACCGGGGCCGGTGTCACCCGGTCGACATATGAGCGGGCAAGATCACGGATGAGTGTGGAGGGATAAAACCGCAGGTAAGCCCAGCCTTTCCTTGCTGGCAGGACGGAAATGATCGGCGTAGATTGGGTGTTGTTAAAAAGTGGAATGAGTCCAAACTAGCTTCCCGGGGGAACCCGCATGGCCATCATCGAGACCGAGGCGGCGCTGCACGAGGCGCACCGCGACAACCACACCCACCGCGACGTGAACGGCGGCTGGCTGCGCCCCGCCGTCTTCGGCGCGATGGACGGACTGGTCTCCAACCTCGCCCTCATGACCGGCGTCGCCGGCGGTACCGCGAGCCAGCAGACCGTGGTGATCAGCGGGCTCGCCGGACTGGCCGCCGGTGCCTTCTCCATGGCCGCGGGCGAGTACACCTCCGTCGCCTCCCAGCGCGAGCTGGTCGAGGCCGAGCTGGACGTGGAGCGCCGCGAGCTGCGCAAGCACCCCGCGGACGAGGAGGCCGAGCTGGCCGCCCTCTACCAGGCGCGCGGCGTCGAGCCGGAGCTCGCCCGCGAGGTGGCCCGCCAGCTGTCCAGCGACCCCGAGCAGGCGCTGGAGATACACGCCCGCGAGGAGCTGGGCATCGACCCCTCCGACCTGCCCTCGCCGACGGTCGCGGCCGTGTCCTCGTTCGGATCCTTCGCGCTGGGCGCCCTGCTCCCCGTCCTGCCGTTCCTGCTCGGCGCCAGTGCGCTGTGGCCCGCCGTGCTGCTCGCGCTGGCCGGGCTGTTCCTGTGCGGCGCGGTGGTCGCCAAGGTCACGGCCCGCAGCTGGTGGTACAGCGGCCTGCGGCAGCTCGCCCTCGGCGGCGCGGCGGCCGGTGTGACGTATCTCCTGGGCAGCCTGTTCGGAACGGCCGTAGGATAGTCCGGCTCGTGCTTATGCGATGGGCCGCATAAGTACCCGTTACTCGCTGGTTTCGAGCGCGTAATCTCCGGGCATGAGCCGTAAGCGCTGCGGGCAATGAAGCCCGGCGTGCATGCGCGGAGCGGGCGACGGCGCCCCTTCCGCTCCCTCGGACCGACGGACATCGATCTGTTCGCCTCGGTCTCCATAGCTTCCACCGCAGGTGCGGAACCCCCACCGCACCCCGTCGGTGTCCGCATGCTGGAACGGATTGTCCCGTTTACCGAGAACCAATCCATCATGTAACCTGCACCAAATTTTTCAGCCACTGATGCACCCACCGCAGAGGGCCAACGTCGTCCCTCGGCACTTGCCACATGCCAGATGACGACGACGGGAGAGCCGATGCGTACGCCGCGCCAGCCGTCCCAGCACTCCGAGAGTGGCCAGAACTGGTCCTTCATGGATGCTCGCCCTGCCGCGCAGGGTATGTACGACCCCCGCAACGAACACGACGCGTGCGGCGTCGGTTTCGTCGCCACCCTCACCGGCGAGGCGTCCCACACCCTGGTCGACCAGGCGCTCACCGTGCTGCGCAACCTGGAACACCGCGGCGCCACCGGCTCCGAGCCCGACTCGGGCGACGGCGCCGGCATCCTCTCCCAGGTGCCCGACGCGTTCTTCCGCGAGGTGGCCGGATTCGAGCTGCCGGAGGCCGGGGCGTACGCCGTCGGCATCGCCTTCCTGCCGGTCGACGGCACCGAGGACGCCGTCTCGCGCATCGAGACGATCGCCGACGAGGAGGGCCTCACCGTCCTCGGCTGGCGCGAGGTCCCGGTCGCCCCGCAGATGCTGGGCGCCACCGCCCGCTCCACGATGCCGGTCTTCCGCCAGGTCTTCGTGAGCGACGGCGCCTCGCGGGGCATCGCCCTGGACCGCCACGCCTTCGCGCTGCGCAAGCGCGCCGAGCGCGAGGCCGGTGTCTACTTCCCGTCGCTGTCCGCGCGGACCATCGTCTACAAGGGCATGCTGACCACCGGCCAGCTGGAGCCGTTCTTCCCGGACCTGTCCGACCGCCGCTTCGCCTCCGCGATCGCGCTCGTGCACTCCCGGTTCTCCACCAACACCTTCCCGTCGTGGCCGCTCGCCCACCCGTACCGCTTCGTCGCGCACAACGGCGAGATCAACACGGTCAAGGGCAACCGCAACTGGATGCGCGCCCGCGAGTCCCAGCTGGCGTCGAACCTGTTCGGCTCGTCCGCGGACCTGGAGCGGATCTTCCCGATCTGTACGCCGGACGCCTCGGACTCCGCCTCCTTCGACGAGGTCCTGGAGCTGCTTCACCTCGGCGGGCGCTCGCTGCCGCACTCCGTGCTGATGATGATCCCCGAGGCGTGGGAGAACCACGCCTCCATGGACGCGGACCGGCGCGCCTTCTACCAGTTCCACTCCACGATGATGGAGCCCTGGGACGGTCCCGCCTGCGTCACCTTCACCGACGGCACCCAGGTCGGCGCGGTCCTCGACCGCAACGGTCTGCGCCCCGGCCGCTACTGGGTCACCGACGACGGCCTCGTCGTCCTCGGCTCCGAGGTCGGCGTCCTCGACATCGACCCCGCCAAGGTCGTCCGCAAGGGCCGCCTCCAGCCCGGCCGCATGTTCCTCGTGGACACCGCCGAGCACCGCATCATCGAGGACGACGAGATCAAGGCCCAGCTCGCCGGCGAGCAGCCGTACGGCGAGTGGCTGGAAGCCGGCGAGATCGAGCTGTCCGACCTGCCCGAGCGCGAGCACATCGTGCACACCCACGCCTCGGTCACCCGCCGCCAGCAGACCTTCGGGTACACCGAGGAGGAGCTGCGCGTCATCCTCGCGCCGATGGCCAAGGCGGGCGCCGAGCCGATCGGCTCCATGGGCACCGACTCGCCCATCGCCGCGCTCTCCGAGCGGCCCCGGCTGCTCTTCGACTACTTCACCCAGCTCTTCGCCCAGGTCACCAACCCGCCGCTGGACGCCATCCGCGAGGAACTGGTCACCTCGCTGCGCTCCTCGCTCGGCCCCCAGGGCAACCTGCTCGACCCGACGGCCGCCTCGTGCCGCAGCGTCCTGCTGCCCTTCCCGGTGATCGACAACGACGAGCTGGCCAAGCTCATCCACATCAACGCCGACGGCGACATGCCCGGCTTCAAGGCCGCCACCCTCTCCGGTCTCTACCGGGTGCACGGCGGCGGCGACGCGCTGGCCGCGCGCATCGAGGAGATCTGCGCCGAGGCCGACGCCGCCATCGAGAACGGCGCCCGGCTGATCGTCCTGTCCGACCGCCACTCGGACGCCGAGCACGCGCCGATCCCCTCGCTGCTGCTCACCGCCGCCGTCCACCACCACCTCATCCGCACCAAGCAGCGCACCGAGGTGGGCCTGCTGGTCGAGGCCGGCGACGTCCGCGAGGTCCACCACGTCGCCCTGCTCATCGGCTTCGGCGCCGCCGCCGTCAACCCGTACCTGGCGATGGAGTCCGTCGAGGACCTGGTCCGGGCCGGCACCTTCCTGCGGACCGACGACGGCGAGCCCGAGCAGGCCATCCGCAACCTGATCTACGCCCTCGGCAAGGGCGTCCTGAAGGTCATGTCCAAGATGGGCATCTCCACCGTCGCCTCCTACCGCGGCGCCCAGGTCTTCGAGGCCGTCGGCCTGGACGAGGAATTCGTCGCCAAGTACTTCAACGGCACCGCCACCAAGATCGGCGGCGTCGGCATCGACGTCGTCGCCAAGGAGGTCGCCGCCCGCCACGCCAAGGCCTACCCGGCCAGCGGCATCGCGCCGGCCCACCGCGCCCTGGACATCGGCGGCGAGTACCAGTGGCGCCGCGAGGGCGAACCGCACCTGTTCGACCCGGAGACGGTCTTCCGCCTCCAGCACTCCACGCGCTCCGGCACGTACGACATCTTCAAGAAGTACACCGAGCGGGTGAACGAACAGTCCGAGCGGCTGATGACGCTGCGCGGCCTGTTCGGCTTCAAGAGCGGCGTCGACGGCCGGCAGCCGGTCCCCCTCGACGAGGTCGAGCCGGTCTCCGAGATCGTCAAGCGCTTCTCCACCGGCGCCATGTCGTACGGCTCCATCTCCCAGGAGGCGCACGAGACCCTCGCCATCGCCATGAACCAGCTGGGCGGCAAGTCCAACACCGGTGAGGGCGGCGAGGACCCGGAGCGCCTGTACGACCCGGCGCGCCGGTCCAGCATCAAGCAGGTCGCCTCCGGCCGCTTCGGCGTCACCAGCGAGTACCTGGTCAACGCCGACGACATCCAGATCAAGATGGCCCAGGGCGCCAAGCCCGGCGAGGGCGGCCAGCTGCCCGGCCACAAGGTGTACCCCTGGGTCGCCAGGACCCGGCACAGCACCCCCGGCGTCGGCCTGATCTCCCCGCCGCCGCACCACGACATCTACTCCATCGAGGACCTGGCCCAGCTGATCCACGACCTGAAGAACGCGAACCCGCAGGCGCGGATCCACGTCAAGCTGGTCTCCGAGGTCGGCGTCGGCACGGTCGCGGCAGGCGTGTCCAAGGCGCACGCGGACGTGGTGCTGATCTCCGGCCACGACGGCGGCACGGGCGCCTCGCCCCTGACGAGCCTCAAGCACGCGGGCGGCCCCTGGGAGCTGGGCCTCGCCGAGACCCAGCAGACCCTGCTGCTCAACGGCCTGCGCGACCGCATCGTCGTCCAGACCGACGGCCAGCTCAAGACCGGCCGCGACGTCGTCATCGCCGCGCTGCTCGGCGCCGAGGAGTTCGGTTTCGCCACCGCGCCGCTCGTCGTCTCCGGCTGCGTCATGATGCGCGTCTGCCACCTGGACACCTGCCCGGTCGGCATCGCCACCCAGAACCCGGTCCTCAGGGAGCGCTTCTCCGGCAAGGCCGAGTACATCGTGAACTTCTTCCGGTTCATCGCCGAGGAGGTCCGCGAGATCCTCGCCGAGCTGGGCTACCGCTCCATCGAGGAGGCCGTCGGCCACGCCGAGACCCTCGACGTGACCCGCGCGGTCGACCACTGGAAGGCACAGGGCCTCGACCTCGAGCCGCTGTTCCACGTGCCCGCGCTGGCCGAGGGCGCGGTGCGCCACCAGGCCGTCGTCCAGGACCACGGCCTGGAGAAGGCGCTGGACAACCAGCTGATCAAGCTCGCCTCCGACGCGCTGGCCGCCGCGGACGCCACCCAGGCCGCCCCGGTGCGCGCCCAGGTCGCGATCCGCAACATCAACCGCACGGTCGGCACCATGCTCGGCCACGAGGTCACCAAGAAGTTCGGCGGCGCCGGCCTGCCCGACGACACCGTCGACATCACCTTCACCGGCTCCGCCGGCCAGTCCTTCGGCGCCTTCGTCCCGCGCGGCGTCACGCTGCGCCTGGAGGGCGACGCCAACGACTACGTCGGCAAGGGCCTGTCCGGCGGCCGGATCGTCGTCCGCCCCGACCGGGGCGCCGACCACCTCGCCGAGTACTCCACCATCGCCGGCAACACCATCGGCTACGGCGCCACCGGCGGCGAGATGTTCCTGCGCGGCAAGGTCGGCGAGCGCTTCTGCGTCCGCAACTCCGGCGCGCTGGTCGTCTCCGAGGGCGTCGGCGACCACGGCTGCGAGTACATGACCGGCGGCCACGCGGTCGTCCTCGGCGAGACCGGGCGCAACTTCGCGGCCGGCATGTCCGGCGGCATCGCCTACGTCGTCGACCTCGACCGCGACAACGTCAACGTCGGAAACGTCGACGCGGTCCGCGCCCTGGACGACGCCGACCGGGAGTGGCTGCACGACGTGGTGCGCCGCCACGCCGAGGAGACCGGGTCCACCGTCGCCGGGAAGCTGCTCGCCGACTGGCCCGTCGCCGTGGAGCGCTTCAGCAAGATCATCCCCAGCACGTACCAGGCAGTGCTCGCCGCCAAGGACGCCGCCGAGCGAGCCGGTCTCTCCGAGACCGAGACCACCGAGAAGATGATGGAGGCGGCGACCAATGGCTGATCCCAAGGGCTTTCTCAACCACGGACGCGAGGTCGCCAGGACCCGTCCCGTCGACGAGCGCGTCAAGGACTGGAACGAGGTCTACGTCCCCGGCTCCCTGCTGCCGATCATCAGCAAGCAGGCCAGCCGCTGCATGGACTGCGGCATCCCGTTCTGCCACAACGGCTGCCCGCTCGGGAACCTGATCCCCGAGTGGAACGACTACGCCTACCGCGAGGACTGGTCGGCGGCGTCCGAGCGCCTGCACGCCACCAACAACTTCCCGGAGTTCACCGGCCGCCTGTGCCCGGCCCCGTGCGAGTCGGCGTGCGTGCTCGGCATCAACCAGCCGCCGGTCACCATCAAGAACGTCGAGGTCTCCATCATCGACAAGGCGTGGGAGACCGGGGACGTCGCCCCGCGCATCCCCGAGCGCCTGTCCGGCAAGACCGTCGCCGTCATCGGCTCGGGCCCGGCGGGGCTCGCCGCCGCCCAGCAGCTCACCCGGGCCGGTCACACCGTCGCCGTCTACGAGCGCGCGGACCGCATCGGAGGCCTCCTCCGGTACGGCATCCCCGAGTTCAAGATGGAGAAGCGGCACATCAACCGCCGCATAGAGCAGATGCGCGCCGAGGGCACCCGCTTCCGCACCGGCGTCGAGATCGGCCGCGACCTGACGGCCACCAGCCTCAAGAAGCGCTACGACGCCGTCGTCGTCGCCGCCGGCTCCACCACCGCCCGCGACCTGCCGGTCCCCGGCCGCGAGCTGAACGGCATCCACCAGGCGATGGAGTACCTGCCGCTGGCCAACAAGGTCCAGGAGGGCGACTACGTGGCGCCCCCGATCACGGCCGAGGGCAAGCACGTCGTCGTCATCGGCGGCGGCGACACCGGCGCCGACTGCGTGGGCACCGCCCACCGCCAGGGCGCGGCCTCCGTCACCCAGCTGGAGATCATGCCCCGCCCGGGCGAGGAGCGGGACGCGGTGCGCCAGCCGTGGCCGACCTTCCCGATGCTGTACAAGGTCACCAGCGCCCACGAGGAGGGCGGCGAGCGGGTCTACGCCGTCTCCACCACCCACTTCGAGGGCGACGAGGACGGCAACGTCCAGTGGCTGCACATGAGCGAGGTCGAGTTCGCCGACGGCAAACTCACCCCGAAGCCGGGCACCGAGCGGAAGATCCCGGCCCAGCTGGTCACCCTCGCCATGGGCTTCACCGGCACCGACAAGGAGAACGGTCTGGTCGACCAGTTCGGCCTGGCGCTCGACGAACGGGGTAACATCGCCCGGGACGCCGACTTCCAGACCAACGTGCCGGGTGTGTTCGTCGCCGGTGACGCCGGCCGCGGCCAGTCGCTCATCGTCTGGGCGATCGCCGAGGGCCGCTCGGCCGCGCGCGGCGCCGACCGCTTCCTGACCGGGGCCAGCGACCTGCCGGCCCCGATCCGCCCGACCGACCGCTCCCTCGCGGTCTGACGGACGGAACGACCGTCCCGAGGGGCGGACAACCGTCCTGACGGACGGACAACCGAAGAACGTCCCGCACAAAGGCGTGCGGAACACTGATGGCGCCTGCCCCGTCCCCGACCGGACCAAGGGCAGGCGCCGTCGCATGCTCAGGGCACCCGGTAGGTGTCCCCGTACATCTCCCACACCAGCGGCGTCGACAGCTTCAGGTTCCCGGCCGCCAGGAACCGGCGCTGGGCCGTGTCGACGCGGGAGGTGTCGATGCCCGGGCGCTTGGCCCGCATGGCCTGCTCGCGGACGTCCAGGAAGGTGTCCAGGTAGGCCTTCTCCGAGCCGCCCTGCCCCGGCGTCCTCGCCTTGGCCATGGCCCGCTCGCGCAGCCCGTAGAAGCCCTCGGCGTCGGTGTCGGGGCCGTGGAAGACCATCGCGTCGTAGTAGACGAACTGGCCCAGCGTGCCCAGGCCGTCCAGCTTGGCCAGCCGCACCGCCGGTTCGAAGTAGACCCGGTCGCGCTCCTCCTCCTGGGCCGCGCGGAACGCCGGGACCTGCGCCTCCGCCTTCCAGGCCGCCGTGAAGCCCGGGTCCAGGCCCTCGTGGGAGTCACTGCCGTCCACCTCGCGCAGGGCGGGCAGATAGCCGGCCAGGCCGTTGTCCGGGTGGGCCTCGGTGTAGCGCTCGACCAGGGTGAGCAGGTCGTGGGTGCCGGTGCAGAAACCGATGATGCCCGCCGTGTACCCGTCGCCGTCGCCGACGTCCTCGATGCTGCCGTAGGCGGTGCGCCACTTCGTGGTCGAGTTCTCCGCGCTCGACACCAACTGCTGGGCCAGCTCCTTCTTCGCCGGTGCGGCGAGCCCCGGCGGCAGGTCCGCGATCAGCGCGTCGTCCGCCTCCCGCTCCTTCTCGGCCCGGTCCTTGGCGTCGTCGCGGGTCGACGGGGCGGTGGCCGAGGACGACGACGAGGCGGCCGAGGTGTCCGCCGAATCCGCCGAGTCGTCCGGCACGGCGAGATACACGCCCGCGGCGATCACGGGAAGCGCCCCGAGGAGCAGCACTCCGGCACGTTTCATTGGGGGACACCTCTCATAGGGGAACACTTCCGCCGGTCAGTTCCGACACCTTCACCGCCGCCGTCACCGCCAGCAGTACCACCAGCCCGGCCCCCGCCCCGGCCTGCACCGCCACCCGGCGTCCGCCGCGGGGTGCGTACGCGTACGCGAGGGCCAGCGCACCGCCCGCCAGCAGGCCGCCGAGATGACCCTGCCACGAGGTGAACCAGGCGGACACCACCAGCCACAGCAGCAGCCAGGCCATGAAACGGCTGACCCGCCCCCGCGCGGCGCCCAGCCTGCGGTGCAGCACGTAGTACGCGGCCCCCACCCCGAAGACGGCCCCGGACGCGCCGACCGAGACCTGCCCGGGATCGGCGAGCACCAGCTCCAGGACGGAACCGCCGAGCGCCGACAGCAGGTACAGAACGAGGAAACGAACCCGGCCGAGCATCAGTTCCACCACCCGCCCCAACTGCCACAGCACGACCATGTTCATCGCGAGGTGCAGGATCCCGAACGTGCCCTCGAAGGGCGACTGGTGCAGGAAGGCGCTGGTGAGCAGCCGCTCCCACTCGCCCCCGGCCACACCCTCCACCCGGGGCGGCCCGGAGCCCAGGAACAGGCCGTCACCGCCGGGCAGGGGGGTGCCGTCCGGCCCGACCAGCCGCGAACCCACCATGGCGAACCGGTCCACCAGCCCCGGCCGCACCAGCTCCGCCAGGTAGGCGAGCACGGTGAGCGCGAACAGCGCGTACGTCACCACGGGCGTCGCCGAGATCCGGCCCCCGACCAGGGTCCGGGCCTGCCGGACCGACCGCGCCCCCTCCTTCACGCACTCCGGACACTGGTGGCCGACGGGCGCCTCACGCATGCAGTCCGGGCAGATGTACCGCTCGCAGCGGGTGCAGCGGACGTGGCACTCCACCGCGGGATGGCGGTAGCAGGTGGTGGCGGTGGACTCGGAATCCACGGAGCCGGCTCCTCGGGACGGGCGGACGGTGAGCCGGTGGGGTCGGCGGCGAACAAAATAGCGAATGCCGGGGGACCGGCCGAGCGGCGGGGGTGCGCCGTGCCGTAGCCTCGGCACCCGGATGCCGCAAGGCAGGGGTGACGGGGGAGTCCGCATGGCCGCGATCAGTCTCACCAAGGTGCGGGAGACGGCGCCCGCGCTGGTCGACCTGTACAAGACCGCCGGGGTGTCGCTCACCAAGCACGGCATGGAGGGGACCCGGGCAGCGGTCTACCTCGTCGTCGACTACTCCGGCTCCATGAAGCCGTACTACAAGGACGGCAGCGTGCAGGCGCTCGCCGACCGGGTGCTGAGCCTGTCCGCCCACCTCGACGACGACGGCACCGTGCCGGTGGTGTTCTTCTCCACCGACGTCGACGCCGTCACCGAGATCGCCCTCGCCGACCACCAGGGCCGGATCGAGCGGATCGTGGCCGGTCTCGGGCACATGGGCAAGACCAGCTACCACCTGGCCATGGACGCCGTCATCGACCACTACCTGGACAGCGGCGCCCGCCACCCCGCCCTGGTCGTCTTCCAGACCGACGGCGGCCCGATCAACCGGCTCGCCGCCGAGCGCTACCTGTGCAAGGCGGCGCCGCTGCCGCTGTTCTGGCAGTTCGTCGGCTTCGGCGACCCGGACAGCCGCCAGTTCGAGTACCTGCGCAAGCTGGACGAACTCGCGGTGCCCGGCAAGCGGGTGATCGACAACGCCGGGTTCTTCCACGCGGGCCGCGACCCGCGGAAGGTGACCGACGCCGAGCTGTACGACCGGCTGGTGGGCGAGTTCCCCCAGTGGCTGGCGGCCGCACGCGCCCAGGGCATCGCGCGGCCCTCCTGACGGCGCCCGGGACCGGCGGTCAGTGCCGCAGGGAGAAGCCCAGCACGACCCGGGCGGACACCTCCACCGCGCCCGGAGCCAGTGCGCCGGGCGGGCCGCCGCCCGCGGCGGCACGGAACGCGGCGACGGGCTCCGACTCCACGTCCTGGATGTGCAGCACCGGCCCCAGCCGCGCGTCCGCCGCCTCCGCGTACACCTGGGCCTTGCGGCGGGCCGCGGCCACCGCCCGGCGCCGTGCCTCGTCGAGCAGCGCCGGCCGGTCGCGCACGTCGAACTCCACGCCGTCGATCCGGTGCGCCCCCGCGTCGACCACGTCCGCGATCAGCCGCTCCAGGTCGTCCAGCGCCCCGGTCTCCACCGCGTACGAGGCCTGGCACCGGTAGCCGAGCAGCGTCCGGCCACGGGCGTGGGCGTCGTACTCCGAGCTGAGGCCCAGCCGGGAACCCGACACCGCGCCGTCCGGCACACCGTGCCGCCGCAGCACCTCCCGCAGCCGGGCCACCGCCTCGCCGGCCCGCTGGAAGGCCTGCTCCGGCGACGGTTCCAGCACGTCCACCGCCGGCCGCACCCGAGCGAGCGACGGCTCGGCCCGCACCGTGCCCGAGCCGAACACGCTGATGCCCCACGGTTCTTCGATGGCCTGTGTCATAAGGGCATTGAAGCAGCGCCCCCGCCACCCGCGCCGCGAGTTACGTGTCGCACTCCAGCACCGTCCGGCACAGCCCGCACCGCGCCCGGACCCGCCCCCGCACCGGCACCCGGATCCGCTGGTGGCAGGTCGGGCAGGGAAAAGACACCCGGAGCTGCCCGGGCGGCTGAGCGGTGAAGGAGTAGGGATCGCCGACCACCGCCGCCCCGGCGGCGTGCGGGTCCTGCGCGTGGCGGCGGTCCCGGGCGTAGCGGCGGCGGCCCGCCCAGCCGGCCGCGGTCAGCGGCGGCTGCTGCTCGTCCCGGCGCGCCCGGGCCAGCCCCTTGCCGTACGCCGTGTAGGCCTGCGGGCTGGTGAACCACACCGACGGGTCCTCGCCGAACACCAGCGCCCGCTTGGCCAGGACGTAGCCGAACTCCTCCGGGGTCAGGTACCCCAGCTTCTGCGAGGTCGCCGAGTCCTCCCGGTAGGCGTCCAGGAGCAGCCAGCCCGCGCCCAGGTACGTCGTCGCCGTGTCGGTGAGGATCTCGTTGTCCCGGGTGGAGGGGAAGGCCAGGTCGAGACGGTGCAGGTAGACGTGCATCACCTCGTGCGCGAGGGCCGCGCCGATGTCCCGGCGATGGGTGCGGAAGCGGTCGTTCAGCTCGATGAAGTACTCCGGGCCCGCCGTGAGTTCCACGTTCGCCGCGTGCGTCATCTCGCGGAAGGAGACGATCATGCGGGCGTCGGGCAGCCGGTAGTGCCGCACCAGCTCGTGCGCCACCCGCTGCGTGCCGAGGTACAGGTCGTCCGTGTCGCAGAACGCCACGTCCACCGGGGCCACACTGGCCGCGAACGTCCGGACGGTGTCGTACGACAGCCGCCGGTACAGCGCCGTGACCGCCTCCCGCACCGTCTCCAGGTGCGGGAACCCGTGCTCGACCGGTCCGCCGTTCGCCACGTCCGACCCCCAAGACGCCTGAACCCTGCCTCCTGAACCCTGCCCCCACTGTACGAGCAGCCCTACGGCGACCCTACGGCGTTCACCGCCTGAGACGGTCTGCGACGGGCGGGCCGGCGCCCGTAGGGTGGGCGCCCATGACCACCAGCAACACCGGTACCGGTGCCGTCGAACCCGCCGTCCGCGAGGAGCTGGCCCGGCTGCGGGACAGCATCGACAACATCGACGCGGCCGTCGTCCACATGCTCGCCGAGCGCTTCAAGTGCACCCAGCAGGTCGGCCACCTCAAGGCCCGCCACCAGCTGCCGCCCGCCGATCCGGCCCGCGAGGCCCAGCAGATCGCCCGGCTGCGCACCCTTGCCGAGAGCGCCAAGCTCGACCCGGCGTTCGCCGAGAAGTTCCTGAACTTCATCGTCGCCGAGGTGATCCACCACCACGAGCGGATCGCGGAGAGCAGCGCCGCCGGCGGCACACCGGCCACCGACTGAGACCGGACGCGCCCCCGCCCACGGGGGCGCACGCCGGGGGAGTGCGACGCGGACGCGCGGCCGGCACGGCGGACCGGACATACCGTACGTACCGAACCGCCTCTGTGCCCTGCCCACCGCATCAGGCAGCATGTCGTGCATGTCCGTACTGACGCGCGACGAAGCGCAGACCCGTTCCCGGCTCCTCGACGTCCACCACTACGCGATCGACCTCGATCTGACCCGTGGGGACGAGACCTTCGACTCCCGGACCGTGATCCGGTTCACCGTCCGCGGCGACACGGACGGCACGGACACCTTCGTCGAGGTCAAGCCCGCGGAGCTGCGCTCCGTCACCCTGGACGGACAGCCCCTGGACCCGGCCGCGCTCGACGAGAACCGGCTGGCGCTGAAGAACCTCACCCCCGGCGAACACGAACTGCGCGTCGACGCCGCCATGCGCTACTCCCGCACCGGCGAGGGCATGCACCGCTTCACCGACCCCTCCGACGGCGAGACCTACGTCTACACCCAGCTCTTCCTGGACGACGTCCAGCGCGTCTACGCCGCCTTCGACCAGCCCGACCTCAAGGCCGTCTTCGACCTCGCCGTGACCGCCCCCGAGGGCTGGACCGTCCTCGCCAACGGCGTCACCGAGCACACCGGCGACGGCCACTGGAAGGCCGCCACCACCCCGCTCATCTCCACCTACCTCGTCGCCGTCGCCGCCGGTCCCTGGCACTCCGTGCGCACCGAGCACCGCGGCCTGCCCTTCGGCATCCACTGCCGCCGCTCGCTCGCCCCGCACCTGGACGCCGACGCCGACGAACTCCTCGACGTCACCCGGGCCTGCTTCGACCGCTACCACGAGAAGTTCGACGAGCCCTACCCCTTCGACTCCTACGACCAGGCCTTCGTCCCCGAGTTCAACGCCGGCGCCATGGAGAACCCCGGCCTGGTCACCTTCCGCGACGAGTTCGTCTTCCGCTCCGCCGTCACCGACACCCAGCGCCAGACCCGCGCCATGGTCATCGCCCACGAGATGGCCCACATGTGGTTCGGCGACCTCGTCACCCTGCGCTGGTGGGACGACATCTGGCTGAACGAGTCCTTCGCCGAGTACATGGGCTACCAGACCACCGCCGAGGCCACCCGCTTCGCCGACACCTGGACCGACTTCGGCGTCACCCGCAAGGCCTGGGGCTACGACGCCGACCAGCGACCCTCCACCCACCCCGTCGCCCCCGAGAACGTCCAGGACACCGCCTCCGCCCTGCTCAACTTCGACGGCATCTCCTACGCCAAGGGCGCCTCCGCCCTGCGCCAGCTCGTCGCCTGGCTCGGCGAAAAGGACTTCCTGGCCGGCATCAACATCCACTTCGAGCGCCACAAGTTCGCCAACGCCTCCCTCGCCGACTTCATCGACTCCCTCGCCGCCGCCACCGACCGCGACGTGCACGCCTGGGCCGACGCCTGGCTGCGCACCACCGGCGTCGACACCCTCGTCCCGAGCGTCACCGGCGACAACGGCAACCGCGCCCTCACCGTCCACCGCACCGGCGAGCGCCCCCACCGCATCGCCGTCGGCCTCTACGACCAGAGCCCGGGCGACGAGGGCCGCCTCACCCCGCGCGAACGCCTCGGCATCGACGTCCCCCAGGCCGAACCCCGGCCCATCGGCAAACTCCCCGCCCTGGTCGTGCTCAACGACGGCGACCTGAGCTACGCCAAGATCCGCTTCGACCCCGACTCCTTCCGGACCATCCGCGAGAGCCTGTCCGGCCTGCCCGACCCGCTCACCCGCGCCGTCGTCTGGAACGCCCTCAGGGACGCCGTCCGCGACGGCGAACTCCCCGCCGCCACCTACCTCGACATCGCCCGCACCCACCTCCCGCACGAAACCGACCTCGCCCTCGTCGACGGCGTCCTCGCCTTCGCCGCCGGCCAGATCGCCGACCGCTACGCCACCCCCGAGCAGCGGCCCGCCGCCCTCAACACCCTGGCCGACCTCTGCCGCGACCTCATCCGCCGCACCGAGGACGGCGACCACCCCGGCCTGCGTCTGATCGCCGTACGCCACCGCATCGCCACCGCCGCCCACCCCGACACCATCGCCGCCTGGCTCGCCGACGGCACCGTGCCCGGCGGACCCGAACTCGACCCCGAGCTGCGCTGGCGCATCCTCACCCGGCTCGCCGTCCTCGGCGCCACCGACGAGGCCGCCATCGCCGCCGAACTGGCGAACGACCCGAGCGCCACCGGCCAGGAGGGCGCCGCCCGCTGCCGCGCCGCCCTGCCGGACACCGAGGCCAAGGCCCGCGCCTGGGAGGCCATGTTCGCCTCCGACGACCTCTCCAACTACCTCTTCACCGCCACCGCCCAGGGCTTCTGGCAGCCCGAACAGGCCGACCTGGTCCGGGACTACGTACCGCGCTACTACACCGAGGCCGTCGCACTCGCCGCCCGCCGCGGCCCCGCCATGGCCGACGCCGCCGGCCGCTGGGCCTTCCCCGCCCACGCCGTCGACGCCGACACCCTGCGCCTGGGCCAGGACTGCCTCGCCGACGCCGAACCGATCCCCGCCCTGCGCCGCAAACTCACCGACCAGCTCGACGACCTCGCCCGCGCCCTGCGGGTACGGGAGGCGAACACGCACTGACCCGGCCGCGGCCGGTCCCCCCGCGCGGCGCGGCGGGACCGGCCCCGCTCCCGGTCGAAAGCCGCCGGGATACCCCTTTCGGGTTGTGATCACTGAGCTGTCCGGGCGTACGCGCCCCTGCGCGTGGAAGCTGGAACCCCAGCCCCCCGTGCCCGGAGGACCGCTCATGGGCATGCCGCCCCTTGCCTCGGGCCCGCACGGCACCGACGCCCTGCGGCCCCTGCTCGACACCGTGCTCGACGCCCTGCACGCCGGCACGGCCGCACGCGGCGGCCCACTGCCCGCGGGCGGCCCGGGTGCCGTCGCCGCCCGGATGGCGGACGCGGCCGGTGAGATCCTGCCCGAGAGGGGCGACCCCGAGGCGCTCCGGGCGCTGGTCACCGCGCTCGCCGAGGGCGCCGCCGACCCCGCCCACCCCCTGTGCGCGGCCCACCTGCACACCCCGCCGCTCGCCGTCGCGGCCGCCGCCGACCTCGCCGCGAGCATCCTCAACCCCTCCCTCGACTCCTGGGACCAGGCACCCGCCGCCTCCGCGCTGGAAACCCTCGTCACCCGCGCCCTCGCCCGCGAGACCGGCGCCGCCGACGCCCTCGTCACCACCGGCGGCACCGAGTCCAACCAACTCGCCGTCCTGCTCGCCCGCGAGCGGCACGGCGCCGGCCTGCGACTGGTCCACGGAGCGGGCGCCCACCACTCCCTGCCCCGCGCCGCCTGGCTGCTCGGCCTGCCCGAACCCGTCGTCGTCCCCGCCCCCGCCGGCACCCTCGACCCCGCCGCCCTCGACGAAGCCCTCACCCAGGTCCCCGGCCCGCACCTCGTCGCCGCCACCGCGGGCACCACCGACGCCGGGCTCATCGACCCGCTGCCCGAAATCGCCGCCCGCTGCGCCGCCCACGGCGCCCGCCTGCACGTCGACGCCGCCTACGGCGGAGGCCTCCTGTTCAGCGAACGGCACCGCGCCCGGCTCGCGGGACTGGAGGCCGCCGACACCGTCGCCCTGGACCTGCACAAACTCGGCTGGCAGCCGATCCCCGCCGGACTCCTCACCGTCACCGACACCGACGACCTCACCGCCCTCCACCACCGCGCCGACTACCTCAACGCCGACGACGACACCGACGCGGGCCTCCCCGACCTCCTCGGACGCTCCCCGCGCACCAGCCGCCGCCCCGACGTCCTGAAAACCGCCGTCACCCTCAAGACCCTGGGCCGCGCCGGACTGGGCGCCCTCGTCGACACCGTCTGCTCCCTCGCCCAGGAGTTCGCCCGGCTGATCGAGACCCACTCCGGGTTCGAACTGCACACCCCGCCCACCATCAGCACGGTCCTGTTCCGGCCCGCCGCGGCCACGGACGACGCCGTCGCCGCCGTACGCCGCACGCTGCTCACCACCGGCCGCGCCGTCCTCGGCCGGGCCCGCGCCGACGGCCGGCTCTGGCTCAAGGCCACCCTCCTGAACCCCCACACCCACCCAGACGACCTCGCAGCACTCCTGACGCTTGTGGAAGGACACGTCCCGCGATGAACACCCCCGCACACCACACCCCCGACACCCCCCGCGACCTCGTCGGCATCGGCATCGGCCCCTTCAACCTCTCCCTCGCCGCCCTCGCCGACCCCCTCACCGGCCTCGACGCCGTCTTCTACGACCAGCGCCCCGACTTCCGCTGGCACCCCGGCCTGCTCATCGACGGCGCACGCGTCCAGGTGCCCTTCCTCGCCGACCTGGTCACCCTCGTCGACCCGGCGAGCCCCTGGACCTTCCTCAACCACCTCAGAGCCAGAGAACGCCTCTTCCCGTTCTACTTCGCCGAGCGCTTCCACATCGAGCGCGCCGAGTACGACGCCTACTGCCGCTGGGTCGCCGACAACCTGCCCGCCCTGCACTTCCACCACCAGGTCGACGCGGTGCGCTGGAACCCCGAACGCGACCTCTTCGAGGTCGACTACACCCAGCTCGACGCCGACGGGGAGGCCGAGGCCCTCGGCCGCACCCACTCCAGGAACGTCGTCCTCGGCATCGGCACCGAACCGCACGTCCCCGACCCGCTCAGACCCCTCGCCGACGACCCCGCCGTCCCCGTCGTCCACGCCGCCGACTACCTCCGCCACCGCGACACCCTCCTGGCCGCCGGACACGTCACCGTCATCGGCACCGGCCAGTCCGGCGCGGAGGTCTTCCTCGACCTGCTCCGCCACCGCCCCGCCGGGCGCGAGCGGCTGCACTGGCTCGGCCGCACCGAGGCCCTCGCACCCATGGAGTACTCCAAGCTCGGCCTGGAGCACTTCACGCCCGACTACACCCGCTACTTCCACGGCCTGGCCGAACCGGTCCGCGACCGCCTCGTCGCCGCCCAGTGGCAGCTGCACAAGGGCATCGACGCCGACACCACCGCCGCCATCCACGACGAGCTGTACCGCCGCACCCTCGACGGCGGCTGGCCCGACACCACCCTCACCCCCGGCGTCCACGTCCGCACCGCCGGACGCCTCGCCGCCACCCAGGTCGAACTCCACCTGGAACACGAACAGCAGAAGACCCGCTCGCGCCTCACCACCGACGCCGTCGTCCTCGCCACCGGCCACCGCGAACGCCCGCTGGGCCGCCTCCTCGCCGGGCTCGACCCCTACATGCGGCGCGACAGCTCCGAACGCCCCCGCGTCGACGACCGCCACCGCCTCGTCCTCGACCCCTCCGTCACCGGCAACGTCTACGTCCAGAACGCCGAGACGCACACCCACGGGGTCGGCACCCCCGACCTGGGCCTCGCCGCCTGGCGCAGCGCGACCATCCTCAACGACCTCACCGGGCGGGAGCCCTACCCGCTGCCCGCCCGCACCGCCTTCACCACCTTCGGCCTGGACGGCGGCCTGCCCCAGATCCCGTCCGCGCGCCACCACCGGGCGCTCACCCCCCTGGTGGACGGGATCTGAACCGGCCGCCCCGGGCGGCCCCCCTCAGAACACCGGCGTGCCCTCGCGCGTCAGCGACCAGTCCGCGGACGCGAAGTCCTTCGGATCCAGCACACCCTTCGCCGTCGCCCACTCCGCGATCCGGGTGCGGATCTCCGTCGACTCCGACCACAACTCCTTGGCCGACGCCACGTGCGGGAAGGCACCGCCGCCATTGGCCCGGTAGTTGTTCACCGCCAGCACGAACTGCTGCGCGTCGTCCAGCGGAGCACCGCCGTACGTCAGGTTCCGGATCCGCGAACCGGCCGCCTGCGCCACGTCGATCTCGTACGCCAGCCCCGACACGTAGTCGTAGTTGTAGTCCGGGCGGCCGTTCGCGTTGGTCAGCTTGTCCACGTCCACCGGCGCACCGGCCGCCGTTCGGACGTAGTACTCCGCCGAATACTCCAGGTACGCCCGCAGCTGCGCACCCGTCAGCAGCTTCGCGACCAGCGTGTTGTCGTACACGTACAGGCTCGACAGGTCCCGGATCGTCACGTCGCCGGCCGGGATCTCGGAGGTCCGCGAGAACGGCGACGCCTGCGCCAGCACCGGCAGTGCGGCGTACTCCGTACCCGCCAGCGCCTCCTTGACCACGTCCTCCTGCACCTTGGTGATCAGGTCGATGATCGGGGCGTCCTTGTACCGCGCCTCGACCGTGGTCAGCGTCTCGGTGGCGGTGCCCACCACCTGGTTGACGTAGGCCACCACCTTCTCGTGCTCGTCCGCCAGCAGCTTCGTGATCCCCGGGTCGTCCTCGACCGCGTTCGAGTTGCGCAGCGACGCCTTCACCGACTCGACCTGCCAGCGGCCCCGCTCGAAGACCAGCTCGAAGTCGAACAGGGTCAGCCGCTCGGCGAAGCACAGCGGCTCCGACAGCACCACCGTCCGCCCGGTCTCCTCGTTGACGACCTTCAGCTCGGCGATCTCCTCGTGCGCGTGCCCGACCAGAATCGCGTCGATACCCGGCACCTGCCGGGCCACGTTCGCCGCCGCGTTCTCGACGTACGGAACCTGGTCACCGTAGGAGGACGTGCCCGACGAGCCCGAGTGCGCCGAGACGACCACCACGTCCGCACCCATCGAACGCAGCTTCGGCACCCACTTGGCCGCCTGCTCCTCAAGGCCCGGGAAGGCCAGCTTCCCCTGCACGTACGCCTTGTCCCAGATCGCGATGCCCGGGTTGGTCAGCCCCAGTACCGCCACCTTCACCGGCGGCGCGCCCTTCACCCGGAACGTCTTCATGAAGTACGGCGGGAAGGCGGGCTTCAGGGTCTTCGCGTCCACCGCGTTCGCGCCGAGCAGCGGGAAGTCGCACTGCTCCTCGAACCTGCGCAGCGTCTCGATGCCGTAGTTGAACTCGTGGTTGCCGAGCGCCACCGCGTCATAGCCGATGGCGTTCATCGCCTGCGCCATCGGGTGCACCGGACCGCCCTCGGCGGTGATCGGGTCCACCTTCGCGTAGTAGTACGTCAGCGGGGTGCCCTGGATGGTGTCGCCCGCGTCCACCAGCAGGGTGTTGCGGCGGCCCTTCTCCTCCCGGACCTGGTTCACCAGGGTGGAGATCCGGCCGAGACCCTGGGCGTTGCCCGCCGCGTCCGTGTACTCGGCGTCCTTGAAGTAGTCCCAGTTGAAGACGTGCCCGTGCAGGTCGGTGGTACCGAGCACGGTGAGCGCGTACCGCTTGGGCTTCCGGTGGCCCCGGTGCGCGGGGGCCGCGGCCTCGGCCGCCGGAACCGCCGCCGCACCGGCCAGGGCGACCCCCGCCCCCGTCACGGCGGACCTGCTCAGGAACTTCCGGCGGTTCAACGGCATGGCTGCTTCTCCTCGGTGACCCGTACACACATTGGCGACGCGCGTAGATTCTGTCCTGAACATGCCTCCTGTCAAGGGGTGGCGGACCAGCCGAACGCTCATCGGAGCGGCGGCCTGCACAATTCAACACTTGTCAATAACCCGTTACTCAAAGGTTGTTGAGTGGTCATGCGTGGCCAATTCGCTACCCGGCAGTAAGTCATAGGCTCGAACCATGCGCCGAGCAAAGATCGTCTGCACTCTTGGTCCCGCCACCGACTCGTACGACCAGATCAAAGACCTGGTCGACGCCGGAATGGACATCGCCCGCTTCAATTTCAGCCACGGCACCCACGCCGAGCACGACGAGCGCTATCGCCGGGTCCGCAAGGCCTCCGACGAGACCGGCCGCAGCGTCGGCACCCTCGCCGACCTTCAGGGCCCGAAGATCCGCCTCGGCCACTTCGGCGAAGGACCCGTACTCCTTGAACGCGGCGACACCTTCACCATCACCGTCGAGGAGGGCGTCGAGGGCGACCGCCACCTCTGCGGCACCACCTACGCGGGCCTGGCCGAGGACGTCACCCCCGGCGAACGCGTCCTCGTCGACGACGGCAAGGTCTGCCTGGAGGTGACCGGCGTCGACGGGACCCGGGTGCGGACCCGGGTGATCGAGGGCGGCATGATCTCCGACCACAAGGGCCTCAACCTGCCCGGTGTCGCGGTCTCCGTACCCGCCCTCTCGAAAAAGGACGAGGACGACCTGCGCTGGGCGCTGCGGGCCGGCTTCGACGCCGTCGCCCTCTCCTTCGTCCGCAGCGGACGCGACATCCTCGACGTCCACCGCATCATGGACGAAGAAGGCCGCCGCCTCCCCGTCATCGCCAAGGTCGAAAAACCACAGGCCGTCGAGAACATCGAGGACATCGTCGCCGCCTTCGACGGCATCATGGTCGCCCGGGGCGACCTCGGCGTCGAAATGCCCCTCGAACAGGTACCCATCGTCCAAAAGCGCGCCGTCAAGCTCGCCAAGCGCAACGCCAAGCCGGTCATCGTCGCCACCCAGATGCTCGACTCCATGATCGACAACGCCCGCCCCACCCGCGCCGAGGCCTCCGACGTCGCCAACGCCGTCATCGACGGCACCGACGCCGTGATGCTCTCCGGCGAGACCAGCGTCGGCAAACACCCGACCGACACGGTGCGCACCATGGCCCGCATCGTCGAAGCCGCCGAGGAGGACATCCTCGCCAAGGGACTCCCCCCGCTGACCGAACGCAACAAGCCCCGCACCCAGGGCGGAGCGGTCGCCCGCGCCGCCGCCGAGATGGGCGACTTCCTCGGCGCCAAGTTCCTGGTCGCCTTCACCCAGTCCGGCGACACCGTCCGCCGCCTCTCCCGCTACCGCTCACCCATCCCGCTGCTCGCCTTCACCCCGGAACCGGCGACCCGCTCACAGCTGAGCCTGACCTGGGGCGTGGAGACCTTCATCGGCCCGCACGTGGACTCCACGGACGCGATGGTCGACCAGGTGGACGAGCTTCTGACCCGCTACGGACGCTGCGAGAAGGGCGACGTCGTGGTCATCACGGCCGGCTCCCCGCCCGGGGTGTCGGGCACGACCAATCTGGTGCGGGTGCACCACATCGGGGAGGACGACAGTCCCAAGTGATCAGCACTTGGGACCGACGTGAACGTCCATGAGGGCTACGGAGACTTTGCGGGCCACGGAGATGTCGTACGCGTTGCCGAGGCGGGTGCAGCGCGTCCACTCGTAGCGCTTGCGTTCGCCGCCGACGGGCCGGGTCGTCCAGTTGGTGACACGGCAGCCGTCCGAGTGGATGAGCCCCCGCACGAACTCCCAAGGGTGAGCGGTACATGCGACCACTTTGCGAGCGCGGGGGTTGCGACACGCGGAAAAAAGTGGATGTTCACGAGAACGTGTACATCCACTTCAGTTGGAACCTTCGATTCTGAGGAAAAGTGCCCCGGGTGGGATTCGAACCCACACTGAATACCTTTTGAGGGTATCGTCTCTGCCGATTGGACTACCGGAGCTCCTGCGAATCGAAGATTTAGCCCGACCCGCTGCCCGTCCACCATACCGCAGCTGGGTAGGCTCTTGTCAGCAGTATCCCTGCCCCGAATGAGGAGCTCACGTGACCGCCCCCGAGTCGCCCCAGCCCGCCGACGTGACCGACGACGACCAGTCGCACGTTCCTCCGCTGACGACCCGTGTTGTCATCGCCGAGGACGAGGCCCTGATCCGGCTGGATCTCAAAGAGATGCTGGAGGAGGAGGGGTACTCCGTCGTCGGTGAGGCCGGTGACGGTGAGCAGGCCGTGGAGCTGGCCCGCGAGCACCGCCCCGACCTGGTGATCCTCGACGTGAAGATGCCCAAGATGGACGGCATCTCCGCGGCCGAGAAGATCGCCGAGGAGAGCATCGCGCCGGTGCTGATGCTGACCGCGTTCTCGCAGCGCGACCTGGTGGAGCGGGCGCGGGACGCCGGGGCCATGGCGTACCTGGTGAAGCCGTTCAGCAAGAGCGACGTCGTGCCGGCGATCGAGATGGCCGTGTCCCGGTTCACGGAGTTGAAGGCGCTGGAGAAGGAGGTCGCCGACCTCAGTCTGCGGCTGGAGACCCGCAAGCTGGTGGACCGGGCGAAGTCGGTGCTGCAGACGGAGTACGGCCTGACCGAGCCGGCGGCTTTCCGGTGGATTCAGAAGACGTCGATGGACCGGCGGATGTCGATGCAGCAGGTGGCGGAGGCGGTCATTCAGGACGCCGAGGAGAAGAAGGCGTCCAAGGGCTGAGCCGGGCCTTTGACGTGCGGGTGAGGCCCGCGTCCCCGGTGTGGGGGCGCGGGCCTCGGCCGTACGGTGTCGCGGGGGTGTCAGTCCTCGCCGAGGTAGGCCTTGCGGACCGACTCGTCGTGGAGGAGGTCCCGGCCGCTGCCGGACAGGACGATGTTGCCGACCTCCATGACGTGGCCGTGGTCGGCGAGGGAGAGGGCGGCCTGGGCGTTCTGTTCGACGAGCAGGATGGTGGTGCCCTGGGACTTCAGTTCGGCGATCGTCGACATGATCTTCTGCATCATGATCGGCGAGAGGCCCATGGAGGGTTCGTCGAGCATGAGCAGTTTGGGCTGGGACATCAGGGCGCGGCCCATGGCGAGCATCTGCTGTTCGCCGCCGGAGAGGGTGCCCGCTGCCTGCTTGCGGCGTTCTCCGAGGATGGGGAAGAGGTCGTAGGCGCGCTGGATGTCCTTCTCGATGCCGTCCCTGTCGCTGCGCAGGAAGGCGCCGAGGCGGAGGTTGTCCTCGATGGTCATGCGGGGGAAGATGTGCCGGCCCTCGGGGGAGTGGGCGAGTCCGAGGGAGACGATCTGGTGGGCGGGGGTCTTCTTGAGTGATTTGCCGCCGAATTTGATCTGGCCGCCGACGGGCTTGAGGAGGCCTGACAGGGTGCGCAGGGTGGTGGTCTTGCCGGCGCCGTTGGTGCCGATGAGGGTGACCACTTCGCCGGCGTCGACCTTGAAGGAGATGCCTTTGACGGCTTCGATCTTGCCGTAGGCGACGCGGAGGTCCTCGACCTCGAGGAGTGCGGTCATCGGTCGTTCTCCTTGCCGGCCGCGGTGTCCGTGGTGGTGGCGGCCTGGGCGGCTTCCGCGGCCTCGACTTCGGCGGCTTCCGCGGCGCCGGGGTCGTCGGCGAGCGGTTCGCCGAGGTAGGCGGCGACGACGCGTTCGTCGCCCTGCACCGTGGCGCTGTCGCCCTCGACGAGCTTTTCGCCCTGGACGAGTACGGCGACGCGGTCGCAGAGGTTGAAGATGAACCGCATGTCGTGCTCGATGACGAGGACGGCGATGCCCTGGTCGCGGATGGCGAAGACGAGTTCCTCGGTGGCCCGCGTTTCCTGGGGGTTCATGCCGGCTGTCGGTTCGTCGAGGAGGAGCAGTCCGGGTTCGCTGGCGAGTGCGCGGGCGATTTCCAGCTTGCGCTGTTCGCCGTAGGGCAGGTTGCGTGCGAGGTGGTCGGCCTTGGCGGCCAGGCCTACGAACTCCAGGAGTTCCAGGGCGCGTTCCCGGGAGGCCTTTTCGGCCCGGTGGAAGCCGGGTCCGCGCAGTACGGCCGACCAGAAGCCTTCCTTGGTCCGGGTGTGCCGGCCGACGAGT
Source organism: Streptomyces sp. NPDC018026 (assembly GCF_044327745.1). NCBI lineage: Bacteria > Bacillati > Actinomycetota > Actinomycetes > Kitasatosporales > Streptomycetaceae > Streptomyces > Streptomyces sp. NPDC018026. The sequence goes on from NZ_JBIRFY010000015.1 coordinate 178,136, forward strand.
ACGTTCTCGAGGACGGTCATGTTGGCGAACAGCCGGATGTTCTGGAAGGTGCGGGCGATGCCGGCGGCGGTCACTTTGAAGGATTTGGCGGGCAGTACCCGGTCCTTGTAGCGGACTTCGCCCTCGGTGGGGATGTAGAGGCCGGTGAGGCAGTTGAAGAAGGTCGTCTTGCCGGCGCCGTTGGGGCCGATCAGTCCGACGATCTCGCCGCTGTTCACGGTGAGGTTGACGCCGTTCACGGCGGTGAGTCCGCCGAAGCGCATGGTGACACCGCGTGCGTCGAGGATGGTGGTGCCGGGGGCGGGGGTGCCCGGTGCGGTGTCCTTGGTGGTGGTGTCGGTGGTCATGGTGGTCAGGCCCCTGTCTTGCTCAGGACTGCGGGCGCTTCGGCTTCTTCGTGGAATTCCAGCTTGCGGCGCCGGTTGGCGATGAGGCCTTCGGGGCGGAAGCGCATCAGCAGGACGAGTGCGAGTCCGAAGGCGAGGAGCTGGTAGTCGTCGAGGAACTGGAGCTTGTTGGGGATGAGGAAGAGCAGTGAGGCGCCGATGAGGGGGCCGGCGATGGTGCCCATGCCGCCGAGTACGACGGCGGCGAGCAGGAAGGCCGAGTTGGGCGGGGTGGTACCGGCGAAGAGGTACTGCTCGGGGGTGACGGTGTAGGTGACGTGGGCCTGGACGGTGCCGGCGAGTCCGGCGAGCGAGGCGCCGACGGCGAATGCGATGAGCTTGACGCGGAAGCCGTTGATGCCCATGGCGAGTGCGGCGGTTTCGTCTTCGCGGATGGCGACCCAGGCGCGGCCGATGCGGGAGTCGCCGCTGCGTCGGAAGACGAGGACGACGACGGCGGTGATGATGAGCATCAGCAGGAAGTAGTTGGCGAACCGGCCGAGGGTGAAGCCGCCGATGTCGTGCGCGACCCCGAGGTCGAAGCCGAGGACCTTGAGGTCTGGGATGGACGAGATGCCGTTGGAGCCGTTGGTGATGTCCGGGCCGGAGGTGCCGTCCAGGTTGTTGGCGGTGATCCGGAAGATCTCTCCGAAGCCGAGTGTGACGATGGCCAGGTAGTCGCCGCGCAGTCGCAGGGTGGGGGCGCCGATGAGGACGCCGAAGACGAGGGAGGCGGCGGCGCCGACGAGGACGGCGGCCCAGAAGGGCAGGTGCAGGTCGAAGGGTGAGCTCTGGGAGCCGGAGACCATGGCGGCGGCGTAGGCGCCGACTCCGAGGAAGGCCACGTAGCCGAGGTCGAGGAGGCCGGCGAGGCCGACGACGATGTTCAGGCCGAGCGCCACGGTGGCGAAGATCAGGATGTAGACGCCGAGGGTGGCGTACTGGTCGTCGGACTGTGTGAAGGGGAAGCAGGCCGCCGCGATGAAGCCGCCGCAGACGGTGATGTTCTGGTGTCGTGCGGTGATCTCGGTGATGTGGCTGATCAGTCCGGACCGGTGGAGGGCGGTGAAGCCGAAACCGGCGACGATCAGGAAGCCGATGAACAGTTCGTCGTATTCGGTGCCGATGCCGTAGGTGAAGACGAGCAGGGCGACGGCGAGGGTCGCGACGATGACGAGGATCTCGACGTAGGAGGGGAGTGCGGGCACGGGCCGGGGGTCTTTGGAGGCGAAGGCCGCCCGGACGGTCTGCCAGTTCTGCGAGCTGGTGTGCTTGAACTGGTCCCAGCCGGTGTCGTCGGGGTCGAAGGGGTCGGGTTCGGGGCGCTCGAAGGGCAGCGCGAGGGCGCCGAGGAACGCGACCAGGGTGACGGCCGCGGCGATGTAGCCGCCGGGTTCGAGGTTGACGAGGCCGCCGAGCTTGGTGCTGATCGCGATGATCGTGTACCAGGTGGTGGCGAAGGCGGCGAGGGCGGCGAACTTGAGCGGGGCGTCGGCGCCGGCGGGTGCGAGCCAGCCGAGTCCCTTGACGCCGTAGGACGCGAGGCCGAAGAGGGCGGTGAGGGCGCCGGCGATCAGCACCAGGACCTGGAGGCCGCCGGGGTAGCCGTAGACGGTGAGGTCGCCGGGGAATTCGGCGGTCCAGGTCCAGGCGAGGAAGGTGGAGACGACGGTGAGGACGCCGCCGCCGGTGGCGAGGGCGCGGCCGAGGCTCGCGGGTATGCCGATGAGGCCGGGGGTGTTGCCCGGTGCGGGGGTGCCGGTGCTCTTCGGCGTGGTGGTCTGTGTGGTCATCGGTGTCACGCCCTGTCCGCAACGCGTTCGCCGAGCAGGCCCTGTGGCCTGAACAACAGCACGAGGATGAGGAGGATGAAGGCCCAGACGTCTGCCCAGGACTGGCTGCCGAACTTGTCCAGGCCGGGGATGTCGGCGATGTAGGCGGTGGCCAGGGTTTCGGCGACGCCGAGGACGACTCCGCCGATCATGGCGCCGTAGATGTTGCCGATGCCGCCGAGGACGGCCGCGGTGAAGGCCTTGAGTCCGAGGATGAAGCCCATCTTGAACTCGATCTGGCCGTATCTGAGGCCGTAGGCGACGCCTCCGACGGCGGCGAAGACGGCGCCGAGGGCGAAGGCGATCACGATGATGCGGTCCGTGTTGACGCCCATCAGCTTGGCGGTGTCCGGGTCCTGGGCGGTGGCCTGCATGCCTCGTCCGGTGCGGGTGCGCATGACGAAGAAGCCGAGGATGGCCATGCTCACCGGGGCGACGACGAAGAGGAAGATGTCGCCGGTCTGGAGGGTGACGTTGCCGATGTGGAAGGGGCCGCCGTCGATCTGCGGGAAGGGGCGCGCGGACTTCGCGTCCGGGTACCAGGCCCACACGGCCTGCTGCAGGGCGAGGGAGAGGCCGATCGCGGTGATGAGGGGCGCGAGCCGGGGTGCGCCGCGCAGGGGGCGGTAGGCGAACCGTTCCGCCCCGACGGCGACGGTGGTGGAGACGATCACCGCGCCGATGAGCATCAGGGGCAGGGCGATCAGCATGGAGGTGCCGTCGGGCAGGATGTACATGTAGACCGTGAGTGCGCCGAAGGCGCCGGTCATGAAGATCTCGCCGTGGGCGAAGTTGATGAGCTGGACGATGCCGTAGACCATTGTGTAGCCGATGGCGACGAGCCCGTACATGGATCCCAGTAGCAGGCCGTTGACCAGCTGCTGCGGCAGTTCGTTCACCGCATGTCCTCCGAGACTTTCGGACGTTCGACGGATATGGCCGGATGCGAGTCCGCGCGGGGCGCCTGTGGAACAGCGCCCCGCGCGGCTCGTGGGCTGTGGTGCGGGGTCGGTCAGCCGGTGTAGGTACCGGACTTGACGTCGTTGAAGGCCCCGTTCTCGACGGAGTAGACGGTGAGCTGCTTGTTGGTCGCGTCACCGAACTCGTCGAAGGAGACCTTGCCGGTCACACCGTCGAAGGAGACGTTCTGCATGGCCTCGGTGACCTTGGCGCGGGCGTCGTCGGGAAGCTTCCCGCCGTTGTCCTCGACGACCTTCTTGACGGCCTCGATGATCGCCCAGGCGGAGTCGTAGGAGTAGCCGCCGTAGGCCGCGTAGTCCTCCTTGTAGCCCTCCGCCTTGTAGTCGGCCACGAACTTCTTGGCCGACGGGAGCTCCTCGACGGGCGCGCCGACGGAGGTGGCGAGGTCGCCGTTGGCGGCGGCGCCGGCCAGCTTGATGAAGGTGTCGTCCTTGATGCCGTCGCCGCCGACCAGCGGAATCTTGGCGCCGGCCTCCTTGATCTGCTTGCTGAGCGGGCCGGCCTGCGGGTATTCACCGCCGTAGTAGACGACGTCGGCGCCGGAGTTCTTCACCTTGGTGGCGACCGAGGAGAAGTCCTTGGTGTCCGGGTTGATGTGCTCGGTGCCGACCACCTGGCCGCCGAGCTTCTTGAACTCGTCGGTGAAGGTGCCGGCGAGGCCCGCGCCGTAGGTCTTCTTGTCGTCGATGACGAAGACCTTCTTCTTCTTGGCGTCGTTGTAGACGTACTGCGCGGCGAACGGGCCCTGAATGGCGTCCGTGGTCGCGGTGCGGAAGTACGACTTGTACTGGCGGACCTTCTTGGTGCGCCAGTCCGGGCCCTGGGTGAGGGAGGGGCCGGTGTTGGCCGGGGAGACCTCGACCAGCTTGGCGGTGTCGAAGACCTTCTGCATGGACTCGCCGACCGACGAGTTCAGCGGGCCGACGACGCCGAGGACGTCCTTGTTGGCGACGAAGCTGCTGGCGTTCTGCTGGCCGACGGACGGCTGGCCCTGGTCGTCGAGTGCCTCGACCTTGAAGGTGATGCCCTCGACGGTCTTCTCCTTGTTGGCCGTCTTGGCCGCGAGGTCCGCCGAGTTCTTGATGCCGAGGCCGAGCGCGGACAGGTCGCCGGTCAGCGGGGCGTCGACGCCGATGACGACGGTGGTGCCACCGCCGCCGTTGCCGGAGTCGGAGCCGCCGTCGTCGTCGCGCGAGCCGCAGGCGGTGAGGGTGAGCGCTCCCGCCGCCAGAGCGGCGGTGATGGCGATGAGCGAACGTTGACGCACGATCAGTCCTTTCCCTGGCACGGCCGCTTCCCCGTGGAGGCGGTCGAGTCGAGCGCGGGGCCGAAATGACAATCCGACGGCGCGGTGACTGGCCGTGACTCTAAGCGTGTGTGGGGAAGGTGGAGGAGGGTCTGACTGAGGCTGTGACTCTCTTGTTATGACACCGGGTATTGCAGAGCGGTACTGGCTGGGAAGAAGGGCTGAATTCAGGCCGATTCGCCCTGTCCGCATGCTGAGAACCCGCAGGACGGACCGGTCCGGTTCAGGCGTCTGGGACGTTTTGGTGATTACCTCGAATCGTTGCTGCAGGCGACCTCAAGTGCTCGGGAGAGGTCCTGTGCATAGCGCGACCCCAGGATGAAACTGTGCGCTTCTATTGCGCGCACATTACGCAGTGTTACATCCAGGAAAGGGAGTCCGGGATTCCGGGGCGCTTTTTCACATTCCGTCACCCGTAGCGTGACAATGATCTTGCGGGCGGAATGCGAATTTGTCTGGAAAGGTGCCGCGGGGGAGGTGGTCACCGACAGGCCGTCGTAGGGCTGGGTCAGCCGCGTCACGGTGACGGGCGGCCCGCTGCGCACGCTCAGCAGCACCGTGAAGCTGTAGCCGGCGGCCCGGGTCCCGGGCGAGCCGGTCAGGGGGGCCACGTAGACCAGGTCGACCGCCTGGGACGGGTAGGGCGGCGGGGGAGCGGGGCGCGGTTGCGGGCGGCTCGCGTACAGGTAGCCGCCGCCCGACAGGACGACGAGGGCGGCGGCGGAGACGAGGACGGTCCGGCGGTGGCGGTCGTAGCGCAGCGCCAGGGGGCCGCGTGGACGGGGCCGCGGGACGTCCCGGACGTGGGTGTCCTCGCCCGGCTCGACCGGTCCGACCCCGCTCATCGCTGCCACGGGCCGACGCTCGGGCCGCCGTCGCGGTACCGCTCGGCACACGTCCGGGGCACCTGGCGGTCGATCAACTCTCCTGCGGCGCGGGCGCCTTGCTCCCGTTTCGCGGCCTGCGCCGCGGCCACGACCTCCCGCAGGATGTCGTACTGCCGGTTGGACAGCCCCATTGACTGATAGTCGCCGTAGGGCACGCCGCCGTCCAGTATCTCGCGCGCCCAGTACCCGACGGCGCTCACGCACAACTCGGCGCCGGACAAGGGGGGCGGGGGCGCGGACGACGTGCCCGACGGGGACGCGCTGGGCGCGCTACCGGCGGAACCGCCCGCCCGGTCGCCGGGGCCGCCGCCGCACCCTGCGGCACAGACACCGATCAGCAGCGCCAGCGCCAGAGGTCGGGCCAGGACCCGGGCCCTGGCCGAGACCCGGGCCGGATCGGGAGTTGGGGCCGCGCGAGCCCGTACGCGCCCTCCGGGCACGGCCCGCCCCCGCACGACAAGGCGGCCAATCGCCGCCGCCCCCGGCCGAGGGCCCCCTCCCCGTCCCATGCCCCGACGCTAGAGCGCCCGGCGGCAGGGGGCAATCCCCGCGGCCGGGCCGGGCCGGGCCGGGTCGGGCCGGGGGCGGAGGGCGGCGCGGGCGCCTAGCGCCGGCATGCCCGGCCCCGCGTCCGCGCCATGACCGGCCGGGCAGGTCCTAGTCCGCCGTGGCCGTCGGGGCCCCGTCGCCCGGGTTCACGTCCCGCAGCAGGCAGGTCAGGCGGGCGGTGCACACCCGGCGGTCCTGCTCGTCGCTGATGACGACCTCGTAGGTCGCCGTGGACCGGCCGCGGTGCACCGGCGTGGCCACCCCGGTGACCAGACCGGAGCGGGCCCCGCGGTGATGGGTGCAGTTCAGGTCGACCCCGACGGCGATCTTGGAGGCGCCGCCGTGCAGCATCGAGCCGACCGACCCGAGCGTCTCGGCCAGCACGGCCGAGGCGCCCCCGTGCAGCAGTCCGTACGGCTGGGTGTTGCCCTCCACCGGCATCGTGCCGACGACCCGGTCGGCGGACGCCTCGACGATCTGGACGCCCATGCGCGTGCCCAGATGCCCGGCGGAGAACAGCGCGGGCAGGTCGACGCCGAGCGCGGCGTACTCGTCGATGACCTCCTGCGGGAACTTCACCTGCTGCTGCTCGCCCATGGGCCGGCTCCGTTTCGTCGATCCGTCTGCGTGTCCGCGGCCGGCCGCTCGCTCGGAGGCACCGGCCGGCCGCTTCGCTGAGCAAACGCTCAGTCGGTCGCCGATTGTTCCAGACGGACGACCACGGACTTGCTGGCCGGGGTGTTGCTGGTGTCCGCGGTCGCGTCCAGCGGCACCAGTACGTTGGTCTCCGGGTAGTACGCCGCCGCGCAGCCCCGGGCCGTCGGATACCGCACGACGCGGAAACCGGGCGCCCGCCGCTCCACCCCGTCCCGCCACTCGCTCACCAGGTCGACGTACGAGCCGTCCTCGACGCCCAGCTTCCGGGCGTCCTCCGGGTTGACCAGGACGACACGACGGCCGTTCCTGATCCCCCGGTAACGGTCGTCCAGGCCGTAGATCGTGGTGTTGTACTGGTCGTGCGAGCGCAGCGTCTGCAGCAGCAGCCGTCCCTCGGGCAGCTCGGGGAACTCCACCGGCGCGGCGGTGAAGTTGGCCTTCCCGGTGGCCGTCGGGAAGCGGCGCTCGTCGCGCGGGGCGTGCGGCAGCGCGAAGCCCCCGGGGTGCGCCACGCGCGCGTTGAAGTCCTCGAAGCCCGGCACGACACGCCCGATGCGGTCGCGGATCGTGGCGTAGTCCTTCTCGAACTCCTCCCACGGCGTGCGGCTCTCCTCGCCCAGCACCCGGCGCGCCAGCCGGCACACGATCGCGGGCTCGGACAGCAGCTGCCCGCTCGCGGGCTCCAGGCGGCCGCGCGAGGCGTGCACCATGCCCATGGAGTCCTCCACGGTCACGAACTGCTCGCCGCCGCCCTGCAGGTCACGCTCCGTGCGGCCCAGCGTCGGCAGGATGAGCGCCCGCGCGCCCGTGACCGCGTGCGAGCGGTTCAGCTTCGTCGACACGTGCACCGTGAGCCGGGCGCGGCGCATGGCCGCCTCGGTGACCTCCGTGTCGGGGGACGCGGACACGAAGTTGCCGCCCATGGCGAAGAAGACCTTCGCCTCGCCGTCGCGCAGCGCGCGGATGGCCCGTACGACGTCGTAGCCGTGCTCGCGCGGCGGGGCGAAGCCGAACTCCTTCTCCAGGGCGTCCAGGAAGGCGGGCGCGGGCCGCTCGAAGATGCCCATCGTGCGGTCGCCCTGCACGTTGGAGTGGCCGCGCACGGGGCAGACGCCCGCCCCCGGGCGGCCGATGTTGCCGCGCAGCAGCAGGAAGTTCACGACCTCGCGGATCGTGGGCACCGAGTGCTTGTGCTGGGTCAGGCCCATCGCCCAGCACACGATGGTGCGCTTTGAGGCGAGCACCATGCGCAGCGCTTCTTCGATCTCCGCGCGCGTGAGGCCCGTCGCCGCGAGCGTGTCGTCCCAGTCGGCGGCGTGGGCGGCCGCCGCGAACTCCTCGTAGCCGTGCGTGTGTTCCTCGACGAAGGCCTCGTCGACCGCGCCCTCCGTCTCGAGGATCAGCTTGTTCAGGAGCCGGAACAGCGCCTGGTCGCCGCCGAGGCGGATCTGCAGGAACAGGTCGGTCAGGGAGGCGCCCGCGGTGAGCCCCTTGGGGGTCTGCGGGTTCTTGAAGCGCTCCAGACCGGCCTCGGGCAGCGGATTGACGCTGATGATCCGCGCGCCGTTCGCCTTCGCCTTCTCCAGCGCCGAGAGCATCCGCGGGTGGTTGGTGCCCGGGTTCTGGCCCGCCACGATGATCAGGTCGGACTTGTAGAGGTCCTCCAGCAGGACGCTGCCCTTGCCGACTCCGATGGTCTCGGACAGCGCCGAGCCGGACGACTCGTGGCACATGTTGGAGCAGTCCGGCAGGTTGTTGGTGCCCAGCTCGCGCGCGAAGAGCTGGTAGAGGAACGCCGCCTCGTTGCTGGTGCGCCCCGAGGTGTAGAAGACCGCCTCGTCGGCCGAGTCCAGCGCGGCGATCTCCTCCGCGACGATGCCGAAGGCGCGTTCCCAGGTGACCGGCTCGTAGTGCTCGCCGCCCTCCGGCAGGTACACCGGGTGCGTCAGCCGGCCCTGCTGGCCCAGCCAGTAGCCGCTGCGGGTGGCGAGGTCGGCCACGGGGTGCGCGGCGAAGAACTCCGGGGTGACGCGGCGCAGGGTGGCCTCCTCGGCCACGGCCTTCGCGCCGTTCTCGCAGAACTCCGCCTTGTGCCGGTGGTCGCCCTCCGGCCAGGCGCAGCCCGGGCAGTCGAAGCCGTCCTTCTGGTTGACGCGCAGGAGCGTCAGCGCCGTCCGCTTCACACCCATCTGCCGCTGCGCGGCCCGCAGGGTGTGGCCGATGGCCGGGATGCCCGCCGCCGCGTGCTGGGGCTCCGAGACCTGCGGCGCGTCCTGAACCGGATCACCCTTGGGCGGCTTGCTCGCCATCGCGCGCTCCTTCGCTTACGCGTTGTGAAGTACGTCTCCGATCCTCGCACGGTCCGGCGGCACCGAGGCCGTCCGGGAGGGGCGGAGGTGGTGAGCGAAGGTTGCGGAATCTGCGGTGCCGTCGCCGCGCGCCCGGCGCCGGACGGCGTGGGACGCGGCGGGACGGTGCGGGCGGAGCCGAGTGTCAGTGGCACGTGGCAGGATCGGGGTTGTGGCGAAGACAGCATCGAAGAAGACCGACAGCACCTCCGGCGGCCGACCGCGGCTGATGCTCATGGACGGGCACTCGCTGGCGTACCGCGCGTTCTTCGCGCTGCCCGCGGAGAACTTCACGACCGCGACCGGCCAGCCGACCAACGCGATCTACGGGTTCGCGTCGATGCTGGCCAACACCCTGCGTGACGAGGCGCCCACGCACTTCGCGGTGGCGTTCGACGTCTCCCGCAAGACCTGGCGGTCCGAGGAGTTCACCGAGTACAAGGCGAACCGCTCCAAGACCCCGGACGAGTTCAAGGGGCAGGTGGAGCTGATCGGCGAGCTGCTCGACTCCATGCACGTGCCCCGGTTCGCCGTCGAGGGCTTCGAGGCGGACGACGTCATCGCCACCCTCGCCACCGAGGCCGAGGCCGCCGGCTTCGACGTCCTGATCGTCACCGGCGACCGGGACTCCTTCCAGCTGGTCAGCGAGCACACCACGGTCCTCTATCCGACCAAGGGCGTCTCCGAGCTGACCCGCTTCACCCCGGAGAAGGTCTTCGAGAAGTACGGGCTCACCCCGGCCCAGTACCCCGACTTCGCGGCGCTGCGCGGCGACCCGTCCGACAACCTGCCGGGCATCCCGGGCGTCGGCGAGAAGACCGCCGCGAAGTGGATCAACCAGTTCGGGTCGTTCGCGGAGCTGGTCGAGCGCGTCGACGAGGTCAAGGGCAAGGCCGGGCAGAACCTGCGCGACCACCTGGAGTCGGTGAAGCTCAACCGCCGGCTCACCGAGCTGGAGCGTCGGGTCGAGCTGCCGAGGACCGTCACCGACCTGGAGCGGACGGCGTACGACCGCAAGGGCGTCGCGGTGATCCTGGACACCCTGGAGATCCGCAATCCCTCGCTGCGCGAGCGGCTCTACGCCGTCGACCCGGGCGCCGAGGAGGCCGAGGCCACCCCGGTGGTCGCGGACGGCGTGGAGCTGGACGGCACCGTGCTGGGCACGGGCGAGCTGGCCGGCTGGCTCGCCGAGCACGGCGCGCGGCCGCTCGGCGTGGCCACCGTCGACACCTGGGCGCTGGGCACCGGCTCGGTGGCCGAGGTCGCGCTCGCCGCGTCCGACGGGAAGGCCGCCTGGTTCGACCCGACGGAGATCGACGAGGCCGACGAGACGGCGTTCCGCTCCTGGCTCTCCGACCCGGACCGGCCGAAGGTCTTCCACAACGCCAAGGGCGCGATGCGCGTCTTCGCCGAGCACGGCTGGAGCGTCGCCGGGGTGGGCATGGACACCGCGCTGGCCGCCTACCTGGTCAAGCCGGGCCGCCGCTCCTTCGACCTGGACGCGCTGTCCCTGGAGTACCTGCACCGCGAGCTGGCCCCCGCCGCCGCGGCCGACGGACAGCTCGCGTTCGGCGCGGACGAGGGCGCCGAGGTCGAGGTGCTGATGGTGCAGGCCCGCGCCATCCTCGACCTGGGCGAGACCTTCGAGAGCCGTCTGGCCGACGTCGGCGCCGCCGACCTGCTGCGCGACATGGAGCTGCCCACGTCCGCGCTGCTGGCCCGCATGGAGCGGCACGGCATCGCGGCCGACCGGGAGCACCTCCAGGCCATGGAGCAGATGTTCGCGGGCGCCGTCCAGCAGGCGGTCAAGGAGGCCCACGCGGCGGCTGGACGCGAGTTCAACCTGGGCTCGCCCAAGCAGCTCCAGGAAGTCCTCTTCGGCGAGCTGAACCTGCCGAAGACCAAGAAGACCAAGACCGGCTACACCACCGACGCCGACGCCCTGGCCTGGCTCGCCGCCCAGACGGACAACGAACTGCCGGTGATCATGCTCCGCCACCGCGAGCAGGCCAAGCTGCGGGTCACGGTGGAGGGCCTGATCAAGACGATCGCCGCGGACGGCCGCATCCACACCACGTTCAACCAGACGGTCGCCGCGACCGGCCGCCTGTCGTCCACGGACCCGAACCTGCAGAACATCCCGGTCCGCACCGACGAGGGCCGCGCCATCCGCCGCGGCTTCGTGGTCGGCGAGGGCTTCGAGTCCCTGATGACGGCCGACTACAGCCAGATCGAGCTGCGGGTGATGGCCCACCTGTCCGAGGACGCGGGCCTGACCGAGGCGTTCACGTCCGGCGAGGACCTGCACACCACCGCGGCGGCCCAGGTCTTCTCCGTCGAGCAGTCGGCCGTGGACGCGGAGATGCGCCGCAAGATCAAGGCCATGTCCTACGGCCTGGCGTACGGGCTGTCCGCCTTCGGCCTCTCCCAGCAGCTGAACATCGAGGCGGCCGAGGCCCGCGGCCTGATGGACGCCTACTTCGAGCGCTTCGGCGGCGTTCGCGACTATCTGCGCCGGGTCGTCGACGAGGCGCGGGCCACGGGATACACGGCGACCCTCTTCGGCCGCCGCCGCTACCTCCCGGACCTCAACAGCGACAACCGCCAGCGCCGCGAGGCGGCCGAGCGCATGGCCCTGAACGCGCCGATCCAGGGCACGGCGGCCGACATCGTCAAGATCGCCATGCTCAACGTGGACAAGGCGCTGCGCGAGGCCGGCCTCAAGTCCCGCATGCTCCTCCAGGTCCACGACGAAATCGTCCTGGAGATCGCTCCGGGCGAGCGCGCCGCGGCGGAGGAACTGGTCCGCCGCGAAATGGCCGACGCCGTGCGGCTCAGGGTCCCCCTGGGCGTCTCGGTGGGCGCGGGCCCGGACTGGGAGTCGGCAGCGCACTAGCCTCCGCGCCGTTGCGCATCCGCCCCGCCCCGCCGTACACCTGTCGGCGCAGGGCGGGGCGGCGCCGGGGGACGCCGCTCCGCCCGCCCCGTCACTCCGGTGGCCCCCGAGGAAACGCCCCCGCCCCGGTCTCCCGTGAGGATGCGGGCATGGGTATACGCATGCTCCACCACCGGACGACACCGGCACGGGCACGCACCGACGGACCCGCCCGCGTGCCACTCCTCCCGGTCCCGGTCTTCGCACCGGGCGCAAGTACCGGCCGCATCCCCGCCACCGTCACGACGGTCCTTCACCGCACCGCGACGGACCTCCGCCGCAGGTTCGCCCACCGGGCTCCCGCGAGCGCCGCCCCGTACCGAACACCCGCCTGGCAGCTCTGGGCCGACCTGGCCCGCGGCTACCTCGCGCTGGCCCTCGCCCTGCTGCCGCGGCCCCGGCCCGCCCACACCTTCACCGTGTTCGTCGCGCCCGCCGACACCCTCGGCACCCGGCCCGGCCGCCCGGCTCCGTACTGACGGCGGCCCCGGACGGCACAGCCTGCCGCGTGAGCGCGGGCGAACGGCAACAGAACCCCGCATATGGCCAAGTGGTGAAGGTCGGGCAGGAACGGGTGCCCGTGCAAAGAAAGTTGCCGTAGGGTCGCCTGCGGCACCGTGCTGGTCGAACTGACGACCACGGTGCTCGGAGGACGGCGGTGCAACCGTTCGCGCCGGTCGCTCGTCACAACAGGGCGGATACAGCGGGTACGACGGGCGAGCACGACAGCAGAAGACGGACGGAGAGGGACGCTCGGGCGTCCAGGGGAGGGGTTCACTCTATGGCGGCGCATTTCGACAGGAGGCTTCGCAAGGCGGCGGTCACCACCACCGTGGCGGCGGTCGCGGTCGCGGCCCTGTCCGCGTCCCAGGCCCCCGACGTCACGGCCGACGGCAACGGCAGACGGACCACCGCCGACAACGCGCCGACGTCCGACACTCCGCCCGAGGAGAGCGCCACCGGCAACTCGCGCTACTACACCGACCTGCCGCCCCTCAACAGCCCCAGTCCCGCTCCGACCACGGGCACCCCCGCGTCCCGCGGCTCGTCCGAGGCAGGCATTCCCGCGACCGTCCTCGACGCCTACAAGAAGGCCGAGTCCGAGCTGGGCCGGTCCAAGCCCGGCTGCAACCTGCCGTGGCAACTGCTCGCCGCCATCGGCAAGGTGGAGTCCGGCCAGGCCCGCGGCGGCCGCGTGGACGCCAACGGCACCACCATCGGCCGCATCATCGGCCCGCAGCTCGACGGCAACGGCTTCGCGCTCATCAAGGACACCGACAACGGCGTCTACGACGGCAACAGCAGGTACGACAACGCCGTGGGCCCGATGCAGTTCATCCCGTCCACCTGGGCGTGGGCGGGCCGCGACGGCAACAGCGACGGCAAGGAAGACCCCAACAACGTCTACGACGCCGCCCTGGCCGCGGGCCACTACCTGTGCCGCAACGGCTGGGACCTGGCCGACCAGGCCGACCTGAAGCGCGCGATCCTCAGCTACAACAACTCGCAGGACTACCTGCACACGGTCCTGTCGTGGCTGGAGTACTACCGCAAGGGCACCCACGAGATCCCGGACGGCACCGGCAGCCTCCCGGTCGGCCGCAGCGACGACCCCGCCACCGGCACCGGTTCCCGGGGGCGCGGCACGGGTGCGAGCAGCCGGCCCCAGACCCCCGGCACGGCGACGCCCAGTCCGGGCCGGAGCCCGAGCAAGCCGCCGGCGTCGGGCGGGCCCACCGAGCCGGGAGGCCCGAGCACCACCCCGTCCACGCCGCCCACGGACCCGGCGCCGCCGACCGAGACCCCCACGCCCACCGACACGGTGCACCACCTGGAGAACGCCGGCGCCACCGGATTCAGCGCGATCGCGGGCGACACCTTCACCAAGAAGATCAGCACCCGCGCCGAGACCAAGGCCGGAGAGGCCGTCGGCAAGGTGCGCGTCCGCTTCACCGTCCTGGGCGACACGGACGCCACCTTCACCGGCGGTGAGAAGGTCGCCGCGGTCACCACCGACGCCTCCGGCGTGGCCGTGGCGCCCGCGCTGGTGGCGGGCGAGCAGACCGGCGAGTTCACCGTCCGCGCCACCGTCATCGGCCGTACCGTCCCGGGCCTCGACTACACGGCCACCGTCACCGAGCGCGTCGCCGACGCCCTCACCCGCACCGGCGAGACCGAGCTGACGTGCACGCCGGGCGGCGAGTTCGCCGACCCGATCGAGGTGAAGGCCACGCTCAAGGGTGCCGTCGCGGACAAGGTCGCCGTCACCGCGACCCTCGTCAAGTCCAAGGACGACCCGGCCGAGAACGACAAGGGTCCCTACTTCAAGGACGCCGACGGAAAGACCGTCCGTACGCTGACCGGCCGGAAGACCGACGCCAACGGCCTGCTGGAGCTGCCGGAGCTGTACGCCGACGACGCGGAGGGCACGTACATCCTGCGGCTCACCACGCCGGGCGGCGCCGTGCTCGACATCACCCTGAAGGTGGCCAAGGCGGCCGACCCGACGCCGGACCCGTCGACCGATCCGTCGACCGATCCGTCGACCGGCCCCTCCACGGAGCCGTCGACCGAACCTGAGGCGTAGGCGCCGCACCGGCACCGTCCGCCCGGCGAGGCGCTCCCCGCCCCGCCGGGCCGCGGTCACTTGCCGAGCCGGGCCTTCGTGTACCGGGTCGGCTCCGCCGTGGCCGGGTCCTCGGGCCACGGATGCTTCGGATACCGGCCGCGCAGCTCCGCCCGTACGCCGGTGTAGCCGTCCTTCCAGAACGAGGCCAGATCGGCGGTGACCGCGGCCGGACGGCCCGCGGGGGACAGGAGATGCACGAGGAGCGGCACCCCGGCGATCTCGGGCGACCGCTGGAGCCCGAACATCTCCTGCAACTTCACCGCGAGCACGGGCTGTTCGGGGTCGTCGTAGTCGATCCGGATCCTGGACCCACTGGGGACGAGGATCCGCTCGGGGGCCAGCTCGTCGAGCCGCGCCGCCTCCCCCGATGCCCAGGGCAGCAACCGCGTCAGCGCCTGCCCGGCATCGATCCGCCCCAGGTCGGCCCGCCGCCGGGCGCGGCTCAACTCGGGCTCCAGCCATTCGTCCGCGCGCGCGAGCAGCGTGTCGTCGGTGACGTCCGGCCAGGGCTCGCCCAGCCGGCGCCGCAGGAACGCGAGCCGCTTGCGCAGCAGGTCGGCGTCGGCCGAGCGCCGCAGCAGCCCGAACCCCTCCCGTCGCAGCCCCTCCAGCAGGGCGCCCCGTACGAGTACGGGGTCGGCGTCGGCGAGGGGCCGCACCGCGAGTTCCACCGCCCCGAGCCGTTCGACCCGCCGGGCCACCACGTCGCCGTCGGCCCAGTGCACCTCGTCGCGTTCCGTCAGCAGCGCCCCCGCCGCGAGCCGGGCCGTCTCCTCGTCGACGGCCGCGCCGAGCTGCACGCGCGCGTGCCCCCTTCCCACGGGCCGGTCGGCCACGGCGACGGCGATCCACGGCGCCCCGCGCAGCGCCGACGCCCGCGGAAGTTCCGCCCGGGTGCCGGAGACCATCAGATACGAGCCGCCGTCCTTCCTGGCCACCCGCTCCGGAAACGCCAGCGCGGCAACCACCCCGGCGAGAACGTCCTCACCGGCTCGCTGTCCCCGCCCGCCGTCGCCGCCCTCCACGGCTGCCCTCAGGCGCCGCACCTCGGCCCGCCACCGGGCTCCGTACGCGTCCCCTCCGCGCCGGGCGGCCCGCAGTACGGACACGAGGTCGTCCCCGTACTCCCGCGGCGCCTCCTCGCTCAGCAGGCCCACCACCTCGGCGACCACCTCGGCCCCACCGCTCCCGGAGCCGCCCGCCCCCGAGGCGGCCCGGGGCGAAGCCCCCGCGCTCAGCTCCGCCGCGTCCAGGAGGGCCCGGCCCAGCCGGGGGTGCAGGCCGAGGCGGGACAGGCGTACGCCTCGCTCGGTCGCCCGCCCCGCCCAGTCCACGGCGCCGACCGCCTCCAGCACCGACCGGGCGGCCGTCATCGCCCCGCCGGGCGGTGGATCGAGCAGCGCCAGACCGGAGGCGTCCGGATCGCCCCAGCAGGCCGCCTGCAGCGCGAACGCCGTCAGGTCGGCCACCCTGATCTCCGGTGCCGGGAACCGCGGCAGACGGGCGTCCTCCGCCTCCGCCCAGCAGCGGTACACCACCCCGGACGCCTCGCGTCCGGCGCGGCCCGCCCGCTGCCGGGCCGCCGCCCGCGAGGCCCGTACCGTCGTCAGCGCGCTCAGCCCGCGCGCGTGGTCCACCCTCGGTTCCCGCGCCAGCCCGGCGTCCACGACCACCCGCACGCCCGGAACCGTCAGCGACGACTCGGCCACCGAGGTCGCCAGCACCACCCTGCGCCGCGCACCGGGCGCCAGCACAGCGTCCTGCACGGCGGCGGGCGCCCGCCCGTGCACCTGAAGCACATCGACGTCCGACATCGACCCGAGCTGCCCGGCGACGCGGGAGATCTCGCCCACCCCCGGCAGGAAACACAGGACGTCCCCGTCCCGCTCGGCCAGCGCCCGCCGCACCACGGAGGCCACATGGGCGAGCAGCGCCGGGTCCACCCGCATCCCGTGCGGCGGCCGCACCGGACGCGCAGGCGGCGCCCACACGGTCTCGACGGGATACGACACGCCGTGCGCCTCGACGACCGGCGCGCCGCCCAGCAGCCGGGACCAGCCCTCCGCGTCGGTCGTGGCCGACGCGGCCACCAGCCGCAGCTCGGGCCGCAGGGCCTGCCGTACGTCCCACAGGAACGCCGCCGACGTGTCCGCGTCCAGATGCCGCTCGTGGCACTCGTCGAGCACCACCGCGTCGACGCCCGTCAGCTCCTGGTCCCGCTGGAGCCGCTGCAACAGCACGCCCGTCGTGACGACCTCCACGCGCGCGTGGCGCCCCACGACCCGCTCCCCGCGCACGGTGTACCCCACACTCGCGCCCGGCTTCTCACCCAGCAGCCACGCCATACGCCGGGCCGCCGCCCGCGCGGCGATCCGCCGCGGCTCGGCCACGACCACGCGCCGCACGGGAGCCCCCTCCCCGTCCAGCAGCCCGGCCAGCGCCAGCGGCACCAGCGTCGTCTTGCCGGTGCCGGGCGGCGCGACCAGCACCGCCGTGCCGTGTCCCTCCAGGGCGTCGTGCAGCGCGGGCAGGGCGCCGCGCACGGGCAGCGCGTCCAGGGCGTCGTAACGGATCACGCCCCCAGTGTCGTACGTCCGCGAAAGCGCCCTCCACGCGCGCGTGGGCCCGCACCGGTGCGATGCGGGTACGGCTCAGTCGCGCTCGCAGACGAAGATCGCCGTCCCCGGGATCAGATGCCCGCGCAGCGGCGACCAGCCGCCCCACTCCGAGGTGTTCCAGTCCGGCCACTCCGGCTCCACCAGGTCCACCAGCCGGAACCCCGACGTCACCACGTCCCGCACCCGGTCACCGAGCGTCCGGTGGTGCTCGACGTACACCGCGAGGCCCTCGTCGTCCTGCTCGACGTACGGCGTCCGGTCGAAGTACGAGGCGGAGACCGACAACCCCTCGGGCCCCGGCTCGTCCGGGAACGCCCAGCGCAGCGGGTGCGTGACCGAGAAGACGAAGCGGCCGCCGGGCCGCAGCACCCGGCGCACCTCCCGCAGCACCAGCCGCGGGTCGGCGACGAAGGGCAGCGCCCCGTACGCCGAGCACGCCAGGTCGAACGAGCCGTCCGCGAAGGGCAGCACCGACGCGTCGGCACACACCAGGGGGAACGAGACGCCGATGCGCAGGGCGTGCTGGAGCTGGCGGTGGGAGAGGTCCAGGGCCACCGGACGGGCGCCCTGGGCGGTCAGCCAGCGCGCGCACTGGGCCGCGCCGGCGCCGATCTCCAGGACGTCCTTGCCCTTCAGGTCCTCCGGCGGGCCGAGCAGCTCGGCCTCCACCTCGTCCAGGCCCTCGGGACACCACACGAAGCGGTCGTCGCCGAGGAAGGTGCCGTGCTCGGTCTGGTACTCGTCCGCGTTCCGGTCCCACCAGCCGCGGTTGGCGCGGGAACTCTCCGTGACCCCGGCGGCACGCCGGGTGGCCTCGGGTTCGGATGCTTCGACTCCCTCTTGGATGACCGGCTCCCTCGTACTAGTCTGCGGGCTCTTCCGTGCCGCCCGCCCCTCGTGTCACGCAAGGGGCATCCAGGGGTCCGTGTGGCCTCGGGAGACGGCTTTTGTGCCGGGTATGCGACGATCCGCCCCGGGTGTGCGGCTTCGCGCATTGACCCTGCCCGGCTGCCCCCGTATGCTACAAGTTGCGCTGCGGGCCTGCGCACCTCAGACGTAGCAGGTCGCGCTCGCATCTGTTGTATGTCCCCTCGGTTCTCGAGGCGTCACCAGTGGATTTCGGTGAGGCTTCCTTGGCTGTCCGGCTTCTGCAGAGCGAAACGGGCTCCCGGCGTAAGCAGTACCTACGACTTCAATGTCCGTACCGGAGCCCTTTCCCACATGACGAGCAGCACCGAGACCACCGCCACCACCCCGCAGGTTGCGGTCAACGACATCGGTAACGAGGAAGCCTTCCTCGCCGCGATCGACGAGACGATCAAGTACTTCAACGACGGCGACATCGTCGACGGCGTCATCGTGAAGGTCGACCGGGACGAGGTCCTGCTCGACATCGGTTACAAGACCGAAGGTGTCATCCCGAGCCGCGAGCTCTCGATCAAGCACGACGTCGACCCCAACGAGGTCGTCGCCGTCGGTGACGAGATCGAGGCCCTTGTTCTCCAGAAGGAGGACAAGGAAGGCCGCCTGATCCTCTCGAAGAAGCGTGCCCAGTACGAGCGGGCCTGGGGCACCATCGAGAAGATCAAGGAAGAGGACGGCATCGTCACCGGTACCGTCATCGAGGTCGTCAAGGGTGGTCTCATCCTCGACATCGGCCTCCGCGGCTTCCTCCCGGCCTCCCTGGTCGAGATGCGCCGCGTCCGCGACCTCCAGCCCTACGTGGGCAAGGAGCTCGAGGCGAAGATCATCGAGCTGGACAAGAACCGCAACAACGTGGTCCTGTCCCGCCGTGCCTGGCTGGAGCAGACCCAGTCCGAGGTCCGCCAGACGTTCCTCACGACCCTCCAGAAGGGTCAGGTCCGTTCCGGCGTCGTCTCCTCGATCGTCAACTTCGGTGCCTTCGTGGACCTGGGTGGCGTCGACGGTCTGGTCCACGTCTCCGAGCTGTCCTGGAAGCACATCGACCACCCCTCCGAGGTCGTCGAGGTCGGCCAGGAGGTCACCGTCGAGGTCCTCGACGTCGACATGGACCGCGAGCGTGTCTCCCTGTCGCTGAAGGCGACCCAGGAAGACCCGTGGCAGCAGTTCGCCCGCACCCACCAGATCGGCCAGGTCGTGCCCGGCAAGGTCACGAAGCTGGTTCCGTTCGGTGCGTTCGTCCGCGTCGACGAGGGCATCGAGGGTCTGGTCCACATCTCCGAGCTGGCCGAGCGCCACGTGGAGATCCCGGAGCAGGTCGTCCAGGTCAACGACGAGATCTTCGTCAAGGTCATCGACATCGACCTCGAGCGCCGTCGCATCAGCCTCTCGCTGAAGCAGGCCAACGAGGCCTTCGGTGCCGACCCGTCCACGGTCGAGTTCGACCCGACCCTGTACGGCATGGCCGCGTCCTACGACGACCAGGGCAACTACATCTACCCCGAGGGCTTCGACCCCGAGACCAACGACTGGCTCGAGGGCTACGAGACCCAGCGCGAGGCCTGGGAGACGCAGTACGCCGAGGCCCAGCAGCGCTTCGAGCAGCACCAGGCGCAGGTCATCAAGTCCCGCGAGGCGGACGAGAAGGCCGCTGCCGAGGGTGTCGACACCGCGGGTGCGGCTCAGGCCACGTCCGGCGGCGGTGGCGGCGGCGGCTCGTACTCCTCCGAGGGCGGCGACAACTCCGGCGCCCTGGCGTCGGACGAGGCGCTGGCCGCGCTGCGCGAGAAGCTGGCCGGCGGCCAGAGCTGAAGCTCTGCACACCGGCCGCTGACACACAGCGGTTGAAGCATGGCGGTTGACCGAGGGGCCGCACCTTTCGAGGTGCGGCCCCTTCCGTGCTTCCCTCCGGGAATGCCCCACCCCGCAAGGGCGTTGTGACGTACGAACACGAGGAGGGGAGCGGTCACCGTGCTTGATCCGCAGGATTTGTACACCTGGGAGCCCAAGGGCCTTGCCGTCGTCGACATGGCACTCGCCCAGGAGTCGGCCGGACTGGTCATGCTGTACCACTTCGACGGATACATCGACGCCGGGGAGACCGGCGACCAGATCGTCGACCAGGTGCTCGATTCGCTGCCCCACCAGGTCGTCGCCCGTTTCGACCACGATCGGCTCGTGGACTACCGGGCCCGCCGGCCGCTGCTGACCTTCAAGCGGGACACCTGGACGGACTACGAGGAACCCACCATCGAGGTGCGCCTCGTCCAGGACGCCACCGGGGCGCCCTTCCTGTTCCTGTCCGGCCCCGAGCCGGACGTGGAGTGGGAGCGCTTCGCCGCGGCCGTGGGACAGATCGTGGAGCGTCTGGGCGTCCGCCTGGCGGTGAGCTTCCACGGCATTCCCATGGGCGTCCCGCACACCCGGCCGGTCGGCATCACCCCGCACGGCAACCGGACCGACCTCGTGCCGGGCCATCGCAGCCCCTTCGAGGAGGCGCAGGTCCCCGGCAGCGCGGAGGCACTCGTCGAGTACCGGCTCGCGCAGGCCGGGCACGACGTGCTCGGCGTCGCCGCGCACGTCCCGCACTACGTCGCCCGCTCCGCGTACCCGGACGCGGCGCTGACCGTCCTGGAGGCGATCACCGCGGCGACCGGCCTGGTCCTGCCGGGCATCGCGCACTCCCTGCGCACGGACGCCCACCGCACCCAGACGGAGATCGACCGGCAGATCCAGGAGGGCGACGAGGAGCTCATCGCCCTCGTCCAGGGCCTCGAGCACCAGTACGACGCGGCCGCCGGTGCCGAGACCCGGGGCAACATGCTCGCCGAACCCGTCGAGATCCCCTCCGCCGACGAGATCGGCCGCGAGTTCGAACGGTTCCTCGCCGAGCGGGAGGGCGACGGCTGACGCCGTGACCGGCACCCTCTAAGCTTCCGCTCATGCTGAGGGTTGGCCTGACCGGCGGGATCGGCGCCGGCAAGAGCGAGGTGTCACGGCTCCTCGTCGAGCACGGTGCCGTACTGATCGACGCCGACAGGATCGCGCGCGAGGTCGTCGCCCCCGGAACACCGGGGCTCGCCGCGGTCGTGGCGGCGTTCGGCGAGGACGTCCTGGCCGAGGACGGCAGCCTGGACCGGCCGAGACTCGGCTCGATCGTGTTCGCCGACCCCGAGAAGCTGGCCGTCCTGAACGGCATCGTGCACCCCCTGGTCCGCGAGCGCTCCAGTGCTCTGGAGGAGGCCGCCGCCGAGGACGCCGTCGTCGTTCACGACGTCCCCCTGCTCACCGAGAACGGCCTGGCGCCGCTGTACGACCTCGTGGTCGTCGTGGACGCCGCCCCCGCCACCCAGCTCGACCGGCTGGTGCGGCTGCGCGGCATGGCCGAGCAGGACGCACGGGCCCGCATGGCCGCCCAGGCGACACGCGAGCAGCGCCGGGAGATCGCGGACGTGATCGTCGACAACGACGTACCGCTGGAGGAGCTGCGGCGGCGCGTCGGGGAGGTCTGGGACGAACTCGTGAGCGGGGCGCACACGGAATAGCGGGTCCGGCGCGTGCGTTGATCCCTTCCAGCGAGGGAAGGACTCAGCCGTGCCCGAGACAAGCGGTCCGACCGGACGTACTCCGGAGACGGATGTCATCGACTTCCGTGCCGCCGAGCAACTGCTCGCGGCGCGTGATCCGCGCGGCGCGGTGAAACTGCTCGACGGTGTCATCGGCGCCCACCCCGAGAACACGGCCGCCCGGCTGCTGCGCGCGCGTGCCTTCTTCGCGGCGGCGCAACTGCGTCCGGCCGAGCTGGAGTTCACCATCGTCCTGGAGCGCGAGCCGGACAACGCGTTCGCGCACTTCGCCCTCGCCCGCACCTTCGAGCGCCGGGGCTGCCCCGGCCAGGCCCGGCGCCATTTCCGGCTGGCGGCGGCCCTGGACCCCAACCCGGAGTACCTGCAGCAGGCGCGCTTCGACGCCTGACGGCGGCCGGCCGACTTCTGACGGTCGGCTTCTGACGGTCGGCTCCTGAGGTCAGTGCCTCGGTGGCAGGTACGGCGGGATGTTCCGGCCCGGCTGGTAGTGCGGGCCCTGGCGGAGGTGCCGGAGGATCATCGTCAGATCGGCCGTGACGACGAGCCACAGCACCCCGCAGGCGACCGCCCAGCCGAAGTGCCCGGTGAGCGCGAAGACGGCGGTGCCGAAGATCGCCCAGACCAGCCCCCACAGGCTCAGCCAGAACCGCGCCCGCAGGGCACTGCGCGCGGTGGCCGGTTCACTGCCCGTACGCATCGGTTCACCACTCCTGTATCGAACGTACTGCGGCGCGCGCCGAGGGGGAAACGAGGCGCATCCACGGACCGACCGCACCGCGGGACGGCGCGTGTTCACTCGGTCGGGTGAACCGAGGGTGAGGGGGAACGGGTGTGCGGGGGCGGGCCGTTGGACGGATATGGAACTGAGCATGCGAGAGGGACACCAGGGGACGGGACCCGGGGCCATCACCCCGGACGGCTGCGCGGTCGAGCTCTATTCGCGGCTGCCGGTCGGAGCCGAGCCGGACATCGTCGCCGCCGCCGTGCCCGGGGGTGCGCGGATACTGGAGCTGGGCAGCGGGGTGGGGCGGATGACGCACCCCCTGCTGGAGCGGGGGTTCGGGGTCACCGCGGTGGACGAGTCCGCCGAGATGCTGGAGCGCGTGCGCGGAGCACGCACGATATGCAGCCCGATCGAGGACCTCGCCCTCGGCGAGCGCTTCGACGCCGTGATGCTGGCGTCGTTCCTCGTGCACGCCGGGGACGTCGAGGTGCGGCGGAGCCTGCTGCGCACCTGCGCCCGGCACGTGGCGGAGGACGGCTGTGTACTGATCCAGCGGGAGGGGCCGGACTACCACACGAATCTGCCGCGTGAGCGGGTGGACCCCAGCGGCTTCACCATCCGGATCCTGTCGGCGGACCCGGTGGGTGACGGCGTCAACTCGGTCCGGGCGGAGTACGAGTTCCCGGACGCGGTCTGGACCCAGACCTTCCGGGCCCGGCCGCTGACCACGGAGCAGTTCGAGGAGGCACTGGGGGAGGCGGGACTCGCGGTGGACCGGTATCTCACCGACGACGGGACATGGGTCAGGGCCGTGCCCGTGCGGCAGGGGGAGGGGTAGGGGCAAGGGCAGACTCGGGGGCCCGGCAAGGGCGAAGGCGAGCCGGGGCCCGATCCGGCGATGAGTTCCGGGACGGCCGGCGGTCTGTAACCCGACAGCAGCACGGACCGCTCGCTCAGGAGATCGCCATGTCCGAAACCACCGCTTCCCCCGCCCCCGCCACAGCCACCCTCGCCCCCACCGCCGCCGTCCCGGCCCGCCCGCGCGGCCTCCGGGTCACCCTGCGCGTCGTGCAGGTGCTCCTCGCGTTGTTCTTCGCCTTCGCGAGCGCCCTGCCCAAGCTGATCGCGCACTCCTCGGCGGCCGACACCTTCGCCGAGATGGGCTGGGGCGACGCGGGCATGTACGCGATCGGTGTCCTTGAGCTGACGGGAGCGGTCGCCCTGCTCGTCCCGGTGCTGCAGTCGGTGGCGGCGACGGCGCTGAGCGCGCTGATGGTGGGTGCGTTCGTCGTCCAGCTCACCTACTTCGACGGTGCGAACGCGGCGACACCGCTGATCCTGATGGTGCCGCTCCTGATCGTCGCCCGGGTCCGCCGCGGGCACAACGAGGAGCTGCGCCGACTGCTGCGCGCCCGGGTCCGACGCGGCTGACCACCGGGCCGGACCCGTGCACGGACGCTCAGGGCCCGGTCTCCGCGTCCCTCCGGGACCTGCTCAGGCCCTCCAGTCCGCGCAGCCGGTCCATCTCTCGGCGGTCGCGCTTGGTGGGACGGCCGGCGCCGCGGTCGCGGATGCCGGCCGGGGCGACGGCCTCGCGGGGCGGGGGCGGCGGCGAGTTGTCGACGTAGCACTGGACGGCGACCGGGGCACCGACGCGCTTGCGGATCAGCCGTTTCACGACGACGACCCGTTCCCGGCCCTCCTGCCGCAGGCGTACCTCGTCGCCGACGCGGAGCGAGTACGCGGGCTTCACCCGCTCGCCGTTCACCCGGACATGCCCGCCGCGGCAGGCGGTCGCGCCCAGGGAACGGGTCTTGATCAGGCGGACGGCCCAGATCCAGCTGTCCACGCGGACGCTCTCGCCGCTCTGCGGCCCGGCCGCCTGGGCGGCGGCGATCGCCGCCGTCGTCGTCGGGTCCGGGGTCCCGGCCGCGGCAGCGGCGCCGTCATGCGGTGCGGCCACCGGGCCGCTCCCGCCTTCGTCATGCTCGGAAGCCATGGTTCGACCCTAACCGCCCGGCGCGGCGCGGCGGGCCGCAATTTCGGCGGCCGGCGAACGCCCCCACGGACGGGGGCCACCCAGGGCTCACGCGGCCCACTCGTGCCGGAGTGGGTCTTACGGTGGATGCATGGACACCGGCGGCCTTTCCGTACTCGACCAGCGCATCGTGGGATGCCGGGCCTGCCCGCGGCTGGTCGAGTGGCGGGAAGAGGTGGCCCGTACCAAACGGGCCGCCTTCGCCGACTGGACCTACTGGGGCCGGCCCGTGCCCGGCTTCGGCCCGCCGGACGCGCGGCTGCTGATCGTCGGCCTGGCGCCCGCGGCCCACGGCGGCAATCGCACCGGCCGGATGTTCACCGGCGACCGCTCCGGCGACGTGCTGTACCGGGCGCTGTACGACGTGGGCCTCGCCTCGCAGCCCACCGTGGTCCGCGTGGACGACGGCCTGGAACTGTACGGCGTGCGCGTCACCTCGCCCGTGCACTGCGCCCCGCCCGCGAACAGGCCCACCCCCGCCGAACGGGACACCTGCCGTTCCTGGCTCGTCCAGGAGCTGGGGCTGCTGCGGCCGACACTGCGGGCCGTGCTCGTCCTCGGGGCCTTCGGCTGGCAGGCGGCGCTGCCCGCGTTCGCCGGGGCGGGCTGGACCGTACCCCGCCCCCGTCCCGCCTTCGCCCACGGCGCGCAGGTGACCCTGGACGCCGCCGACGGGCCGGGCCTGCACCTCTTCGGCTGCTTCCACGTCAGCCAGCGCAACACCTTCACCGGCCGGCTCACCCCCGAGATGCTGCGCGACGTGCTGCGCACGGCGGCGGACACGGCGGGGCTGCCCACCCGGTGAGGCCCGCCCCGCAAAAGGGGATGATCGCCCAGGGCGGCCGCCGGTACGGTGCTCCGATGGGCCTGTATCAGGAGATCGAACCGTACGACCACGGCATGCTCGACGTCGGGGACGGCAACCAGGTGTACTGGGAGACCTGCGGGAACCCGCACGGCAAGCCCGCGGTGGTGCTGCACGGCGGGCCCGGCAGCCGCGCGAGTCCGGGGCACCGGCGCTACTTCGACCCCGCCGCCTACCGGATCGTCCTCCTCGACCAGCGCGGCGCCGGGCGTTCGCTGCCCCGCGCGAGCGCCCCCGACACGGACATGAGCGTCAACACGACCGCCCACCTCATGGCGGACCTGGAGCGGCTGCGGGCCCACCTGGGCATCGATCGCTGGCTGGTGTGGGGCGTCTCCTGGGGCTCGGTCCTGGGCCTGCGGTACGCGCAGACGCACCCCGGCGTGGTGACCGAGCTGGTGCTGACCGGCGTCGCCACCGGTTCCAACGCCGAAGTGGCCCTCCTGACGCGAGGCTTGGGGAAGATCTTTCCCGAGGCCCACGAGCGGTTCCTCGCCGAACTGCCTCCGGACGCCCGCGACGGGAACCTGGCCGCCGCCTACAACCGGCTGCTGGAGTCCCCGGACCCGGCGGTCCGCGAACGGGCCGCGCGTGCCTGGACCGACTGGGAGACGGCGGCCGTCCCCGCACCGCCCCGCTCGGTCGCCCGCTACGAGGACCCGGACTTCCGCATGGGCTTCGCCCGTACCGTCACGCACTACTGGGGCAACGACCACTTCCTCGGCGACGGCAACGACGAGGGCGTGGTCCTCGGGGACGCGCACCTGCTGAAGGGCATCCCCGGCACCCTGGTCCAGGGCAGCCTCGACTTCGGCAACCTCCTCGGCATCGTCTGGCGGCTCCACCACGCCTGGCCGGGCAGCGAGCTGGTGATCGTGGACGAGGCCGGACACGACGCCGGGGCGACCGGCGACGAGGCCCTGCTGGCGGCGACGGACAAGTACGCCCACCGCGACACCGCGGATTGACGCCCCTTGGGGCCGCCACTCGTAGCGCCGTCCGACTCCCGGCTTACGGGCGGCCGCTCTCCGGCACGACCGCGGTCGCGGTGATCTCCACCAGCTGACCCGGATAGCCGAGGCAGCTCACCCCGAGCAGCGTCGAGGAGTGCGGACCGGTGCTGAGCCCGGACGCCTCGACCACGTCCCAGACGGCGGACAGCGCGGCGGTCTCGGCGCTCACCACGTACACATCGGTCGACAGCACGTGCTCCAGCCCGCTCCCGACGGCACGCAGTTGCTCGGTGAGGTTCGCGAGCACCTGCTGGGCCTGACGGACCGGATCGCCCTCGCCGACCAGTTTCCCCTCCGCGTCGAGCGGAACGGAGCCGGCGAGTAACGCGAGCCTGGTCCCGGCCTCGACGACGGAGGCGTGGGAGTAGACGGGCGGCGGGAAGAGGCCGGGCACGGTGACGCGCTGGATCATGTGGACTCCTGGGACGACGGGCGGGAAGAAGGGGGAAGACGGGGGAAAGGCGGGGAAAGGCGGGCGGGTAACCTCCCGATCGTCCGTTCTCCGGCCGCGCGGCGCACCCGAATTTCGCTCGCGGCCCGCACGCCGGCCGCCTAGGCTCCCCGGCGTCGGCCCGTCCCGCCCCGCAACGTCAGGAGCCCCCACCCGTGCCCACGCCCACCCTCACGGACCAGGCCTTCCTCGACACCACGGCCGACCGGCTCGCCGCCCTGCCCGCGGTCCGCGCGGTCACCCTCGGCGGCTCCCGGGCCCAGGGCACGCACGGACCGGACAGCGACTGGGACCTGGCCGTCTACTACCGGGGTGCCTTCGACCCGGCGGACCTGCGCGCCGTCGGCTGGCCCGGAGAGGTCTCCGAGCTCGGCGCCTGGGGCGGCGGAGTCTTCAACGGGGGCGCCTGGCTGACGATCGACGAGCGCCGGGTCGACGTGCACTACCGCGACCTCGACGTGGTGGAGCACGAGATGACGGAGGCGGAGGCGGGCCGCTTCGGCGTCGAGCCGCTGATGTTCCATCTGGCGGGCATCCCGACCTACCTCGTGGTCGCCGAGCTGGCGATCAACAAGGTGCTGCGCGGAGACCCGCCCCGCCCCGCCGCCTACCCGGAGGCCCTGCGCACCACCGCGCCCGAACGCTGGTACGGCACGGCCTCCGCCACCCTCGCCTACGCCCAGGCCGGCCACGCCCCCAAGGGAGCCCTCACCCAGGTCGCCGGCGCGCTCGCCCTCGCCACGACCCAGACGGCCCACGCGGTGCTGGCGGCACGGGGGGAGTGGGTGACGAACGAGAAGGGGCTGGTCGAGCGGGCCGGGCTGGACGGGATGGACGTGCTGCTCGCCGGTCTGACGCCGGAGCCGCGGGCTCTGGACGAGGCGGTGACACAGGCCGGAACCCTGCTGCGGGAGGCTCTGGAGGCCGCCCGCTCCTGAGTGCCCCGCCCCGCACCACAGTGCTCCGCATCGCAGTGCTCGGTGCGCAGTGCTCCGGGGCGCGGGGCAGCCGTCATCGCCCCGAAACAAGCCCGTTTCCGTGCCTTTGAAAACCCGTCGTACGCTTGACAGCGCACCGCCCAGCCCGGCCACCGTCGCCCGAAGGCTCACCACCGCCTCGCCCGGACGACAGGAGCCCCGCACCCCGTGTTCCGCACCGCCGCCCACGCGCTCCCGCCCTGGCTCGGCCACGCCCTGAACGCCCAGCGCGGTCCCGTGCCCTGGAACGCGGTGGTCCGCGGCGCGCTGGCCGGCGGGCCGCTGCTGACCGCCGCCCTGGTCGCCGGGCGGGCCTCCCTCGGCGTCGTCGCCGCGATCGCCGCCATGCTGGCCGGCATCAACGACCGGCCGGGCAGTCGCCGTACCTCCGTACGGCGGATCGGCGTACCCGCGCTCGCGGGGGCGCTCGGGCTGCTGGTCGGGACGTACGCCGGGCAGCACCTCGGGGCCGTGGCGCTGACCCTGGTGCTGACCGGGCTCGGACTGGCCGCCGGGTGCGTCAGCGCCGTCGGGCCCGTGGCGTCCGGGACGGGGACGCAGCTGCTGGTCACCGCGGCCGTGGGTGCCGGGATGCCGCTGCCCGACCCCGGGTGGCGGAGCGTCCTCGCCTTCCTCGCCGGTGCCGGATGGCTGCTCCTGCTGCGGCTGGTCCTGCCCACACCCACCTCCGTCACCGGCGACCTCCGCCTCGGCTTCCGCCTCGACGGGGAGCGGGCTGCCGTCGCCGACGTCTACGAGGCCGTCGCCGCGCTCCTCGACGCGGTCGGCACGGAGCACGCCGTGGCCCGCCGGGCCGCGCTCACCGCCGCCCTCGACCACGCGCAGGACGCGCTCGCCGGACCCCGGCTGCGGCGCCGCGCCGCCACCGCCGCCGAACGCCGGCTGCACGCCCAGTACGCCGCCGCGCTGCCCCTCGGCGAGGCCGCGACCGCACTCGCCTGGGCGGAGCGGACGGTGCCCGCGCGGGCCGCCGAAGGCCCCCGGCGGCTCGCGGCGGCCGTCCACGGCAACACCCACGCCGGGCCGCTGCCCGCCCCCAGCCGGACCGATCCCGCCCTGCGCGCCCTGGACGACGCGCTGCTGCACGCGGCGCAGGCCTTCGACCGAGGCAGGGGCCCCGACCTGCACGTCCGCAGGCGGTCGCCCCGCTCCGTGGTGCGCGCCGTGCTCGGCCCGGGCGGGCGGGAGTACGGGCTGCGGGTCGGGCTGTGCTTCGGCGCCAGTGCCGCCGTCGCGCAGGCGTTGCACCACGGTCACTGGTACGGCTCCCACCAGCACTGGTACTGGCTGCCCGCCACCGCCGTCTTCCTCGTCAAGCCCGACCTCGGTCCGCTCGTGTCCCGGGTGCTGAGCCGGGCGGCCGGGACGGTGTTCGGGGCGCTGCTGTTCGCCGGGTTCGCGGCCGTGCTGCCCCGGCCCGAGGGCCTGGTCGTCCTGGTCGCGGTCTGCGGTGCCCTGGTGCCGGTCGCCGCACGGCACTTCGCCGCCCAGACCACCGTCGTCACCGTTCTCGTCCTCGCCCTGATCATGGTCGGCGGCGAACCGCAGGCCTCCGCCGGCCGCATCGGGGAGACGCTGCTGGCCTGCGCGATCGTGCTGGTGGCCGGGCACCTGCCGATGCCGGGGCAGCGGGGCGCCGGCATCCGGGCGGGCATCGACGCCGCCGACGCGGCCGCGCACGCGTACCTCACGCACGTACTGAGCGAGTCCGACGACCGCGCCGCCCGGTGGACGCTGCGCCGGGAGGCCTACCGCACGCTCGCCGAGGCCCGCGCCGCCATCGCCCGTGCCGCCGCCGAACTGCCCGCCCTCGCCCGGCACTCCGAGGGCACCGACGAGGTCGCGGCGGTCCTCGAACGGCTCGTCGACACCACCACCGCCTGCGCCGTGCACCTCGACGACACCGGGCGGCTCACACCCCGCCACACCGAACGGCTTGCAGCGCTGCGGGACGAACTCGCCGAGCGGCGCGGACGCGTGGGACGGCCCCGTACGTTGGCGTGATGACGCCTCCCTCACCCGAGCCCTCCGAATCCGCCGAGCCTGCCGGGCCCGCCGAACCCGCCGGGCCCGCCGATCTCGTCATCACCGGCTGCACCGTCCTCGTGCACGACGGGCACGAACGGATCGGATTCGAGCAGGACGCCGCCGTCGTCGTACGCGGCGGAGTCATCGACTCCGTGACCACCGCCGCGGCAGGGGCCGCGGTGCCCGCCGCCGACCGCATCGACGCACGGGGTCAGGTCGCCCTCCCCGGGCTGATCAACTGCCACACGCACACGCCCATGGTCGCCCTGCGCGGACTCGCCGAGGACCTGCCCACGGAGGAATGGTTCAACGACGTCGTCTGGCCCGTCGAGTCCAACCTCACGGTCCGGGACGTGATCCTCGGCGCCCGGCTGGCCTGCGCCGAGATGATCCGCGCGGGCGTCACGGCCTTCGCGGACAGCTACTTCCACATGGACGCCGTGGCCGCGGTCGTCGACCGGTGCGGGATGCGGGCACAGCTCGGGCAGGCGTACTTCTCCTCGCAGGGGCCCGAGGGTCTGGCGGCGTCGCTGGAGTTCGCACTGCGCCGCCGCGACTCCGCCGACGGCCGGATCACCACGGCCCTCGCCCCGCACGCCCCCTACACGGTGGTCGACGCCGACCTCGCCGCGACCGCGGAACTCGCCCGCGACCACGGACTGCCCGTGCACCTGCACGCCGCCGAGAACCGCGACCAGACCGACACGAGCCTCGCCCGGCACGGGGTCACCCCCATCGGGGTCCTGGAACGCACCGGAGTCCTCGACACCGACGTGCTCATCGCCCACGGCACCGGCATCACCGAGGACGACCTGCCGCTCCTCGCGCGCGCGGGCGGTCGTACGGCGGTGGCGACGGCGCCCCGCGGCTACCTCAAGTTCGGCTGGCCCGGCACCACACCGGTGCGCGCGCTGCGTGACATCGGCGTCCCCGTGGGGCTGGCCACGGACGGTGCCGCGTCCAACAACTCCCTGGACGTGTGGGAGTCGATGGCGCTCACGTCCCTGATCCAGAAGTCCGCCGAGGGCGACCCGCGCTGGCTGACCTCCCGCCAGGCCCTCCACCACGCCACCGTGCAGAGCGCCCGGGCCGTCGGGCTCGGGGACGCCGTGGGACGCATCGCACCGGGGCGGCGGGCGGACCTGATCCTCGTCGACCTCACCGGACCGCACACCCAGCCCGTGCACGACCTCGCCGCCACCCTGGTGCACAGCGCGCGCTCCGCCGACGTGCGCACGACGATCGTCGACGGGCGCGTCCTCATGCGGGACCGCGAGCTGCTCACCGTGGACGTGTCCGAGGTGGTCCGGGAACTGGGGGAGCGGCTGCCCGCCCTGACCGACCGCGGGCACGGCCGGCGCATCCAGGAGTACGACACCTGAAAGGCCTGGTCAGAGGCCTGTTCAGCGCCCCGTCGAAAAGAATCTTGCCGAGCAGCGATGAGTTCCGCTCCGTCCTTCGGTCACCACCCGGACGGCCCGACCGTGCCGTCGTACAGGAGGCTGGAGCATGTCGCTGCCCGAGATCGTCACCCGCGCGGACTGGCGCGCGGCGCGCGAGGCCTTACTGGCCAAGGAGAAGGCGGCCACCCGCGCGCGTGACGCCCTCAACGCCGAACGGCGCGGGCTGCCCATGGTGGAGGTCGACAAGGAGTACGTGTTCGAGGGCGGCGACGGAAAGGCCGACCTGCTCGACCTCTTCGAGGGCCGGGAGCAGCTCGTCGTCTATCACTTCATGTTCGCGCCCGAGTGGGACGCCGGCTGCCGCAGCTGCTCGGCGTTCCTGGACCAGATCGGGCACCTCGCGCACCTCAGGGCGCGCGGTACGTCCTTCGCGGCCGTCTCCCGGGCGCCGTATCCCAGGATCCTGCCGTTCAAGGCGCGGATGGGCTGGACCCTGCCCTGGTACTCGTCGTACGTCAGCGACTTCAACACCGACTTCGAGGCGACCCTGGAGCACGAGGGCGAGCTGGTCGAGCGGCCGGGGCTCAGCTGCTTCCTGCGGGACCGCGAGCGGGTCTTCCACACCTACTCGACGTACGAGCGCGGCCTCGACGGGCTCGGTTCCACCACCAGCCTGCTCGACCTGACCGCGCTCGGCCGGCGGGAGCCGTGGGAGAAGCCGGAGGGGCGCGCGTCGGCTCTCGGTGCGCCCGCGGGCAGCGGGAGAGTGCGTTATCACGACGAGTACGAGGACTGAGACGCTCGGTGGCGAAAACGGCCGGACGGCTGAGGCACCGCTCACCCTTTGCGGTGAACGGGTGTCAACTATGTCTCAGTACCATCACCACGCGAGGCGTCCGCTCCATGGTTGGCGTTTAACTCTACGAGTACAGCGCTACATGGAGGTGCGGAGTGAACGGGCGAACGGTGCTCGAACGCTTTCCCGCCGGCGGACCGCGGGGATCCTGGCCGGCGGAGGAGTTCGCACAGGCGCGGCGTCTGGAAGGTATGCCCGCCGAGGTCGTGATGGACCTCGCGACGGACATGTTCCTGGTCGTCGTGCGCCGCGACACCGCGGGTGACGCGGCGGCCTGACGCGCCGCCGCCCGGCTGCTACGCGCTCACCGCCCGCGACCAGGTGGGCGTCGTGTTCGTCAGCCGGCACAGGGCCAGGTACAGCGGGATCGGCGGCGTGTAGGGAACCGTGCCGTCCGAGCGGTGGATGAGGGCGGGCGGGCTGGTGGAGCCCGGTAGGACCGCACCGGTCGCGTAACGCGCGGGGGCGGGCCACTCCAGCGCGTAGTCGGAGTCGGACGGAACGATCCACCACCAGTGCGTCTCATCGGCGTAGACGCACCCCACGCGTGGCAGCCGGGGCAGCACCTGCTGGCCGAGGCGGGCGGGCACGGCCACCGCGTCGCAGCCCAGCGGTGCCGTCATACCGTCCGGCACGAGCAGTCTCCGAGGTGTTCCGGCGGTGTGCCGTCCGCGCTGGAGGCGGACCATCGTGTCCAGACCGAGCGGTCGGACGCCGGACGCGGCCCTCATAGCCATTCGGTCCCCGTTCCACGGAATGTTTCCCGGCCCTTGCGGCTCTCTGTGGTCCCCCGGGCCGCTGTGGTTCCCCAGGCTCCGCGCGGCCGGTGGTCTTCCCGGCGTCGGGACTCGGCCTCGCCCTCGTCTCCCGTGTCATCCGTGGGGGCGGGCTTCGGCCGGGCGCCCCAGCCCAGGTCGTTGTGGGGCTCCGCGGGGTCGCGCGGCTCGTCTGCCTTGCGCAGCAGCTCCGCCCAGACCAGCAGTCCGGGACCGTGCTCGTGGGCGCCCCAGGCCTCGCACAGGGCGTCGACGAGGATCAGGCCCCTGCCGTGCTCGTCCTCGGGCTGCTGATCGGCCGAGGGGTGGGGCTGGCCCGGGGCGCAGCCCTCGTCGCGCACGGCTATGCGGACCAGGTCGTCGGCGTCGTGCAGCTCGCACACTATGTGTCTGCTCGCCGTGTGCACGATCGCGTTGGTCACCAGCTCGGAGACCACCAGGGCCGCGGTGTCGCAGGTGTCCTCGCACACTGCCCAGCCGCTCAGCCGGGCCCGTGTCAGGCGTCTGGCCTGTGAGGGAGAACCCGGATGAGCGGCCAGCTCGAAACGGAACCGGCGCTCGGCGGCGGCGGCTCCCGAAGCGCCGGCTCCCATGGCGGCACCGAGGCCCAGGGAGCCCGCGGCGGCGTCTGTTCCTAAGGGCGCGGACGGAATCACGCTTGCCACTATCGCCCCGCCGTGAACACTTGGCAAGTGTCACTCTGAAAAATGCAGAGTGCTGTGTGACGTTCTGGACGGCCGTGGCACACTGCTCGCAACAGCACGTCGAGCGGCGCCACTTCAGGTCGTCGAAGACCTCACCGGGTTTTCGAACAGATCTTCGAATGGCGCCGCCGGGCTGTCCGCACCAGGGCACGCCGGGCCTCGCCGAGGCTGTCCGTACAGGAAAACAGGGACGCAAGGACTCTGGGACGCAGGGAATCTTTCGGGACTCTTCAGGAGGTGGGCGGTGAGCGAGCCGCGGTCCGCGCCGACGGTCGGCCAGGTCGTACTCGGCCGGCGCCTGCTGGACCTGCGGGAACGGGCGGGACTCAAGCGCGAGGAAGCCGCCCGCATCCTGCGCGTCGCCCCCGCCACGGTCCGCCGCATGGAGATGGCCGAGGTCGCCCTCAAGATCCCGTACCTCCAGCTCCTGCTGAAGGCCTACGGCGTCGGCGACGAGGAGGCCGACGCGTTCGTCCAGCTGGCCGAGGACGCCAACAAACCGGGGTGGTGGCAGCGCTTCCACGACATCCTCCCGGGCTGGTTCTCGCTGTACGTCAGCCTGGAGGGCGCGGCCTCCCTGATCCGTGCCTACGAGCCCCACTTCGTCCCCGGGGTGCTGCAGACCGAGGACTACGCACGCGGTGTGCTGCGCTCGGGAGCCATCGGGCAGACCCGGCCCGACGACATCGAGCGCCACGTCGACCTGCGCATGCAACGCCAGGAACTGCTCACCCGTAAGGACGCACCCCGGCTGTGGGTCGTGATGGACGAAACCGCGCTGCGCCGCCCCGTCGGGGGGCCGGAGGTGATGCGTGCCCAGATCGACCGGCTGCTCGAGGCCACGAAGCTGCCCAACGTGACGCTGCAGATCGCTCCGTTCTCCAGCGGGCCGCACCCCGGCACGTACGGGCCCTTCGTGCTGTTCCGATTCGCCATGCCGGAACTGCCGGACATGGTCTACAGCGAGTACCTGACCGGCGCCGTCTATCTCGACGCGCGCGCAGAGGTGGCGACCCACCTCGAGGTCATGGACCGCATGGCGGCGCAGGCCGCCACGGCACATCGCACGAAGGAGATCCTCCGGGATCTCCGCAAGGAGCTGTGAATGAATCGCATCAAGCCCCAGCGCTCGCCACTCAACCGCGCCGAGCGGATCTACAACGGCATGCCCGCCCGTGACCTGGGCAGCGAGGGCTGGCACAAGCCGTGGAGCGGAGGCAATGGAGGCAACTGCCTGGAGGCCATGAAGCTCGCCGACGGCCGGATCGCGGTACGGCAGTCGACCGACCCGGACGGGCCGGCGCTGATCTACACCTCCGCCGAGATGACGGCCTTCATCGAGGGAGCGAAGGCGGGAGAGGCGGACTTCCTTCTGTCCTGAGATGCACCCTTTTTTTGATTGTTGTTTTTAAGCTGTTTGGCACTGAGTTGATCACCCATCGCCCCGCGCGGACGTACGACCGGCAGCTCGGCGGAAAGGACCGAGTACGTCCGGGCCGGTGTCCGGCCGCACCCCGGTCAGGCCGTCATCGGCCGGTCGTACGGGCCGACGGGGGCCGGCAGCCGGGTGCTGCCGCCGGACAGGTGGCGGTCCACGGCCGCCGCCACCGCCCGCCCCTCCGCGATCGCCCAGACGACGAGTGACTGCCCGCGCGCCGCGTCCCCGGCGGCGAACACGCCCGGGACGTTGGTCGCGAAGTCCCGGTCCCGGGCGATCGTGCCACGGGGCTCCATGTCCAGTCCCAGCCCGTCGACGAGCCCGTCCTGCCGGTCGGGCCCCGAGAAGCCGAGGGCGAGGAGGACCAGGTCCGCCGGGAGCGACCGCTCGCTGCCGGGCAGCGGACGGCGCCCGGCGTCCACCCCGACCAGGTGCAGCGCACGCACGTGCCCCCGCTCGTCGCCGGTGAAGCGGAGCGTGGACGCCGCGAACAGCCGCGCGTCCGCGTCCGCCGCCGGCGCGGAGCGCACATCGCGTGCCTCCTCGTGCGCCGCCGACAGCCGGTACAGGCGCGGACAGGTCGGCCAGGGCTCGGTCCGCTCGTCGCGCTCCGCACCCGGCCGTGCGTAGATGTCCAGCTGCGTCACGGACGCGGCCCGCTCCCGCAGCGCCGTACCGAGACAGTCCGCGCCCGTGTCGCCACCACCGACGACGACCACGTGCCTCCCGGCGGCGGACAGCGGGGAGCAGTCGAGGTCGCCCTCGCACACCCGGTTGGCCAGCGGCAGGTACTCCATCGCCTGATGCACCCCCGCCAGCTCCCGGCCGGGCACGGTCAGCTCGCGCCACGCCGTCGCCCCGGTGGCGATCACCACCGCGTCGTAGCGAGCTCGCAGCGCGGCGGCGTCCACGTCCCGTCCGACCGCCGTCGACGTACGGAACCTCGTCCCCTCCGCCCGCATCTGGCCGACGCGCCGCTCCAGGTGCCGCTTCTCCATCTTGAACTCGGGGATCCCGTACCGCAGCAGCCCACCGATCCGGTCGTCCCGCTCGTACACCGCGACCGTGTGCCCGGCCCGGGTCAGCTGCTGCGCCGCCGCGAGCCCCGTCGGTCCCGAACCGATCACCGCCACCGTCCTCCCGGACAGCCGCTCCGGCGGCCGGGGCGGGACGAAGCCCTCCTCCCAGGCCATGTCCGCGATCGCGCACTCGACGTTCTTGATGGTGACGGCGGGCTGGTTGATCGCGAGCACACAGCCCGCCTCGCACGGCGCCGGACACAACCGGCCGGTGAACTCCGGGAAGTTGTTCGTGGCGTGCAGCCGCTCGCTCGCCGCCCGCCAGTCCGACCGGGAGACCAGGTCGTTCCACTCCGGGATCAGGTTGCCCAGAGGACAGGCCTCGTGGCAGAAGGGGACGCCGCAGTCCATGCACCGGTCGGCCTGCCGGCCGACGATCGGCAGCAGCGCTCCCGGGACGTACACCTCGTCCCAGTCCCGGACCCGCTCGTCGACCGGTCTGCGGGGCCACTCCTCGCGGGGCGTCGTCAGGAAACCCTTGGGATCGGCCATGACCGTCTTCCTTGCCTGCGCAGTGGCCGGCCGTGCGCCGGGCGACGGCGCTCACGCGCTCCACGATACGACCGGTCCGCTCCGCGCGCAGAGCGCCGGGCGGCTTCTCGCCCGGGCCGGACCGCGCCGGGCCGGACCGCGCCGGGTCGGTGCGCGCCGGGTCGGTGCGCCGCAGCCCGTGCCGCGGCCGGCTCAGGTGAGGGCCAGCACGTACGCCACCGCCGCGGCGGCCGAGGCAACCGCACGCACGTGGTTCCAGGCCGTCCACTCGCGCACATAGGCCGGCCAGCGCTCGGCCGCCTCCGCGGAGCCCGGCTCCAGCCGGAGCAGCGCGGCGTTGCGCGGCACGTTGGCAGCCACGGTCACCCCGAACGACCCGACCAGGTACAGCCCGCTGCCCAGCAGCAGCTCCACCGCCGCCTCCTCGGGCCACAGCCCCAGCGTGACCACGGCGATCACCGCGGCCAGTGCCGCCGTCCCGAGGAACACGGACATGAAGGCCGGCCGCACCGCGGCCGTGTTGATCGAGTTCATCGCGGCGACCCCCTGGGCGGGCGGCAGCGCGGCGAGCCCCCGCATGACGAAGGTGGAGAAGGCACAGAAGACACCGGCGCTCACACCGGTCCCGATCACACCCAGCACCGCCAGCACGAAGTACGGTCCCTCGTCCATGTCGCGTCAACTCCCACCCGTCGAGTAACTGTCGGCCCGGTGCACGCCCTCCCGGCGCCACCGCCCGTCGATCACCCCAAGTCAACCGCCCCACCGGCACGGTGACCATGGCCGAGCGCCGCGAACCCATGCGCGAGCGTCCAGGAGGGCGGAGCGCTGCCCGGCGCGACGACCGGCGCGCCGGCCGACACCGGAACTGACGCATCATGGGCGGGTGCGACTGGAAGCGATCACCTGGGACCGGCTCGGCGACCGGCTCGCCGAGCGACTGCTCGACCTGGAACCCACCGACGGCAGTGCCTGGACGCGCGTCGCCCTCGACGGCGCCCCCGCCGCCCGGCCCGGCGACCTCGCCGAACGGGTCGGTGAGGCGTTGCGGGTGCGCGGACGCCCCTCCCTCGTCGTCGGCACGGAGGGCTTCCTGCGACCCGCCTCGCTGCGTCTGGAGTACGGGCACCAGGACGCCGAGTCCTACTACAACGGCTGGTACGACACCGGTGCCCTGTGGCGCGAGGTCTTCGATCCCGTCGGTCCCGGCGGCGACGGGCGGGTCCTGCCCGACCTGTGGGACCCGGTCACCGACCGAGCCACCCGCAGCCCCTACGCCCAACTCCCGCCCGGCGGCACGCTGCTGCTCCACGGGCCCTTTCTGCTCCGTCACTGGTTCCCCCTCGATCTGAGCGTCCATCTCGTCCTCACCCCGGGCGCCCTGCGTCGCCGCACCCCCGAGACCGAGCAGTGGACCCTGCCCGCCTTCGAGCGCTACGACCAGGAGACCGACCCGTCGGGCACCGCCGACGTCCTGGTGCGCGCCGACGATCCACGGCATCCCGCCTGGAGCGGCTGAACCGGCCGGCCGACCCGGTGCGGCGGCCCCT
Organism: Streptomyces sp. NPDC018026; assembly: GCF_044327745.1. NCBI lineage: Bacteria > Bacillati > Actinomycetota > Actinomycetes > Kitasatosporales > Streptomycetaceae > Streptomyces > Streptomyces sp. NPDC018026. The sequence goes on from NZ_JBIRFY010000015.1 coordinate 216,187, forward strand.
CAGAGCCAGCCGTTGCGCCGGAAGCCCCGGTGCAGGGCCAGGCAGCCGACGGCTATCACGCCGATGACCAGGCCGTAGCCGTACCGCCAGCCCAGCTCCGGCATGTGGTCGAAGTTCATGCCGTACACGCCGCAGACCATCGTGGGCACCGCGACGATGGCGGCCCAGGCCGTGATCTTCCGCATGTCCTCGTTCTGCGCCACCGTCACGCGGGCCAGGTGGGCCTGGAGGATGGAGTTGAGGAGTTCGTCGAACGCCGCGATCTGATCGGTGGCCCGCAGCAGATGATCGGCGACGTCGCGGAAGTAGGCCTGTATCTCCGGCTCGACCACCCGGAACGGCCGGGTGGCCAGCTCCTCCAGCGGGCGGCCGAGCGGCACCACGGCCCGGCGCAGCTCCAGGAGTTCACGCTTGAGCTGGTAGATGCGCCCCGGGTCGACCCGCGCGCCGTTGTCCGCGAACACCTCCGTCTCGACATGGTCGATGTCCTCCTGGACCGACTCGATGACGCTCAGGAAGTCGTCCACCACATGGTCCGCGATCGCGTGCAGCACCGCGGAGGGGCCCTTGGCGAGCTGGGCCGGATCGGACTCCAGTCCTTCCCGCAGCGGTCCCAGCGAGCCGTGCCTCCCGTGCCGCACGGTGATCACGAAGTCCGGCCCGGCGAACACCATGATCTCGCCCGTGCTCACCACCTCGCTCGTGGCCGTCAGTTCCTCGTGCTCCACGTAGCAGACCGTCTTGAACACGGCGAAGAGCGTCTCTCCGTACCGCTCCACCTTGGGTCGCTGGTGGGCCTCGATCGCGTCCTCCACCGCCAGCGGATGCAGCTCGAAGAGCTCCGCGACACCCGCGAACTCCTGGTCCGTCGGCTCGTGCAGACCGAGCCAGACGAAGCCCGCCCCGCGCCTGCGCATCCGCGCCACGACGTCGACCGGATCGCCGGCCTCGGGCATGCGGACACCGTCCCGGTAGGTCACGCAGTTCACCACCGAGGAGCCCAGCGGGGAACGGGCGGGGTGACTCAGGTCCACCCGGGGGCGCCGGCGGGCCAGGCGTGCCACCTTCCGCAGGCCGCCGACCCTGCCCAGCCCCGTGACCTTCCGCAGATTGCCCGCCATGGTCATCCGAATCTCCTCGCGTGGGTCCCCTCGCGCTGTGCTTCCCGCGCCTTGGCAGGCCAGTTTGCCAGGCCGGCGGGAACGGCGAACGGGCCTGTGGAAACGGGGGATTCCGCTTTGTTCCCGCCTGTGGACGGGCCACTCGGGTCAGCCGCACGCCTAGTCCCGGACCGGCCCGGCCGTCGCGGAGGAGGCCCGGGTGCCGGAGCGTCGCCCCCATCGGGCAAGCGGGACAACTGGGATGATCGCAGCATGACGCGAACCGACGGATACCTCCTCGACAACGGGCAGTCCGAGGCGGCGGAGCGCTTCGACGCCTTCGCCACGCTCTTCGATCCCACGACGTTCCGGCACCTGGAGGCACTCGGCGTCGGCCCCGGCTGGCGCTGCTGGGAGGTCGGAGCCGGAGGCACCTCCGTGGCGTCGTGGCTGGCCAAGCGGGTGGGGCCGACCGGCAGGGTCCTCGCGACGGACATCGACACCTCGCGGGTCGCCCCGGCCGGCCGGCCGCCGGTGGAGGTGCGCGTGCACGACGTGGGGGCGGAGGAACCGCCCGGGGAGGGCTTCGACCTGGTCCACGCCCGACTCGTCCTCGTCCATGTCCCCGACCGGGACAGGGCGTTGCGGTCGATGATCAGGGCCCTGCGTCCCGGCGGCCGCCTCCTGGTCGAGGACGCCGACCCGGCACTCCAGCCCCTGCTCTGCCCCGACGAGCACGGACCCGAGCAGGAGCTGGCGAACCGGCTCCGGCACGGCTTCCGCCAACTGCTGTCCGGTCGCGGGGCCGACCTCTCCTACGGCCGCCGGCTGCCCCGGCTGCTCCGGGAGGCGGGACTGCGCAGAGTGGAGGCCGACGCCTACTTCCCGGTCACCTCGCCCGCGTGCGCCGCGCTGGAGTCCGCGACGGTACGGCAGGTCCGCGATCAGCTGGTCGCCGCCCGAGTGGCCACCCACGACGACATCGACCGCCACCTCGCGAACGTGGCGTCCGGCGGCATGGACCTCGCGACGGCGCCGATGATCTCGGCGTGGGGACGCAAGGGGTGACCCCTGAGTCCCGCTAACCGCCGCCCGGTCCCCGGCCGGCCGCCCGTGGCGGTCTCCCGCCCACCCGTTCGACCGCCCGTGCGCCCGCCCGGCACCCGGCGGCCGTGGCCTCCTCGGCCTCCGCGCCCGCGAGCAGTGCGGCGAGGAACGCTCCGGTGAAGGCGTCACCGGCGCCCGTACTGTCCCGCGGTGCCGCCGCGACCGCGGCGACCCGCGCGCCCACGGTGCCGGACCGTGCCACCAGGGCTCCCTTCGCCCCCTGCTTGACGATCACCAGCGGTACGTGCCGGCTGAGCTTCGCCGCCGCGTCCGCCACGTCGGGCAGGCCCGTGAGCAGACACGCCTCGTCACGGCTGGGCAGCAGTACGTCCACGCCCCCGACCAGGCCGAGGAAGCGGTCGACGCCCAGCGCGGCGAGGAACCCGGCCGACGCCGGGTCCAGACTGACCGGCACCCCCCGCGCGCGGGCCGCCGCCAGGGCGACCGCCACCAGGGCGCGGCCCGGCTCCGAGAAGAGGAGGTAGCCCGAGAGGTGCAGCCGGCCCACGCCGTCGAGCAGCATGTCCGACCAGTCGCCCGGCCCGATCCGCAACGCCGCCCCGCTGTCGGTGAGAAACGTCCGCTCGGCCGAGTCGGCGGTGTCGACCAGGCAGATCACCGTCCCGGTGGGCGCCGCCGCGTCGACGACGAGGAGCGGACGCACCCCGCACGCCGTCAGTTCCCGTTCGTGCCACGCGGACGCGTCGGTGCCCACCCGGCCCAGCAGCCGCACGTCTCCGCACCCCTCGTGCGCGGCCCAGCAGGCCACGTTGGCGCCCGCCCCGCCGGGCAGCCGCCGCACCGCGGCGGCGGTGTCCGTGCCGGGGGCCAGCGGTCCCCGGTGCCGGGCGACGATGTCGGTGACCACGTCCCCGACGACCAGCAGCGCACGGCCCGGGGCCGGGCTCATGCCCCGGTCCAGGCCGCCGCGATCCGGGCCGCCAGCCGCACGTTCCCCCGCACCGCAGCCAGGTTGGCGCTCAGCGAGGCGCCGTCGGTGAGCCGCACCAGGCGTTCGAGGAGGAACGGCGTGACCGCCTGGCCCGTGACACCCTCCGCCTCGCAGGCGTGCAGCGCGTCGGCGAGCACGCGCGCGTGGAGCGCGGGATCGAGCTGCTCCTCCTCGGGAACGGGGTTGGCGACCACGAGCGCGGACCGCGGTCCGTCCAGCGCGTCCTGCGCCCGCATGACCGCCGCCACCTGCTGCGGGTCGTCCAGCGTCCAGTCCACCGGATGCCCCGAGTCGGACAGGTAGAAGCCGGGGAAGCGGTCCGTGCCGTAACCGGCCACGGCGACCCCCAGCGTCTCCAGCCGCTGCAGGGTCGCCGGTACGTCCAGGATCGACTTCACGCCCGCGCAGACCACCGTGATCCGGGTGCGGGCCAGCAGACCCAGGTCGGCCGACTCGTCCTGCGTCACCGTCCACTCCCGGTGGACGCCGCCCAGCCCTCCGGTCGCGAACACCCGTACACCCGCGAGGTCCGCCAGCAGGGCGGTCGCCGACACGGTGGTCGCCCCGCTCGCGCCGGAGGCCACCGCGAGCGGCAGGTCCCGGTGTCCCAGCTTGCGGATGCCGTCCTCGTTGGCGACCCGTTCCAGCTGCTCCTTGTCCAGGCCGACATGCGGCCGGCCGTCCAGCACGGCGATCGTCGCCGGTACCGCGCCCTCCCGCCGCACCGCCTCCTCCAGCTCCCGCGCCACCAGCAGATTGCGCGGGCGGGGCAGGCCGTGCGCGATGATCGTGGACTCCAGGGCCACCACGGGGCGACGCGCGTCCACCGCCTCCCGCACCTCTTCCGACACCACCAGCATCACGAGCGTGCCTCCTGTCCGACGGTTCTCCCTCGGCTCCGGTCTCCCCTCATCCCTGGCGGGTGCGGGACCGGGCCAAACCCGACGGCGCCGGAACGGGCCCCTTGCGGCCCCCGGAGCCAACCGTGAGCCTGGGAGCCATGACGGACAACACGACACGTCTCGACCACATCGTCCTCTGGGTGCGCGACCCGGTCGCCGCGGCCGGCTTCTACGAGAAGAACCTGGGCCTCGAGCCGCTGCGCATCACCGAGTACGCCGCAGGGACCGTGAGCTTCCCTTCCGTGCGTCTCAACGACGAGACCATCCTCGACCTCGCACCGCACGCCATGGCGGACCGCATGCGCATGCTGCCCGGCGCCGACGCCAGTTCCGGGCATCCCGTCAACCACATCTGCGTGTCGCTGTCCCCGCACGACTTCGACGCCCTGCGCACCCGCCTGGAGGAGCAGTCCGTGCCCGTCTCGGACCTCTCGTACGACTCCTACGGCGCCCGTGGCATGGCCAGGCGAAGCTTCTACTTCGGCGACCCGGACGGCAACATCATCGAGGCCCGGCACTACGAGTAGCCCCGCCCGGCCGCTGTCCGCCCCTCAGAACAGCGGCTCGGGCAGCACACCCTCCAGCGCGAGCAGCCGCCGCTTGGTGTCCACGCCGCCGCCGAACCCGCCGATGCCGCCGTCGCTCTCCACGACCCGGTGGCACGGCACGACGACCGGCAGCGGATTGGCCCCCATGGCCATGCCCACCGCCTGGGCGGCACCCGGCCGGCCCACCCGGCCGGCCAGGTCGCCGTAGCCGACGACCGAGCCGTAGGGGACGCCGGACGCCAGCTCGCGCAGCACCTGCCGGTTGAAGCCCGAGATGAGCGACCAGTCCAACGGCAGCTCGAAGTCGCGCCTGCGGCCCGCGAAGTAGGCCTCCACCTGGCGTATCGCCTCGGCCAGCAGCGGGGAGCCGGGCGCCTCGACGGGCTCCGTGCCCAGCCGGGCCGTGAGTCTTTCGAGCGCCCGGCCGCGCGTGGCGTCGGTGGCGTGGAACACGACGTTGACGAGACCGTCGTGGGTGGCGGCCAGCAGCAGCGGACCTATGTCGGTGCCGACGACGGTCCACACGACCTGCTGCTCGTACTGCCCGTGGCTGTCCATGTGCCCACGGTACGGCCCGCCACCGACAACGCCCGGGTCAGTCCACGGCGTCCCGCACCACGTCGGGCTTGTTCGTGATGATGCCGTCGACTTCGTACCCGGCGACCCGGCGCGCGGTGTCCGCGTCGTTCACCGTCCAGGTGAGGACCTCGAGCGGCCTGCCGTGCGGCCCGGTGAACGCGTGGACCGCGGACACGTAGCTCATGGAGAGCGAACCGTACGACGGATTGATCTGGTCGGCGAACTCCGCGTACGCCGGCAGGTCCGACACGGCCGGGGTGCCGAGGAACCCGGTCTTGACGGCGGGCTTGAGGTCGTGGACGGTCCGGATGCTGTCGGCGTCGAAGCTCTGCACGACCAGCCGTCCCGCCACGTGCCGCCGGTCGAGCCAGCCCTCGTTGGCGAGGACCTTCAGGGTCTGCCGTTCGATGCCCGGGTACAGCCCCGGGCTCTTCAGCTCCAGCAGCAGCTTCTGGTGATTGTGCTCCACGCGGTGCACGTACTGCTCCAGCGTCGGTACGCGCGCGCCCGCGTACTCGGACCCGAACCAGCTCCCCGCGTCCAGCCGCGCGATCTCGGCGGCGGTGAAGTCCTTCACCTTCCAGGGCGAGCGGTCGGGGAAGACCTCCTCCACGTCGGTCGTCCGGGCCAGGCTCTCGTCGTGGAGGACGACCAGTTCGCCGTCCCGGGTGCGCTGGACGTCGTTCTCCACCCAGCGGATGCCCAGCTCGGCCGCCCGGTCGACGGCGGCCAGCGTGTTCTCCGGCGCGTACCCGGAAGCACCCCGGTGGGCCACGACCGTGGGCCCGTCGTCCCCCACCCCGTCCGCTCGCGCGTGCGAGAGCGGGGCCGTGAGGGCGACTCCAAGAAGGGCGGTGGTCGTGACGGCTACTGCGCGCACGTGCATGCGTACTCCTCGCGTCGAACGATCACGGACAGCACCACTGTGACATCAGAGAGTCAATGAAAGAGGGGTACGGAGTGGCCGCAGGCTGAATGGAGTTGCTCAACTACGCTCACGGGGGCGGCACAACTGGGGCGAGACCGTGATTCTTTGCCGGAGAATCGTTCGACCATTCCGGTGGACGCCATACTCTCTGCCTCGACCCTGAATCGTTCGCGCGGTCCCGGGAGGGGGCGCACATCAGGAGAATCCGGGACACCACCGGGGCGTAAGAAGGCGGAAGGGCAGCCGCACATGCACAGCACGGTCCACGGATTCAGCTACGGACTCGTCACACCGCTGGTGGCCTACCTCATGGCCTGTCTCGGCGGCGCCCTCGGTCTGCGCTGCACCGCCAGGGCCGTGCTGGTCAGCCGCTCCTGGCGCCCCGGCTGGCTGGCCCTCGGCTCGGCGGCGATCGGTTCCGGCATCTGGACCATGCACTTCGTCGCGATGATGGGCTTCACGATCGAGCACACCCCGATCCGCTACGACTGGGTGATGACCTTCGCCAGCCTGGCCGTCGCCATCGTCATGGTGGGTGTCGGGATCTTCATCGTCGGCTACCGGGGCGCGCGCGGGGCCGCCCTGTTCACCGGCGGCACCATCACCGGCCTGGGCATCGCCTCGATGCACTACCTGGGAATGGCCGGGATGCACCTGGACGGACAGCTGACGTACAACACGTTCACCGTCGCCGTGTCCGTCGTCATAGCCATGGTCGCCGCCACCGCCGCCCTGTGGGCGGCCGGACAGGTCCGGGGCTTCCTGTGGAGTGTGGGTGCGGCCCTGATCATGGGGCTGGCCGTCACCGGCATGCACTACACGGGAATGGCCGCGGTCGAGGTCCACCTCAGCGGCACGGCCGAGCCCTCCGTCGGCGGATCGCCCGCCGAACTGCTCGCCCCCATGCTGATCGGTCCCCTCGCCTTCCTCCTCCTCGCCGGCGCCGTCGTCATGTTCGACCCGCTGATGGTGATGGGAAGGCCCGCCGTGCTCCCTGCCGAGCGGAAGCCGGGCATCCCCGCCCACACCGAGGTCCCGCGCACGATCCGCCACCCGGCACACCACCCCGCGCGCCGCACCCGCCGCCCCCTCGGCCACCGGCGCTCCCGCACCCCGCAGAACCGCTGACGGGGCCCGTTGTCAGTGCGGGGTCGTACGGTGGAACCCATGCGGCCCGTTTCCCAGATCGAACGCACGGTGGCGCCCTTCGAGGTCGTCAGCCCCTACCAGCCGAGCGGCGACCAGCCGGCGGCCATCGCCGAGCTGGCCCGGCGCGTCCAGGCGGGCGAGAAGGACGTCGTCCTGCTCGGCGCGACCGGCACCGGCAAGTCCGCCACCACCGCGTGGATGATCGAAAAGCTCCAGCGCCCCACCCTGGTGATGGCGCCGAACAAGACCCTGGCCGCCCAGCTGGCCAACGAGTTCCGTGAGCTGCTGCCGAACAACGCCGTCGAGTACTTCGTCTCGTACTACGACTACTACCAGCCCGAGGCCTACGTCCCCCAGTCGGACACCTACATCGAGAAGGACTCCTCGATCAACGAGGAGGTGGAGCGCCTGCGCCACTCCGCCACCAACTCGCTGCTCACCCGCCGTGACGTCGTCGTGGTCGCCTCCGTGTCCTGCATCTACGGCCTCGGCACCCCGCAGGAGTACGTGGACCGCATGGTCCCGTTGCGGGTCGGCGAGGAGCACGACCGGGACGAGCTGCTGCGCCGCTTCGTAGACATCCAGTACACCCGCAACGACATGGCCTTCGCGCGCGGCACCTTCCGGGTGCGCGGCGACACCATCGAGATCTTCCCGGTCTACGAGGAGCTGGCCGTCCGCATCGAGATGTTCGGCGACGAGATCGAGGCCCTGTCCACCCTCCACCCGGTCACCGGCGAGATCATCAGCGACGACCAGCAGCTGTACGTCTTCCCGGCCTCCCACTACGTCGCCGGCCCCGAGCGCCTGGAGCGGGCGGTCAACGACATCGAGAAGGAGCTGGCCGAGCGCCTGACCGACCTGGAGAAGCAGGGCAAGCTCCTGGAGGCCCAGCGGCTGCGGATGCGCACCACGTACGACATCGAGATGCTCCGCCAGATCGGCTCCTGCTCCGGCGTGGAGAACTACTCGATGCACTTCGACGGCCGCTCGCCCGGCTCCCCGCCGAACACACTGCTCGACTACTTCCCGGACGACTTCCTGCTCGTCATCGACGAGTCGCACGTCACCGTGCCGCAGATCGGCGCCATGTACGAGGGCGACGCCTCCCGCAAGCGGACCCTGGTCGACCACGGCTTCCGACTGCCCTCCGCCCTCGACAACCGCCCGCTGAAGTGGGAGGAGTTCCAGGAGCGCATCGGCCAGGCCGTCTACCTGTCGGCGACCCCGGGCGCCTACGAGCTCTCCCGTTCGGACGGCGCCGTCGAGCAGATCATCCGCCCGACCGGCCTGGTCGACCCCGAGGTCGTCGTCAAGCCCACCGAGGGGCAGATCGACGACCTGGTGCACGAGATCCGCACGCGCACCGAGAAGGACGAACGCGTCCTGGTCACCACCCTCACCAAGAAGATGGCCGAGGACCTCACCGACTACTTCGTGGAGCTCGGCATCCAGGTCCGCTACCTCCACAGCGACGTCGACACGCTGCGCCGGGTCGAGCTGCTGCGCGAGCTGCGCGCCGGCGAGTACGACGTCCTGGTCGGCATCAACCTGCTGCGCGAGGGCCTCGACCTGCCCGAGGTGTCCCTGGTGGCGATCCTCGACGCCGACAAGGAGGGCTTCCTGCGCTCCGGCACCTCCCTCATCCAGACCATCGGCCGCGCGGCGCGCAACGTCTCCGGCCAGGTCCACATGTACGCGGACAAGATCACGCCGGCGATGGAGAAGGCCATCGACGAGACCAACCGCCGCCGCGAGAAGCAGGTCGCGTTCAACAAGGCGAACGGCGTCGATCCGCAGCCGCTCCGCAAGAAGATCAACGACATCGTGGCGCAGATCGCCCGCGAGGACGTCGACACCGAACAGCTCCTCGGCTCGGGCTACCGTCAGGCGAAGGAGGGCAAGGGCGCCAAGGCTCCCGTGCCCGCGCTGGGCGGCCAGGCGACGGGCGGAGCCAAGGCGGCCAGGGGCAGGGCCAAGGAGACGGCGGTGACCGACCGTCCCGCGGCGGAGCTGGCCGAGCAGATCGAGGACCTCACCACCCGGATGCGGGCGGCCGCGGCCGACCTCCAGTTCGAGATCGCGGCCCGGCTGCGCGACGAGGTCTCCGAGATGAAGAAGGAACTGCGCCAGATGCGGGAGGCGGGCCTGGCCTGACGGCCCCCTCCGGGCACGCGCTGTGTTGCAAGACCGACACAAAGCGCGGACCGGGGTGGGGCACTGTCAGTGCCCCTGCGTAGGGTTCTGGTCAACCGCGGGGTCCGCGGCAACAGGGGACAGTTCGAGAGGGGATCAGCGCGTGACCGTCAACATGACCAAGGGTCAGGCCATCAGTCTGCAGAAGAGCGACGGCGGCAGCCTGACGTCGGTGCGGATGGGTCTCGGCTGGCAGGCGGCTCCCCGGCGCGGCCTGTTCGGTTCGCGCACCCGGGAGATCGACCTGGACGCCTCCGCGGTCCTCTTCGCGGACAAGCAGCCGGTCGACGTCGTCTTCTTCCGCCACCTGGTGAGCGACGACGGCTCGGTGCGCCACACCGGGGACAACCTCGTCGGCGGTGTCGGCCAGGGCGGCGACGACGAGGCGATCCTCGTCGACCTGCAACGCGTTCCGGTCCACATCGACCAGATCGTCTTCACGGTGAACTCCTTCACCGGCCAGACCTTCCAGGAGGTGCAGAACGCCTTCTGCCGCCTGGTCGACGAGACCAACGGCCAGGAGCTCGCCCGCTACACGCTGGCCGGCGGCGGGGCCTTCACGGCCCAGATCATGGCCAAGGTGCACCGCGCGGGCCAGGGCTGGGCGATGACCGCCATCGGCACCCCGGCCAACGGCCGCACCTTCCAGGACCTGATGCCGGCGATCCTGCCGGTCCTGTAGCAGCCGGCCTGCGGCAGCCCGGCCCGCAGCAGCGCGTGCCGCAGCAGTCCGACACGAACCGGCCGGTCCCCGCGCGGGACCGGCCTCACCCGCGTGACGCCTCGCGGGTGACAGACGAATGACACAGGGGGAAAGGCGATGACGGCCGAGCTGACGCGGGGACAGAACCACCCGCTTCCCCGGGCTCGTCTCGAGATCCGGGTCTCGGCCGGTACGCCGGTCGTGGCCGGGGCCACGCTCGGCGACGAGAACGGCACGATCCACGGCGTCGAACGGGTGGTCCACCCCGGTGCGCCCACCCTGCCGGGCCTGGAGGTCTCCCGACAGGCCGCCGCCGACCACCGTCTCGCGGTGGACCTGGACGCCGTGCCGGACGCCGTGCACCGTGTCAGCGTGCTGCTCGCCCTGCCCACCGGCGGGCGGGGCCCGGCCAGGTTCGGGGCCGTCGCCGCCCCCTTCGTCGCCGTCACGGACCTCGACGGCGACGAGGTCGCCAGCTACACCATCACCGGCCTGGAGGCCGAGTCCGCCGTCGTCGCCCTGGAGCTCTACCGGCGCCAGGGCGCGTGGAAGGTGCGCGCCGTCGGCCAGGGCTACGCGGGCGGCCTCGCCGAGCTGCTCGCCGACCAGGAGCTTTCCCAGGCCCACCAGCTCGCGGCGACCATCCACGAGGCGGTGGCGAGCGGACTGGCCCGTTCGATACCGGCCCCGCCGGCCGCCGCCCCGGCGCACCGTCCGGACCACGGCACCGCGCCCGGGACCGGCCCCGGCGGCCCCGTCCCGCCGGCCTCCCCGTACGACCCCCAGGGAGCTTCCGCCCCCGGCCCACAGGCGCCCGGGGCACCGGGACGCCCCGGGGGACAGCAGCCCTACCCGAGCGGGCCGGGGGAGCCCGCCACCACCGGCCAGCCGTCCACTCCCGCCGCGGGCGGACCGATCGACTACAGCCACCCGCGCCGGCAGAACGCGGCGCCGCCCCCGCCCCCGCCTGCCGCACCCCCGTCCGAACCGGGCAGGCCGGCCCGGCCCGTCGCCGGTGACGCCACCGGCTGGTCCATGGAGGAGCGGCTCTACAACCAGGTGTGGGGCATGTTCGAGGACCTGGCCCGCACCACGGCCGCGTACCGCAGCGCCGTCGACTTCGCCGACTCCCGTATGGAGAAGGAGCTCGACCAGGCCCTGTCCGACCCCCGCAGCCGGATCGGCGGGCAGGGCGACGCGGCCAGGGAAGCGGCGCGCGCCCGGCACGGCCAGTTGGTCTCCCAGGCCCGGGAGGTCCTGGACCGGGACGTCGCCCAGCTCGCCGCCGAGGCCGAGGTCGTCGAGCCCGCGCTGCCGACGGCCTTCGCCCGCTGGGACAACCCCGTCTGGCACGCCTACCGCGTCCCCATGGAGATCCCGATGGCCCTGCGGCTGGGCGATCTCCATCTGCCGGAGGCCGACCGCATCCGCATCCCGATGCTGATCCGGCTGCCGCTCGAGCGCGGCCTGTGGATCGACAGCGGGCGCTCCGCCTCGCTCGACGGGTCGTTCGCCGACTCCCACGAGATGCGGCGCCTGGGCCTGGAGACGGCCGTCGCCCACGCGGCCCGGCTGCTCGCCGTCTACCCGGCGGGCGAGTTCACCGTGCACGTGATCGATCCGGCCGGGTCCGGGGCGCAGGCACTGGCGCCGCTGACGCAGAGCGGGGTGCTCGCCGCGCCGCCCGCCCAGGGTGCCGCCGGGGCGGCGGACGTACTGGCCCGTCTCACCCAGCGCGTCGACCTGGTCCAGATGGCGTTGCGCGGCGGTGCGCCCGACGCGCTCCCGCCCGGCCTCGACACCTCGCAGCAGCTGCTGATCGTCAACGACTTCCCGCACGGCTTCGACGACCGTGCCGTCAACCAGCTGCGTTACCTCGCCGACGAGGGACCGGCCGTCGGCGTCCACCTGATGATGGTCGCCGACCGCGAGGAGTCCGCCGGGTTCGGTCCGCTCCTCGACCCGCTGTGGCGCTCGCTGCTGCGGCTGACACCGGTGGCCGAGGACCACCTCGCCGACCCGTGGGTCGGTCATGCCTGGACGTACGAGCCGCCGCTCGTGCCGCCGGGCAGCCAGGTGCTCCAGCAGGTGCTCGCGCAGGTCGCCGCCGCCCGCCGCTCATGGGATCGGTGACCGCCTCCGAGCTGGCCTTTTGAGCTTTATTTGCAAATCTCTTTACCTTTCCTTGGGGATTGGGGTACTGTCATCCGTACGGAGGGGAGTACTCCCTGTCTGCTGCGGCGTACCCGTCAATACGGATCAGGCCAGATCCCGGGGCGTCGGCCCGTGGTTCCGGGCGCATCACGCGCCCCGGACACCTGGGTGGAAGAGACCTCCGGCAGCGACGACGCTGACATCTGCCGTGTGACGTACTGCCGGAGGCGTAGTGGAAGTTTCGGTGACCCTGTGGGTCCTGACCATCGTGGGCCTTGCCGCCCTCATCGCGGTCGATTTCTTCATCGGCCGCAAACCGCACGACGTATCGATCAAGGAAGCCGGCATCTGGACCGGCGTCTGGATCGCCCTGGCGGGCCTCTTCGGGCTCGGCCTGCTCCTCTTCGGCGGCGGTGAGCCCGCCGGCGAGTTCTTCGCGGGCTTCATCACCGAGAAGTCGCTGAGCGTGGACAACCTCTTCGTCTTCGTTCTGATCATGGCGAAGTTCGCGGTGCCCTCCCAGTACCAGCAGCGGGTTCTGCTCATCGGCGTGCTCATAGCCCTGGTGCTGAGGGCCGTCTTCATCGCCGCCGGTGCCGCGATCCTCGCCAGCTTCGCTTGGGTCTTCTACATCTTCGGTGCCTTCCTCATCTACACCGCCTGGAAGCTCATCCAGGAGGCCCGGGCCGACGAGGAGGACGAGGAGTTCGAGGAGAACAAGCTCCTCAAGGCCGCGGAGCGTCGCTTCGGTGTCGCCGACCGGTACCACGGCACCAAGCTGTGGATCGAGGAGAACGGCAAGCGGATCATGACCCCGATGCTGGTCGTGATGCTCGCCATCGGCACCACCGACGTGCTCTTCGCGCTCGACTCCATCCCGGCGATCTTCGGTCTGACCCAGGACCCGTACATCGTGTTCACGGCCAACGCGTTCGCGCTGATGGGTCTGCGACAGCTGTACTTCCTCATCGGTGGTCTGCTGAGGAAGCTGGTCCACCTGTCCTACGGCCTGTCGGTGATCCTGGGCTTCATCGGCGTGAAGCTGGTGCTGCACGCTCTGCACGAGTCCGGCGTCAACGTCCCCGAGATCAGCATTCCGGTCTCGCTCGGCGTGATCTGCTCCGTCCTGATCGTCACCACGATCACCAGCCTCCGCGCCTCGAAGAAGCAGGCCGCGGCGGAAGCGGCGGCCGCCGGGGGCGACGACACCCGCAAGGACAGCGTCGAGGCCTGATTCACCCGGGCCTGGGCCCGGACTCCGGGAGCGGGGGCCCGCGGGGGGGCCCGGGGCCCCCCCCCCCCCGGGGGCCCGCGGGGGGGGGGGGGGGGGGGGCCCCCCCCCCCCGCGGGGGGGGCCCCGCGCCCCCCGGGCCCCAAAACCCCACGGGGCCCC
>NZ_JBIRFY010000016.1:0-167757 GCF_044327745.1 Streptomyces sp. NPDC018026
GGCCGCCGTCGAACTGCCCATCCCCTACGACGGCGTGGTCCGCGAACTGCACTTCCCCGAGGGCACCACGGTCGACGTGGGCACCTCCATCATCGGCATCGGCATCGGCATCGGCACGGGTGCGGCTGCTGCGGCCCCGAGGCAGACACCACCGTCCGAGGGGCGCCAGCCGGTCCTGGTCGGGTACGGGGTCTCCACCTCCGCGACCCGCCGCCGCGCCCGCAGGGGTGCCGAGGCCCCGGCCCGGTCCAACGGCCACGCCCCGGTCACCGGCGAGCGCCCGCTGGCCAAGCCCCCGGTGCGCAAGCTCGCCAAGGACCTCGGCGTCGACCTGACGACCGTGGTCCCGTCCGGCCCGGACGGCATCATCACCCGCGAGGACGTCCACGCGGCGGTGTCGGCGCCGGCGCCGGCGCCGTACGACACCACGCGCGAGACCCGTATCCCGGTCAAGGGCGTGCGCAGGGCGACGGCGGCGGCGATGGTCGGCTCCGCGTTCACCGCGCCGCACGTCACCGAGTTCGTGACGGTCGACGTGACGCGCACGATGAAGCTGGTCGAGGAGCTGAAGCAGGACAAGGAGTACACGGGCCTGCGGGTCAACCCGCTCCTCCTGATCGCCAAGGCCCTCCTCGTCGCGATCAAGCGCAACCCGGACATCAACGCCTCCTGGGACGAGACGGCCCAGGAGATCGTGGTCAAGCACTACGTCAACCTGGGCATCGCCGCCGCCACCCCCCGCGGCCTGATCGTCCCCAACATCAAGGACGCCCACGCCCAGACCCTGCCGCAGCTCGCCGGCTCCCTGGGCGAGCTGGTGTCAACGGCCCGGGAGGGCAGGACGTCCCCGGCCGCCATGCAGGGCGGCACGGTGACCATCACCAACGTCGGCGTCTTCGGCGTCGACACCGGCACGCCCATCCTCAACCCGGGCGAGTCCGCGATCCTCGCGGTCGGCGCGATCAAGCTCCAGCCATGGGTCCACAAGGGCAAGGTGAAACCGCGCCAGGTCACCACCCTCGCCCTGAGCTTCGACCACCGCCTGGTCGACGGCGAACTGGGCTCCAAGGTCCTCGCCGACGTGGCAGCGGTCCTGGAACAGCCCAAACGGCTGATCAGCTGGACGTAGCCACGGCCGGTGCCGGGCGGACCGGGCGGACCGGGCGGTGCGGTGTCCGGTCAGTCGTCGAAGGCCGTGGCCCGGGTGTGCTTCTCCCACGCCTCGACGTCCTCGCGGACCTGGTCGAGGTGGCCGAGGACCGCGCTCACACCGTCGTCGCCCAGCGGCAGGCGCAGCGGGGTGTGCTCGGCGGCGAGGGCCGCGCGGATGACCGCCGCCGCCCTGGCCGGGTCGCCGGGCTGGCTGCCGTCGGCCGCGGCGATCATGCCGCGGGTCTCGCCGACCTTGGCGTACACGCCGCTGTCGGCGCTGATCCCGGCGTTTCCGTCCCCGAACAGACCGGTGCGGAAGGAACCCGGCTCGACGATCAGCACCTTGACGCCGAACTCCCGTACCTCGTCCGCGAGCCCCTCGGACATGCCCTCCAGCGCGAACTTCGTGCCGCTGTAGGCAGAGAAGCCCGCGAAGGACATCTGCCCGCCCATGCTGCTCATCTGCACGATGGCTCCCGAGCGCCGCTCCCGCATGGACGGCAGCACCGCGCGCGTCAGCGCGGCCGGGCCGAAGACGTGCACGTCGAACAGCGCGCGCAGCTCGTCCTCGCCGGTCTCCTCAAGGGCCCCGACGTGCGTGCGGCCCGCGTTGTTGACCAGGACGTCGATCCGCCCGTGCCGTCCCAGCACGTCCCGTACGGCGTCCGCGGCGGCGGCCGTGTCGGCGACGTCCAGGCGCAGCGCCTCCATCTGGTCCGGGTGCCCGGCCACGAGGTCGTCGAGTGCTTCGGGGCGCCGGGCCGCGCCGACGACGACGTCGCCGTCGGCCAGGGCCGCCTCGGCGATCGCCCGCCCGAAGCCGCTGCTCGCTCCGGTGATCAGCCACACCTTGTTCATTCCGACTCCCTCGTGTCCGCGGTTGCGACTTCCGTCGCTCCGACACCAACCACCCTCGCCCACCCGCCGGTTGCCGGTCCAAGACCCGAGGTGATAACCAACGGTTATGACGACGGACGTACATCTGCGGGAGCTGCGCTACTTCGCGACGGTGGCCGAAGAGCTCCACTTCACGCGGGCGGCCGAGCGCCTGTACGTGTCGCAGCCCGCGCTGAGCAAGCAGGTCCGGGCGCTGGAGCGGCAGTTGGGTGCCGAACTGTTCCACCGCGGCCCTCGGGGCGTGGCCCTCACCGAGGCGGGGGCGGCGCTGTTGCCGCACGCCCGGCGGGTGCTGGCCGACTGGGCCGAGGGCGCGGCGGCGGTGGCGGCGACCCGTTCCGCTCGGCGCCGCACGCTGCTCGTCGGCATGAGCACCAGTCCCGGCCGCGGCGGTCTGCTGCCCGCGATCCGGTCCCGCTTCACGGCGGCCCACCCGGAGGCGGTCCTGCGGCTGCGGCAGACGAGTTGGGAGGACCCGACCGCGGGCCTGGCCGACGGCACGGCCGACGTCGCGTACCTGTGGCTGCCGCTGCCCGACGCCGACCGCTACGCCTGGACGGTGGTCGCCGAGGAACCCCGGCTGGTCGCCCTCCCCGACACCCACCCCCTGGCCGCCCGCGAGGAGATCGACTTCGCCGATCTGGCCGACGAGCCGTTCCTGGCCCTGCCCCCGGAGGCGGGCGTGCTGCGCGACTTCTGGCTGGCGCTGGACGAACGGCGTGCGCTCGACGGGCCCGAGGTCCGGCCGCCGCGCGTCGGCGCCGAGATATCCGGCACGGAGGAGACGTACGAGGCCCTGGTCGCGGGCCTCGGCATCTGCTTCGTGGCCACGGGCAACGCTCCCCTGATCACGCTGGGCGGCGTCACCACCCGCCGGGTGCGCGGCCTGGCCGCCAGCCGCTACGTCCTGGCCTGGCGCCGCGAGGACGAGAAGCGGCCACTGGTGCGCGGGTACGTGGACGCGTGTCGCCGGGTGACGGACCGCGGCTGACGGCGCCCCGCCACCGCCCCGTCACCGCCCCCGTCACCGACCCCGCCCCGGCCACCGCCCGGACGGCCGCTCAGTCGTCCCGCTCACCGCTCCCGATCCGGCCGGCGCCGCCGCGCACGTGCGCCCGCACGCCCTGGAGCCCGAACAGGACGAGCAGTTCGACCGCGCCGCCGTCGGCGCTGCCCAGCCAGTGCGGCAGGGAGGTGTCGAACTCGGCCGCCTCACCGGACGACAGCGTCAGGTCGCGCTCGCCGACCAGCAGGCGCAGCCGGCCGCCGAGCACGTACAGCCACTCGTGGCCCTCGTGGGTCTGCGGGGCCGGTTCGAGCGGCGCGGGACGGCTCGGGATGATCATCTTGAACGCCTGGGTGCCGCCCGGCCGCCGGGACAACGGTACGAAGACCATGCCGTAGCGCTTGACCGGCTTCAGGTGGATGCGGGGGTCGCCGGTGCGCGGGGCGCCGACCAGGTCGTCCAGGGGGACGTCGTAGATCCGGGCGAGCGGCAGCAGCAGCTCCAGGGTGGCCCGGCGCTGCCCGCTCTCCAGCCGGGACAGCGTGCTCTCCGACACGCCGGTGGCCGCCGAGAGGTGGGCGAGCGTGATGCCCCGCTCGCGGCGCAGCGCGCGCAGTCGTGGGCCCACCGCGTCGAGTACGTCGTCCGTTCCGGCGTCCATCGGGCCACCTTGTCATAACGGCAAGTTTTCGTGCCGGATCGGGCGGTCGCTGCCGACACTGGCCACGTCCGTCGCCCGCGCCCGACCGAGCGGGCCGAAGGCCGGACAACAGCAGGCCGAGGACCGAGCGAAAGCCGACCGAAGGAGTTCCGATGAGTGCCACCGACGCGGTCACGTTCTGGGACGGCGTGTACGCCGCCCGTCCGGCGCCCGACGCGCCACGCCCCAACGTCCGCCTGGTCGAGACGGTCACCGGCCTGCCGCCCGGTGACGCGCTGGACCTGGGGTGCGGCAGCGGCGGCGACGCGCTGTGGCTGGCCCGGCGGGGCTGGCGGGTCACGGCCGTGGACATCTCCGGCGTGGCGGCCGAACGGCTCGCGGGGCACGCCCGCGCACACGGCCTCGGCGACCTGGTCGACGCCGTACGGCACGACCTGCGCGCGTCCTTCCCCGAGGGCCGGTTCGACCTGGTCTGCGCCCACTACCTGCACACCCCCTTCGACCTGGACCGCGCGTCGGTCCTGCGCACGGCCGCGCACGCGCTGCGTCCGGGCGGGCGGCTGCTGGTCGTCGACCACGGTTCGACCGCGCCGTGGTCGTGGGACCAGGACCCCGACACGCGGTTCCCGTCCCCGCAGGAGGTCGCCGCGGGTCTCGCGCTGGACCCGGTGACGTGGCGGGTCGAGCGGGCCGACGCCCCGCGCCGGACCGCGACCGGACCGGGCGGGCGCACCGCCGAGGTCGTCGACCACGTCCTGCTCGTCCGCCGCACGGACTGACGGCCAGGTCCCACGAGGAGGTCACCATGCCCACCACCCCCCGCACCCCCCGCCGGGACGCCCCGCCGCCCCGGACCGGCGGCAGCGAGGCCGAGACCCTGCGCGGGTTCCTCGACTACCTGCGGACCTCGATCGCCGGCAAGGTCGAGGGCGCCCCGGAACCGCAGGTCCGCACGGCCGCGGTGCCGTCGGGCACCAACCTGCTCGGGCTGCTCAATCACCTGACCCACGTCGAGCGCGCCCTCTTCCTCGGGGATGAGGTGCGGAGCTGGCCGGCCACCTTCCGGGCCGCTCCCGAGGACGGCGTGGCCGAGGTCGCCGCCCGCTACCGCGCGGCCGTCGAACGGGCGAACCGCGTGCTCGACGCCTGCGCCGACCTCGGCGAACCACTCCCCCGGGCCCGTCCCGGCCGCCCGGCGCCCAGCGTCCGCTGGGCCCTGACCCACATGATCGAGGAGACCGGCCGCCACGCCGGCCACGCGGACATCCTGCGCGAACTGATCGACGGGACGACGGGGCGCTGACGGGCAGCGTGGCCGCGGCCACTCCCATCGCCCAACCGCGCGGTCGACAAGGGACGTTGACAACAGTGACGAGGTGGGCGAACCCTGGCGAGGGCACAGCCTGCCCCGCACACCCACGGGCACCACGGGTGCCACAGGCACGGCAGGCACCGTAGGCACCGCAGGCACGGCAGGCACCATCGGGAGGAGACGGCATGGCGAACGGGATCGAGATCCGTCCGGCGGACAAGACGGAGACCACCGGCGACAGCGGTGGCAACGGCGGCGCCTGACCGGACGCGCCCGATGCACCGCTACCTCACGGTCGCGGAGGCCGCCGAGTCGGCGCGGCGGCTGGTCTCCCGGTTCCCCGGCGCCTGCCGCCTGCGCCGGATCGGCACGTCCCGGGCCGGCCGGCCGATCCTGATGCTGTCCGTGGGCCACGGGCCGCGGCACGTCCTGGTGGTGGCCCGGCCGCATTCGGACGAGCCGGTGGGCGGCGCGACCGCGCTGGCCCTGGCGCAGCGGGTGGCCGACGGCGACCGCCGGTCCAGGGCGACCGACCCCGACACCGTCACCTGGGACTTCGTCCTGTGCCTCGACCCCGACGGCGCGGCCCTGAGCGAGGGCCTGGAGGCGGCGACGGCCGCTCCCGGCCACGCCCTGGAGCGCTACTACCGCGCCGCCTTCCGCCCGGTCGCGGCGGAGCAGCCGGAGTGGGCGCCCATCGAGGGGCGGCGGCTCCCGGAGAGCCGTGCGCTGTTCGACGCGATCGACGAGCTGCGGCCCGTCCTCCAGTGCTCGCTGCACAGCGTCGACGCCGGTGGCACATGGGTCCAGCTGACCCGTGGCCTCCCCGGCCTCGCGGCGCCCTTCCGCGCGTCCGCCACCTCGGTCGGCGTCCCCATCCAGCACGGCACGTACGACGCCCTGTACTGGGAGAACCCGGCCCCCGGCATCCACGTCCTGCCCCCGCCGGACAGCACCGCCCGGCTGGCGGCGGGCTCCGAGAACATCGGCCTGTCCACCTGGTGCGCGCCCCAGCGGTACGGCGGTGTCACGGCGATCGTCGAGGTCCCCCTGTGGGCCACCGGTACGGCCGACGACCCGTCCCCGCACCCCGACCCGGCCGGTGCCCTGCGCGAGCTGTCCGGGCTGGTGCGGGAGGGCGGACGGCAGGTGACCGCCGTCTTCGACAGGGCCCGGGGCTTCCTGCCGCCAGCCGGGGACAGCCCGCCCAGGCGCGTACTCGAGTGGATGGCCGACGGTCTGTACGACCTGGTGGCCGAATCCTGGGAGCCCTTGCTCCGGCAGCCGGACGAGGGTTCCGGCACCGCGGCCTCACCCCGGCTGACGACGGCCGAAATCAGCGCCCTCGAGGTCGTCGCGCGCCGCCAGCCGCTGCGCGCGGCGGGGCTCCTGCTGCGGCTGCTCCGGGCGGCCGACGACCCGGCGGCCGCCGGACTCCACCACGAACTGGACGACCTCTTCACCACCTGGTGCACGGACTTCGAGCGGTCCCTGCGACTGCGCCGGGTGCCCGTGCCCGACCAGGTGGCACTCCAGACCCGCACGGTGGTGGCGGCGGCGGAGTGCGCGCTGAGGCGCTGACACACCCACCCGCTGACACACCCACCCGCTGACACACCGACCCACTGACCCGCTGGCCCACCGACCCACCGGCCCGGTCCCGGACCGGCGGCGCGGGTCACCGCGTCGGCGTGCCGATCCGCAGCCGGTTGCCGTCGGGGTCGCGCAGCTCGACCTCGCGCGCCCACGGGGCGTCCTGCGCCCGCACCCCGAACTCGGCGGCGACCGCGTCGACATCCCGGACGCGGAGGTAGACCAGCGTGTCGGGGCGGGCGTCGCCCTCGTGCTCCGACAGGAACAGCCGCACCCCGCCCCGGGCGACCTCCACGAACGCGGGGAACCCCGGTTCGAAGCGGTGTTCCCACTGGCGGACGAATCCCAGTCGCCCGTACCAGGCGACCGCGGCCGCGGCGTCCTCGACACGAAGTACGGGAATGGCTTCCTCGTGGTCCATGACGCCATGGTCGCAGACCGTCGGCGCCCGGTTCAGGAGAGCCGCACGCCGATGACGTACTTGCCGCGGACACCGCCGGATTCGAGCCGCCGATGGACGGCCGCGATGTCGTGCACGGGGAAGACGGTGTCGATCACCGGCCGGATCGTTCCCGCCTGGACGGCCCGGGTGGGGTCGGCGATCCGGTCGGCCGACGGGTTGTTGGAGCGCCTGGCGCGGCTCTGCGGCGAGGCCCGGTCCCTGGCGCGCGAGCACCCGCCCGCGACCGCCCTCCCGACGCCGCGCAACACGCCAGCCGGCTCATGGGGATCGCCGTCGAGGGCCTGGGCGTGACCGGACACGTCCCCGGCCGGTGACCCGCGTTCAGCTCCAGACCTGCCGCTCCCGGCCGCGGGGATCGTCGACCGGCGTCCACTCGGCGTCGATGCGCATGGTGGCCCGGCGGTCGGTGTCGTACGGGTCCCAGCCGGGGTCGCCGGTCCGGGCGAACCGGATCCAGGTCCCGTGGACGCGGCCGGCGAGGTCCGCGGGGGCCTCGTCGGGGCCGAGCAGGGCGCGCGGGCCGTGGAGTTCCGGCCGGTCCGCGATGTCGAACACGAAGGGCAGTTCGACGCCGTGGGTGGCGCCCAGTTCTCCGTCCAGGGCACGGGAGCGCCAGGCGAACCGGTAGGCGTAGGTGGCGGACCGCCGGTGGGCGGCATGGGCGTCGGCCAGAGCGCGGCTGCCCGCGCCGAACAGGGCGTCGCCCATGATGGCGGAGCGCAGTTCCGCGAAGGACGCCCCGGGACGTGCCGCGCGGTAGGTCTCGACGAGCCGCGCGGGATCGGGGTGCGAGCGTGCGGCGGCCTCGTCGACGTCGGCGGCGGTCGAGGTGGCGTACTTGCCCACCGGGACCAGGTAGAGGTTGCCCTCCTCGGCGTTGGTGCCGATGAGCAGGTCGACGTCGGCGGCGCGACCGGCGGCGACGGAGACGGCGGGCTGGGTGTCCAAGACCAGGCTGAAGGGGCTGAGGCCGATCAGCGGGTCGCCGTGGGTCCCGGTCCGCAGGTCGATGTCCGTCAGCCCGGCGGCCGCCTCGACGAGCCGCTCGTCCGGGATGCCGCCGAAGGCGTCCACGTGGGGCTCGACGCCCAGGGCCCCGGCCGCGGCGCGGGTGACACGGGCGGCCTGCTCGGGCGTGAACGCGCCCAGGCCGCTGCCGCTCTGCACGATCGCCCGGCGGAACAGCCCGGCGGCCTCGGGGGTGGCGAGGACGCCGCCGACGACGGTCGCCCCGGCCGACTGGCCGAAGAGGGTGACGTTGTGCGGGTCGCCGCCGAAGGCGGAGACGTTCTCCCGGACCCAGCGCAGCGCGGCGACGACGTCGAGCAGACCGCGGTTGGCGGGCGCCCCGGGGATGTCCAGGAACCCGGCGATGCCGAGCCGGTAATTGAGGGTGACGAGGACGACGCCGTCGCGGGCGAACGCGGAGCCGTCGTACAGGGCGGCCCGCGTCGATCCGGCGACGAAGCCGCCCCCGTGGACGAAGACCATGACCGGCAGGGCGTCTCCTCCGGCGGCGGGCGCGAAGACGTTGACGGTCAGGTAGTCCTCGCCGCGGCTCCAGCCGGTGCCGAAGTAGGGGGTCATGTCGATGTCGCCGAGCCTGCGCGCGGACTGCGGGGCGTTGGGCCCCGGCACGGTGGCGTCCCGTACGCCGTCCCACGGCTCGTGCGGTTGCGGCGGGGCGAACCGGCCGGCGCCGCGGGGCGGAGCGGCGTAGGGGATGTTCAGGAAGGTGCGGGTGTCGCCCCGGCGCAGACCGCGGACGGCGCCCCGCACGGTGGTCACGACGGGTTCGGGGTGGTGGTTCATCTCTCGTGTCCTTCCGCGGACCTCAGGCCGACTCGGTGTACCTGGTGAAGGGCGCCCAGCCCTTGACGGCGAACTTGCCGCCCTCGCGGACGACTTCGGCGGCGCCGTGGCCGCCGAGGTGCGCGGGGAAGACCAGGGCGTTGCTGTCCACCGCCGAACCCAGGAGCCGGTGGCGGGTGGCACGGGCCTCGGCGGGGTCCTCGCAGAAGCAGCTGTTGGCGTCCGGCTCGTGGATCTGGATCGGGCTGTGCATCAGGTCGCCGACGAACAGGGCCCGGTCGGAGCCGGACTCCAGCCGCAGCACCGACGAGCCGGGGGTGTGGCCGGGGGCGGGTTCGAGGCGCAGGTGGGAGTCGATGCGGTGGCCGTCCTCCCACAGCAGGGTGAGACCGGCCTCGTGCACGGGGGCGACGCTGTCCTCGAAGACGTTCTGGTTGCCGCGGCCGAGCAGGGTCTTGATCTCGTTGGCCGGGTTCCAGTAGTCGAAGTCCGCCTTGGCCATGAGGTAGGTGGCGTTGGGGAACGTCGGTACCCAGGTCCGGCCGTCGAGGTAGGTGTTCCAACCGACGTGGTCGACGTGCAGGTGGGTGTTGATCACGATGTCGACGTCCTCGGGCCGGACCCCGGCGCGGGCGAGGTTGCCCAGGAAGTCGGTGTCCAGGCGGCTCCACACCGGCGCGTACGGCCGGTCCTTGTGGTTGCCGACGCCGGTGTCGACCAGGATGGTCCGGCCCTCGCTGCGCAGGACCCAGGTCTGGATCGCGGTGTTGACGATGCGGGTCTCGGCGTCCAGGAAGTCCGGCACCAGCCAGGAACGGTGCGTGTCCCACGCCTGGGCCGGGCTGTCCGGGACGAACGCCTCGGGCGTCAGGCCGACGGGGCCGTAGTACTCCCGGACCCGGGTCACGGTGACATCGCCCAGGGTGATGGTGTCCAAGGGGTGCTCCAGTTCAGAAGATCTCCAGAGGGTCGGGCGTGAACGCCCCTGTGCCGCAAGAGTGCGACGCGGGTGACGGGCGGCGGTATGCGTCACGTGACTGCACCCGCGGCGGCCCGGACCCGTGGTGAGCGGCGGTGAGCGGCCGCGACCCGGCCGTGAGCGGCTGGGGGTTCGCAGGAATACGGCCGCCGCCCTGGCACGTTGCGTCGGAGGTGTCTCAGTTCCTGGAGCATCCGTGAAGAATGGTGAACGCGCCCGAGCCGGCCGCGGCTCGCCCGCGGGCCCCGGTCCGACCGTGGTGGGCCGGGAGGCCGAGATCGCGGAGATCAGGAGTCGCCTCGCCGCCGGCCCGTCCCAGGGCTCGGTGCTGATCGTCGAAGGCGACCCCGGTGCCGGCAAGAGCGTCCTGCTCGATCTCGCCGTGCGGTTGACCCGCGGTACCGGCCATCGGGTACTGCGGGCGGTGGGCAGCGAGTCCGAGGCGCCGCTGGCGTTCGCCGGTCTGCACCAGATGCTCCGCCCGGTGCTGGGCAGCCTGGACGGCCTCCCGGCCCGCCAGCGCTCCGCGCTCCGGACAGCCCTGGGACTGACCGAGGACGCCGAAAACCCCGACGCCCTGCTCGTCGGCCTGGCCGTGCTGACCCTGGTGTCGGACCTGTCCGAACCGGCCCCGCTGCTCGTGGTGGTCGACGACGCCCAGTGGATCGACCGCGCGACCCTGGACGCCCTCTCCTTCCTGGCCCGGCGCATGGACAGCGAGCCCGTGACACTGCTGATGGGCGTGCGCGCCGCGGCCGTACTGCCCGGGTTCGACAAGGGCTACGAGCGGCTGGGAATCGGGCCGTTGAACGGAGACGCGGCGAACCGGCTGCTCGACGAGCAGCCGGAGCGGCCCACCGGCCGTACCCGGGCCCGGATTCTGCAGGAGGCGGCGGGCAATCCGCTGGCCCTGGTCGAACTCGCCCGCGCCGCCGCGGACAGACAGCCGGAGGGCAGCGGAGTGGAGGGCCCGCTGCCCGTCACCGACCGGCTCGAAGGGATCTTCGCGCGCGACATGCGGAGCCTGCCCGAAGCCACCCGCCGCGCCCTGCTGTCGCTCGCCACCGCCGACGCGGCGGACGCTCCGGTGGCCGCACGGGGCCTGCCCGAGGCCGACGACCCGGTATGGCTGCCCGCCGAACGGGCCGGTCTCGTACGGCGGGACGGCACCGGGGTCTCCTTCCGCCACCCGCTCGTCCGCTCGGCGGTCTACCACGCCGCGCCCTTCGAGCAGCGCAGACGGGCCCACCTCGCCCTCGCCCGACTGCTGGGCGAGGAGCCCGACCGCCGCGCCTGGCACCTCGCCGCCGCGGCCGTACGGCCCGACGAGCAGGTGTCGGCGGCCCTCCGGGAAACCGCGGGCCGGGCCAGCCGCCGAGGCGGCCACGCGGCCGCCGCCGCCGCTCTGGAACGCGCCGCGGAACTCAGTCCGCACCGCGCGGACCAGGCGCGGCTGCTGGCCGACGCCGCGGACACGGCCGTCTTCACCGGTCAGCTCGGCTGGGTGGAACGCCTGGCCGCCGGGGTACGGGAGCGCAGTGACGACCCGGCGCTGACCGGCCGGGCCGCGCTGGCGACGGGGCGGCTCATGACCATGGGGTCGCACCACACGGCCGCCTTCGCCCTGCTGTCCCGCCTCGCCGGCGAGGCGGCGGCCACCCGGTCGCCCCGCCTGCTGGACGTGCTCGCCGCGGCGGCGGTGGTCCGGTACTACTCGGGCGAGGAGTCCCAGCGGCGGCGGATCGAGGCGCTGCTCGCCGATGTGCCGGACTCCGCCGCGGGTGGTGCGCTGCGCGCCTGGGTACTGGCCGTCTCCGATCCCACCGGCGCGGGAGCGTCCCTGGCCCCGGCGCTGCCCCGGCTGATCACCGCGGCCAGGGACGAGGCCGGATCACTGATGGCGCTCGCCGTCGTGGCCTGGCTCCTCGACCGGACCCCCCTCGCGGCCAGGACCTTCGACGAGGCGTTCGGGCGCTGGCAGGCCCATGCCCCGCTGCCGGCCGGTCTGGCCTGCGCCGCCGGCTGGGCCTATCTGGAGCAGGGCCGCTGGGCCGATGCCCGCTCGGTGGCCGCCGAGATCGCGGAGGTGGCCTCGCAGGCCGGACTGGATCACGCCGAGGCGTGCGCACGAGCTCTCGACGCGACCGTGCTGGCGCTGCTCGGTGAACCGGCCGGGGCACGCGCCGGCGCCGAGCGGGCGCTGGCCCTCGTCGATCCCCTGGAGAGCCGCTCCGTCGCGGTCTTCGCCCGCCGTGCCCTGGGGCTGGCGGCGGTGGCCGAGGGCGACTACGACAGCGCGTACGCGCAGTTCCGCACCGCCTTCACCGAGGACGGAGACCTGGTCCACTACCACGTCTCCCCCACCGTCCTGGCCGAACTCGCCGCGGCGGCCGTCCGCCGAGGCCACCGCGAACACGCCGCACGACTGCTGGAGCGCTCGGCACGGCACCTGGGCCCCGGCAGGTCGGCACGCCTCTCGCTGTTGATCGAGCGAGGCCGCGCGCTGCTCGCCGAACCGGAGCGTGCCGAACGCCACTTCCGGGCGGCGCTGGCTGGGGAGGCGGGCGAGCAGTGGCCCTTCGAGCGGGCACAGACCCGGCTGGACTACGGAGAGTGGCTGCGCCGGCAGCGCCGGGTGGCGGAGGCCCGCCCACTGCTGACCGGAGCCCTCGACACGTTCCGGCGGCTGGGCGCCCGGCCGTGGATCGACCGCGCGAAGGCGGAACTGCGGGCCGCCGGCATCGAGGCGAACACCGCCGCACCCGGTGCCCTCACCGAACTCAGCCCCCAGCAGCAACAGATCGTCCGGCTCGCGGCCCACGGCCTGACGAACCGCGAGATCGGGGAGAAGCTGTTCCTCTCCCCGCGCACGGTCGGCTCCCACCTCTACCGGGTCTTCCCCAAGCTCGGCATCACCGCCCGCACACAACTGCGCGACGTACTCACCGGCCGCCGGCCCGTGCCGGTCGAAGGGCGGCTGCTCTAAGGTCGGCGCCCCAGGTAGGCGGCCAACCGGGTGTAGACGTCGGCGTCGTCGGACACCGCTACGACCGGGCTGAACGGGCCCTGTTCACTGCGGTCCTCCGGCGGCGCGAACTTCGAGAACGCCTCCAGTGCCCTCGCGGCAAGGTCGGGGTCTAGCTCGGCAACTCGCCGGGTGGCATGGGCGAGGTCCCAGGAATGAGCGGTGAACTCGTGGGTGTACGCCTCAAGGGCATCCCGGCCGGGCAACGTCGCCCAGGGGAGGGTGACCATTCGGTCGAGCTTCTCGCCATCGGCCCACACTCGCTCGACCTCGCTACGGGCTCGGTCGAATGCGCTGGTCCAGCCGTCGTCGGGGATCCCGTCGAGCACATCGGGGACGTCGCGGGCATCATCTCCGGTGCCGACCCGGACGAGCTTGTGCAGCACTGAAACCACATGCCCGAGCAGCGCGCGAACGTCGTAGTCGGCACACGGAGTGCGGTTGCTCAGCTCATCCGGACGCACCGCCGCAACCTGTTTCCCGGCTTGGTCAAGTGCCCGGGAGAAGACCGGACGGGGGTCATGGAGTGTCATTCGGCGATCCTCAATCGGTATCGGATGGGCGCTTTGCGCCACCAGGGCATCTCTACCCAGAGCTGCGGCATACGACGTCGGCCCGTTACGGCAGCACGTGTTCGGCCTCGGCCTCCGCCCCCTCGGTCGCTGCCCGCGCCTGTGCCGGCGTGGCGGGGATGAGCAGGGAGGCGAGCAGGCCCAGAGCGACGAACCCTGCTGCGACGTAGCCGCCGATGGCGACGCCGTCGGACATCGCCGAGCGGGCCGCGTCGGCGACCGAGGCCGTCTGCGGGTTGCCGGCGAGCGGGCCGATCGCAGCGCCCGCGCTGTCGGTGACGGCATGGGCGAACTCGTCGGCGGCAGCTCCGGACAGGCCGGAGGAGACCAGGCTGTCGTGCAGCCTGGAACTGAGGGTCGTGAAGAACACCGTGGTGAGCGCGGCGATGCCGAGGGCGGAGCCGAGCTGGCGGAAGGCGCTCTGAATACCGGAGCCCTGACCACTGCTGTCGGCGGGGATGTCGGCGAGTACGACGCTGGTGACCTGGGCGGTGGCGAAGCCGACGCCGATGCCGTAGAGGAAGAGCACGGCGGAGACGGACCACCAGGAGGTGTCCGGGGCGGCCACGAGCGAGACGCCGGCCAGGCCGACGGCTTCGAGCGCGAGGCCGATACGCAACTGGATCAGCGGCGAGATCTTGGCGGCCATGCCAAAGCCGGCGCCGCTGGCGACGAAGCTGCCGATGGCGACGGGCACCAGGGCGAGCCCGGCCTGCAGCGCGCTGTAGCCGAGGGTGAACTGCAGCCACAGCGGGAGCACCGCGACGATGCCGAACTCCCCGACACCGATGATCAGGGCGGCGATGTTGCCGCCCCGGAATGAGGCGATGGAGAACAGGCGCACGTCCATCATCGCCTTGGAGGCGTCGCCGCTGTGCGTCAGCTTCGACTGGCGGCGCACGAACAGACCCAGGGCGAGGGCGGCGAGGATCAGCGCGACCAGGACGGGCGACGGCCCGCTGTCCCAGGTGAGGCCAAGAAGGTCGAGCGGGTGGACGGTGGTCACCCAGCCGTGGGTGCGGCCCTCGACGAGCCCGAAGGCGAGCAGGCCGAGCCCGATGACGGACAGGACGGCGCCGAGCACGTCGATGCGCCCCTTGGTCCGGGACGAGCGGGCCATGCAGCGCACCACGCCGAACGCGACCAGCACGGACAGCGGCACGTTGATACCGAACGCCCAGCGCCACGAGATGTGCTCGGACAGCCAGCCGCCGAGCAGCGGACCCAGCGCGGCGGCGGCTCCGATGGTCGAGCCCCAGACCGCGAACGCCTGGCCGCGGGCCCTGCCGGTGAAGTTGGCGTTCAGCAGGGCCAGCGAAGCCGGCAGGATCATCGCCGCACCCACGCCCTGCAGGAAGCGGGCCAGGATCAGCAGCTCGCCGTTGGGCGCCAGGCCGGCGAGCACGCTGGTGGCTCCGAAGACCACAACGCCCCAGGTGAAGACCTGGCGGGCGCCGAGCATGTCGGACAGTCGGCCGGCCAGCAGCAGCAGCGCGGCGAAGACGATCGCGTACGACTCCTGGATCCACTGCGCCTGCGAGGAGTTGACGCCCAGGTCCTCGACAACCGATGGCGTGATCACGTTGACGATCGTCGTGTCCACGACGATCAGCGCCACACCCAGGGCGATGGCGATCAGGCCGAGCCACCGCCTGGTGGCTGTCGAGTCCGACATCCCTATACCTCCATCGTGAAGTAATTCCACCGTGAAGGTAAATCGGGGCGGGTAGATTGTCAAAGACGATCTGCGGGTGCGGGTCCGGCGATGTGCGTGCAGGGGAAGGACGGCCGCTGACGATGGAGGAATCGGCGCTCGACGGCGCGACGGCGCAGCGCGAGCTGCTGGTGGAAGCCCTGAGGGTTCACAGCGGTCGCTATGCCGAGCTCAGCCGCAGCTTCGCCGCCCATCTCGGCCTGTACTCCACAGACGCGACCGCGCTGCTGGAGATCATCGAGGCCGAGGAACGGGGCACCCCGATCTCCCCGGCCCGCCTCAGCAAGCGCATCCTGCTCTCGTCGGGTGCCACGACCTCACTGCTCAACCGCCTCGAAGGAGCCGGGCACATCGTCCGCAGTCGCGAGCACAGCGACCGCCGCGTGGTGACCCTGCGCAGCACCCCGCACATCCAGGAACGCGCCGATGAATTCTTCCGCCCGCTGGCGGCGCCCATGGACGCTGTCGTCGGCCGCTACCCGCCGGAACTCCTGGACCGGTTCCGGGACTTGCTGGGAGAGATGTGCGCCGTCATTGACACGCACCTCGCACAGGTGAACCAGGACGCGCAATGACGCGCACCCGCCCAGGCCGAGAGGACATCACCTCGCCCCACCCGGCACGGGAAAAGCCTGCGGCGACGCCCCGCGCAGGGCACTGACCTGGGGTCTCCTGGTTGGCATGCGTTGGCTCCCGACGGCCGTTTACGGGCGTCCTGCGGACTGGCTGCGGACCGGAGGACACCCTCACTCGGCCGACATGAGCCTCTCGTCCGTCATACCCAGACGCGCCTGTTCCTCCTCGACGATCCGACGTGCCAGCTCGGTGTCCGACACGTCGACCGCGTCCGGGGTGGCTTCTGCCACGGCGCTGCGGCGGGCATAGGCATCGAACAGGCGCGTCTTGGCTCCCAGCATCTTCACCATGCGTTCGTCCACGCCTACGGTGGCGAGGAGACGGTGCACGCAAACCCCGTGTCCAGTTCACGAGGACGCTCGCCGGGCAGACGACCATGAAGTG
This sequence comes from Streptomyces sp. NPDC018026, assembly GCF_044327745.1. Lineage (NCBI taxonomy): Bacteria > Bacillati > Actinomycetota > Actinomycetes > Kitasatosporales > Streptomycetaceae > Streptomyces > Streptomyces sp. NPDC018026. Next base: position 16,207 of record NZ_JBIRFY010000016.1, read on the forward strand.
ACTCTGCCCCTCGGCGGCCAGGTGCGTGAGGACGGCGATCGCCTGGATGGTCTTCCCGAGACCCATCTCGTCGCCGAGGATCACCTTGCGCTGCGCAAGCGCGAACCGTGCGCCGAACGACTGGTAACCGCGCAGGGAGACCCGCCGGTGCGTGTCGTCGAGGTGCTGGGTCCGTACCCGCTCCGCAATCTCGTCCGGCAGAAAGCCCTCTGCGGCAGCCGCGTCCGGCAGCCGCCCGGAAATCTCGGCGAGCAGGCTGTAGTACTCGGCGGAGCGGAGTTCGAAGTCCACCCAGGCCGCGACGTCGGACGAGAGCCCCCGGAGCAGGTCCACGCGCGAGCCTTCTTCTCCCGGCCGGCCAGCAGCATCCGGAACCTTCCGGCGGCGGGCCCAGCGTCGGCCAGCGGCGGACCGAGCCGTTCCGCCAGGATGGTGGCCTTGTCGACCGCACGCTGGGCGTCCGGGCCGGCCTCCACCAGGACATGCAGGGCCATGACGAGCGCAGTGGTGCTCGGTTCCGGCCGGTCCACGTCGATGTGGACGGCCACGGTCTCGTGCACGGCCCCGGAGAGCCGGCGGGCGGCGGCGAGCATCTGGTCGACCGGGCGCTGCCCTACACCCGGAATCTGCCGCAGCCGGTAGGGGCCCGCTTCGAGAACACTGCCCACGGTGCGCAGTCCGCTCCTCTCGACGCTCCCCAGCCGCAGCCGTCCTTCGGCGACGTCCTGCAGCCGGGCAACGGGAATGGCGTCGAGCTCCCGCTTCACCGCCGCATCATGGATCGGCTTCAGTGCCGCCCGTACCGCCTCCACTGCCCGTCCATGGTCACCGACCGCTGCCTGCGCCGCCTCGTACAGTCGCGTCCCCCTCGCGACTGTGTCCCGCTCGCCACGCCCCACGCTTCCCGCACCTCTCCGGCCCTCCCCGCATCCTTCCACCGCCCACACGGGGCCTCGACGGGCATGCGCAGCTCCCTGCTGATCAACCGAACCTCGGGGCAGTCATTCACACCCCCAGACTTACGACCACCGGTAGGATCGGCACCATGAGCGGTAGTAGGAAGTATTCGATCAGCCTGCCCGAGGATCTCGCCGAGGCCGTACGCGCCCATGTCGGGCCCGGCGGTTTCTCCGCCTATGTCGCCGAGGCTCTGGAACAGAGGGTCGCCATGGACAAGCTGCGGGAGATCGTCGCCGACTTCGAGACCGACAACGAAGCTCTCACCCGCGAGGAGGTCGAGGCCGCCCGGGCGCTGCTGCGCCACGACCACCGGCAGGCCGGCGGGGCCGCCGCCTGATGCCCGGCACCCTCCTGCTCGACAGTGAAGGACTCTCGAAGCTCTACCGCAAGGACCGCACCGTGGTGGTCCTGGTCCAGGCGGCGTCGGAGGAGGGCGTCCGAGTCGCCACCAGCGCCATGACCACGCTTGAGGCCGACTACGAGCGCATTCACCCGGCCCGCATCAAGTGGGTCCTCTCCCGCGTCGACGTCCACGACGTCACCAAGGAGATCACCGACCGGGCCGCCGTCCTCCTGCGCACCCATCACCTTCACGGCCACAAGTACGCCATCGATGCCGCTCTCGCCGCCATCGCCCGCAACGCGCCCCAACCGGTCACCGTCCTCACCTCCGACCCCGAGGATCTGACACTCCTGTGCGGCCCTTCCGTGGAGGTCGTCAAGGTCTAAGACCGCGTCGCTGCCACGCCGCCCGGCCAAACGCTGTCACCGCATCGCGGGATCGGGGACTCACTGCGGACACACAGCTGTGCCCGACCGGCCAACAGGAAGATCGGGCACAGGTATTGACATGGCGTCAGACGTTGAAGCGGAACTCCACCACGTCCCCGTCCTGCATGACGTAGTCCTTGCCCTCCATGCGGGCCTTGCCCTTGGCGCGGGCCTCGGCGACCGAGCCCGTTTCGACCAGGTCGTCGAAGGAGATGACCTCCGCCTTGATGAAGCCCTTCTGGAAGTCGGTGTGGATGACACCGGCGGCCTCGGGGGCGGTGGCGCCCTTCTTGATGGTCCAGGCGCGGGATTCCTTGGGGCCGGCCGTCAGGTAGGTCTGCAGGCCCAGGGTGCGGAAGCCGACGTGGGCGAGGGTGGCGAGGCCGGGCTCGTCCTGGCCGACGGACTGGAGGAGCTCCAGGGCCTCGTCCTCGTCCAGCTCGGCGAGGTCCGCCTCCAGCTTGGCGTTGAGGAAGATCGCCTCGGCGGGGGCGACCAGGTCGCGCTGCTCGTTCTTGAAGGCGTCGTCGGTCAGCTCGTCCTCGTCGACGTTGAAGACGTAGAGGAAGGGCTTGGTGGTGAGGAGGTGGAGGTCGTGGAGGAGCTCCGCGCGCTCGGTGCCCTGGAGGATGCCCTGGGAGAAGAGGGTGTCGCCCTTCTCCAGGATCTCCTTGGCCTCCTCGACCGCCTTGACCTTGGGAGCGACGTCCTTCTTGATGCGCGACTCCTTCTGGAGGCGCGGGAGGACCTTCTCGATGGTCTGGAGGTCGGCGAGGATCAGCTCGGTGTTGATCGTCTCGATGTCGTCCTTCGGCGAGACCTTGCCGTCGACGTGGACGACGTTCTCGTCCTTGAAGGCGCGGATGACCTGGCAGATCGCGTCGGACTCGCGGATGTTGGCCAGGAACTTGTTGCCCAGGCCCTCGCCCTCGCTCGCGCCGCGCACGATGCCCGCGATGTCGACGAAGTCGACCGTGGCCGGGAGGAGCTTCTCGGAGGAGAAGATCTCGGCCAGCTTCGTCAGGCGGGGGTCGGGGACGCCGACGACGCCGACGTTGGGCTCGATCGTGGCGAACGGGTAGTTGGCCGCGAGCACGTCGTTCTTGGTCAGGGCGTTGAACAGGGTCGACTTGCCGACATTCGGCAGACCGACGATTCCGATCGTGAGCGACACGTTGCGACTTCCCGTACGTGAGATGCGGAGGGGCGGGGTGTGATGGGCAGGCCAGGCATGGGCCGATCCACCAGTCTACGGGGTGTGCCGCACCGGACCCGCGCGGAGTCGAACGCTTGGCCAAGGCGCGCCCGACGGCGTGTCTGTCGGCCTATTCGGCACATAAACCGACCTAAGTTGGTCCAGTGGAGCAACACAGGACGCGACCTGCCCAGTACGGACCGCGACGAAGCCGGGCGCCGCTGCCCTCGCAGGGGCGGGGTGGCACCCCCGCGCGGCCGCCCGCGCGGCCGCCCGCGGGGCGGGCCGGGCGGCCGGCGGGACAGCGCACGGCACCGGTGCGACCGTCCCCGGGGGCGGGTTCGCCGGTGGCGAGGGTGGTGCGTGCCCTGCGCGGGATGCCCAATCCGCGGTTGACGGGGCTGGGCAGCGGCCTGTTCTGCGCGGCGGTGATGACCCTGCTGGGCTTCCTCGACGAGCTGCTGTTCGGCGCGTCCCTCACCGCGTACGGCGTGCTGTTCGTGCCGGTGAGTCTGCTCACCGCGCTCTGGGTGCGCCGGGGCGACCTGCTGACCGCCCCCGTCGTCGTGCCGATCGCCTTCGCCGTGGGCCTGGTGCCCGTGGCGGAGAGCGGGGACGGGGGTCTCGGCGGACGGCTGATGGGGATCGTGACCGCGCTGGCCACCGAGGCGGGCTGGCTGTACGGCGGGACGCTGGTCGCCGGGTCGACCGTGCTCGTCCGCCGGATCCGGCTGATGCGGCGACGGGCCGCCGCCGCCCGGAACCGGCCCCCCGCCTGACCGCTCCCGCTCAGCCGGCCGCGTGCATCGCCGCGCCCACGATCCCCGCGTTGTTCTGCAGCTGGGCGGGGACGATCTCGGCCCGGATGCCCGCGATGTGGGGCAGGAACTTCTGGGACTTGCGGCTGACCCCGCCGCCGATGATGAAGAGCTCCGGCGAGAACAGCATCTCGACGTGCGCGAGGTACTTCTGGACGCGGTGGGCCCAGTGCTCCCACGACATGTCGTGGTCGTCCTTGACCTTGCTGGAGGCGCGCTTCTCCGCGTCGTGACCGTCCAGCTCCAGGTGGCCCAGCTCGGTGTTGGGGACCAGGAGGCCGTCGGTGAACACCGCGCTGCCGATGCCGGTGCCGAAGGTGAGCAGGACGACCGTGCCCTTGCGGCCGCGGCCGGCTCCGAAGTGCATCTCCGCGACGCCCGCCGCGTCCGCGTCGTTGACGACCGTCACGTCGAGGCCGCCCAGCCGCTCGCCGAACAGCGCCCGGGCGTCGGTGTCGACCCAGCTCTTGTCGACGTTGGCCGCGGTGCGCACGGTCGCGCCGCCCGTCACCACGCCCGGGAAGGTGAGGCCGACCCGTCCGGTCCAGCCGAAGTGCTCGACGACCTGCTTGACCCCGTCGGCGACGCCGTCGGGGGTGGCCGGGTGCGGGGTCAGCACCTTGCAGCGCTCCTGGGCCAGGTCGCCCCTGTCGAGGTCCACAGGGGCGCCCTTGATCCCGGATCCGCCGATGTCCACGCCGAAGATCTGCATGGCCCTACGTTACGACGGACCACTGACGGTCACCCAGGCGGCCGCCCAGCGGTCACCCGGCGGCCGCCCGGCCGGTCAGGCCCCCGCCGCCCCGGAGCCGCCCCGCTCCGCCACCAGGGACGCCGCCTCCTCGCGCAGGTCGCGGCGCAGTTCCTTGGGCAGCGAGAAGATGATCGACTCCTCGGCGGCCTTGACGATCTCCACGTCCTCGAAGCCGCGCTGCGAGAGCCATTCCAGGACCTGCTCGACCAGCACGTCCGGGACGGAGGCGCCGGAGGTGACGCCGACCGTGGTGACGCCGTCCAGCCAGGTCTCGTCGATCTCGTCGGCGAAGTCCACCAGGTACGCCGCGCGGGAGCCGGCCTGCTTGGCGACCTCGACCAGGCGCTTGGAGTTGGAGGAGTTGCGGGAGCCGACGACGATCACCAGCTCGGCCTCGGCACCCATCTGCTTCACCGCGAGCTGGCGGTTCTGCGTGGCGTAGCAGATGTCGTCGCTCGGCGGGGAGATCAGCTGCGGGAACTTGTCCTTGAGCGCGTCGACGGTCTCCATGGTCTCGTCGACGGAGAGGGTGGTCTGGGAGAGCCAGACGACCTTCGAGGGGTCGCGGACCTCGACCTTCGCGACGTCCCCGGGGCCGTCGACGAGCTGGATGTGGTCGGGGGCCTCGCCGGAGGTGCCGATGACCTCCTCGTGGCCCTCGTGGCCGATCAGCAGGATGTCGTAGTCGTCGTTCGCGAAGCGGACGGCTTCCTTGTGGACCTTGGTGACGAGCGGGCAGGTGGCGTCGATGGTGGCGAGCTTCCCGCGCTCGGCCTCCTCGTGGACGACGGGGGCCACGCCGTGCGCGGAGAACATCACGATGTTCCCCTCGGGGACCTCCTCGGTCCGCTCGACGAAGATCGCGCCCTTCTTCTCCAGGGTCTGGACGACGTACTTGTTGTGGACGATCTCGTGCCGGACGTACACCGGAGCCCCGTACTGCTCCAGGGCTTTCTCGACGGCGATCACGGCGCGGTCCACACCCGCGCAGTAGCCACGGGGGGCGGCGAGCAGGACACGGCGGCCAGGCGAAGCAGTCATGGCACCCATCGTAAGGCCGCGTTCGGCGGGTCAGAGATCGCGTGGGTGCGGCGTTGCCGGGGAGACTGGCGGGAACGTTCCGAGGCGTGGCCCGAAGCGGAAACCCGGGCGGGAACCGAGGCACTGGCGGAGGCACGATGTCGCAGGCGGATACGACGGCCCCTGGGGCCGGTGGTGAGCACCAGCTCAGGCGCAGTCTGGGCTTCCGGGACCTGGTGGTCTACGGGCTTCTGTTCATCGCGCCGATGGCGCCGGTCGGCGTGTTCGGCACGCTGGACGCCAAGTCGCACGGTGCGGTGGCCCTCGTCTACCTCGTCGCCACGGTCGCGATGGCGTTCACCGCATTCAGCTACGCGCAGATGGTGCGGGTGGTCCCCCAGGCGGGGTCGGTGTTCGCCTACGCGCGCGCGGGGCTCGGCAACGGGGCCGGGTTCGTCGCCGGGTGGATGGCGATGCTGGACTACGTCCTGATCCCGGCGGTGGCGTACCTGTTCTCCGGCATCGCGATGGAGGCGCTCGTCCCCGAGGTGTCGCGGTGGGTGTGGACAGCGATCGCGGTGGTCGTCACGACGCTGCTGAACCTGTGGGGGGTGCGGACGGCGGCCCGGGTGGGTTTCCTGGTGCTCGCCATGGAGATCGTCGTACTGATCGTCTTCGTGGCGACGGCGATCGTGGTCCTGGCGCAGGACGGGGCGGAGCGCGACTGGCTGTCGCCGCTGTCGGGGGACGGCACGCAGGGGGCGTTCGCGCTGTCGGCGGTGGTCGGGGCGGTGTCGGTGGCGGTGCTGTCGTACCTGGGCTTCGACGCGATCGCCACGTTCGCCGAGGAGGTCACCGGCGGTTCGGCGAAGGTCGCGCGGGCGCTGCTGTTCTGCCTCGCCCTGGCGGGCGTGCTGTTCGTGGCGCAGACGTACCTGGTGGCGCTGCTGGAGCCGGTGTCGTCGGCGCAGCTGGCGGCGGAGCCGGAGCGGCAGGGGGCGGCGTTCTACGACGCCGTGGACGCGTCGGTGGGCACCTGGCTGCACGACCTGGTGGCGGTGAGCAAGGCGATCGGCGCGGCGTTCGCGGCGCTGGCCGGGCAGGCGGCGGCCGGTCGGCTGCTGTTCGCGATGGGCCGGGACCGGCGGCTGCCGGGGGTGCTGTCGCGGACGGACGCCGGGGTGCCGAGGGTGGCGCTGCTGGTGTCGGCGGTGATCACCATGGCGGCGGCGGTGTGGGCGGCACGCCGGGACGACGGTCTCGACCACCTGGTCTCGGTGGTCGACGTGGGCGCGCTGACCGCGTTCACGCTGCTGCACGCGAGCGTGGTGGGCTGGTTCGTGGTGCGGCGCGGCGGGGGCCGGGTGAGCTGGTGGCGGCATCTGCTGGTGCCGGTGCTCGGCGCGGCGATCACGATCGCGGTGATCGTGGAGGCGTCGGGGACGGCCCAGGTGGTCGGCGCGATCTGGCTGGCGGTGGGTCTGGTGGTGCTGGCGGCGCAGTGGAGGGGACGGCGGGAAGCGGACCCGACGGGGGCGTGACCGGCCCAGCGGGGGCGTGACCGGCTCAGCGGGGGTGCGACGCGGACCCGGTGGGGGTGCGACTCGGACCCGGCGATGGCGCGACGGGGCCCGGCGGAGGCATGACGGGGGACCGCGGAGGCATGACGGGGGCGCGACGGGCACGGCTCCCGCGCGCGTGGACCCGGCGGGTGGGCGACGGTGGCGTACGCGCGGGCCGGATTGTCGGACCCGGCCGTTACGCTCGGGCGCATGGCTGCCAACTCGACCCCCGAAAGTCCGCTGCCCGTGGGCGAGGTGTCCCGGCTGATCGGGGGCTGGATCGACCGGCTCGGCGCGGTCTGGGTCGAGGGGCAGATCACGCAGTTGTCGCGGCGGCCGGGCGCCGGTGTGGTGTTCCTGACGCTGCGCGACCCGTCGTACGACATCTCCGTGAGCGTGACCTGCTACCGGCAGGTGTTCGACGCCGTGGCGGACGTGGTCGGCGAGGGCGCGCGAGTGGTCGTGCACGCGAAGCCGGAGTGGTACGCGCCGCGGGGGCAGCTGTCGCTGCGGGCCGCCGAGATCAAGCCGGTGGGCGTCGGTGAGCTGCTGGCGCGGCTGGAGCAGCTGAAGAAGGCACTCGCGCGCGAGGGGCTGTTCGCGGTGGAGCGGAAGCGGCCGCTGCCGTTCCTGCCGCAGCTGATCGGACTGGTGTGCGGGCGGGCGTCCGCGGCCGAGCGGGACGTCCTGGAGAACGCCCGGCACCGCTGGCCCGCCGTCCGCTTCGAGGTGCGCAACGTCCCGGTGCAGGGCGTGCACGCGGTGCCGCAGGTGGTGCAGGCGGTGAAGGAGCTGGACGCGCGGGACGACGTGGACGTGATCGTCGTCGCGCGGGGCGGCGGCAGCGTGGAGGACCTGCTGCCGTTCTCCGACGAGCAGCTGGTGCGGGCGGTCGCCGCCTGCCGTACGCCGGTCGTCTCGGCGATCGGCCACGAGCCGGACAGCCCGCTGCTCGACCTGGTGGCCGACCTGCGCGCCTCCACGCCGACCGACGCCGCGAAGAAGGTCGTGCCGGACGTCGGCGAGGAGTACGAGCGGGTACGGCTGCTGCGGGACCGCGCCCGGCGGTGTGTGGCGGCGTTCGTCGACCGCGAGGAGCGTGGGCTGGCCCACGCGCTGGCCCGGCCGTCGATACAGGATCCGCACCGGATGATCGAGGAGCGGGCCGAGCAGGTGACGGCGCTGCTCGACCGGGGCCGCCGTTCGCTGCGGCACCATCTCGACCGGGCCGACTCCGAGCTGACGCACACGCACGCGCGCGTGGTGGCCCTCTCCCCCGCCGCCACTCTCAAGCGCGGGTACGCGGTGCTCCAGCGGGCCGACGGCCACGCGGTCCGCGACCCCGGCGAGGTGGAGCCCGGCGAGACGCTGCGGGCACGGGTGTCCGAGGGCGATTTCTCCGTACGAGTCGACGCATAGGGTGGGTGGATGACCAGCGAGGTGGAGCAGCCGACGGCGATGTCCGAGGCGCTCGGGTACGAGCAGGCGCGGGACGAGCTGATCGAGGTCGTCCGGCGGCTGGAGGCCGGCGGTACGACGCTGGAGGAGTCCCTCGCCCTGTGGGAGCGGGGCGAGGAGTTGGCGAAGGTGTGCCGCCGTCGGCTGGACGGCGCGCGGGCCCGCCTGGACGCGGCGCTGGCCGAGGAGGCGGACCCGGAGGACGGAGCCTCCGACGAGGACGGCGGCGGGGCGGGCTAGGCCCCCTGGGCCGGACCGGCCTTCGCCGGGTCCTCGGCCAGGGTGTGTGCGACGAGGGCGTTGGCGTGCCCGTGGCCGAGGCCGTGCTCGGTCTTGAGCCAGGCGACGAGTTCCATGTGCTTGGTGAGCGGCGAGGACCGGATGAGGTCCTTCCACTCCGCGACCGGGCGGCCGTACTTCTTCTCGATGGACGGGAAGTACGAGGCCGGGCCCTTCACGGTGGCGGTCATGTCGATGCGCTCCCTGTGGACGAGGTGCGGGGTACGGGTCACGAGTGGTGATGTGCCCTTGGGACCGCGGCCGGTGCGGGAAATGATCGGCGACCGCATGTGATGCGCGTCACCCGACCTTCAGCCGCCAATGCGCCGGGGCGGAACAGCGGCCGGTCACTGTCCCCGGGCGATGGCGGCGCACGTGGGGCCGGCGGCGAGCGAGTGGCCCAGCCCGCGCAGCAGGAGGGCTCTCACTCTCAGACGGAGGTGTGAAGCGGATCACCGCAATCCCCTTTTGGTTGAAGCTTGAACTTCTTTGGCGTACTGTCGTGTGCGTCAACGGCCCCCGGTCCCCACACCGCGCGGAGCCGACGCACCCCCGCAGAAAGATCACGCATGTCTCTCGTTCTTGACCCCGCCGCCCAGGACCTGCTGTTCCGCGAGGCCCGCACGGCGAACACCTTCACCGACGAGCCGGTGACCGACGAGCAGGTGCAGGCGATCTACGACCTGGTCAAGTACGGCCCGACCGCCTTCAACCAGTCGCCGCTGCGCATCACGCTGGTCCGCTCCCCCGAGGCCCGCGAGCGCCTGGTGGCCCACATGGCCGAGGGCAACCAGCCCAAGACGGCCACCGCCCCGCTGGTCGCGATCCTGGCCGCGGACAACGAGTTCCACGAGGAGCTGCCGCACCTCTTCCCGCACTTCCCCGCCGCGAAGGACGCCTTCTTCAGCGAGCGTCCGGTCCGCGAGGGCGCGGCCACCCTGAACGCCGCCCTCCAGGCCGCGTACTTCATCGTCGGCGTCCGCGCCGCGGGTCTGGCCGCCGGACCGATGACCGGCCTCGACTTCGAGGGCGTGCGCAAGGAGTTCCTGGACGACGACCACACCCCGCTGATGGTCGTGAATATCGGCCGCCCGGGTCCGGACGCCTGGTTCCCGCGCTCCCCGCGGCTGGCCTACGACCAGGTCGTCACCACGGTCTGAGTCGCGCGGCACCGCACACCACGACGAAGCCCCCGGCAACTCGCCGGGGGCTTCGTCGTGGTGTGCGGGCCGAACCGGGCCGCGCGCCCGGTGGCCGGTCAGGCCAGCTTCAGGGCCGCCGCCATCTTGCCCAGCTGCTCGAACGATCCGGTGCCGGCCACGACCGTCGTCGCGCCCTTCATGTCGCCGGTGCCGTCCAGCACCAGCGCGTCGTACCGGCCGCCCGTGTACCGCGTCCAGGTCCGGCCGCCGATCTCCTCGGTCCGCTCGGTCGCCTGCCCGCCCTGGCTGGCGTCGTGGATGAACGTGGACGGCTTCTTCGTGGACTGCTCGACCGCCACGTACTCGCCGTCCGGGGCCCGGAACCCCAGGTGCCAGGCGTCGGAGTCGTCACCGCGGAAGCGGACGGAGGTCGGCTTCCAGTCCTCGGACAGCCCCTCGGGCGCCGCCACCGGGTACGACGCGGCGCGCTGCGCGGTCAGCAGCTCGACCCGGTAGTCGACCCGCTTGACGTCCGGTTCGCCGTCGTCGTGCGGGATGAAGATCCAGATCACGCCCGCCGCCAGGACGATGACCCCGAGGGACAGAATCATGTCCCGGGCCGACTTCTGCTTGCCTTTCATACCTGCCACGCCCCCTATCGTCGCAGGTGCCCGCTCCGCTCATACGTGGGGTCCCCTGCTCATTTTGTCGGACTGACGATAGAGTCGTGGCCATACCCTCATCCGGCCGTCGTCGTATCAGAAAGGTGCGTTCCGATGACCGAGCATCATCTCCCGTCCGAGCTGGACGTCCCCTCGGAGGCCCCCGACCGCAACCTCGCCATGGAACTCGTGCGGGTCACCGAGGCCGCGGCGATGGCCGCGGGCCGCTGGGTCGGGCGCGGTGACAAGAACGGCGCCGACGGTGCCGCGGTACGCGCCATGCGGACCCTCGTCCACACCGTCTCGATGAACGGCGTCGTCGTCATCGGCGAGGGCGAGAAGGACGAGGCCCCGATGCTCTTCAACGGGGAGCGGGTCGGCGACGGCACCGGCGCCGAGGTCGACATCGCCGTCGACCCGATCGACGGCACCACGCTGACCGCCAACGGCATGACCAACGCGATCGCGGTGCTGGCCGCGGCCGAGCGCGGCTCGATGTTCGACCCGTCCGCGGTCTTCTACATGGACAAGCTGGTCACGGGCCCCGAGGCCGCCGACTTCGTCGACATCAACGCGCCCGTCGCCGTGAACATCCGCCGGATCGCCAAGGCCAAGCGGCGCACGCCCGAGGACGTCACCGTCGTCATCCTCGACCGGCCTCGGCACCAGGGCCTCATCAAGGAGGTCCGGGAGACCGGCGCCCGGATCAAGCTGATCTCCGACGGCGATGTGGCCGGCTCGATCCTGGCCCTGCGCGAGGGCACCGGCATCGACCTGCTGCTCGGCATCGGCGGCACGCCGGAGGGCATCATCTCGGCCTGCGCCGTGAAGTGCCTGGGCGGCACCATCCAGGGCAAGTTGTGGCCCAAGGACGACGAGGAGCGGCAGCGCGCGGTCGACGCCGGGCACGACCTGGACCGGGTGCTGACCACCGACGACCTGGTCTCCGGGGACAACGTCTTCTTCGTCGCGACCGGCATCACCGACGGCGAGCTGCTGCGCGGGGTGCGGTACCGCTCGGAGACGGCGACGACCGACTCGATCGTGATGCGGTCCAAGTCGGGGACGGTGCGGCGGATCGACTCCGAGCACCGGCTGAGCAAGCTGCGGGCGTACAGCGCGGTGGACTTCGACCGGGCGAAGTGACTCCGTCGTCGGGGGGCGCCTGCTGAAGCGGGGGTGCCTGGTGTGTGGCGGCTGCGGCGCCGTCGTGGCTGGTCGCGCCCGCGCGGCTGAGCCGCAGATCGGACACAGCCCCGCGCCCCCTTCGGGTCGGCTGCGGACCCCGGCGTTGAAAGGGCACCCTCTGTGCGGAGAGGGTGCCCTTTCGCGTGGCTGGGTGCTAGCCGGCCGCGGCTATGCGGCCCGTCGTGCGGGCGGCGTTCTTGAGTTCCACGTCGCGGCGGCGGCGTCGGGCCAGGACCACGCGGCGCTCGGCGGCGGTGAGGCCGCCCCAGACGCCGTAGGGCTCGGGCTGCAGGAGGGCGTGCTCGCGGCACTCGACCATGACCGGACAGCGCGCGCAGACGCGCTTGGCGGCCTCTTCGCGGGAGAGCCGGGCGGCGGTCGGTTCCTTGGAGGGGGCGAAGAACAGTCCGGCCTCGTCGCGCCGGCACACCGCCTCGGTGTGCCAGGGAGCGTCTTGGTCCCTGTCCCGCACGGGCCCCCGCTGGGCCGGAACGGCAGCTACCTGCAGGGACGAATGCGGCGGTTGCAGCACGGGTCTACTCCTGACGACGGCTTCGCTAGCGAGAGACGATGCGTCAAGGCTTACCCGTTGTACGCGCGCCTATGCACAGGGTCCCCAACCGCTGCCGGTGCCGTCCTACACGTGCTTGCGCAAACCCTTCTCGACGCGTCGGTGCACCCGGTCGAGGATGTCGGCGACGACCTTGCCGCGCTTGGGGCGGGCCTCCACGCTGCCCAGTACGGCCCAGCCGTCTATGTAGATCACGGGGGCCTCGGCCTCGCTGGAGTCGAGGGTGTGGACCTCGAAGCTGCCGAGCACGCTGCCGCCCGCGCCGCGCACCGACACGTTCTCCGGGACGCGCACCTCGACGCTGCCGAAGACGGAGAACGCCTTGATGACGACCTGCTGGTACTCGAAGACCGCCTCGCTGAGGTCGATCTCGACGCTGCCGAAGACCGCGTAGGCGTGGATGCGGCGGTTCGCCCGCCAGCGGCCCTTGCGGACGGCGCTGCTGAAGACCGCCACCACGTTCTCGTCGGGCTCCGCCGGGATGGCGCCGGCGGTGGGGCGGTGGGGGGCCGGGGCGGTGGTCTCCCGGCCTCGGTGGGCGGCGGGCAGGTCCCGCACGAAGACGTCCAGCTCGCCCACGGTCTTGGCGGCCAGCACTCCCTCGACGCGCTCGGCGTGCTCGTCGGCGGTGAGCCGTCCCTCGGCGAGGGCCTCGCGCAGCATGTCGGCGACGCGGTCGCGGTCGGCGTCCGAGGCGCGCAGCTCGGCGGTGCGCGGGGCGGCTTCGGGGGCGTACTTCTGAAGGTCCACGGCAGTAGCGTACCGAAACGCGATAGATCGCGACTACCCCTGTGGACAACCTTGTCGCGGACCCGAGGTCGCCAACTGAGTCTTACCTCACCCGCTCGGCGTCGCGGGCAGGTTTTACGCTGGTTGGCGCTGCCAATGGAGGCCAGCCGTCGTTGCTGAGGAATCCAGCCGCGCGTGATGTCGAGTGAGGAATGGGCGAGATGCCTGAGTTCGCGTACACCGATCTGCTCCCCCAGGGCGAGGACACCACTCCGTACCGGCTGGTGACCGCCGAGGGTGTCGCCACCTTCGAGGCCGACGGGCGGACCTTCCTCAAGGTGGAGCCGGAGGCGCTGCGCAAGCTGGCCGAGGAGGCCATCCACGACATCCAGCACTACCTGCGCCCGGCGCACCTGGCGCAGCTGCGCCGCATCATCGACGACCCGGAGGCGTCCGGCAACGACAAGTTCGTCGCCCTGGACCTGCTGAAGAACGCGAACATCGCGGCGGCGGGCGTGCTGCCGATGTGCCAGGACACCGGCACGGCGATCGTCATGGGCAAGCGCGGCCAGAACGTGCTCACGGCGGGCGGCGACGAGGAGGCCCTGAGCCGGGGCATCTACGACGCCTACAAGAACCTGAACCTGCGCTATTCACAGATGGCGCCGCTCACCATGTGGGAGGAGAAGAACACCGGCTCCAACCTCCCCGCCCAGATCGAGCTGTACGCGACCGACGGCGGCGCCTACAAGTTCCTGTTCATGGCGAAGGGTGGCGGCTCGGCCAACAAGTCCTTCCTCTACCAGGAGACGAAGGCCGTCCTGAACGAGTCCTCCATGATGAAGTTCCTGGAGGAGAAGATCCGCTCGCTGGGCACGGCCGCCTGCCCGCCGTACCACCTGGCGATCGTGGTCGGCGGCACGTCGGCCGAGTACGCGCTGAAGACCGCCAAGTACGCCTCCGCGCACTACCTGGACGAGATCCCGGCCGAGGGCTCGGCGCTCGGGCACGGCTTCCGGGACCAGGAGCTGGAGGAGAAGGTCTTCGAGCTGACGCAGAAGATCGGCATCGGCGCGCAGTTCGGCGGCAAGTACTTCTGCCACGACGTGCGCGTGGTGCGGCTGCCCCGGCACGGGGCGTCCTGCCCGGTCGCCATCGCGGTGTCCTGCTCGGCCGACCGGCAGGCCGTCGCGAAGATCACCGCGGAGGGCGTCTTCCTGGAGCAGCTGGAGACCGACCCGGCCCGCTTCCTGCCGGAGACGACGGACGAGCATCTCGAAGCCGACGGGGACGTCGTCAAGGTCGACCTCAACCAGCCCATGGACGCCATCCTCGCCGAGCTGACCAGGCACCCGGTCAAGACCCGGCTGTCGCTGACCGGTCCGCTGGTCGTGGCCCGCGACATCGCGCACGCCAAGATCAAGGAGCGGCTGGACGCGGGCGAGGAGATGCCGCAGTACCTGAAGGACCACCCGGTGTACTACGCGGGTCCGGCCAAGACGCCGGAGGGGTACGCCTCCGGGTCCTTCGGTCCGACCACCGCCGGGCGCATGGACTCCTACGTGGAGCAGTTCCAGGCGGCGGGCGGCTCGAAGGTGATGCTGGCCAAGGGCAACCGGAGCAAGCAGGTCACCGACGCGTGCGACGCGCACGGCGGCTTCTACCTGGGCTCGATCGGCGGTCCGGCGGCGCGGCTCGCCCAGGACTGCATCAAGAAGGTCGAGGTCGTCGAGTACGAGGAGCTCGGCATGGAGGCGGTCTGGAAGATCGAGGTCGAGGACTTCCCAGCGTTCATCGTGGTGGACGACAAGGGCAACGACTTCTTCCAGGACCCGGCGCCCGCGCCGACGTTCACGACGATTCCGGTACGCGGGCCGGGACTGGCGTAACCCTCGTCCCCTCGTCCCCTCGTCCCCTCGTCCCCTCGGCAGCAGGCCGGTCCGGCTACGTCCGGACCGGCCTTTCCCGTCTCCCCGCCGTCCGGATATCGAACGGACGGTTCTTCTTTCGGACAACCTGCCCTCCCGGACGTCCGTTCCGTTGACTGTCCCGGCTTCCACTGTGAGTCTTTCGCCGCTCCGACATGTACACGCCATGCGTGCATGCCGTGCGTGGCCACCCCTCAGCCACTTCTGGAGGACCAAGGTGAAACGAAGATTCGCCGTGGCGAGCCTGTCCCTCGCCGTCGTGCTCGGCCTCGGCACACTCCCCGCCGTCGCCGCGGACTCCGCGCCCACCGCCCAGTCGCCCGACGTCGACGTGACGAAGGTGACGGCGCACCTGACCGAGCTGCACTCCATAGCCGGACGCAACGGCGGCAACCGCCGCTCGACCGGCCAGGGGTACCGCGACTCCGTCGCCTACGTGAAGGGCAAGCTGCAGGCGGCCGGTTACACCGTCACCGAGCAGCCGTGCACCTCGGGTTGCAGCAGCGGCGCCGGCCCCAACCTGATCGCCGAGTGGCCGCACGGCGACGCGGGCAACGTGTACATGTTCGGCGCCCACCTGGACAGCGTCTCGGCGGGCCCCGGAATGAACGACAACGGCTCGGGCTCGGCGGCCCTCCTGGAGAACGCCCTGACCCTGGCGGAGCAGAACCCCACGATGAAGGGCCGGGTCCGCTTCGCCTGGTGGACCGACGAGGAACAGGGCCTCAACGGCTCCGACTTCTACGTCCGCTCCCTCTCCTCGGCGCAGCGGTCCGCCATCACGGCGTACTACAACTTCGACATGGTCGCCTCCACCAACGGCGGCTACTTCGTCAACCACGTCACCTCGGCCGCCGCCGCGCCGATGAAGGCGTACTGGGACTCGCTGGGCCTGCAGCCCGAGGAGAACACCGAGGGTGCCGGGCGCAGCGACGACTACTCCTTCGAGCAGTACGGCATCCCGACCTCCGGCTACGCGATGGGCGCCGGGGCCCGCAAGACCTCCGCGCAGGCCGCCAAGTGGGGCGGCACCGCCGGGTCCTCGTACGACCCGTGCTACCACCGGTCGTGCGACGACCTCGGCAACATCAACACCACCGGCCTGGACCGCGCGTCGGACGGCATCGCGTACACCATCTGGCAGCGCGCCGTGGACACCGGCGGCGACGGCGGCGGCTGCGACACCGACCCCGTCGCCAACGGCGGTTTCGAGAGCGGCAGCTCGCCGTGGACCGGGGACACCGGCACCATCGGCGCCCACTCGGGCCAGTCGGCGCACACCGGGACCCGCTTCGCGTGGCTCGCCGGTTACGGTTCCACGCACACCGAGTCGGTCGGCCAGACGGTGACCGTGCCGGCCGGATGCACCCGGCTGACGTACTGGCTGCACATCGACACCGACGAGTCGGGCGCGACGGCGTACGACACCTTCACGGTGAAGGCCGACGGCACCACGCTCGCCACCCTGTCCAACGCGGACGCCCGCGACGGCTATGTGCAGCGCACGGTCGACCTCGGCGCCCACGCCGGCCGGCAGGTGGCCCTGAGCTTCACCGGCAGCGAGGACGGCAGCCTGCAGACCGGCTTCGTCCTGGACGACGTGAGCCTACTGGCAGGCTGACCCGCCGGGCGGGTGCCGGACCACCGCGTGAGACGGCACCCGTTCGGCCCGGCCCCGGAACATCCGCGCCGCCCCGCACGCTGTACCCGGTATGAGCGAATACCGCATCGAGCACGACTCCATGGGCGAGGTCCGCGTCCCCGCGGACGCCAAGTGGCGCGCCCAGACGCAGCGCGCCGTCGAGAACTTCCCCGTCTCCGGGCAGCGCATCGAGCGCGCGCACATCGAGGCGCTCGCGCGGATCAAGGGCGCGGCGGCGAAGGTCAACGCCGAGCTGGGAGTGCTCGACGAGGACCTCGCCCGAGCGATCCAGGAGGCGGCCGGTGAGGTGGCCGAGGGGAAGTGGGACGAGCACTTCCCCGTCGACGTGTTCCAGACCGGGTCCGGGACCTCGTCCAACATGAACACCAACGAGGTCGTCGCCACCCTGGCGAGTGAACGGCTCGGCCGCGACGTGCATCCCAACGACCACGTCAACGCCTCCCAGTCGTCCAACGACGTCTTCCCGTCCTCGATCCACATCGCCGCCACCGCCGCCGTCACCCGGGACCTGGTCCCGGCCCTCGACCATCTCGCCGGCGCCCTGGAGCGCAAGGCCGCGGAGTTCGCCGACGTGGTGAAGTCCGGGCGTACGCACCTCATGGACGCCACGCCCGTCACCCTGGGGCAGGAGTTCGGCGGCTACGCGGCCCAGGTGCGGTACGGCATCGAGCGGCTTCGGGCCTCGCTCCCCCGGCTCGCCGAGCTGCCGCTGGGCGGCACCGCGGTCGGCACCGGCATCAACACCCCGCCCGGCTTCTCCGCCGCCGTCATCGAGGAGGTGGTCCGCGCGACGGGGCTGCCGCTGACCGAGGCGCGCGACCACTTCGAGGCGCAGGGCGCCCGGGACGGCATCGTCGAGACCAGCGGGCAGCTGCGGACCATCGGCGTCGGACTGACGAAGATCGCCAACGACCTGCGCTGGATGGCGTCCGGGCCGCGCACCGGGCTCGCGGAGATCTCGCTGCCCGACCTCCAGCCCGGGTCGTCCATCATGCCCGGCAAGGTCAATCCGGTGATCCCCGAGGCGGTCCTCATGGTCGCCGCCCAGGTCACGGGCAACGACGCGACGGTCGCCGCGGCGGGCGCGGCCGGCAACTTCGAGCTGAACGTGATGCTGCCGGTCATCGCCAAGAACGTGCTGGAGTCGGTGCGGCTGCTCGCCAACGTCTCCCGGCTGCTCGCCGACCGCACCGTGGACGGGATCGTGGCGCATCCCGAGCGGGCCCGCGAGTACGCCGAGTCCTCGCCCTCCGTGGTGACGCCGCTCAACAAGTACATCGGGTACGAGGAGGCCGCCAAGGTCGCCAAGAAGGCGCTGGCCGAGCGGAAGACGATCCGCCAGGTGGTGCTGGAGGGCGGGTACGTGGAACGCGGCGACCTCACGAAGGAGCAGCTGGACGAGGCCCTGGACGTGCTGCGGATGACCCGCCCGTGAGGGGTGCGGACGATCACGGGGGCGTACGCCGGCACCCGCTCTCGCGATCTTCGGCGCGCCGATTGGCCATGGCACCTAATATCTCTCCATGACAGACGGAGAAGCGGTGAGCGCGACGGCGGGGCCGGGAGCGGAGGGCCCGCCGGGCCCGGTGGAACGCTGGGCGCCCGGCAGCCACATCCTGTGGCGGTACCGGGAGAACGGCGGCCCGCACATCCACATCGCGCGCCCCGTCACCGTCGTACGGGACGACTCCGACCTGCTCGCCGTGTGGCTGGCTCCCGGCACCGAGTGTGTGAAGCCGGTCCTGGCCGACGGCACGCCCGTGCACCTGGAACCACTGGCCACGCGCTACACCAAGCCGCGCGCCGTGCAGCGCGACCGGTGGTTCGGCACGGGGGTGCTGAAGCTGGCGCGGCCCGGCGAGGCCTGGTCGGTGTGGCTGTTCTGGGACCCGGGCTGGCGGTTCAAGAACTGGTACGTGAACCTGGAACGGCCGCTGACCCGTTGGGAGGGCGGGGTCGACTCCGAGGACCATTTCCTGGACATCTCCGTCCACCCGGACCGCACCTGGCACTGGCGCGACGAGGACGAGTTCGCGCAGGCCCTGCGGGACGGCCTGATGGACCCCGCGTCGGCCGAGCGGGTGCGCCGGGCGGGACGGGCCGCGGTGGCCGGGATCCGCGCCTGGGGGTCACCGTTCGCCGACGGCTGGGAGCACTGGCGGCCCGATCCGGCGTGGCCGGTACCGTCGCTGCCGGGGGACTGGGATCGCACGCCCGCGCACGTCTCCTCATGAGACCCTTGATGTGCCCCCCGGCAAGAAACGTAGGATCGTCCTCCGCAATGAGCGCGGCAGCGGCAACCGGCGGAGCGTGCGCTGTGCTTGACCGATCGTCACCGAGGGGCGGCAGGACGTGAGCGAGGGGTACGAGGGCAACACGCAGACGGGCCGCGGACGGCCCGCCGGTGACACAGGAACAGCCTCTGACCACGCGGGAACCCCGTTCCTTGGGCACGGATTGCGGGTATCGGGATTTCTGCGGGACGAACTGCACGCGCCGCGCGCAGTCCCGGACGGATGGATTCGACACGCGTGACGGAGCACCCGACCTCCTTCGACCGCCCCTCGACGGGCGCCGACCCCACGGATCCCCGCGGGGCGCTCCTGCCTGCCCCCGTGCCGCCGCGCACCTCCGGGTCCGCGTTACCGGCTCAGGGGCGCACCGGGCAGACGCCGCCCACCGCGGGCGCGGACTCCCCGGGGGCCTTCGAGCACTCCCAGCCGGGCGCCGGGCAGGCGGCCGAGCCCGACACGCACCGCCCGCGGCCCGGGTCCGACGGCGTCCCCGCCCAGCCGGACGGCGGGCAACCGGACGGCGCGCAGCCGGGCGGTGAGCCGTCCGGCGCGACGCCGGGTGTCGCGCCGCCGGAGCCGGACCGGCGTACCGGGCAGCCCACCGCGCCCGGACAGCCCACGCCCATGCGGCGGGACGGGGACCGGCTGCGCTTCGTGGGCGCCGCGACCCGGCGGATCGCCCGGGGCATGGACCTGGACGAGATCGTGATGGGGCTGTGCCGGGCCACCGTGCCCACCTTCGCGGACGCCATCCTGGTCTATCTGCGCGAGCCGCTGCCGGTCGGCGACGAGCGGCCCACCGGCCCCCTGGTGCTGCGGCTGCGGCGCACCGACCGCATACCGGCCGAGCGGGACACCGAGGGCGGCTTCGCACCCGCGGCCCAGCCGGAGCCCTCCGAGCTGGAGACGGTCGGCGCCGAGCTGTGCGAGGTACGGCCGGGCAGCGCGCTGGCCGAGGTGCTGCGCGGGGTGCGCCCGGTCTTCACGGACACCCCGGCCGCCCGCGCCGCACTGCCCGAACTGCTGGGCGAGGAACGCGACTTCGCCCTGCCCGACGGCCGCAGGGCGATCCTCGCGCCGCTGCGCGGCCGACGCCGGGTGATCGGCGCCGCGCTGTTCCTGCGCGGTCCGGAGCGCATCCCCTTCGAGGCCGACGACCTGCTGGTGGCCGCCCAGCTCGCCACGCACAGCGCGCTGGGCATCGACAAGGCGGTGCTGTACGGGCGGGAGGCGTACATCGCCGACGAGCTGCAGCGCACGATGCTCCCGGAGAACCTCCCGCGCTGCACCGGCGTACGGCTGGCCTCCCGCTACCTCCCGGCCGCCGAGACCGCCCGGGTGGGCGGCGACTGGTACGACGCCATCCCGCTGCCGGGCAGCCGGGTCGCGCTGGTCGTCGGGGACGTGATGGGCCACTCCATGACGTCGGCGGCCATCATGGGCCAGCTGCGGACCACGGCGCAGACCCTGGCCGGGCTCGACCTGCCGCCGCAGGAGGTGCTGCACCACCTGGACGAGCAGGCGCAGCGGCTGGGCACCGACCGGATGGCCACCTGCCTGTACGCGGTGTACGACCCGGTCTCGCACCGGATCACCGTCGCCAACGCCGGCCACCCGCCGCCCGTGCTGCTGCACCTGGGCGGTCACGCCGAGGTGCTGCGGGTGCCGGCCGGTGCCCCGATCGGGGTGGGCGGCGTGGACTTCGAGGCCGTGGAGCTGGACGCCCCGGCCGGCGCCACCCTGCTGCTCTACACCGACGGGCTGGTCGAGTCCCGGCTGCGGGACGTGTGGACCGGCATAGAGCAGCTGCGGGAGCGCCTGGCGGCGACCGCGCAGCTGACCGGGCCGGACCATCCGCCGCCCCTGGAAGCCCTGTGCGACGAGGTGCTGGACATGCTCGGCCCGGGTGACCGGGACGACGACATCGCGCTGCTCGCCGCCCGCTTCGACGGCATCGCGCCCAGCGACGTGGCGTACTGGTTCCTGGAGCCCGAGGACGCGGCCCCCGGCAAGGCCCGGCGCCTGGCCCGGCGGGCGCTCGCCCGCTGGGGCATGGAGGACCTCACGGACGCCGTGGAACTGCTCGTCAGCGAGGTGGTGACCAACGCGGTGCGGTACGCCTCCAAGCCGGTCACCCTGCGGCTGCTGCGCACGGACGTGCTGCGCTGCGAGGTCGGCGACGACGTGCCGCAGCTGCCCCGGCTGCGGCAGGCGCGGGCGACCGACGAGGGCGGTCGCGGGCTGTACCTGGTGAACCGGCTGGCCCGGCGCTGGGGCGCGACGCGGCTGAGCACCGGCAAGGTGGTGTGGTTCGAGCTGAACCGCGGCTGAACCACGGCCGGTTACCGGCTGGGGAGCGGCGTCGCGCGAAGGGGCGCCCGGTGAGCACCGGGCGCCCCTTCGCGCGTGTCCGCGACCGCCGACGGTCTACTGTCCCCAGTCCCCGCCGGGGAACTCCGGGTCCCCCGGCTCGGTGGACCCGCCGCCGTCCGGCGGTGGTTCGGTGGACGGGCTGTTCGACGGCGACTGCGTCGGCGACTCCGGCGGTTCCTCCGTCGTCGGTTCGTTGGACGGCGGCGCCTCGGTCGTCGGGTCGTTGGACGGCGGCGGCGCCTCGGTCGTCTCCTCCTGGGTCGGCGACTGGGTCGGCGACTCGGGAGCCGTCGGCGACTTGCTCGGCCGCACCGCGGCGCCCTGCTTGGTCTCCAGGTCGAACTCGGTGACCTCGTCCATGACGCCGAAGGTGTACGCGGCCCAGATCTCCGCCGGCGGGCCACCGCCGTTGACGCGGTAGTCGACCCCGGCCGCCTCGTACATCGGGACCTGCTTGTGCGGCGGCTTGTCGTCCTCGCCGAACAGTCCGACGGAGGTGACGAGGCCGGGGGTGAAGCCGGTGAACCAGGCGGACTTGTTGTTGTCGGACGTACCGGTCTTGCCGGCCACCTTCTGGCCGTCGCGCAGCGGGTTCTCCCGGACGGAGGTCTTGGCCGTACCGTCGTTGACCACGCCGGTGAGCACCGAGGTCACCGTGTCGGCGGCCTCCCGGCTGATGATCTCCTCGCCGATGGGGTCGGGCATCTCGATCGTGCGGTCCTTGTGCTCGACCGACTTCACGATCGCCGGGGTGACCTTCTTGCCGTGGTTGTCGAAGGTGGCGTAGACGCCTGCCATCTCCAGCGGGCTGGCGCCCATACTGCCCAGGGTCTGCGCGGGCACGGCCTGCTCGCCCTCGGTGTCCATGCCGAGGTCGGCGGCGACCTTCATCACCTCGGGCATGCCGACGTCGATGCCCATCTGCGCGAAGACGGAGTTGACGGACTTGTTCATCGCCTCCTGGACGTCGATCTCGCCGTAGTCCCGGTCGTCCTCGTTGGGCGGTGCGAAGCCGACCTCGTTGTCGCCGTCCATCACGGGGCGCTCGCTGTCGCCGTCGTAGAGGGTGTTGGCCGTGATCGGCACGCCGTCCTGGGTCTCGGCGTCGTGGTCCACGGCGGCGGCGAGGATGACCGGCTTGAAGGTGGAGGCGGGCTGGTAGTCGTCGCGGGTGGCGTTGTTGGTGTAGTGCTTCAGGTAGTTCACGCCGCCGTACATCGCCACCACGGAGCCCGTCTTCGGGTCGACGGAGACGGCTCCGGCCTGGACGTCGGCGTCGACCTTGCGCTTGTCGGGGTCCAGCTTGCTGGTGAGCTGCTTCTTGACCGCATCCTCCAGCGCGGCCTGCTTCTTCTTGTCGATGTTGAGGGTGACGGTGTAGCCGCCGAGGTCCACCAGGGCCTTGGCCTGCTCCATGTCCTCGGCAGCGCCCTGGGCGACCAGCTGCTTCTTGAGCGCGTAGTCGGCCGCGTCCACCAGATAGCCGACCTGGCCCTCCTTGCCCGCGGCGGCCTTGGGCTCCTTGGGCTCCGGGAACTTCATGCCCTGGCGGTCGCCCGCGCCCAGCCACTTCTGCTCGACCATGTTGTCCAGGACGTAGTTCCAGCGCTGCTGGACGAGCTTCTTGCCGGTCTCGCTGGCGATCGCCCAGTCGTACTGGTTCGGCGCCTGGAGCAGCGCGGAGAGGTACGCGCCCTGTTCGACCGTCAGGTCCTCGGCGTCGACGCGGTAGTAGGCCTGGGCGGCGGCCTGGATGCCGTAGGCGCCCCGGCCGTAGTAGCTGGTGTTGATGTAGCCGGCGAGGATGTAGTCCTTGGACTTCTCCCGGTCCAGCTTGAGGGAGATGACCAGTTCCTTCAGCTTGCGCGAGACCGTCTGTTCCTGGGTCAGGTAGTAGTTCTTGACGTACTGCTGGGTGATCGTCGAACCGCCCTGCGCGCCCTTGCCGGAGAGGGTGTTGAGCACGCCGCGCGCGGTGCCCTTGAGGTCGACGCCGGCGTCGTTGTAGAAGGTCTTGTTCTCGGCGGCGACGAAGGTCTGCTGGACGTCCTTGGGGATCTTGGCGAGGTCGACGATCTCGCGGTTGCGGTCCCCGGTGCGGGCCATGACGCTGCCGTCGCTGTACTTGTAGACGTTGCTCTGCAGCTCGGCCTCGGGGTTGCCCTCGGGGATGTCGATCATCATGTACAGCACGATGAAGGCGCCCATGCAGAGCAGGCAGAAGCCGAAGAACGCGCCGAGGATCTTCTTCCAGGTGAACAGCCGGCGTATCCGGCTCTTTCCGCCCGAGGCACTGCCCGCGGCACCGCCCGCACCCGACGAACGGCGGCGTTTCGGCGCCGCGCGGCGTCCACCGCGCTGTCGCGCTTTTCTCTCTTCCGCTCGTCCCATGGGTCCGATCCGCTCCGCTTCGGTCATCTGTGGGCACGCCTCGCTCACGCGTCACACAGGTTCGTCGCTCAGGTCAGCTCAGAAAGCTAACACCGGGAGATGTGACAAACGGCAACCGATCCAGCCTTGTACGGACGTGAGAATCAGCACCCGTTCCACAGGAACCGACGTACGAGAGGGGTGCAGGGTTGTCATTTGCGAGTAAAGTGATATCAGTTAGTAAGCAAAGAGAGAACGGGGGACCACCCATGTCCACGCACGATGCCCCACAGGTCACCGCGGATGTGCCCGAGATGCCGGCGCCGCGGGTGCGCGAGAACCAGGCGCACAGCATCGGCGGCGGTTTCGCGCTGCTGCTCGGTCTGGTCGGGCTGCTGGTCGGCGCCGGTCTGATCGCGGGCGCCACGGCGGTCGGCTCGACCGGCGGCAAGGCCGTGCTGATCATCGGCGGCATCCTGATCGCCCTGGCCGCCTTCCTCGCGATGTGCGGCCTGAACATGGTGGCGCCGGGCGAGGCCCGCGTGGTGCAGCTCTTCGGGCGGTACCGGGGCACCATCCGCCAGGACGGCCTGCGCTGGGTCAACCCCTTCACCTCCCGCACCAAGATCTCGACGCGGGTGCGCAACCACGAGACGGCGGTCCTGAAGGTCAACGACGCCTACGGCAACCCGATCGAGCTGGCGGCGGTCGTGGTGTGGCGGGTGGAGGACACCGCGCAGGCCACCTTCGAGGTGGACGACTACGTCGAGTTCGTCTCCACCCAGACCGAGGCGGCCGTGCGGCACATCGCCATCGAGTACCCCTACGACGCCCACGACGAGGACGGCCTCTCGCTGCGCGGCAACGCCGAGGAGATCACCGAGAAGCTCGCCGTCGAACTGCACGCGCGCGTGGAGGCGGCCGGCGTACAGATCATCGAGTCCCGCTTCACGCACCTCGCGTACGCGCCGGAGATCGCCTCGGCGATGCTCCAGCGGCAGCAGGCCGGTGCGGTGGTCGCCGCGCGGCGGCAGATCGTGGACGGCGCGGTCGGCATGGTCGAGGCCGCGCTCGCCCGGATCAGCGAGCAGGACATCGTGGAACTGGACGACGAGCGCAAGGCGGCGATGGTGTCCAACCTGATGGTCGTGCTCTGCGGGGACCGCGCCGCCCAGCCGGTCCTGAACACGGGGACGCTCTACCAGTGACGAACCCGCCCGAGGGTTCCGCGCCCGAGGATTCCGCGCAGGATTCCGCGCAGGGTTCCGCGCCGTCCGAGGGCCCGGCCCCGAAGCGTCGGCCGCAGCAGCGCAAGCAGGTGCTGCTGCGCCTGGACCCACAGGTCTACGAGGCGCTGGCCCGCTGGGCGGGCGACGAGCTGCGCTCGGCCAACGCCCAGATCGAGTTCCTGCTCCGCAGGGCGCTGGCCGAGGCCGGCCGGCTGCCCGGCGGCACCGGACCGATACCGCGCCGCGGCCGCCCGCCCAGGGGCGGCGGTCCGGGGGCCGCGCCACCCCCGTGAGCGACCTTCACCCGCCGCGCCTACGCCACCGGGCCAAGGCGCGGCCTCCGTCGTAGCGGAACCGTGACAATCGGCCCCCACCTGCGGCGCCGCACCCTGGCCGATCCCGGACCGCACCCGCCGCCACGATCTCTGCACTGTGCGTATACATGGTGCGTATACACCGTGTGTAGAGTGCTCCGCATGTCCATCGGTCACACCCTCCTGGGGCTCCTGGAGTCCGGGCCGCGCCACGGTTACGACCTCAAGCGCGCCTTCGACGAGAAGTTCGGTCACGACCGGCCGCTGCACTACGGCCAGGTCTATTCGACGATGTCCCGCCTGCTCAAGAACGGCCTCGTCGTGGTCGACGGCATCGAGGCGGGCGGCGGTCCCGAGCGCAAGCGGTACGCGATCACCGACGAGGGGATCACCGACGTACAGCGGTGGCTCGCCACCCCGGAGAAGCCCGAGCCGTACCTCCAGTCGACGCTGTACACCAAGGTCGTCCTCGCGCTGCTCACCCACCGCGACGCCGCCGACATCCTCGACACCCAGCGTTCGGAGCACCTGCGCAGCATGCGCATCCTCACCGACCGCAAGCGCAAGGGCGATCTCGCGGACCAGCTGATCTGCGACCACGCCCTCTTCCACCTCGAGGCCGACCTGCGCTGGCTGGAACTGACCGCCGCGCGCCTCGACAAGCTCCGTGAGGCGGTAACCCGATGACTCCCCCCGCAGGCTCCCTCCTCTCGGCGGACCAGCTCCGCAAGGCCTACGGCCCCACCCTCGCCCTCGACGGCGCCGAGTTCTCCATCCACCCCGGCGAGGTCGTCGCCGTCATGGGCCCCTCCGGGTCCGGCAAGTCGACGCTGCTGCACTGCCTCGCCGGCATCGTGCCGCCCGACTCGGGGACGATCACGTACAACGGGCGCGAGCTGTCCGCGATGTCCGACGCCCAGCGCAGTGCGCTGCGCCGCTCCGACTTCGGGTTCGTGTTCCAGTTCGGCCAGCTGGTGCCGGAGCTGACCTGTGTCGAGAACGTCGCCCTTCCGCTGCGCCTGAACGGCACCTCCCGCAAGGAGGCCGAGCGGGCCGCGCTGAGCTGGATGGAGCGGCTGGAGGTCGACGACCTCAAAAAGAAGCGGCCCGGCGAGGTCTCCGGCGGCCAGGGGCAGCGGGTCGCGGTGGCCCGCTCGCTGGTCACCAACCCGCGGGTGCTCTTCGCGGACGAGCCGACCGGCGCGCTGGACTCCCTCAACGGGGAGCGCGTGATGGAGCTGCTCACGGACGCCGCCCGCTCCACCAACGCCGCGGTCGTGCTGGTCACGCACGAGGCACGGGTGGCCGCCTACTCCGACCGCGAGATCGTCGTACGCGACGGCAAGTCCCGGGACATGGAGCGGGTCGTATGAACGTGCGCCAGTGGGCCGCCGACCTGATGCTGGGCGTCCGCTTCGCCTTCACCGGCGGCCGCGAGGGCTGGACCCGGGCCGTGCTGACGGCCGTCGGCGTCGGTCTCGGCGTGGCGCTGCTGCTGCTGACGACGGCGATCCCGAACGCCCTCAGCGTGCGGCACGAACGGGAGGCAGCACGCTCCGACATCACCTTCGCCTCCGACCCGATGCCGAAGGCGAACGACACACTCGTGCTCGCCAGGGTCGACGACTACTTCCGCGACGACGACGTCCGGGGCCGGGCCCTGGAGCCCGAGGGGCCGCGGGCACCGCTGCCGCCGGGGGTGGAGAAGTTCCCGGCGGTGGGCGAGATGGTGGTCTCCCCCGCGCTGAAGGAGCTGCTGGAGTCGGACTCCGGCGCGCTGCTGCGCGAGCGGCTGCCGGACCGGATCGTCGGCACGATCGCGGAGGACGGGCTGATCGGCTCGGCCGAACTCGCCTACTACCGCGGCGCGGAGGGGCTGGCGGAGCAGATCACCCCGGGCCGGATCGAGCGCATCGACCGGTTCGGCGACCCGGATCCCGGGGAGGAGCGGTCCGACCCGGTGCTGATCCTGCTGATCCTCGTCGTCTTCGTGGTGCTGCTGATGCCGGTCGCGGTGTTCATCGCCGCCGCCGTGCGGTTCGGCGGAGAGCGGCGGGACCGGCGGCTCGCGGCGCTGCGTCTGGTCGGCTCCGACAGCCGCATGACCCGGCGCATCGCCGCCGGTGAGGCGATGGCCGGCGCGGCGCTCGGGCTGGTCTTCGGTGCCGGGTTCTTCATGGTCGGACGGCAGCTCGCGGGCAGTGCCGAGGTGTTCCGCATCAGCGTGTTCCCCAGCTATCTCAACCCCTCGCCGCTGCTGGCCCTGCTGGTCGCGGTGGCGGTGCCCGCGGCGGCGGTGCTGGTGACGCTGTTCGCGCTGCGCGGGGTCGTCATCGAACCGCTCGGCGTGGTGCGCGCGGGCCGTCCGGCCCGGCGCCGGCTGTGGTGGCGGCTGCTGCTGCCGCTGGCCGGACTGGCGATGCTCTACCCAATGATCGGCAAGGGCCGGGAGAACGGCGACTTCAACCAGTACCTGGTGACCGGCGGCGTCGTCCTGCTCCTGGTCGGCGTGACCGCGCTCCTGCCGTGGATCGTGGAGAGCGTCGTCGCCAGGCTCGGCTCCGGCGGCGTGGCCTGGCAGCTGGCCGTGCGCAGGCTGCAGCTGAGCAGCGGGACGGCGGCCCGGATGGTCAACGGCATCGCGGTGGCCGTCGCCGGGGCGATCGCGCTGCAAATGCTGTTCGCCGGTGTGGACGACGACTACACCAAGTCCACCGGGCAGGACGTGTCGCGGGCGCAGATGGAGGCACAGCTGTCGAGCGGGGTCCCGATGGCCCCGGCGGCCGAGAAGTTCCGCGACACCAAGGGCGTGCAGGCGGTCTACGCCTTCTCCGAGGGCTACCTGGGCGACCGCGCCCGGGACCCGGAGCACGGCACGATGATCACCGTGGGCGACTGCGCGTCGCTGCGGGAGGTCTCCGAGCTGCCCTCGTGCACGGACGGGGACGTGTTCGCCGTTCACGGTGCCGAGTGGGACACCGGGGAGGACATGTCGAAGCTGGCCGCACCCGGCCGGAAGCTGTATTCGGACCCGACCTACGAGGGCGGCCCGACCAGGGAGGCGGTCCCCTGGACGGTGCCGCAGGGCATCAAGACGGCGAAGGCGCGTCCGGGGCTGGTCGCCGGAACCGACCGGGGCGGCTTCCTGATCACGCCGGGGGCGCTGCCGGACGCGCTCGGGCCGACGCTGGACGGGCACGCCTACCTCAAGGTGGACGAGTCGGTGTCGGACGTGCAGGACCTCGTGCGGAACACCTCGGCGGCCGTCGATCCCCTGGCGGACACCGTGACCTGGGCGGCGACCGAGCGGACCGACCGGTTCGACGCCATCCGCACCGGCCTGTTCGTGGGGGCGGCGTGTGTGCTGGCGCTGATCGGCGCCAGTCTGCTGGTCTCGCAGCTGGAGCAGCTGCGCGAGCGCAAGAAGCTGCTGTCGGCCCTGGTCGCCTTCGGCACCCGGCGCCGCACGCTCAGCCTCTCGGTGCTCTGGCAGACGGCGATTCCCATCGTGCTCGGTCTGCTGCTCGCCACGGTGGTGGGTCTGACCCTGGGCACGGTGCTGCTGAAGATGACTAGCACCCCGGTCGGCGTCGACTGGACCGGCGTCCTGGCCATGACCGGCATCGGCGCCGCGGTGGTCCTGGTGGTGACGCTGTGCAGTCTGCCGCCGCTGCTGCGGCTGATGCGGCCGGAGGGGCTGCGCACGGAGTAGGCCCCGCAGGTGCACGGCTGGGGTCCCTCAGTCGTGCACCGTCCGCACCGGCAGGTCCGCCATCGCCTCGCGCAGGGCCGCGGCCAGTTCGCCGTACTCCGCCGAGCGGGCCGCGCCGGTGCGCATGGCGAGGGCGATACGGCGGGTGGGGGCCGGGTCGCTGAAGGACGCGGTGAGGAGCCGGCTGGAGCGGGAGGTCTCCACCCGGACGGCGGTGCGCGGCAGCAGCGTCACCCCGAGGCCGCCCGCCACCAGCTGCACCAGCGTCGACAGGCCGGCGGCCGTGGTCGTCGCCGGGACGCCCGCGCGGCCCGCCTCCCGGCAGATGTCGAGCGCCTGGTCGCGCAGGCAGTGCCCCTCGTCGAGCAGCAGCAGCTTCAACTCGCGCAGCACCGAGCGCTCCAGGCCCTCCCGGCCGCCGAGCCGGTGGTCGAGCGGCGTGACCAGGACGAAGTCCTCGTCGAAGAGCGGGAGTTCGGCGACGCCGGGGACACCGAGGGGCACCGCGAGCAGCAGCAGGTCGAGCCGCCCGGTCGTCAGGCCCTCCAGGAGACTCGCCGTCTGCTCCTCGTGGACCTGGAGGTCGAGGTCGGGGTAGCGCTCGTGGACGAGGCGCAGCACCGTCGGCAGCAGGTACGGCGCCACGGTCGGGATGACGCCGAGCCGCAGCGCGCCGGTGAAGGGTGCCCGCACCGCCTCCGCCTCCTCGATGAGCGCGCCGACCTCCGCCAGCACCGCCTTGGCCCGTACCGCGAGCCGTTCACCGGCCGGGGAGAGCAGCACCTTGCGCGTCGTACGCTCCAGGAGGGTGACACCCAGTGCCTCCTCCAGGGCGGAAACGGCGCCCGAGAGCGCCGGCTGGCTCATGCCGATCGCGGCGGCGGCGTCGCGGAAATGCAGGTGCTCGGCGACCGCTTCGAAAGCCCGCAGCTGAGCGAGGCTGGGCTGCCTCTTCTTACTGGACACTAATAGCTACCTCCGATCAACTCGACCGAGTGTAGCTATTTCACTAATCAATGCACCCTGTGCCAACATCACTAACGTCCAACCCATGGGAAACGCTCGCAAAATGGGCGTTTCTTCGCTGCGCTTTTGGAGAGCACGTGCTCACTGTCGGTGACAAGTTCCCCGAGTTCGACCTGACCGCCTGTGTCTCGCTGGAGAAGGGCAAGGAGTTCCAGCAGATCAACCACAAGACCTACGAGGGTCAGTGGAAGGTCGTCTTCGCCTGGCCCAAGGACTTCACCTTCGTGTGCCCGACCGAGATCGCCGCCTTCGGCAAGCTGAACGACGAGTTCGCCGACCGTGACGCCCAGATCCTCGGCTTCTCCGGCGACTCCGAGTTCGTGCACCACGCCTGGCGCAAGGACCACCCGGACCTGACCGACCTGCCCTTCCCGATGCTGGCCGACTCGAAGCACGAGCTCATGCGTGACCTCGGCATCGAGGGCGAGGACGGCTTCGCGCAGCGCGCGGTCTTCATCGTGGACCAGAACAACGAGATCCAGTTCACGATGGTCACCGCCGGCTCCGTCGGCCGTAACCCCAAGGAGGTCCTGCGGGTCCTCGACGCCCTGCAGACCGACGAGCTCTGCCCGTGCAACTGGAGCAAGGGCGACGAGACCCTGGACCCGGTCGCGCTGCTCTCGGGGGAGTGATCTGACATGTCCCTCGACTCCCTGAAGTCCGCCGTCCCGGACTACGCCAAGGACCTGAAGCTCAACCTGGGTTCGGTCATCGGCAACTCCGGCCTCCCGGCGCAGCAGCTGTGGGGCACCGTGCTGGCGACCGCCATCGCCTCGCGCTCCCCCATCGTGCTGCGCGAGCTGGAGCCGGAGGCGAAGGCCAACCTCACGCCCGAGGCGTACAAGGCCGCCAAGTCGGCGGCCGCCGTGATGGCGATGAACAACGTCTTCTACCGCACCCGGCACCTGCTGTCGGACCACGAGTACGGCACCCTGCGCGCCGGTCTGCGGATGAACGTCATCGGCAACCCGGGCGTCGACAAGGTCGACTTCGAGCTGTGGTCCTTCGCGGTGTCCGCCGTCAACGGCTGCGGCATGTGCCTGGACTCGCACGAGCAGGTGCTCCGCAAGGCCGGTGTGGACCGCGAGACGGTCCAGGAGGCGTTCAAGATCGCCGCCGTGGTCGAGGCCGTCGGCGTCACGCTGGACGCCGAGGCGGTCCTCGCCGCCGAGTAGTCCCGCGGAGCAGTCCCGCACGGGATGCGTCCCGGTGCGGTACGCACGGCACGGGCCCCGCTCACCGAGAGGTGGGCGGGGCCCGTTCGCGTACCGGTGCCCCGGCGGCGCCGCGCCGCTCGCAGGCTCCGCTCGCCGGCTCCGCTACGCCGGGGAGGTGTCCGACGGCGGGCCGTCCGCCGGGGGTTCCGGGGTCTTCGGCGGGCCCGGCACCCGGTCGACGGCCGGGGCGGCGTCGGTCGAGGTGGCTCCGTGCGGTCTCGGCGTCTGCCGCAGGGCGGCCTCGCGGGAGTACGCCCGCAGGTAGCCCACGACGGTGTTGGTCACCGCCACCAGCGGCACGGCGACCACGGCGCCGCCGATGCCGGCCACCATGCCGCCGGCGGCCACCGACAGCACCACCGCGAGCGGATGGACCCGCACCGCGCGCCCGAGGATGAACGGCTGCAGGATGTGCCCCTCGATCTGCTGCACCGCCAGCACCACGACGAGCGTCATGACCGCCGCGAACACGCCCTGTGTCACCAGCGCCACCACGACCGCGAGCGCACCCGACACCACCGCGCCGACCAGCGGGATGAAGGCGAACAGGAAGATGAACACGGCCAGCGGGACGGCCATCGGCACGTCCAGGAAGTAGATGCCGAGGCCGATGAAGATGGCGTCGATCAGCGCGACTATCACCGTGCCGCGCACGTAGGCGGTCAGCGTCCGCCAGGCGCGCGGGCCGGCCCCGGCCACGCCCGGCCGGGCTGCCGCGGGCACCAGCTTCAGCGACCACTGCCAGATGCGCTTGCCGTCGTAGAGCAGGAACAGCGTCGAGAAGGCGGCCAGCAGGATGCCGGTGAGCGCCTCGACGACGACCGTGACGCCTTCCAGTCCGGCCGACGTGATCTGGTCGGTGTTGGCGCCCACCGCGTCGCGCAGGTTCTTCGCGATCTCGTTGATCTGTTTGTCGGTGACGTGGAAGGGGCTGTTCAGCAGCCAGTTGCGCAGCTCGTCGATGCCGTCCTGGACCTGGTCGGAGAGGTTGTCGATGTTCTCCATGACCTGCCAGGTGACGAACCAGCCGATCAGTCCCATCACCACGAACCCGAGGATCGCGGTCAGGGCGGTGGCCGGTCCCCGCGGCACCCCGTGCCGGCGCAGCCAGGCCACGGCCGGCTGGAGCAGCGCGGTGATCAGCAGCGCGGCCACGAACGCCAGCACCACGAGCTGTACCGCGCTGATGACCCGCATGAGCACCCACACGGTGCCCGCGAGCACCAGCAGCCGCCACCCGGCCTCCGCGGCCACCCGTACTCCCCAGGGCACGGCCTGGGCCGGATCGGGACGGTTGGCGAGCACGACCGGGCGGTGGGCGGCGAGGTGCTCGCCACCGGAGTCCCCGGCGGTGTCTCCGGCCGCGTCCCCGGCCGTGTCCTCAGCCGGGTCGTCCAGGGGCCGCCGCGCGTGGTGGGAGGCCGCCCCGGGTCCGTCGTCCGGGTCGTCGCGCCGCGCTTCCTCGCGGCGCTGCTCCAACCGCTCGCTCGCCCGCGTCAGTCCGGCGCCGAGCCGGCCGAGCCACCCTGGCACTCGTGACATGATCCGTCCTCTTCCCCCGTCCTTCCCCACCGCTCCCCCCTGGAGTCGTTCCGGTCCGACCGTACATGGCGGGAGCGCGAAAGCCCCTCACCATAGGACGGTGAGGGGCTGCGCAAGGTTGAGCGTGGACCGCGCCGCCGGGGAAGGCGGGCGACTGCGGGCTCAGTACCAGTGGTTGGCCTGCCAGAAGGCCCAGGCGTCGCACGGGCTGCCGTAGCGGTTGTCCATGTAGCTGAGGCCCCACTTGATCTGGGTGGCCGGGTTGGTCCGCCAGTCGGCGCCCGCGGAGGCGTACTTGCCCGCCGGGAGGGCCTGGAAGAGGCCGTAGGCACCGGAGGAGGCGTTGACGGCCTGGTAGTTCCAGCTGGACTCGTGGTTCACGATGTTGCTGAAGCACTGGAACTGGCCGCTGGGCACCATCTGGCGCGCCATCGCCTGGATCTGGCTGGTGCTGTAGGAGCTCTGGACGGTGAAGCTGCTGGCGTCGCGCTGGGCGTCGCGGCTGGCCGCCTTCTTCTCCGCCTCGCGCTCCTTGGCCTCCTCGGCCGCCTTCTTGGCCTTCTCCTGCTTGGCCACGGCGGTTTCGGCGGCTGCCTTGCGGGCCGCCTCCTCGGCGTCCTTCTTGGCGCTCGCGTCCGCGGCGATGGCCTGCACGTCGGCCTGCTGCGTCAGGGACGCGGTCTGCACCTGCGCCTGCTCACCCATGGGGATGTCGGCAAGCAGGGTCGTGCCTGCTGCCGTCGCCTCCGCGTCGTCGTTGTTCTGCGCGACGCTGCCCGAGGCAACTCCGACGACGCTTCCGACGGCGGTGACCGCCGTGGCCGAGGCCACTGCGAATCCCCGGACCGAGATCCGGCTCACACGGTTTCCTTCCAGCATCGCCCGCTTCGGTGACCCTCGCGGACGCAATCGTGCCCCTGGCACTGGCCTCCCCAACTACGGGTCACGGGAGGCACGGGCCCGGTGGACAACTCCCTCGGCGGGAGCGCCGCGTGGTGCTCGGGCGGCATACGACTCTGCTATGGAGTTGGAGCTGGTGCTTCTGGGGCGCCGTACCGCTGGGGGTACAACTGTGTCGTATGCGGGGCCTGACAGGAATGAGACTCTGCCGTAACCCGGCGGGGCGAGGCAATTCTGTGTTGCGTGTGAAAGCTCACATCTCGTTTGGCCCAGGGGATTCACGGAAATCCGCACACGCCGAGGCGCCGCCCGGCTAGGCTCTGGGCCTTTCCGGACGGCGCCGAACTGACGGGTAACCGGCCCGTGTCGGGTCGGATTTCCCGGATGGGTGGGAGTCGGGTCAGATGTGCCCGTCCTCCAGCATTTCGGTCACGAGCGCCGCGATCTGGGACCGCTCGGAGCGGGTCAGGGTGACGTGCGCGAAGAGCGGATGCCCCTTCAGCTTCTCGACGACGGCGACGACTCCGTCGTATCGGCCCACCCGCAGATTGTCCCGTTGTGCCACGTCATGGGTGAGTACGACCCGTGAGTTGGCCCCGATCCGGGACAGCACGGTCAGCAGGACGTTCCGCTCCAGCGACTGGGCCTCGTCCACGATCACGAACGCGTCGTGCAGCGAGCGCCCCCGGATGTGGGTGAGCGGCAGCACCTCCAGCATCCCGCGCGCGGTCACCTCCTCGATGACCTCGCGGCTGGTGACGGCCGACAGCGTGTCGAACACCGCCTGCGCCCACGGGCTCATCTTCTCGGCCTCGGAGCCGGGCAGGTAGCCGAGCTCCTGCCCGCCCACCGCGTACAGCGGCCGGAAGACCATCACCTTCTGGTGCTGCCGGCGCTCCAGGACCGCTTCGAGGCCCGCGCACAGGGCGAGCGCCGACTTGCCGGTGCCGGCCCGGCCGCCCATCGACACGATGCCGACGTCCGGGTCGAGGAGCAGGTCGAGCGCGATCCGCTGCTCGGCGCTGCGGCCCTTGATGCCGAACGCCTCCCGGTCGCCGCGCACCAGCCGGACGTTGCCGTCGGGCGCGACCCGGCCGAGGGCCTTTCCGCGCTCCGACTGGATGGTCAGACCGGTGTGCACGGGCAGGTCGGCCGCCTCCGGGACATAGACCCGGCCCTCCTCGAAGAGCACGTCCACCTGCTCACCCGGCAGGGTGAGTTCGGACATTCCGGTCCAGCCGGAGGCGTCCGTGATGGCCAGCTCGGCGCGGTACTCCTCGGCCAGGAGTCCGACGGAGGACGCCTTGATCCTGAGCGGGAGGTCCTTCGAGACGACGGTGACGTCGAATCCCTCCGCCTGGAGGTTGCGGGCGACCGCGAGGATGCGGGAGTCGTTGTCTCCCAGGCGGTAGCCGGTGGGCAGCACGCTGGGGTCCGAGTGGTTGAGCTCGACGCGGACGGTGCCGCCGAGGTCCCCGATCGGGATGGGGGCGTCGAGGCGACCGTGCCGCACCCGGAACTCGTCGAGCAGGCGCAGGGCCTGCCGGGCGAAGTAGCCGAGTTCGGGATGGTGCCGTTTGGCCTCCAACTCCGTCACCACGACGATGGGGAGCACGACCTCGTGCTCGTCGAAGCGGTTCAGGGCGTTCGGGTCGGCCAGCAGGACGCTGGTGTCGAGAACGTAGGTGCGCCTATCTGGCTTGTGGCGCTTTGTGCTGGTCACCACGGAAGGACGTACCCCCTCGGAAGAGGTCGGGGAGCGACGGAGTGGACGCTGGGCCGGGAGGGCCGGAACGAGCCGCGCCGGGAGGGCGGGAACGAGCCGACCGATCGGAGGGCCGCCGGACGGTCGTCGTCAGGCAGGTCCCTGGGGCCGCCCTGCACTGGCGCGGACCGGGGACCGGTCCTCCGCCGCGTCTTCCGTGCCGTGACCGCACGGTGGGGCTGGTGCAAAGGGCCTCCCGGGCGGACGGCTCCGTGCCGTCCGCTGAGATCCGACACCCGTGGTTCGGGCGTCGACCTGCTTGGCTTATGCCCTCGAACAAGCGCCGCCATGCCACGACACAGGACGGCGCACCGGTGAACTCCTCGTTACGGACGTACCACTCGCGGCCGCCGCCCGGACGGGCAGAAAAAACGGGCCGGTCCGTGGGGGGGAGACGGACCGGCCCGAGGGGGGGGTTTCCACCATAACCCTTCGTAAGTGATGCTGCGTGCATCGGCGTGCCACAACTACTCTCCGGAGTCGCCCGGCGACGCCCGGATGACCACGGAAGCCCTTATTCCGGCCTGAACGGTGGCCAAATCACCGCGCACCCCGGGGCGGGCCGTGATGCGCGTGCGACTGGTGGGGCGGGGCGGGTCCGCCGACCGGCGCGATGGCGCGGAAGTCCGCCCCCCGTCCGGGCGGCACGACCGGCGCGGCCGGCTTGACCGGGGCCGGTCCGACGGTCGGCCCGGCAGCTTGATCCGGGGGTTGATCCGGCACCGCGCAGCCCCCTCCACTGCGCGGTGCCACGCGCGCAGCTTTGCTCACGCGAATTACCTGGCATCGAACTTACGCGACCGGGCAGGTCGTTTTCGACTCGAAGAGGACATCGATGAATAACGATGTGGAAACCCTGTGAGGATCGACGGGTGATTGCGTACGCTGCCTCCGCGCACGCGGATGTTTGCGAAGGTGCGCCACTTGAGCCCGGAAGATCCGCCGCCGACGGCCATGGACGGGCACGGATGGCCACGGATGACCGAGGACGGAATCTGTCCTACTTCTCACCTAACGTCGCCTCATGACGAAGACGACCGGGATCACTTGGGCCGCGGCGAGCGCACGACGCGTGGAACGGCAGTTCCTGGCCAGCCGGGCCCGAACGGGCACGCCCGTCGCCGACGTGGCCGCCGCGATGCTCGGCGTCCACGCCCAGGTACTGTCCGCGGCCGAGTTGTCGGTCGGCCTGCGGGCCGACGGCGTGACCCGCACGGACGTACGCGACGCCCTGTGGCCCACCGCTCCGCTCGCCCCACCCGCGCCCGCACCCCCGCCCACGCTGGTGAAGACGCACGGCCCGCGCGGGACGGTGCATCTGCTCCCCGCCCGCGACCTGCCGATGTGGTGCGCCGCGCTCCCCGCGATCCCGGCCGGCCCGGCCGCCTTCCCCACCGACGTACGCCTCACCGGGGAGCAGGCCGGGCAGGTCGTGGCCGCGATCGCCGACGCGCTCGACGGCGCCTTCCTGACCATCGAGGAGCTCGGCGAGGAGGTCGTCACGCGCACCGGCCCGTGGGCCGGCGACCTGGTCATGCCCGCCTTCCAGACCATGTGGCCCCGCTGGCGCCAGGTCCTGCACCGGGCCGGCCAGTGCGGCGTCCTGTCCTTCGGCCCGAACCGAGGCCGCAGGGTGACGTACACCAGGCCGCCCCACTTCACCCCGCTGCCGCCCGAGGAGGCGTCACGGCTCCTCGTACGCCGATACCTGTACGCGTACGGACCGGCGACGCCCCAGCACTTCGCCCGCTGGCTGGCCGCGCCACCCGGCTGGGCGAAGGCCCGCTACGCCGAGCTGGCCGCCGCGGGCGAGATCGAGGAGGTCCGCTTCGAGGGCGCCCCGGCGTGGGTGGCGGCGGGCGACACCGACTTCCCCGATGCCCCGGAACGGGACGAACTGCTGCGCGGGGTGCGGTTGCTGCCGTACTTCGACGCGTACGTCGTCGCCGCGCAGCCGCGGGAGCTGCTCTTCCCCGGGGCCGCCTACCGGCGGGCGCTGGCCGGCGGGCAGGCGGGCAACTTCCCCGTGCTCCTGGTCGACGGGGTCGCGGCGGGCGTCTGGCACCAGCGCCGCCGGGGCCGCCGTACGACGGTCACGGTCGAGCCGCTGAGCCGCCTGACGGCACGGCAGGAACGCGAGCTGGCGGACCGCGCGGAACGGGTGGTGGCCGTGCTGGAGGCGGCGGCTGAGCTGGTGATCGGGGAGGTGACGGTGGGGGCGCACGCGTGAGGACGCGCGCCCGTGCCCGGCGGCTGGGTGTCAGCGCTGCGTATGGGGTGTGCCGGTGGCACCCGGCTTGCGCACGTCGAAGAGATGACGGGAGCTGTGGGCGACGAAGGGCCCCTCGGCCTCGATGCGTTCGTGCAGTTCGCGCAGCCGGTCCCGGTACGCCTCGACGGTGAACCCGGGGACCATCCACACCACCTTGCGCAGAAAGTGGACCACGGCACCGATGTCGAGGAACTCCATCCGCAGCCGTTCCGCCCGCAGCTCCACGACCTCCAGCCCGGCCGCCTCCGCGTCGGCGCGCTCCCGCTCGGGGTCACGGTGCCGGTGGCTGTCCTCGGGCAGCGGCCCGAGGAAGTACTCGATGAGCTCGAAGACGCTGGCCGGCCCGACGTGCTGCGCGAAGTAGGTGCCGCCGGGCATGAGCACGCGGGCCACCTCGTCCCAGTGCGGCTCGACGGGATGCCGGCTCACGACCAGGTCGAAGGCGCCGTCCGCGAAGGGCAGGGGCGCGTCGTCGGCCGAGGCGACCACCGGGACGCCGCGCGGTCGCAGCAGCCGGGTGGCCTCGGCGACGTTGGGCGCCCATCCCTCGGTGGCGACGACGAGCGGGGCCCGGCCGGCGCCGACGGCTCCGAGGGCGAAGTCCAGCACCTCCCCGCCGCCGGTCTGCACGTCCAGTACGGCGGTGGCCCCGGCCAGCCGCCCGGCCATGGACCGCGCGTACCCCCAGGAGGGCCGGGTCTCGGTGGCCCGCCCCTCGAACCAGGAGAAGTCCCACCCTTCGGTGGGGACGGCGGCACCTTCGGCCACGAGGTCCTCGAAGGTTCGGGGGTGGGGCGGGGACGCCATGGGGAAAGCTCCGCTCGGCAGCCGGTCGGGAACAGTGGAGGACCGGGGTGGGGACAGGTGGACCGGCTCAAAGATACGACCGCCGACGGCGCGGACCCGGGTGATTTTCCGGCCCGGCCCGCGGGGCAGGGGTGCATGCCGGAGGGGATGTCAGGGGGCGGTCGCGGCGCGCAGCGTGCACAGTGCCGCCGCCTCGTGGGAATCGGGCGCCGCGGAGTAGACGATCATCGACTGGTCGGTGTCGGGCAGCAGCAGCGTGTCGCAGTCCAGGAGGAGAGTCCCGAGACCGGGGTGGTCGACCGTCTTGCGCATCGACCGGGACGTCGTGGAACGGCCCTCCTCCCACATGCTCCAAAAGCGCTCACTGCCGTCGATCAGCTCCTCGATCAGTGAGCGGAGGTCCGGGTCGTGGGGGTAGCGCGAGCGCGCGGTGCGCAGCAGTCCCACGGACTGCTGCGCCGTCGCTTCGTCCTCCTCCGGAGAGGGTGCGACATGGGTGACACCGACGCCGAGGAACCGCTGCCAGACGATGTTGCGCTGCCCGTCGGGCCAGCTCATGAGATCGCCGAGGAGCGCGCCGGCCATCGGGTTCTGTGCCAGCAGGTCGCCTTTGGCGGACAGTACGAGCGCGGGCAGGTCGCTGAGCCGTTCCAGCAGCCGCAGCACGCTCGGGCGGACCGTCGTCTCGATCCGGCCGGACAGGGGCGGCGAATTGCCGGCCAGCCGGAAGAGCTGGTCGCGTTCGTCGCGCTCCAGCCGGAGCGCCCGGGCCAGGGCGGAGAGCACCTGGGCGGACGGCTGGGGTCCGCGGCCCTGCTCCAGGCGGACCACGTACTCGACGCTGAGCCCGGCGAGCTGGGCCACCTCCTCGCGGCGCAGGCCGGCGACCCTCCTTCTGGGACCGGACGGCAGGCCGACGTCCCCGGGCGCGATGCGTGCGCGGGCGGCCTTGACGACGCGGGCGAGCTCGAAGCGGTCCATACACCCATCCTCTCCCGCGGCGGTGCCCGCGTCCTGGGACGGCCGCTACCACTCTCCGGCGTACCTGGATGGCCTCTCGACCCCTGCCTAGCGTCGAAGCATGAACGACTCACAGGAAACCCCGACCACCACCACGGCCCTCGTCACCGGCGCCAACAAGGGGCTGGGCTACGAGACGGCCCGGCGTCTCGGCGAGCTCGGCTGGCGTGTCTTCCTCGGCGCACGCGACGAGGCCCGCGGGCAGGAGGCCGCGAAGAGGCTCGCCGCCGAAGGCGCGGACGTGACGTTCGTGCCGCTGGACGTGACCTCGGACGACTCCGTCGCGGCGGCCGTCCGGACCGTCCGGAACAGCACCGCCCGGCTCGACGTCCTGATCAACAACGCCGGAATCACCGGTGAGCGCGTCGGCCCCATGGACAAGCTGACCTCACCCGAGGAGACGCTGCCGCAGGATCTCGTCCCCGTCTTCCAGGTCAACGTGTTCGGCCCGGTCCGTGTCACCCACGCGTTCCTGCCGCTGCTGCGTGCCGCGGACGACCCGCGCGTGGTCATGGTCTCCAGCGGCGCCGGGTCACTGGCGGTCGCGACCAACCCGGAGCGGCCGGAGTCGGCCGTCGCCCACCTGATGTACCCGGTGTCCAAGGCCGCCCTGAACATGCTCACCGTGCAGTACGCCAACGGCATCCCGGACGTCCGGTTCAACCTGGCCGACCCCGGCTTCACCGCCACCGACCTCAACCACCACCAGGGCGTCCAGACGGTCACGGAGGGCACGGACGCGATCGTCGAGTTCGCCACCACCTCGCCCGGGCCCACCGGGCAGTACCGCGACCGCAACGGTGACGTCCCGTGGTGAGGGCGGCCGACGTCCCGGTGGGTACCGTACCCACCTTCTCGATGGCCGAGCGGGACCGCCGATGGGATCTGGCGCGGGCGTTCATGGAGCGCGAGGGCATCGACGCCCTGCTGGTCTTCGGGGAGCACGAAGACGCCGGCCCGGCGCCGTTCGCCTACGACACCTGGTTCACCAACGGCCGGGCCGGCACCACCGTCGTCTTCCCGCGCGACGGCGAGCCGGTCTCGCTGCTCCCGATGGAGATGTTCACCAAGGACCACCTCGAATCCGCCCGCCGGGGCGATGTCGTGTGGATCGCGCCGGAGAACCTGCGCATGCCTCGCGACTCCCGCGCGATCGCCGCGGCCCTCGGTGAGCTGGGGCTGGAGAGGGCCGCGGTCGGGGTCGTCGGCCTGGAACCCTATCCGCCGTGGCACCCCGAGGGCATCGTGCCCCACCGCCTCTGGGACGCCGTGTCGACGGCCTTCCCCGCCGCCCGCTTCACCCCGGTGGGGATGGCGCTGTCCCGGCTCATCATGGCGCTGGGGCCCGAGGAGATCGCCGTGGTGCGCCACTCCGCGCGTATCGGCGACGCCATGGTGCGCGCCATGGTCGGGACCGCCGCCGCCGGTGTCCCGGAGAGCGAGGTGTACGCGGCCGGAATGGCCACGGGATACGCCCACGGAACCACCCCCGCGGCCATGCACTTCTGGACCGGCCCCGCCCCTCTCGCATCGGGCCCGCCGCAGTGGAGCTACCGCCCGCAGGCCCCGCGTGTCCTGGAGCACGGCGACGTCGTCTCCGCCGAGGTGTTCAGCAATGCCGGCGGGCGCCACACACAGCACCAGGTCACCCTCACCATCGGTGAACCGCACGCGGACCTCCGGCGCGCCGCCGACGTCGCGCGGGCGGCGTACGACGCCGGTCTGCACGCCTTGCGCCCCGGCCGGACGTTCGGCGAGGCCGTCGACGACATCCGCAAGCCGTACGCCGACGCCGGCGGATGGGAGTTCGGCCCCGCCGTCCACACGCTGAACCCGATGATCGCGGCGGGCGGCTTCCCCAACGACGCCAGCCGCCGCATGGCCGGGGCCGGTGCCTACCCGCCCGAGGACGACCACCGTCCCACCATGGCCGCCGACATGGTCCTGGAACCGGGGATGACCTTCGCCCTCGAGCCCAATTACGCCTACGGACGACACCTCGCCTACCTCGGCGGCACAGTGATCGTCGGCGATGACGACGCCATCGAACTGAACCCGTACACGGCGCGGCTCCTTCGGGCAGAGGGCCCCGCACCGGAGCAGGGGGGTGCGTGACGACGATGGCGAAGGAGGTGGCCGGACGGCCGCGCCGAGTGGGCCGGTGACCGGCTCGGTGACCGGCAGATCCTCCAGGTCCGCCGGGTGCGCACCCGGCCCCTCCCGGATGCCCGCACACCTTCTGGGCACCCCGGCCGCCCATGGCCACCGCTAAACAGTCAACGGCCGGACCCGCTCGGCGGCGAACCGCACGAAACCCTCCGGGTCGGGTTCGTCCCCGGTCGGCTGGAGGATCACCGTGTCGGCCCCGGCCTCGGCCAGCCGCCGCACGGCTTCGGCGACGGCCGCCGCGTCTCCGGCGACCCCGAGATCGGGCACGTCGCCGACACCTTCGGCGACCAACTCGTCCCGAAGCCGTTCATCGGCGCCGGGTCCGGTGGCGGCGAGGAGATACACGACAACCCGGTGCGCCTCCGACCGTCCGGCCGCCGCCCGCCCTGCGTCGATGAGCCGCCGGGCCCGGCGCACCCCGTCCGGCGGCGTGTTCGCGGTGAGCACGGTCCCGTCGGCGGCCTCACCGGCCAGCCGCAGCGAGCGCGGCCCGGTGGCGCCGGCGAGCACCTCGACGGGCTGCTCGGGCGGCCAGTCGAGCGTGACGTCGTCGAGCCGGACGTAGCGCCCCTTCGTCGTCACCCGTTCCCCGCCCAACAACGCCCGCAGCGCGACGAGATGCTCCCGCAGCAGCGTGAGCGGCGACCCGGCCCGCGCCCCGACCTGCCCCATCCAGTCCTGCACCCCGTGTCCCACGCCGAGGACGGCGCGGCCGGGGAACATCCGGTGCAGCGTGGCGGCCTCCATCGCGGTGACGGCCACGTTCCGCAACGGCACGGGCAGCAGCCCGACGCCGACCCGCACCCGCTCGGTCCACGCGAGGGCGGCGGCGGCCGTGGAGATCCCGCCCTCCCGGAAACAGTCCTCCCACAGCCACAGCTCCTCGAGCCCCACCTCATCGGCGGCACGAGCCACGGCACGCAGCCGCTCGGGGGCGAGCTGGGGACGGAATACGGCACCGAGTCCGGTCATGGCGCCTTCCTACCCTCGGCCGGTCCCCGTTCAACACCCTTTCGAGGCCATCACCCCGGGGAGAGCCGACCTCACGCCCTTGCTTCAGCACGGTCAGCGGTTGACGGCCTGGATCTCCTGGACGACGACGTCCTGGGTGGCGCCGAACGTACCGTCGGGAAGGTCGCCGCCCGCGCCGCCACTGCCGGTCCAGTGGATCTCCCAGGTGACGGTCGCCTGAAGCGGGAAGGTCCCCTCGCCCGAGGAACGCAGGTACTTCACCCCGCACGGCGGTGCGTCGTCCGCCCTCCCCTTCTCGTACGGAGCGCCGATACGGCCGTCCTTGATCGCGCAGACTCCCGATGCCGGGTAGGTCTCGGCGTCCGGGGTGCCCGGCTTGATCTGCAGCGAGACCGGCTCGGCCGTGGCCGTCGCCTCGATGCCGATGTCCTCCACGGACGCGGTGACCGAGACCGGCTTGAACTCGGCACCGTCCAGCCACGCCCACGTCGGAAGGTTCACCTTGGTCGCCTCGGCAGGCGCCAGCGTCACCTCGGTCCCGGGGACGCGGATCTCCGCGTAGGCGAGTTCGGCGAGGACCTCGGGGGTGACGGCGTTCTCGACGTCCGCGGGCGGGGGCTCACCCGTGTCCACCCAGAAGTAGTCCTCGTCGCACTTGTCCCAGCCCGGCGGGTAGCTCTTGTTCACGTACGAGCCCCACCAATAGCCCTCGCCCGTCTTGTCCTTGTTGAAGCCCTTCTTCTCATCCTTCGCGTTGTACTTCTCGCGCTGCTTGGCATCCCACTCGTACCCCGTGGACTCGGCCTCCCAGATCGGCTCCAGGGTTTTCTGCAACTCCTCAGGCGTGTACTTCGGGGCATACCAGCACGCCGGCGGCGTCCAGGACGTGGACGACGTCACCGCGCCGACCGAATCACCGCTCCCGTTCTTCGAACGGTCGAAGACGACACCACCCACGGTGACCGAAACGGTGCCATTGTCGTCCACGTCGGCCTGCTGGTCCGTGGAGCCGCGACTGCCGCCCTCGCCTCGTCCGCCCGCGAAGGCAGCGGGGGCCGACATCACCGAGGCGAGAACGATCGCGGCTACGGTCGCACACCTCAAAGATTTACTCACGGCTGGCATTCTTCACTCCCCCGAGTTGACGCAATGTCGGTCGTCTGCCAGACGCCCTCAGCGTTCTTCGCAAGCTTTGCGTGGTAAAGGACGTAGCTGTCCGCCGTTGTTGGCGTGTCCTTGACCTTTCCCGTCTTCTTGTCCTTGATGAATGACTTGCTCTCGTCCGAGCAGTAGGTGACGTACGCCTCAAGCTCCCCCGAGAGACTGACCTTGTAGTCGAAGTACCGCGTCTCACCAACCCATGTGTGGTTCTTGTCGATGTACCCCGACGCATACGTGATCGAGTCACTCAAAGCGGACTCGGCATTGTAGAAACCGAGGGCCTTGGTGTCGGTACTCCCCTCGAAGATCGCTTCATCAACAGAGTTGACACTCAGCGTGCTGTCCGCGAGGGCCGCGTCCTTCGCCGCGTTGCCCGTCTTCTTGTACTCGAAGACATTCTTCGCATCGGAAGGGAAGGTGATTTTCGGTCGGCCTGCGGTCTCCGCCTCGCTCGGGCTCGGGGCAGCTGACGTCTCACTGCCCGTGTCAGCACCCGCGATCTTGTCGCTGTCCTTTGCGGCACCGTCCTCGTCGCTGCCGCACGCGGACAGCGTCAAGGCCGCTGTGGCGGTCAGTGTGAGCGCTGCGAGCAGGGTGGGTCGGCGGCGATTCACGGTCAACTCCTGGAGGGACGGGGCTTCTCTTCAGCGAAGCAACGCTATCCAGCGAGGCCGAGGGACACCAGAGTGAAGCCCGTGGCCATGCTGGGGTCCACGCGATGACCCGGCCGCCCACCAGGCACCTTCGGTCGAACAATTCATCACCACGCACGCACTGGTGCCCGAAATGTCACTGGCCACGCCCCACCCCCACACCCGAACTTGCCTGAGCAACCCGTTGAGCCGGGTGAACACGCCCTCGTCGGCCT
Organism: Streptomyces sp. NPDC018026; assembly: GCF_044327745.1. Taxonomy (NCBI): domain Bacteria; kingdom Bacillati; phylum Actinomycetota; class Actinomycetes; order Kitasatosporales; family Streptomycetaceae; genus Streptomyces; species Streptomyces sp. NPDC018026. The sequence goes on from NZ_JBIRFY010000016.1 coordinate 60,918, forward strand.
TCCGGCGGCCCGGCGGAGGCCGCTGCACGGTAGAACTGCCTGACGGCCCGACGCGTCTTCGCTGTTCTACGGGACCAGTCGCGGGAGGGTCTGGATGAATGTCGAAACCGGTGTAGGCGTGTGCGCGACCGTCATAGCGCTGGGATCCTTCTGGATCAGTTGGGGGCAGGCGCGGGCATCCCGGGCACACAACCGGCAGTCGGTGCGGCCGTTGGTACTGATCCGCACAGTTCGTGCGGGGTACCGGGACGACGTGGCCCGCCTGGAGGTGATCAATGCGGGGATCGGGCCGGCGGTCGTGACGCGGACGTCGGTCACTCTCGACGGGGAGGTCATCGGCCAGTGGGATCTGCCCACGTATCACCAGATGGCCCAGGACCTCCCTCTGCTGCCGAAAGTGAAGACGATGTTCACGGGGGCAGCTCTCATCCCGGGCGAGAGGAGCTACCTGCTGCATCTCGAAGAGCGAAACGGGCAGGAATCCGCATGGTTCTGGGAGCTCATCTCCACGAGACTACTCGTTGAGATCCGGTACGAGTCCCTCTACGGCGGTGAGGACTTCGTGGCTCGCTCGACGCCGCTCTGAGGGGCACTGACCAAGACGAAGGCCGTGAGGGTGAGTCTGCTGCCTGATGCCGTACAGAGGGAAGCGTTCGCGAAGCGGCGCCTGGTCCTGGCGGAGTGCTTGTAAATGTTCACGTCGGAGGAAGTAGCTGCTGAACAACTCTGGCGGTGCTGTACTCCTGCACGACAAGTCGAGTCTGAGTCGGATCCGCGGTAGGGGAGGCGTTTTCCGTGCACACGTCGGACAAGCTGGAGGCTGAGGGGGTATCGCTGGTCAACCGCGGCTTGGCGTTGTGGAACCAGGGGCTGCGTGAGGAGGCTGTGACCACCACTCGGCAGGGCATCGCGGTGTGCCGCCAACTGGCCGTGGCGGAACCGGCCAAAAGCAACCACCTGGCGCTCGCTTTGAGCAACCTGGGCGGCATGCTCATCGACTGGGGCCGACCGGCCGAGGCCATTCCCGTGCTTGAGCATTCGATCAAGATCACTCGAATCTACAGCGACAAGAGCCTCGAGTTCACCGCCGACCTTGCGGGAGCGCTGAAGAACCTCGGCAGCGCCCTGCAGCAGTGCGGGTCTCAGCCAGAGGCGATCGCGGCCTTGACCGAGTCGATCGCGACGTATCGGAGCCTGGTGGAGCAGGGCAGACCGCAGTACGGGGTCTCCTTGGCCCGGGCGTTGAACAGCCTGGGCAACACCCGCGGCCTCGTCGCCGAGGCACGGGACGACTTTGACGCGGCCATCGCTCTCTTGCGCCGTGAGGATTCCGAGGATGCGGCGATGCAGCTGGCCGCGACGCTGGCCAGTCAGTGCGGAGTCCTGATGCACCTGAACGACCACGAGCGGGCCATGGCCAACTCCGAGGAGGCGGTGGCGATCTTCCGACGGCTCGGCGAAACCAACCCCGCAGGGGTTGAGCCTTACTTGGCCAGAGCGCTTCCCACCATGGCGCAGGCCTTGATGGCCGTCGGCCGGCTGGACGAGGCGCACACCGCCGCCACCGAGGCGATCGGGATCATCCGCAGATCCTCCGCGGCCAATCCGGACGGGTGGCGACAGCAGCTGATCCGTGCGCTGCGCCTGCTCGGTGACCTGCTCCCCGCACTGAACCGGCACGCGGAGGCGGCCGCTGTCGCCGAGGAGCTCGCGCGGTTGGTCGAGGAAGACCGCCACGACGTCAAGGCCCTGCACCGGCCCGCCCCCGAGAAGCCGAAGGGGTTCTTGTCACGCTTCAAACGCAGGCGCTGACGAACTGTGCCGGGTCGGCCGACGCGTCACCGGCCGGACCGCTTGATGGACTGCTCGGCATCGGCAAGGATCGCATCCTTGTCCTTGAAGCAGTTTTGCACGGAGGGCATCTGAATGGCACGGCAGCGGTGGCGGGACGGGGCGGGGGCTCTGGTCGTGGCGGGGCAAGACGGCGAACGTGTGCGCGTTCCGCTGGAAATCTCGGGCTCTTACCGTGCGCGCCGCAGGGGGCTGTTGGGGCGTGACTCGGTCGACGGGGCGATGCTGCTGAGTCCGGCCAACAGTGTGCACACGTTCCGGATGCGGATGGCCATCGACGTGGCCTACCTCGACCGGCAGCTCAACGTCGTCGCCGTGCGCACGATGCGGCCGGGCAGACTGGGACGGCCCCGGCTGCGGGCGCGGCATGTGCTGGAGGCGGAGGCCGGGGCGATGGGTGAGTGGGGGGTCCGGGTGGGGGCGCGGGTGGAGGTCGTGGAGGGCTCGGCCGAGGCGGCCGGCGGAGTCGGTCAGCACAGCTAGGGCGGCCTGTCTGACAATTCCCGTCTGCCGCGCGGGCCCGTTCGTTCAAGACCGCGTGGGAAGACCCGCCGGACGGCGTTTCCGCCCGGCACGGAGTCAACCGTTGGCGTTCGCCAGTTTGGCACGCAGTTGCAGTACCGACTTGGTGTGGATCTGGCTGACCCTGCTCTCGGTCACGCCCAGCACGTTGCCGATCTCGGCGAGTGTGAGGCCCTCGTAGTAGTACAGCGTGACGACGGTCTTCTCGCGCTCCGGCAGTGTGTTGATCGCCCGGGCCAGGAGCCGGCGCAGCTCGCGGTCCTCGGCGACCTCCACCGGGTTGTCGGCGGCGGTGTCCTCCAGGGTGTCCATCAGGCTCAGCCGGTCGCCGCCCTCGCCGCCCGCGTGCAGCAGCTCCTCCAGGGCCACCACGTTGGCCAGCGACAGCTGGCTGAAGACCGCGTGGAGGTCCTCCACCGCGATCCCCATCTCCGCCGCGACCTCGCTCTCCGAGGGGGTGCGGCGCAGACGTGCCTCCAGCGTCGCGTACGCGCGCTCCACGCTGCGCGCCTTCTGCCGCACCGACCGCGGGATCCAGTCCAGCGCCCGCAGTTCGTCGATCATCGCGCCCCGGATCCGGGTGATCGCGTACGTCTCGAACTTGATCTCCCGGTCGACGTCGAACTTCTCGATCGCGTCGATCAGCCCGAACACCCCGGAGGAGACGAAGTCGGCCTGCTCGACATTGGGCGGCAGTCCCACGCTGACCCGGCCCGCCACGTACTTCACGAGCGGCGAGTAGTGCAGGATCAGCTGCTCCCGCAGCCGCTCGTCGCCGGTCGCCCGGTACGACCGCCACAACTCCGGCAAGGAGTAGGCGCCTCCGGGGGACGGAGTCGGGGCAGGCGAGGAGCCTTCGTCGGTCAGGACGGTGCCCGCGCGCACGTCGGGAACGCTCTCGGCGGCGCCCCGGAGGCGGACGTGGCGCGGCCGCGCCACGCTCCCGGCAGAGTGCTCTCGGCCCTCCGCGAGTTCCACCACCTTCTCCGCACGGGTGGCGGGGGTGCGCCGGCGCAGCGGACGGGCTCCCGGAGTGCCCAGGGAGGATTGCTCGAGGAGTTCTTCGAAGGTCCGGTCGTCAGCCATGCCGCCACTCCCCCTCACTGCTCTTCGCCTTCTTGCGCCACCGGTACAGGAGCGCCTCGATCACACGGGTCGAGCAGGCGTCGAGCAGCTCCCTGATCTCCTCGTGCGTGTAGTCGGCCAAGGCACTCGCGGTCACTGCCCTGCGCGTGCGCAAGTCGGTGATCTTGTCGATCTCCTGGCGGACCCACAGGATGCCGAGTGCTTCCTCCTCCGCGCTCGGGGCCAAGGGGTGCCTGGCCCGCTGCGCCTGTTGCCGGGACACGGCACGCCGGTAGCGGTCCTCGCCCGTTCTGTACAGTCGGAACTCGTTCGGGAACGCTCTCAGACAGGCACCCATGAAGTAACTGGTCAGGCCGGCTCCACCGTCGTAGGTCCAGCCTCCCTCGATCAGCGCGGTCTGCCTGAAACGGGGCAGCGCGCGGGCCACGGTCAAGTTCGCCAGTTCCTCGCGCAGATCGCCGTCGCGGCGCAGCTCCTCCCTTTCCACCTCGGTGGGTTGGACTCCGAAGCCGCTGTGCCGGACGAGGTTGAAGATGTGGCCGGAGTGCAGCCACGCGCACAGGACGGAGAGGGCGTAGCGCACGAGTTCGTTCTGGAAGCGGTCGTAGTCCGGGCCCTCGAACCCGTTCTTGGCGAGGTGTTTGAGGAGCAGTTCGTCGGCAGCGCGACGCTCTTGGCTGTCCCGGGTGTCGTCCCCCTGCATCGTCCTCCCTTCAGCTCGTACCCACGGGTGTTAGGTGCGGCCCCCGGCTCCGCCCCACGCGCTTGCGGCGAGATGACCCGAACGGTCGGGGTGCCGCGGGTGTGCGTGGGGTTCTCCTGTGGGTGCGATCTAGGAACGGCAGCATCACGACAACTGCCAGCCCGCTGCTTCCCGAGGAGCCGTCCGTGCGTTCGTCCGATCACAGCCCGCCGCCCGAGGCTCCGAGCCCGTTCCTCACCCTGCACACCGCGTTGGTGCTGCTCACCGCCGCCGTCATCGGCATCGTCGTGGGCGGTCTGACCTGGCTGAGCGGCAGTCCGGTCGCCGGATCGGTCCTCACGGGGCTGGTGAGCGCGGGTGGCGGCGTTCCGGTGCTGCGATCCCTCATCGGCACCTGAAGCACCGGGGCGTGGCATCAGCGGTGCACCCGGTCGAGCACGCGCCGCCGGTCACGGTGACACGATGTGGAGCAGTGCCGTGCCGTCCGCGCCCGTCGTCGCCTGGATCACCACGGCGTCGGGCCGCGGGCTGGGGCGGGCGCTGTCGAGGGTGCCGCAGGAGTTGCCGCTGCCGTGTTCGCGGAGGTACGTGAGGCAGCCTTGGCCCGGGCCGCTCGCGCCGCCCTCGGAGCGGTTGTTGCCCGACTTCACCTCGTACTCGATCTCGTTGGGGCCGACGGCCGTCACCGACAGCGTTGCCCGGCTGCCGTCGGCCGGTCCCGGGAAGTGGATGGTGACTGGCCCGGTCACCGCGATCTCGCAGTTGCCGTCGGTGCAGGCGCCGACGTCGGTGCCGTCCGCTGCCGCGGCGGAGGGGGAGGGGGGTTCAGAGGAGGGTTCAGGGGCGGGGCGGGATGGCGTGGGGCGGTCCCGGGGCGTTCGGGGTGGCTCGTCGTCCGCTTCGTTGGTGCCGCCGCACGCGGCCGTCGTGAGGGCCGTCAGCGCGGCGAGGACGGTCAGGGCGGTGCGGGTGGGGTGTGGGCGGGGGTGCGTTCGGTAGCTCATGGTGCCTCAGGGCTCCGTGCGGGGGAAGGTGACTTCGACCCTGCGGTTCTTCTTGCGGCCGGCCTCCGTCGAGTTGTCGGCGATGGGGTACTGCTCGCCGTAGCCGCGGACCTCGTAGGTGATTCCGGCGTCGTTGAGGGACTGGGACAGGACGTCGTGTACGGCGTTGGCGCGGCGTTTGGAGAGTACGTCGCCGTGGGCGGAGGAGCCGAGGTCGTCGGTGAAGCCGAAGACGCGGACTCTTGTGGCGTTCTGGGTCCTGATCTCGTCGGCGATGCCTCTGATGCGGGACTTCGCCTCCGCGCCGAGTTTCGAGCTGTCCTTGCCGAACAGCACCTCGGCCTGGAGTGCGAGGGTCACGCTGGTGTTGGTGTCCTCGCGGCGTTCGTCGCCGCTCTGCTCCTCCACCACCGACTTGATGTCCAGCACCTTGGCCTGCGCGAGCGTGGCCCCGTCCGGAAGCTTCAGGTCGGGGTCGTTGGGGTCCACCTCCACGGGGGCGGAGGCGGAGGGTTCGGTGCCCGGGGGGTCGTTGGGGTCGTCGTCGGCGTGGGCGGTGGTGGTGCCGTAGACGGTCGTCGTGAGCATGAGGGTGACTGCGGCCAGCAGGCGTGGGGGTGAGGTCATGGTGTGCCTCACCCGGAGATCTCGACGGTGCCGGTCGTGAACATCGGCAGCTGGAGCGTCACCTCGGCCGTGTCGGCGGGAGGCGCGGGGAACTGCATGAACACCGGCAGGGACTCGCCCGTCTTCAAGGCCGGGAAGTTGGTGGTCGTGAGTGGACGCCCGTCCGTGTCGCGCAGCACGTAATAACGCTTCTTGCCCTTGGAATCCACGAGAGTGGCACCACCGAGAGAGCTGCCGTTGCGGATGATCTCGGTCTCGTTCCCACTCAGCTGGGCGGGGACATTGACGGTCTTCTCACCATCGTTCTTCAGGTCGCCACTGATCGTGATGAAACCCCCCGCATCCCGCTCCGCGGCGGTGATCTTCAGGAACAGGCCACTGGGTCCCTTCAGCTCGGCCAGCGTCTCGCCCGCCTCGCTCTCCTGAGCGTCCGGCTTCGACTCGCTGCTCTTGGAAGCGGCCGTCGACGATTCAGGCTTGTCGTCATCGCTTCCGCCTCCACCACCACAGGCCACCAGGCCGAAGGCCAGCACGATGGCAACGGGCCATGCGGGCAGCCCTCCTCGTGCCCTTGTTGCGAACCGAATTTTCATGACTCGCTTCCTTCGTCCTCGTCGTTCGCTTGTCAACTATCGGCCAGGTGAACGTCGAACAGATCCTCGGGCTTCGGCAGGTCCGCGAGATCGTCCGGCTTCAGGTCCCAGTCCTCGCCGCCCTTACAGGCGAGGCTCGGCAGCGCATCTGCTTCGGCATCCTCGGCGGGCGGCTTGAGCGAGCAGCGGGCTTCAATGACGGCCGTCGCACTCTCCGTCGCATTCTGATCCTCTGTGCCCGGCACGATGGTGTCGCCGACGGTGTCATTGGTCTCGGCGGAGACTCTGTAGCCCAGGAGGCCATCCGGTTCGCAGTCCACCCCCGCGTCGTTGCGCGCCGCCAGTTCATGGGCACGCCAACACGCGTTGGGGACGGTCACTTTTCCCTCGAAGATGTCCTGCCAAGAGTCCGGTTCCCGGACGTTGTCGAGCCACTGGTCCGCGAGGCGGTCCCGGGTTTCGAGAGCCGCCGCGAGTGCCGCGGCGTCCGCTGCCGTCTGCGCCTGGCTACGGGTTCCTGCAGCCTGGCCGACCGCGAAATACGCGAGCGCGAGAAGGAGCAGGCCCCCCACCACCGTGATGTAGATCGGGAAAGCCTGCCCTGCGTCGTCGTATGCACGTGCTGGCGTCAACCGCCGGTGACCTCGGTGATCTTGTCCTTGATCGCGTTGTAAATCGTCTGCCCGATGTCCGTCCCCGTGATCGCCAGCACGATGGCCACCACCACCGCGATGATGCCCAGGTACTCCACCGCCGTCTGGCCCTTGTCGCGTGGCGTGGTGAGGCGGGTGTGCAGGTGTGCGGCGGCGGTGTGGAGCCAGTTGGTCATGGTGTTCCCCTCCAGGGTGGGCGAAGCCGTGTTCCTCGTGCGGGTGGGCGGCGGTGATCCGCTGGCTGGTCGTGCCGGACGTCAGGGCGTCCACGATCTCCACCTCCCTTGCGCTCGGTTGGGACCTCGACCTGTCGGGAGAACCAGGTATCGACTGTCCCACAATGGATTGCACATGCGAAAGGTGTTGCGGTGAAGTGAGGCCAATGGCGCATTGGTGGGCGGTAGTTGTCGTCTCCTGTTCATGTGCAGTCGCACTCCCTACTCACCCGTGATCGTGCCGAAGTCCGTCCCCGAGCCCAGGATCAGGCCGGCGCCGAGGAGGATCATCGTGGCCGGGACCATGAAGGTCGTGATCATCAGCGTGGCCTTGGGGACCGCGCGGGCGGCCTTGCGGCGGGCGTTCTGGGCGTCCGTGCGGCGCATGTCCTTGGCCAGGGAGACCAGGGTGTCGACGATGGGGGCGCCCAGCTCCTCGCCCTGCTGGAGTGCCGTCACGAACATCGCCACCTGCTCGGAGTCGTTGCGGCGGCGCAGCTCCGTGAAGGCCTCCCGGCGGCTCATGCCGAGGTCCATCTGGCGGAGCGTGATGCGCAGTTCGTCGGCCCAGGGACCTTCGTAGCGCGTGGACACCCGGTCCAGGGCCTGCCGGAAGCCCAGGCCCGCGCTGACCACGACCGCGAGGACGTCCAGGAAGTCGGGGAGCGTGCGCTCGATGACGTCCTTGCGGATGCGGATCGCGGACCAGATCCCCACCTCCGTCCAGAACGCGCCGAAGGCGAGGAGCAGGAGGGCCACCAGATACTGGCCGCGGAGGAGGAAGACCAGGAAGCCCAGCGCGCCCAGGGCGCCGTAGACCGCGCGTCGGGCGGCGTAGCGGTCGATGGTGAGGCCGCCGGGGTTGCCGGCCAGGTCGATCCTGCGGCGGTACCGGGCGACCAGGGCCGGGCCCATCAGGCGCAGTACCGCGGGGGCGTAGCGCATGCCCATGCGGTCGATGAGGGAGTGCGCCGCGCCGGTGCGGGTGGCGCCGACCTCCAGGGCGAGGGCGAGGTCGTCGGGGAGCTTGGCCTCGGCGCGGTACATGCGGACGCCGGCGAAGACGCCCCAGACGCCCAGGGCCATGAGGAGGGCGAGAAGTACTCCCGGCAGTACGAGGGTCATGGCGGTTCCTCCCCTCCTCTCAGACGTCGATGCGGGACAGGCGGCGGATGAGGACGAAGCCGACGGCGTAGAGCGCGAAGGCGGTGATCACGGCGGCCTGGCCGGCCGGGGAGCCCGTCATGCGTTCCAGGGCGCCGTCCTTCACCCCGTTCATCAGGAGCAACGAGCCGATGCCCAGGACGGGGACGGCGTACGACGTCATCGTGACCTGGGAGAGCTGGGTGCGGACCTCGCGCCGGGTCTCCTTGCGTTCCTCCAGGGTCTCGGTCAGGTTGCGCAGCGCGCCGACCACCTGGCCGCCGGCGCGGTTGGACAGCACGAGGGTGGTGACCAGGACCACCAGTTCGCGGGAGGGGAGGCGGTCGGCGAGTTCGCCGAGGGCGTCGTCCATCGAGGCGCCGATGGCGAGTTGGTCCGCCACCTTGCCGAGTTCCTCGCCGGCCGGGGCCTCCAGTTCCTCCGCGGCCATGCCGATGGCGGTGCGCAGGGCGAGCCCGGCCTGGGTGGCGTTGGCGAGGATGCGGGCGAGTTCGGGGAGCTGGTTGATGAACTTCTCGATGCGTTTCTGGCGTTGCCAGTTGAGGAACTGGATCGCCACGCCGATACCGAGGAGACCGGCCAGCGGGCCGAAGAAGGGGGCCAGGGCCGCCTGCCCGATCAGCCACAGCCCGGCGACCGTCGCCAGCATGTACGCGAAGAACTCGCCGGGGGTCACGTCCAGGCCGGTCGCCGACAGGCGCCGTTCCAGGTTCCGGCCGAGCCCGGTGCGGCGCAGGCGGCGGTCCAGGGTCGGGAAGCGGCGTCGGCGTCCGGCCGCCGGTGCCTGGCCGGTCGCGGTGAGCCGGTCGACCAGGGCCGCGCGCTGCGCCTTGCCGGCGGCGTAGGAGTGCAGGCCGACGACTGCCAGGACGCAGGTCAGCAGCGTGATGCCGGTGGTGAGCGTGACGAGCGTGTCGAGTTCCGGTTCCATCGGGCGGTCCTACCTGGCTTCTCGGGTGGTGAGCTGGTCCGGTGTGTGGGCCACACCGAAGGCCTGCGGGATGGGCTGGCCCGCCATGTAGAGGCGTTCGGCGGTGCGGTGCGGGAGCGGGTGGTACTCGTACGCGCCGAGGACGCGGCCGTCGGCGGTCATCGGGCGGGCGTTGAAGCGGGCGACCGTGGCCAGGCGGTAGGGCTCGCCGCCGTGGCTGGCCAGCAGGGCGATCTCGGTGATGCGGCGGGCGCCGTCGGCGAAGCGGGTGAGCTGGATCAGGACGTCGACGGAGCTGTTGATCTGGTCGTGCAGGGCCACGAAGGGGATCTCCACGTCCGACATCGAGGCCAGGGTCTGCAGGCGCATCAGGGCGTCCTCCGCGCTGTTGGCGTGGACGGTGGCCAGCGAACCGTCGTGGCCGGTGGACATGGCCTGGAGCATGTCCAGGGACTCACCGCCGCGCACCTCGCCGACGACGATGCGGTCGGGGCGCATCCGCAGCGAGTTGCGGACCAGGTCGCGGATGGTGATGCGGCCCTGGCCCTCGACGTTCGGCGGGCGGGACTCCAGGCGGATGACGTGCGCCTGCTGGAGCTGGAGTTCGGCCGAGTCCTCAATGGTGATGATGCGGTCGGACTCGGGGATGAGGCCGGAGAGGGCGTTGAGGAGGGTGGTCTTCCCGGTGCCCGTCGCGCCCGAGACGATGATGTTGAAGCGGGCCTGCACAAGGCCTGCCAGCAGGTAGAGCATGTTCTCGTCGAGCGAGCCGAGGCCGATCAGCTCCTGGAGGGTGAAGGAGCGGGGGAAGCGGCGGATGGTGAGGGTGGCGCCGGTGAGGGAGAGCGGCGGGATGATGACGTTGACCCGCTCGCCGGAGGGGAGGCGGGCGTCGACCATCGGGTTCGACTCGTCCACGCGGCGGTTGACCGTCGAGACGATGCGCTCGATGGTCTGCATCAGCTGGTCGTGGGAGGCGAAGCGGAGGGGGAGCTGCTCGACGCGGCCCGCGCGTTCGACGAAGATCGCGTCGGGGCCGTTGACCATGATCTCCGTGATGGAGGCGTCTTCGAGGAGCGGTTCCAGGATGCCGAGGCCGAGGGCCTCGTCGACCACCCGCCGGATCAGCTGGGAGCGTTCGACCGTCGACAGGACCGGGCCCTCGCGGCTGATGATGTGCCCGAGGACCCGCTCCAGGCGGGCCCGGCGCTCGGCCATGGCGAGCGAGCTCATCTCGGCGAGGTCGATCTCCTCCAGGAGTTTGGCCCGGTAGGAGGCGACCAGGTGTCCGTCCTCGCCCCGGCTGCCGTGCTCCTCGGGGGAGTGGATGCGTGCGCGCAGGCTCATGCGTCCTTCGCTCCTCGGTCAGTGGTCCAGCGGCATGGTGGCGGTCCGGGTGGCGGCGTCGAAGTCCCAGCCGGGGACGATCGAGGGGATGTCGACGGTCGCGGTCACCGTCACCTCGTCGCCGCCGTACGACGCCGGGCAGTGCGTGCCGTCCGCCAGCCAGCTGCTGACGGCCGCCGCGCACGCCGTCTGCGCGCTCTCCTGGAGCGAGGCGCCGCGGGCCCCCGCGCGGGCCGCCGTACCGGCCTGCTGGGCGGTGTACGCGATCAGGCCGAGCTGTACGACGGCCATGCCGACGAGGACCAGGATCGGCAGGAACCCGAGGTACTCGATGGCCACCTGGCCGCGGTCCCTCACCCGTTCCCTGTGGGAGTACGGCATGTCAGTCGTCCTCCTCTTCCACGGCCCCCGCGTGTCCGTGCACGGTGAACGGGACGCTGAGGGTGCCCGGGAAGAGGAGGGGGACCTCGATGCGCACGTCGGCGGTGACGTAACCGCCCGCGGTGCCGCAGTCCACACCGGCGCCTCCCTCCCACGCGCCCGGCAGCTTGTCCAGGCCCGCCTCCCGGCAGGCGCCCTGCCGGGCCCCGCGCTCGGCCGCGGTCGCCGCCCGTACCGCCTCGTCCGCAGCATTCCCCGCGAGCGTGTACGTGTATCCCACGAGCACGAGCTGCCACAGCACCACCAGCGTCGTGATGATCACCGGCGTCATGCCGAGGAACTCGATGGTGACCTGACCGCCGTCCCGGGCGCGGTCCAGTCCGCCGCGTAACCCGCTCACCCGGCACCGTCCTTCCGGCGTCGGAAGCCGGACGCGCCCCGCCCTCCGCGGTCGCCCCGGTCTCCCCTGAGGCGGCCGTGCCCCTTCCGGCCCCCGTCGGGCACGCCGGCCAGGCCCAGTTCGCCCGCGAGGGCCCACAGGGCCTGTTTCACGGTGCTCCTGCCGTCCAGTTCGTGGACCCGGCCCGCGTCCACGGCACCCTGGAGCTCCTTGAAGTTGGCGGGGACGGTGGTGGCGGCGATCGCGGTGCCGGTGATCTTCTGGATCAGCGGGGGCTGGATCTCCGTACCCCGGGTGTGCCGGTTGACGACCACGGTGGTCTCCGCCGCCTTGCGGATCTGCAGCCGTTCCCACATCCGCACCGCCCGCTTGGCGCCCCGTACGGCGACCACGTCCGGGGTGGTGACCAGCAGCGCGGTGTCGGCGCTCTCCACGGCGGCCGCGCCGGCCCCGCCGAGCTGGGCGCCGCAGTCGACGACGACGACCTCGTACCGGGAGCGCAGGGCGCTCACGATCTGGCGGGCGGCGCGGTCGGTGACCTCCTCGCCGCGTTCGCCCTCGCCGGGGGCGAGCAGCAGGGCCAGTCCGCTGTCGTGGCGGAAGACGGCGTCGGCCAGGACGCGCGGGGACAGATCGGTGATGGCGGCCAGGTCGGCCACGGAGCGGCGGAACTGGACGTCCAGGTAGGAGGCGACGTCGCCGGTCTGGAGGTCCATGTCGAGCAGGGCCGTGGACCGGCCGGAGGCCTGGGCGGCCAGGGCGAGTTGGACGGCGGTCAGGGTGGCGCCCACGCCGCCTTTGGCGCCGCTGACGGTGACGACGGTGCCGCCGGTTCCGGTGAACACGTCGACGGCGCTGCCGAGGTGCCGGCGTACGCCCGCCGACCACTGGGCCACCGCCTGGACGCGGCTGGCGAGTTCCTCGTAGCCGAGCGGGAGGGCGACCAGGCCGCGGGCGCCGTGGTCCATGGCGGCCTGGAAGAGGCCGGGTCCGGGGTCGGAGGTGACGAGGATGACGCCGACGGCCGGGAAGCGGAGGGCTACCTCGCGGATCAGTTCAAGGGCCGGGACCGGTCCGATGCGCTCGTGGACGACGACGACCTCGGGCAGTTCGTCGACCGATTCGGCGGCGAGCCGGGCGAGGGTGTCGACGAGCTGCGTGGAGTCGGTGACCGGGGCGACCGGTTCGGCGTCGGGCAGCTGGCTGAGCAGCGACGTGAGGGACCGTACGGCGTCCGGGTCGCCGACTGCCGGGAGGATCCTCGTGGCCATACGGCTCTCACTTGTCCTTCGCGAGTTCGTACGTCCGGTCCTTGTCGGGGACCGTGGTGTCGCCGCCGGGGGCCACCAGCGCGAGCCGGACGCGCCGGGCGAACGACTCGGCGTAGGTGATGCGCTGCGCGTCGATGGTGGACAGGGCGAAGGTGATGGGGACGGCGTCGGTGGGTTCGCGGTCGCGGCTGTCCTCGTCGGGCTCCAGCGAGGTGAGTTCGCCGACGTCGATGACCTTGGCGCCGGTCACGATGACCTTCGACTGGTCGGGGTCGCCCTCGCGGGCGCCCTCGAAGGTGGCGTACACGTTGACGGTGGAACCCGGGGTGATCTTCCCGGCGACGCCGGTCGCCGCGTCGATCATGATGGCGACCTCCTGCTGTCCGGGCCGCAGGGCGGGCGTGTCGACGATCATGTCGGTCTGGAGCAGCGAGCCCGCCTTGAGCGTGGTCACGGCTATCTTTCCGCGGACCCGGGACAGGTCGGTGACGGCGTTCTCGGACAGCCAGCGCTCGGGCATCTCGACCTTCTCGAACTGCGTCGCGCCCAGCTCCGTGTAGGGCTCGATGTCGGACTTCACCCGGTACGCGGTCACCTCGGGGCCGACCTTGGACTTCACGTCGTTGATGACGGACAGCACGCCGGCGAAGGCGCCGAGGGCGCACAGGACCGACAGGATCAGCAGGATGATGCCGCGGCGCTGACGGGAGTTCATGGGCCGTGCAACCTCATTGGGGGGTCGGACGTCCGGACGGGGCGGACGGACAGGGGGCGGGCGGACGCGGACGGGGCGCTACGGATCTACCCAGTCAGGGCCCGTCTCTCACGACGGCGGCCGAGGGCGGGATCGCGGCGGTGGCCCAGCGCGCGGTCCCGGCCGCCGCCACCGGCGCCGCCGTCGTCGTAGACCGGTGGTGTCGCGGAGCAGAACACGCAGCGGTCGCCGATGACGTCGATGCCGCACCAGTGGCAGGTGCTCCGCCGTACGGACGTGACGAGTTGGTAGAGGACCGAGAGGTCGGGGAGGTACGCGCAGAACTCGGTCAGCCGCCCGGTCCCCCACCAGGTGGCGGACTCGGCGGGCAGGGCCGTCTCGCGCAGCCCCTGGACGTGCCAGGACGGGGCGAGCGAGCCGGTGACCCAGTCGGCCGGGTGCTGCCCCTTGGCGACCAGCAGCCAGGTGCCGAACTCGGGTCCGGCTAGGGCGGCTTCGGGGCCGATCCTCACCAGCTGCGGCACGGGGTGGGCGACGACGCCGAACTGGCTACCGGGCACCCAGGACCTGGCGTGCGTCTTCAGGCCCACGGGGACGTGGTCGAGCCGGGCGACGGAGCCGAGCAGGGCCCCGGCGTGGATGTAGTGGGTGAGCAGCCGGCCGGCGGAGGCGAGGACGCCCGGGCTGAGGTCGCAGGAGGCCAGCTGGCGCAACTGGCGGGCCAGCACCGCGATGCCGAGCGGCGGCAGCGGCGGCCGGAACAGCGCGATGCGGTCGGTCTCCAGGAGGGCGCGGACGGTGTGCAGGCGGCGTTCCACGCTCGCGGGGACGGCCTGGGAGCACACGACGATCACGTGCCCGCACTGGTCGACCAGCATCTGCAACTCGGCCAGGACGTGCTCCAGCGGGCGCCGGTCGACGTCCTGGAGCACGGCCGCGGGCAGGGTGCGTTCGTCCTGTGGCGGCAGTGCCAGGTCGGCACTGGTCACGGCAATGGCAGTTGGCACGCGCGGCTCCCCGTCTCCCATGCCCGTCGGCCCGCCGGTGTTACTCCGGCACACCCGGATGACTTCACTGCGTGACTACCTGAGCACTGTATCCACGCGTCTGTGACCGGAGAACAGCGTTTCTCCAGCCTGTGGAACAACTTGTGTTGCACAAGATGCGCCAAATCAGGGCAGGTTGAGCATTTTCGAGGGCGAGCCACCGCTTTCCGGACGGTACGGCCCGGCCGCCAATTTGGTCCGTACCTACCTCTTGACACCTTCAATTGGTCTGGACCACCTTGTACGTCAACGGTGGCCACCGTCCCCCATTCCGCCCCACCCCACCCCCGGAGGCAGCAGTGGACCCCGTACGCAGACGAAGCCGCGGAAGACGTCTCGGCTCCTTGACGGGCGCCGTCACCGCCGCCCTCGCACTCGCGTTCACGGCCGTCGGCCCGGCCTCGGCCGCCGACGTCAACAACGCCAAGAACGCCGGTTTCGAGTCGGGTCTGACCAACTGGACCTGTTCGGCGAACAGCGGCACGACGGTCGCCTCCCCGGCGCACGCCGGCTCCGCCGCGCTGAAGGCCACCCCGGCGGGGCAGGACAACGCCCGCTGTTCGCAGAGCGTCGCGGTCAAGCCCAACTCGACGTACACGCTGAGCGCCTGGGTGCAGGGCGGGTACTCCTACCTGGGCGTGACGGGCACGGGTACGACGGACGTGTCGACCTGGACGCCGGGCTCGACGGCGTGGACGCAGCTGAAGACCACCTTCAGCACCGGCTCCTCGACGACCTCCGTGTCCGTGTACACGCACGGCTGGTACGGGCAGGCGGCGTACTACGTCGACGACCTGTCCGTCTTCGGCCCCGACGGCGGTGGCGGCGACGGGGACCCCGACCCCACGGTCCCGTCGGCCCCGGCCGGGCTGAGCGTCTCCGGTACGACCCCGAACTCGGCCTCCCTCACCTGGAACACGGTGTCCGGCGCCACCGGCTACAACATCTACCGCGACGGCACGAAGGTGACCGCGGTGACCGGCACGTCGGCGACGGTGACCGGCCTCGCGGCCTCGACGTCGTACTCCTTCCAGGTCACGGCGACGAACGCGGCCGGTGAGTCCACGAAGTCGGCGGCGGTCACGGCCCGCACCACGGCGCCCGACGACGGCGGCGGGGACGGCGGCGACCTGCCCAAGCACGCGGTGACCGGCTACTGGCAGAACTTCAACAACGGGGCGACGGTCCAGAAGATCTCCGATGTGCCCTCCGCGTACGACATCATCGCGGTGGCCTTCGCCGACGCGACCACGACGCCGGGCGCGGTCACCTTCAACCTCGACTCGGCCGGGCTCGGCGGCTACACCGTCGACCAGTTCAAGGCGGACGTACGGGCCAAGCAGGCCGCGGGCAAGAAGGTCATCATCTCGGTGGGCGGCGAGAAGGGCACCGTCTCGGTGAACAGCTCGTCCTCCGCGACGAACTTCGCGAACTCCGTGTACTCGGCGATGCAGGAGTACGGCTTCGACGGCGTCGACATCGACCTGGAGAACGGCCTCAACCCGACCTACATGACCCAGGCCCTGCGCGCCCTGTCGGCGAAGGCGGGCCCGGACATGATCCTCACGATGGCCCCGCAGACGATCGACATGCAGTCGACGCAGGGCGGCTACTTCCAGACCGCGCTGAACGTGAAGGACATCCTCACGGTCGTCAACATGCAGTACTACAACAGCGGCACGATGCTGGGCTGCGACGGCAAGGTGTACGCGCAGGGCACCGTCGACTTCCTCACCGCCCTGGCCTGCATCCAGCTGGAGGGCGGCCTCGACCCGTCCCAGGTGGGCCTCGGCCTGCCGGCCTCCACCCGCGCGGCGGGCGGCGGCTACGTCTCCCCGTCGGTGGTCAACGCCGCCCTCGACTGCCTCACCAAGGCGACCAACTGCGGCTCCTTCAAGCCCTCGAAGACGTACCCCGACCTCCGGGGCGCGATGACCTGGTCCACCAACTGGGACGCCACGGCGGGCAACGCGTGGTCCAACGCGGTGGGCGCGCACGTGGACGCGATGCCGTAACCTACGGCCGACCGGCTCCCCCGCCCGCGAAGGTCCGGACGGGGGATGCCTGTGTGCGGCCTCCCCGCTCGCGAGCCCTCCCTTCGCCGGGGCGCTGCAGGAACCCCGCACCGGATGGCGGAACCACCGGCATCATGGGTAGCTTTCTGTCGTCCGGTTGCTCGGTTCTTCCCACGACGGAAGTCCGAGCCGACGCGATGAACGGGGGGCACGGTGGGTTCGTCGAAGTACCCGAATCTCGGGTTCGATCCGGCTCCGGGTGATCTGCAGACCGTGCAGCTGATGGTGTCGGCGATGGGCCGGGTGACCAGCGACAGCGGTACGGCCGAGACCAACCTGAGCAAGCTGGGGTCCTCGGACGGCGTGTGGGCCGGGAAGTCGGCGACCACCTTCGCCGAGTCCGTGGACAAGATTCCGCCTTACCTCAAAAAGGCGCTGAACTCGATGAGTTCGGCGCACCGGGCGCTTTCGGGCTGGGAGGTCAGCCTTGAGGGATTCCAGTCACGGGCCCGGAGGCTGGAGGAGGAAGCCGCCACGGCCGCGCAGAAAGTGAGCACGGCGAAGGGGGGCCTGGACGGTCTGCCGAACAGCACGTCCGGGATGTCCGACCAGCAGAAGGAAGAACACGAGAAGGACGAGAAGGGCAAGCGGAAGGCGTACGACACCGCCAACGACGAGCTTGAGGACGTACGCAGGCGCGCCCGGTCCCTGCACACCGAGTACACGCACGCGGCCGACACCACGGCCCGCGCCGTCAAGGACGCCGCGGACGACGCCCCGCCGGAGCCCGGTTGGTTCGACGACTTCGTCGACGGGTTCAAGGAGTTCTGGTCCGACACCTGGGAGACCCTCTCGGACCCCAACTTCTGGAAGGCGGTCGGCGACATGCTCGCCGACCTCGCCATGGTGATCGGCGTGCTCGCCATGATCGGCGTACCCGGCCTCGGACTGATCGGACTCGTGATCGCGGGCGGCGCCCTGCTGGCCCACGCCGGGGCGATGCTCGGCGGCGCCGACGGGGTGACCTGGCAGACCCTCGCCTGGGACGCCGCCGGTCTGTTCGCGGGCGCCCGTGCCTTCAAGGGCCTCAAGGTGGCAAAACAGGGCAAGGGCCTGATGAAGGCCGGCAACGCCCTCAAGGCGACGGGTCAGGCCAACGCGCGGGCGGGTGAGGCCCTGCGCATGGGCCAGGGGTTCGCGGCGTCGCTGGGCAAGGCCGGTCGGAACATCTTCAAGCAGAGTCCGTGGAAGAACCTGAAGGGGCTCGGCGACGGCATGCGGAACTCCGTGAAGGGGTTTCGCCAGACCAACCTCGGCTACCGGCAGATCGGCCAGGGCGAGCGCCAGATCACGGCAGGCCGGAACATGATCGCCCGGGGCAACACGATGGACGCCCGGTGGACACAGGCGGGCGTGGGTCTGGCCGGCGGCTCCAACCTCAACGGCGGGCGCTGGCTCGACGGGGACTGGAACATGGCCGACATACCCGTGGTGGGGACCGCTCCACCGCTACTGGACTACGACTACGGCCATCACTCCACCCCGTCCCAGGCCCTGTCCTCGGCGGGCGGCACGTTCACCGACGGACTCCAGTCCTCGGCTCCCGGGGTGGCGTGATGACGATGCTCCCGCCCCCGGACCGGACGGACCGCACAGCAGTGCCGTACGCCTTCCGCTACCGGCTTCCGGAAGAGTTCGTGACGGTGCCGGACCCGACCACCGTCGAGGGCTGGGAGGCGGCCCTGGCCGAACTGATGCCGGGCGCCGAAGCGCTGGAACGCGCGCAGTCCGCCGAGCGGATGCGCCACAGCCTCCCCGTGTTCCTCGATCGGGACGACACGCTCGTCGACATCGCCATGTGCCTGGGCGCCGAACGCGTGCGCGACGAGGACAAGCTGTCGTACGGGCTGCTCGTCGTCTCCGTGCGTCCCAGCGGCCACGACGACAGGCTGCTGGCCGCCGAGGGCATCTACCGGGCCAAGGAACGCCTCTTCTTCACCCGGGAAGCCGAGGTGGAGGAGCTGGACTTCGCCCTGGGCAAAGGCGGCCGGGGGCAGCAGGACATGCTGCTCGCGGCCAAGCTGCCGGGCGGGCCCGGCGTGATGTCGGCGTCCCTGCGGACCGTCGAGCTGCGCACCCCCCGGCAGGCCACCGCGGGTGGTGAGGACGCGGCCGCGCAGAAGATCCCCATGGCAGTGCTCCAGCTGATCTGCCCCGCGCCGCGGGACTACTGCACGTACATCACGATCGCGACACCGTCGGTCTACCTCCTCGACTCCTACACCGAGCGACTCGCACACATCGGACGGACCTTCGTCTTCGAGGCACCGACCCCGCTCACGGAGGCGGGCCGACCCCCGACCGCTCGAGCAGCCGCCGGTACGTCGCACGGCGACGGCGCATGAAGACCCTGGAGGCCGTCAGCACCACGATCAACGCCACGGCCATACCGGCCGCGACGCGCAGTCCTGTCGCGTGCAGCTCGCCATTCACCAGCAGAAAGAGCAGGAACACCACCGGAATGCCGATGAGCCACGGACGCATCCGCTGCCGTCCCAGCGCACCGTAGTAGTCGACGACGATCCGGGCGCGCAGCAGCTTCACCTCGCTCCGTGCCGCCGGCAGCGTCAGCACAGGCAGCGGCCATGCGCGCATTCCCGGCAGCCGGCCGCTCTCGGGGGCGCCGGGGAAGCTCTCCCTCGTGCGCGCGGCGCGTTCGCCCGCGTCCGGCAGGCGCCGGAAGACGAAGAACGGCGTGCCGGAGTCCCGCAGGTCCGGATCCAGGCCGGAGTACCGGTATCCGTACTGCTCGGCGATGTACGCGAACTGAGCGAACTTCCGCAGCGACGGCCACGGGACCTCTGTCGTGAAGGACGCTTCGGCTTCACCCGACGAGCCGGGTGCGTGAGCGGACCCACTGGGCCGACCGTCCTCTCCCGTTGCGCGCAGGAGCTTCCCGAGGAGGCGCCGAAGGGTCACTTCTCTGCCTTTTCCTCACGCGCTTTCCGAAGCTCGTCGTCCAGCTTCTGGTCGAGTTTGGCGAACTCCTCGGCGGCTTTGTTGGCGAATTTCGACACGCCCTTGGTGATTTTGGAGAGCTGCCCGAACCCGTAGTCCCACGAGTCCGCGAAGTCGTCGCACGCGGATTCCAGACCCGAGTGACCGACCTGCTTCGTGTCGGCGCTCTTCATCTCCTTCGACGCGCTCTTCATCTGGCCTCCGCTGGTCTCCAGCTTGGTTGCCATGTCCTTTACCTCGGCTTCCGCGAACTTCAGAAAGGACACCCGGTTCCCACCTTCCCGCTGCTTGGCCGCGCTGCGGCTGTCTCCACCGGCCTCGATCGAACAGTAGCGAACGCGACCGCAGGTCACGAGCGGGATGCAGAAGTGTCCCAGGCGCCATCGGA
Source organism: Streptomyces sp. NPDC018026 (assembly GCF_044327745.1). Classification (NCBI taxonomy): domain Bacteria; kingdom Bacillati; phylum Actinomycetota; class Actinomycetes; order Kitasatosporales; family Streptomycetaceae; genus Streptomyces; species Streptomyces sp. NPDC018026. The sequence continues at coordinate 80,848 of NZ_JBIRFY010000016.1, forward strand.
TGCCTCTCGGGGCGGCGGCATGGGCGAGGTCCATCTCGCCCGGTCGGCCGGGGGCCGCACGGTCGCCGTGAAACCGGTCCGGTCAGGACTCGCCTCGGAGCTCGGACACCGAGGCGGCCGCGCCGTGGGTCGCCACGGGTATGCGCCTGGGCCCTCGCTGCACGTGGTGATCGCCGGGCGCCCGGAGCCGCTGCCCGAGCGGCCGGTGCGGATCCTCCCAACCGGCTCGGCTGAATCTGCTGATCTCGTCGCCCGGGATGCCCGACTCAAGTGCTGCCCGACGAAATTCTCCCTGGTCGTCCATGCCCGAGAAGACAGAGCCAGTCCCGCCTGGTCCCGCCGTCAAGGCGCCCCGTACGCCGCCGCGCTCGCCCTTGGCAGGGTCGCCCACATGCGTGTCCCGCCGCCCGGCTCCCTGGCCTCGCCGAAGCCCCACGTGCCGTCGCAGGCACGGCAGACGCAGGCCAGGACACGGAGGGCCGCGCGGCGTCGGGTGTCGCAGGCGGTGGCCAGGTGGGGGCTGGTGTGGCGGGGGTGGCTGTCGTAGGCGATCAGGCGGAGGGTGGAGAAGCGGTAGCGGAGGGTCAGGTAGTAGTTCGAGGATTCCGTGAATTGGCTGGCTACGGCTGTCAGTTCGCCCACGGCCTGCAGGGCGGGGTCCAGCATGTCCGTCAGACCGTGCGCCCGCAGGACCTCCCGCGTCGTCGCCCGCGCGAGCGCTGCGCTGGCCAGTGCGGCGGGGGGCGTGAGGCTGTAGGCCAGGGTTTCGGGGATGGGGGGTGTCGGGTCCGCCGGGTAGGTGGGGGCGGCGGGGCAACGGGTTGCGGGCACGGCGACTCCTTCGTCGGGCGGTGGGCGGTCGGTGGCTCCGTCGCGCGGGCAGGCTCGCGCGATGCACTGCCGAACGCCGTGTGTAGCGTTTGCATCACTGAAAGTACCGTCGCTGGTGCCTAATTTGGCACTCGTCAGGAAAAAATGCGCTCGATCGTGGGGCCTTGCGTGTGCCGACGGCAGACTTGCCCACGACGAGGTGGAGGGAGCGGCAAATGGGCGCGAGGACGTCAGCCACGGCGCGTCAGAAGCGGCTGGGGATCGAGGTTCGTCGCATGCGCACGTCAGCGGGCATGTCCGCCGAGTCAGCCGCGGGGCTGCTCGGGGTTGACCGGGGCACGATCTCGCACATCGAGTCGGGGGTACGGGCCGTCAGCCCGGAGCGAGTCCGCACCCTGGCCTGCAACTGCGACTGCGCGGACGCGGAGTACGTTGAGGCCCTGGTCAGCATGGCCGCAGCCGGTCGGCGGGGCTGGTGGGAGAAGTACCGGGGGTCGCTGCCCCAAGGGATGCTGGACATCGCGGAATTGGAGGCGCACTCCACCCGCATGCGAGCCGCCTACTCGATGCACGTTCCGGGGCTGCTCCAAACATCCGACCACGCGATGGCTGTCTTCCGGGTCGTCATCCCGCAGTTGCCCGAGCACGAGGTCGCCCTGCGCATGGCTCACCGGGTCGAGCGGCAGAGCGTGCTGGACGGGGACGACGCAACGCCGTTCGTGGCCATCGTGCACGAGGCCGCGCTCCGCATGCAGTTCGGGGGGCGAGAGGTGGCCAAGGCACAGTTGCGCTACGTCCTGGAGAGGTCGGAGCAGGACAACGTGACTGTCCTGGTGATTCCCTTCGCCGCCGGAGCCTTCCCCGGCGCCGGACAGACCGTGCTGTACGCGGAGGGGCCCGTGGCCCAGCTCGACACCGTGCAGGTCGACAGCTCGCACGGGCCTGATTTGCTGCACGCCGACGCCCAGTTGGCGAAGTACCGTGCCCATTTGGACTGGATGGAGCGCATCGCCCTCTCGTCAGAGGCCTCACGCGGCTTCATCCACGCGATCGCCAACGACCTTTGAGGAGACGCCCGATGAGCGACATCACCTGGGAAGCACCCTTCTGCGGCGAGGGAAACTCCTGCTTCCGCCTCGGCACCGACGCCACCGGCAACGCCTACGTGGCCATAGCCGGTGCGGAGGACGCGCCCCTCACCGACAGCCGGGAGGCGCTGCGGCGGATGATCCTCGACATCAAGGCGGGGAAGGCCGACCACCTGCTGTGAATCCTGCTGTGAAGTCCGTATGAAACATTTCCCGGGGTCCACCGCATCAATGAGGTGAAGGCGGTACACCACGGCGGGGACTTCGGGGGGAGCGGACGGATGAGGCAGGTGCGGGCGGACGAGTACGCCGAGTTCGCGGTGGCGCGGGCCGGGCATCTGTACCGGTCCGCGTGTCTGCTCACCGCCGGGGACACGCATCTGGCCGAGGATCTCGTGCAGGAGACCTTCGGCCGGCTCTACGTGCGGTGGGGGCGGGTGTCGCGGGCGGAGAACCCGGCCGCCTACGCGCAGACCGTGCTCACCCGCGCCTTCCTCGCCCATCAGCGGCGGCGCAGCAGCGGGGAGCGGGCGACCGACGTGTTCCCCGATCTGCCCGGCGCCGGTGACGGGGACGCGACCCTGCGGCTGACGCTGCTGGACGCGCTCGCGCGGCTGCCCGCCAAGGACCGGGCCGTCGTCGTCCTGCGGTACTGGGACGACCGTTCGGTCGAGCAGACCGCCGACGTGCTCGGCGTCAGTTCGGCGGCGGTGCGGACCCGGTGCTCGCGGGCGCTCGGCCGGCTGCGGGAGCTGCTGGGCGAGGACCTCTCGGAGTACGCCAGACCCTAGGCGGCCACTGCCCGGGCCGTCTCTCGTTCGCCGCTCTGAGCGGCTGATTTCGACTCACGTGTGGAAAGGGTGGTTCACCATGCTCGAAAATGATCGTCAGGACCCCTTCGAGGACCGGCTGGGCACCGCCCTGCGCGACGCCGGTGACGGCTTCGAGACCGATCGGGCGGCCCTCGTCACCGCCGGGCGGGTGCGGGGGCGGCGGGCCCTGCTGCGGCGCAGGGCGGCCGTGGTGAGCGGGGTGGCCGGGGTCGCGCTGGCCGGGGTGGGCGGGGTGCTGGTCCTGCCCGCGGACGAGCCGGCCGGTCCCACGCGGTCCACCGCCGCCTCCGGCAGCAGCCCGACCGCCGCCGCGACCGCCTTCTCCGGCGACGACCTGCTGCGCGAGCTCAAGGGCCTGCTTCCCGGGGGGACGTACGGAAAGGAGTCCGCCCGGGGCTCGGACCACCAGCTGGGTCCCGCCGCGCAGCTCGTGTACGACGACGGGGCCGGGGCCGCGGCCCTCGGCATGGGCTTCGCGCGGGTGGAGCCGGGGAGCGCCCGGGTGCGGGAGCTGATGGCGTGCCCCGACCACAACGTCACGCCGTACGACGACTGCTCCTCCGACCGGCTCCCCGACGGTTCGCTGCTCAAGCTGTACCAGGGCTACGAGTATCCGGACCTGCGCGTGGACACCAAGCTCTGGACCGCCGACCTCGTCACCGCCGACGGGCAGCACATCAGCGTCTCCGAGTGGAACTCCCCCGCCGAGAAGGGCGCCCCGGTCAGTCGTGACGAGCCTCCCCTGTCGACGGAGCGGCTGCGGGAGCTCGTCACCGCCCGGGTGTGGCGCGAGGTGGTCGACGCCATTCCCAAGAGCCCCAAGCCGTCGCGGTCGGCCGCGCCCTCCACCGAGCACCCCGAGGTCTCCGGGAAGTCGGTCGGCGACACGCTCGCCGCGCTGCTCCCCGGGAAGCTGGACGTCGTCGCGCACGGCGGGCAGGAGTCGGAGTACGCATACGTCGTCGTGGACGACGGGCGGGGCCGCAGTCTGGTCCAGATCAACGTGCAGTACGGCATGGGGGACGTCGCCTGGCAGTTGTACGCCGACGGCGAGACCCTGCCCGACGGCACGCGCGTCGCGACCCGGCAGGGACCCGGCGAGAAGGCCGGTTCCGGCGTGGTCATGTGGACCGTGGACACCCTGCGCCCCGGGCCGGCGGGCTTCCGCGTGGTGATCAGCGCCTTCAACACCGGCGACCAGAACGAAGACGCCACCCGCGACGCACCGGCGCTGACCATGGAGCAGCTGCGGAAGATCGCGCTCAGTGGGGAGTGGGACCGGCTGCGGTAGGGGCAGGCGGAGACGGCACGGGGCAACCGGCGCTCCTGCCTCCGCCGAAGCATTCCGTACTCCCGGCCGCGGATTCGTGGGCGGGTGCGCACGGCTGGTCCCCCTCGGCGCGGTGCACGTGCGAACGCCGTGCCCGGTCGTGGACCGTCTCGTGGGTGCCCTGCCTGAAAGCTTGGCCGCACGGACCTGCTCCGTACCGTGCGGATCCGCTTGAATGAAAGGATTGACGACAAGCGTGAGTCCCGAGGAGCACAGGAGCACCGGGGTAAGCGTGGCGGGAGAACCTGTGCGACGACAAGAGGACGACCACCGCGAAGCCGGCGCGCGCAGATCCCCGGTGCCCGCTCGGGACCGGTCGGCCCCGGTGTCCCAGCGCCTGGTCGACCGGACAGTCGCGGGCCGGGCGGGTGCCACGGACGTGACAGCACTGCAGCAAAGCGTCGGGAACGTCGCCGTCCAGCGGGTGGTCGGTGCTCGCCCGCCGCAGCGGGTTCCGGCCCGGGGCCGGTGGCCGACGCCGGTGCAGCGCACCGTCGCGGTGAACGGCAAGATCTACTCGAACTCGCGCACCGACGCGAACGAGAAGAACCACGAGCCACTGTGGAAGGACGTCGAGGCGTTCGCCCGCAGTCAGCCCCCGGAGCGGCAGAAGGAGTTTGACACCTACCAGACGGCGATGAAGCAACAGCTGGTCAAATGGATAGACGACCAGGGCACGGGCGAGAAGAACGTCGCAGGCGGCACAGGCAAGCACCACCCGCTGTACGGCCGCAAGGCCCGCAACCACAGCTTCCCCGAGGTCGGTCAGCTCTACGCCAGCCTGTTGGGCTGGGTGCGCCAGAAGTCCGGACGCCACCGCGAGAAGGAACTCGCCCAGGACGTGAAGGGAAACGACGAGCTGGAGCTCAACCTCGACATCCTCATGGCCAAGGTCCACGGCTGGGTCAAGGGGATCAAGGATCATGAGCCCTACCGCGACAGGTACCCGAAGATCATCGAGGAGCTCAAGACCGGGCTGGTGGGGACGGAGCAGTACGGCACTTACCGCACCCACTTCGATGTCACGGCCGCCAAGACCAACCCCGCCGCGAAGACGGGGATCAACGGCAACATGCTCGCGGTACTGGAAAAGCCCGAGAAGTACGACATGCGGGACAAGGTCGTGGTCCTGCACGACGTCATGGAGTACTTTCTGGCCGCCCGCCATGGCGACGAGACCGCGGGCAGCGGAATACTCGAAGCCCCGACCGCGGATCAGAAGGTGGGCACATCGAGCATCGACGCGGACGGCAAGCGGACCGGCTCGGTGCCCAGCAAGGGAATGTCCGTCGACCGGAATCTGCACTTCATCACCCGCGACGAGCAGGACGCCACCACCGCGTTGGCCCGGCAGAACAACATCCCGGTGTGGGTGGGCCAGTCGGAGACCACGGCTCGGATGATGAACCTCGGCGCCAAGGCCGGCGCCTACACACAGGAGCTCGGGGCCGCGGCTTGGGCCCTCTTCGCCTTCTGGCGCCTCGACTACGACCACACGGTCACCTGGGGTTACCACACCCTCCACGAGGTGCTCGACATGGCGAGCAACTTCGGAGTCGAGTACAACGCACTGGACCGGGAGAAGGGCCTGGAGATGTTCCAGCCCGGCGGTCGGCTCCAGATGCTGAGCCAATGGCGGGAGCATCTGGCGCAGGAGGTGCCGAAGCTCGAAGAGCCCGTCCGGGACCACGACAGGCGAGCCGCCGCGTCGAAAGCCCCGAGCCTGGCCGGTCATCTCGCGCACCTCAAGCAGATGGTGGGAGAACTCGGCCGCATCGCCAAGGAGGTCGAGGCCGCCGCCGGCGCGGGCGACCGTGAGAAGCAGCGGGGTGCGATGCGCAAGTACGCGCTCCGCGTCGAGCAGGCCATCCAGTCGTACCAACACGTCTCGCAGACCGCTGCCGCGTCGGCCGCACCGCCCCGGGCGTCAGCGGGCGCCGGGCAGCGCACGGCCTGACCGCCCCCCGGACGGCCGGGGGAGGGCGGGGCGGCAGGTACGGGCTAGAAGAACTCCGACCACGGCTGGTCCCAGATCTGCTTTACGCACAGGACCAGGAACAGCAGCCCGGCGACGGCGAGCATGCCGTTGCTGAGGCTGCCGTTGCGCCACTCGCGCGGGGTGCGGGAGGAGTTGAGGAGCCACATCAGGGTGAGGGCGAGGAAGGGCATGAAGGCGGCGCCCAGGACGCCGTAGATGATGATCAGGCGGAAGGGCTCGTCCTGGAAGAGCAGGATCATCGGCGGGAAGGTCAGCCAGAGCAGGTAGGCGCGGAAGGTCCAGGAGCGCTCGCGGCGGCCGGAGGCCAACTCGTCGCCCCTCGCCTCACGTTCACCGCGCCGGCGGGCCAGGAAGTCGGCGAACATCAGGCTCACGCCGTGCCAGACGCCGATCAGCGAGGTGAAGGACGTGGCGAAGAAGCCGATCAGGAAGAGCTTGCCGGTCGCCGTGCCGTACTCCTGCTCCAGGATGTCGCCGAGCTGGATCAGGCCCTTGTCGCCGCTCGCGATCGCGATGCCTGCCGAGTGGAGCAGTTCGGCGCCGACGAGGAGCATCGCGACGACGAAGATGCCCGTCGTGGCGTAGGCGACCCGGTTGTCCAGCCGCATGACCTTCATCCAGCCGGTGTTGGTCCAGCCCTTGGCGTTGACCCAGTAGCCGTAGGCGGCCAGCGTGATGGTGCCGCCCACGCCGCCGATCAGGCCCAGGGTGTTGAGGACCGAGTCCTTCTCGTCCGGCAGGACCGGGAGGAGCCCTGCGAAGGCGTCGCCCAGGTTGGGCGTGACGCGGATCGCCAGGTACAGCGTGATCACGAACATGACGCCCACCAGGACCGTCATGACCTTCTCGAAGACGTTGTACTTGTTGAACCAGACGAAGACCAGGCCCACCAGACCGCAGGCGATGCCCCACCATTCGAGGTCCATGACGTCCGGGAAGAGGGCCTGGAGGGGGAGGGCGCTGGACGACATCGCCGCGGCGCCGTAGACGAAGCCCCAGATGACGGCGTAGATCGCGAAGAACCACGTGGTCCAGGAGCCGATGCTGGCCCAGCCGTCGAAGAGGGTGCGGCCGGTGGCCAGGTGCCAGCGGCCGCACGCCTCGGCGAGGGAGATCTTCACGAGGCAGCCGATGACCGCCGCCCACAGCAGGGTGTAGCCGAAGTTGCTGCCCGCGATGAGGGTGGCCACGAGGTCGCCGGCGCCCACACCGGTCGCGGCGACGACGATGCCGGGGCCGATGTAGCGCCAACTGGACTTACGGGGGGCCTGGTCGGCCCCGGCCGATACGCGTGCGTCCGGGGTGTTGCCCGTGGTGTCCGCCATGGGGGTCAAGAAAGCCCATGCCCGCCGGTGCGGCAAGAGGGCGTGCACGGATCTTCACCCGAAACGCTTACTCGGCACGGGCCTTGGCCTCCTTGGCCGCCTCGGCCTCCTTGGCCTCCTTGGCGCCCTCTGCGTCCTTCTCTGTCGTGTCCGCCGTCTCTTCGGCCTCCGCTTCGGCCTCCGGCTCGGTTCCGGCTTCCGCCTCGCCGTCCTCGAAGTACGCGTCCAGGACCTCGTCCAGGGCCGATTCCCACTCGGCGAAACGGCTTCGGGAGGCGGCCTCGATCTCGATCGGGTACCAGCGGCGGTCCGGCGTGTGCACCGTGACCGTGAATCGCTTGCCGAAGCGGCCGGTCTCCGTCTCGACGGCCCCGACCTCGTCCCAGCGGAACTCGCAGCCCTGGTCGTCGAGGGAGAGGCGTACGCCCTTGTGGTCGGCGACGATCTTGGCACGGCGGTCGGCGGCCTCGAAGACGGGGCCGTCCACGGGGGCCTCGTCCTCCGGCTCCCGGTCGTCCTCGACGTCCTCGGCGTCCTCGGCGTCCTCGACGTCCTCAGCGTCCGCTGCGGGCGGTTCGCCGGCGGCCGAGGTCTCCGCGGTCTCCGCGGAATCCGCGTCGGCGTCCTTCTCCGCCTCGTCGCGTCTCACGTCCTCGGGCTCACCGGACACGGGGGCGGTGAGCCCGGGGATGAATGCCGGGTCGAATCCGGCGCCTTCCAGGGGCTGGCTCGTCGATCCTCTGCGCTGCTCCACGCGGGCAGTATGGTCGACGATCCTGTGTCGGGCACAGCCAGCCCCAACTTCGTTATCAGACGCCTACACGAACAGGCTCACCACCGCCGCCACCACGAACCCGGCGACCGACAGGACGCTCTCCAGCACGGTCCACGTCTTGAGCGTGTCCCGCTCGCTGATGCCGAAGTACTTGGCGACCATCCAGAAGCCGCCGTCGTTGACGTGCGAGGCGAAGATGGAGCCCGCCGAGATGGCCATGATGACCAGCGCGACGAACGCCTGCGAGTGGTCGCCCTCGGCGAGCAGCGGCGCCACGATGCCCGCCGTCGTCACGATGGCCACCGTCGCCGAGCCCTGCGCGACCCGCAGCACCACGGAGATCAGGTAGGCGAGGACGATCACCGGCAGGCCGACGTCGTTGAAGGTGTCGGAGAGTGCCTGGGCGACGCCGCTGGCCTTGAGGACGGCGCCGAAGACCCCGCCCGCGCCGACCACCAGCAGGATGTTGCCGACCGGCTTCAGCGAGGCCGTCGAGACGGTCTCCAGGGACTTGCGGGACCAGCCGCGCCGGATGCCGAGCAGGTAGTAGGCGAGGAGCAGGGCGATGGTCAGGGCGACGAACGGGTTGCCGAAGAACTCGATCACCGAGCGCAGGGTGGACGGGTCCAGGGCGATGGAGGAGAAGGTCGCGGCGAGGATCAGGACCAGCGGGGTGCCGATGATGCCGAGGACGGTGCCCAGCGCGACCGGGCTCTCGTTCGGCGCGACGCCGGCCTTGCGCTGCTCCTCGATGACGGCCTGCTTGGCCTCCTCGGACGCCTCGACCATGTCCTGCGGCACGGGCACGAAGATGCGGCGGCCGATCCAGGCGGAGAACACCCAGGCGGCGAGGACGGCGGGGATGCCGCAGACGATGCCCATGAGGATGATCCAGCCGAGCTTGACGTTCAGCAGTCCGGCGGCGGCCACCGGGCCGGGGTGCGGCGGCAGGAAGGCGTGGGTCATGGAGAGACCGGCCAGCAGCGGCAGGCAGTAGAGCAGGATCGACTTGCCGGAGCGCTTGGCGGCGGCGTAGACGATGGGCGCGAGGACGAAGATGCCCACGTCGAAGAAGACCGGGATGCCGAAGATCAGACCGGTCAGGCCCATGGCGAGCGGGGCGCGCTTCTCCCCGAAGAGGCCGAGGAGGCGTGAGGCCAGTACCTGGGCGCCGCCGCTGACTTCGAGGATCGCGCCGAGCATGGTGCCCAGGCCGATGATGATGGCGACGTGGCCGAGGATGCCGCCCATGCCGGACTCGATGGTCGAGACGGCGTCGGACTTCTGGACGGTGCCGAAGAGTTCGGTGACCGACAGGCCGGCGAGCAGGCCGACGGCTATGGAGACGGCGAGCAGGGCGACGAAGGGCTGCAGCCGCACCTTGATGATGAGGTAGAGCAGCAGCGCGATGCCGATGGCGGCGACGGTCAGCAGACCGGCGGTGCCGTCGATCAGGGTGAGCAGACCGCCGGTGTGGGGTGGGGTCTCGGAGGCGGCGGCGAGCGGGAGGGACGAGTAGGACATACGGGGGTCCTCTGGATAAGTACATGGAGCTTTCGGGCAGGGAGGAGCGCGGCACGGCGCCCTGAAGGGTGGGCGCCGTGCCGTTCACAGACAGTCGGGCGGGTGGAGCGGAGAGGACGGTCAGCCGAGGACGGCGAGCGCGTCGATCTCGATGAGGAGGCCCGCGGGCAGACCGACGTAGACGGTCGTGCGGGCGGCGGGCGGCTGGGTGAGGCCCTGCTCCTCGAAGTAGGCGTTGTAGATCTCGTTCATCTCGGCGAAGTGGTCCACGTCCGTGAGGTAGACGCGGAGCATCATCACGTCGTCCCAGGAGGCGCCGCCCTCCTCCAGGATCGCCTTGACGTTGGCGAGGGTCTGGAGGGTCTGCTCGCGCAGGGTCGGGCCGGCCGGGGTGGGGGCCTTGCCCTCCTCGTGGGGGAGGAAGCCGACCTGGCCGGCGACCTGGAGGATGTTGCCCTTCTTCACGCCGTGGCTGAACTTCGCCGGGGGGACGGTGTGGGTCGCGGGGACGAGAGCGATCTTGTCGGTCATGCGGTGACTTCCTTGGCTGGGGTCCTGCCGGAGTACTCGCCGCTGATGGCGTCCGCCGTACGGCGCACCAGCGGGAGCAGGGTGAGGAGTTCCTCGGCGGTGACGACCACGTTCGGCGCGGAGACCGACATGGCGGCGACCACCCGGCCGTCGGCGCCCCGGATGGGCGCGGCGACGCAGTTGATGGACTCCTCGTGGCCACCGAGGTCGGTGGCCCAGCCCTGTTCGCGCACCTTGGCGAGTTCCTTGAGGAACCCGTCGGCGTTCGGTGTCGAACGGGCCGTGTACATGGGGTAGTCGAGCTGCTCGGCCACGGCCCGGCGCTCGTCCTCGGGAAGGTCGGCCAGCAGCAGCTTGGCGACGGCCGCGACGGTGATGGCGACGGGCTTGCCGATCCGGGAGTACATGCGGACCGGGTAGCGGCTCTCGACCTTGTCGATGTAGAGGACCTCGTCCTCCTCGTGGACGGCGAGGTGGACGGTGTGTCCGACCTGTTCGTTGAGGCGTACGAGGTGGGGGTGGGCGATCTCGCGGACGTCGAGGTTCTCCATCGCCTCCTGGGCGAGGGAGATGAGCCGGGCGCCGAGGCGGTAGCGCTGGTCGGACTGCCGGTAGACGAAGCCGTGCTCGTGGAGGGTGCGCAGCAGCCGCAGGGCCGTGGACTTGTGCACGCCCAGGCGCTCGGCGACCCGGCCCAGGTCGGCGGGGCCCTCGGCGAGCAGCGGCAGGATGCTGAGCGCGCGGTCGACGGTCTGGCTCATGGTGTGCGTACCTCCTCGTCGGCCCCTCGGACGTCCTGTGTCCAGCCGGGGCCGAGTCGCAGTCTCCCCCACGCGGCGTCGTCGAGGGCGACGAGGCGGTCGGCGTGGCCGCGGGCGGGGGGTGCGGCGAGGTCGGCGGGGACGGTGAGGGCGGCGGCGGCCCAGAGGTGGCCGTGCCGCAGGCGCTCGCGTACGGGCTTCCCGCGCAGGGTGGCGGAGAGGAACCCGGCGGCGAAGGCGTCGCCCGCGCCGACGGCGGCGACGACGTCGACGTGCAGGGCGGGCACGGAGGTGACCTCGTCGGTGCCGGTGCCGGTGCCGGTGCCGGTGCGGTGGAAGGCGGTGGCGCCGCTCGCGCCCTGTTTGACGACGAGCAGCTCCGGCTCCGGCAGCGCGGCGCGGACGGCCTCGGGTCCGCCGAGGCCCCAGGCGTCCCGTGCCTCGTCGTCGCCGACGAAGACCAGGTCGGCGCCGCGGGCCAGTTCCAGGAGCACCTCGGGGCCGTGTCCGTGCGCGGCGTCGCGCCACAGGCCCGGGCGGTGGTTGACGTCGAAGGAGACGAGGGGGCGGCCGGGGCCGCGGGCGGTCAGCTCGCGCGTCAGGCCGAGGCAGTCGGCGGAGAGCGCGGGGGTGATGCCGGACAGGTGCAGGACGCGGCCGGAGCGGATCGCGTCGAGGTCCATGGTGTCCACGGACATCGCGGAGGCGGCCGAACCCGCCCGGTAGTAGGCCACCTCGTGCGCGTCGGTGGCACGGTCGCCCGCGGTGCGGAAGTAGATGCCGGTGGGGCGGGCGGGGTCGCGGCGTACGGCGGAGACGTCGACGCCGTAGGCGCCGATCGCCTCGACGAGGTGGTCGCCGAAGCCGTCGGCGCCGGCCCGGCCGACCCAGCGGGCGGAGTGTCCGGCGGCGGCGAGCCCGCAGGCCACGTTGGACTCGGCGCCACCGATGGCGCGGTCGAAGGAGGGGACGTCGGCGAGGCGTCCGGGCCGGGAGGGCAGGAAGGTGACCATGGACTCGCCGAGCGCGACGACGTCCACGACGTCGGGGGCGGTGCTGCGGGGTCCGTCAACGGTCACGATGGTCCTGGCTCCTCTTCGCGTCTCGCGGGCGGCGACTCCGTTGACCCCGCGTTCGCCGAGATGTTAGACAGCAGTAAGCGATATACGCAACGATCGTTGCAGGATTTGCAACGGATCAGATCAGGGAGGCTCCATGGCCCTCGACAACGGCCCCGCAGGCGGCCGCGAAGCCCTCGCCGAGCTGGCCGGGGAGCGTGTCGACCACCGCTTCAAGGGCCTCCCGCCGGACGCGTACGGCCTGACCCTCGCCGAGCTGGCCGCACAGCGCCGCAACCTCTTCACCGGCGGTTTCACCACCCCCGTCCTCGCGCTGTCCGCCGAGCGCCTGGAGCACAACCTGAAGCTCATGGAGACGTACTCCGCCCGGCACGGCCTCGCCTTCGCGCCGCACGGCAAGACGTCCATGGCGCCGCAGCTCTTCCACCGCCAGATCGAGCACGGCGCCTGGGGCATCACCCTCGCCGTGCCGCACCAGGTCCGGGTGGCGCGGGCGTTCGGCGTCCAGCGGGTCTTCCTGGCCAACGAACTTGTCGACGCGGCCGCCCTGCGCTGGATCTCGGCCGAGCTGGACGCCGACCCCGGCTTCCGCTTCGTCTGCTACGCCGACTCCGTGCGCGGCGTCGAGCTGATGGACGCGGCCCTGTCCGGGGCGGGGGCCCGCCGCCCGGTGGACGTCGTGGTCGAGCTGGGCGCCGGTGCGGGCGCCCGGACCGGTGCGCGCACCGAGGCCGACTGCGCGGCGGTCGCCGACGCGGTGGCCGGCACCCGGACGCTGCGGCTGGCCGGTGTCGCCGGGTACGAGGGCGAGGTGCCGGACGCCGACCCGGAGCGCGTGCATGCGTGGCTGCGGCGGCTGGTCGCGCTGGCCGCCGACTTCGACAAGGCCGGGCGGTTCGCCGGGAGGGGCCTCGACGAGATCGTGCTGAGCGCGGGCGGCAGCGCCTGGTTCGACGCGGTCGCCGACGTGTTCGCCGAGGTCCCCGGCCTCTCCCTGCCCGTCCTGAAGCTGCTGCGCTCGGGCGCGTACGTCTCCCACGACGACGGCCACTACCGCGAGCTGACCCCCTTCAACCGGGTCCCCGAGGAGGGCGCCCTGGAGCCCGCCTTCCGGCTGTGGAGCCAGGTCGTCTCCCGCCCCTCCCCCGGGCAGGCGTTCACCAACGCGGGCAAGCGGGATGCGGCGTACGACCTCCATCTGCCCTTCGCCCAGGTGGTGCGCCCCGCGGACGGCGGTCCGGAGCGCCCGGCGACCGGCATCGAGGTGACCGGTCTGTCCGACCAGCACGCCTGGCTGCGCACGAGCGGGGAGGCGGACCTGGCGGTGGGCGACTGGGTCGGGGCGGGCCTGTCCCACCCGTGCACCTCCTTCGACAAGTGGCAGCTGATCCCGGTCGCGCAGGCGGACGGCACGGTCGTCGACTACATCCGCACGTTCTTCTAGAGGACCCGGCACGGGATCCAGGAGGAGTCAGGCATGGAAGAGCTGGTCATCAGGGACGCCGACGTCGTGGACGGCTCCGGCGGCGACTCCTACCGCGCCGACGTCGTGGTCGACGGCGGCCGGATCGTCTCGATCGTCAAGGAGGCGGCGGCCGCCGGCTGCCAGCGCCCCAAGGCGCGCCGCGAGCTGGACGCCGAGGGTCTGGTCCTGTCCCCCGGCTTCATCGACATGCACGCCCACAGCGACCTGGCGCTGCTGCGGGACCCCGACCACAGCGCCAAGGCCGCCCAGGGCGTCACCCTGGAGGTCATCGGCCAGGACGGGCTGTCGTACGCGCCGGTCGACGACCGCACCCTCGGCGAGGTGCGCCGGGCGATCGCCGGGTGGAACGGCCACGGGGACGACGTCGACTTCGACTGGCGGTCGGTCGGCGAGTACCTGGACCGGCTCGACCGGGGCATCGCCGTCAACGCCGCCTACCTGATCCCGCAGGGCACGGTGCGCGCCCTCGCCGTCGGCTGGGACGACCGGGAGGCGACGGAGGCGGAGCTGGAGCACATGCGGCGCCTGGTCGCCGAGGGCCTGGAGCAGGGCGCGGTCGGCATGTCGTCGGGGCTGACCTACACGCCCGGCATGTACGCCAAGGACGCCGAGCTGACCGAGCTGTGCCGGGTGGTGGCGTCGTACGGCGGCTACTACTGCCCGCACCACCGCTCGTACGGGGCGGGGGCCCTGAAGGCGTACGAGGAGATGGTGGAGCTGACCCGGGAGGCGGGCTGCCCGCTGCACCTGGCGCACGCCACCATGAACTTCGGCGTGAACAAGGGCAAGGCGCCCGAGCTGCTGACCCTGCTCGACGAGGCACTAGCGGGCGGCGCCGACATCACCCTCGACACCTATCCGTACACCCCCGGCTGCACCACCCTGGTGGCGCTGCTGCCGAGCTGGGCGAGCGAGGGCGGCCCGGAGCGGATCCTGGAGCGGCTGGCGGACGACGACACCGCCGAGCGGATCCGGCACCACATGGAGGAGATCGGCTCCGACGGCTCCCACGGCGTGCCCATGGAGTGGGAGACGATCGAGATCTCCGGCACGGGCGACCCGGCGCTCGCCGAGTACGTCGGCCGCACGGTGCTGGAGTCGGCCCGGCTGCGTGGCGAGAGCCCGTGGACGGTCGCCCGGCACCTGCTCCTCGCCGACCGGCTGGCGCCGACCATCCTCCAGCACGTCGGCCACGAGGAGAACGTGCGCGCGATCATGCGGCACCGCGTCCACACCGGCGGCTCCGACGGCATCCTCCAGGGCGCCAAGCCGCACCCGCGCGCCTACGGCACCTTCCCGCACTACCTGGGCCACTACGTGCGCGAGCTGGGCGTGCTCCCGCTGGAGGAGTGCGTCGCCCACCTCACCTCGCGCCCGGCGGCCCGGCTGCGGCTGCCGGACCGGGGTCTGGTCCGCGAGGGGTACCGGGCCGACCTGGTGCTCTTCGACCCGGCGACGGTGGCCGCGGGCAGCTCGTTCGAGGAGCCGCGGGTGCTGCCCACGGGCATCCCGTACGTGCTGGTCGACGGGCGTTTCGTGATGGAGGACGGGCGGCGCACCGACGTGCTGGCCGGACGGTCGGTGCGCCGGGTTCCGCGCTGAGCCCTGCCGGGCAGGCCCTACGGCTTGGGCAGGGCGCAGCCGCTGCGCGAGAGGTCGAGCTTGTTGTCGAGGGCGAAGCACGCGGGGATCTGGTAGGTCTGCTGGCCGTAGTTGATGCCCTCGCGGACCGTGACGGTGCCGTCCTCGGCGACCTCGCAGGGGTTGTTGTCGGTGCAGCGCCCGCCGTCCTCGTTGCCCGTGTTGTTGACGGCGATGACGTTGCCGGTGGCGTCGTCGACGACGGGCGATCCCGAGGTACCGCCGATGGTCTGACAGGCGGAGGTGTAGCGGACCGAGTCCTTCCAGGTCCACTCCCCCTCCTTCAGGCGGTACGCGAACCCGTCGATGTCGCAGGCGTAGGTGCGCTTCCAGTAGCCGGAGACGACGGTGATCGCGGTGCCGGCCGCAGGACGGGTGTCGTTCAGGGTGAGCGGGCTGATCCCGTAGGAGCCGCGGATCTGGGCGTATGTGCTGGTGAGCTGGTAGAGCGAGACGTCCGTGTCGGTCATCGTCGCGTAGGCGATCTTGTCGGCCCGCAGGGTGCCGACGCGGGTGCCGGAGGCGTTGAGCAGCCCAAAAGTGCGGCTGGAGGGCTGGTCCACGACGACCTCACCGGCCGCCGGGAAGCCGGTCTCCAGGCAGTGGCCGTTGGACATGACCAGCGCCGGGTCGTCGTCCTCGGAGGCGGGCAGGCGCACGAGGGAGCCGGAGCAGTTGCTGAGCGCGACGGTGCCGGCGAAGGACACGGCGCGGGCGGCGGGCGCCGCGGTTGACGCGGGTGACTCAGGAGCCGCGGGTGCCGCGGTTGACGCGGCCGCCGGTGCCACGCCGATCCCGGTGACGGCCAGGGTGGCGAGCGCGGCAAGGAGAGGCTTGTTCATGTGGGGGTCCCCTCTATGGAGGGCACCGGCCGGAGATCGTCCGGGCGGCACCGCATTGTCATGAGCATTCTCATGACGGAGAGGGGTGCGGACAAGGGCCGGTAACCGGCCGCCAGTTGGCGCGAACCGGCCCACCGGACACCGTCACCGGCGGCCGGGACCACCCGGACGGGGGCGTCTCACGTGGTGGAAGACACGGCCCATGGGTCGTAACCGGGTCGTAAGCTCGCGGACATGCAGGTGATCCAGTCGACCAAGCTCGCCAACGTCTGTTACGAGATCCGGGGCCCGGTGCTCGAGGAGGCGATGCGGCTGGAGGCGGCCGGGCACCGCATCCTGAAGCTGAACACCGGCAATCCGGCCGCCTTCGGCTTCGAGTGCCCGCCGGAGATCCTGGAGGACATCCTCCGCAACGTCTCCACGGCGCACGGCTACGGCGACGCGAAGGGCCTGCTGGCGGCGCGCCGTGCGGTCGTCATGCACAACCAGACCCTGGGCATCGAGACGGACGTCGAGCACGTCTTCATCGGCAACGGCGTCTCCGAGCTGATCGTGATGGCGATGCAGGGCCTGCTCGACGACGGCGACGAGGTCCTCGTCCCGGCCCCCGACTACCCGCTGTGGACGGCCGCCGTCTCACTCTCCGGCGGTACGGCGGTGCACTACCGCTGCGACGAGCAGTCCGACTGGATGCCCGACCTCGCGGACGTGGAGCGGAAGATCACCGACCGCACCAAGGCGCTGGTGATCATCAACCCGAACAACCCGACGGGCGCGGTCTACGACGACGCGATGCTGCGCGGGCTGACGGACATCGCGCGCCGGCACAACCTGCTGGTCTGCTCCGACGAGATCTACGACAAGATCCTCTACGACGACGCCACCCACACCGCGACCGCCGCGATCGCCCCCGACCTGCTCACCCTCACCTTCAACGGCATGTCGAAGGCGTACCGGGTGGCCGGATACCGGGTCGGCTGGATGTCGGTGTCCGGGCCGCGCGCGCACGCCGAGTCCTACATCGAGGGCCTGACGATCCTGGCGAACATGCGCCTGTGCGCCAACATGCCGGGCCAGCACGGCGTGGTCGCGGCGCTCAGCGGGCGGCAGACCATCAACGAGCTGGTGCTGCCGGGCGGGCGGCTGCGCGAGCAGCGGGACGCCGCCCACGAGGCGCTGACCAGCATTCCCGGCGTGACCTGCGTGAAGCCGAAGGGCGCGCTGTATCTCTTCCCGCGGCTCGACCCCAAGGTCTTCAAGATCAAGGACGACCGGCGGATGGTCCTGGACCTGCTGCGCCAGGAGAAGATCATGGTGGTCCAGGGCACCGGCTTCAACTGGCCCGAGCCCGACCACTTCCGGGTGGTGACCCTGCCGACGGCCGCGGATCTGCGCGAGGCGGTGAGCCGGATCGGGAACTTCCTGGACGGGTACGGCCAGCACTGAGTGCCGCACCGAGCACCGCGAGTACCCCGAGTACCCCGAGTACCCCGAGTACCGCAAGCACCCCGAACGCCATCAACTTTAGATTCGATCTAATGTAGGATGGTTTCCTGAAGCACTCAGGAGGCCATCCATGTACGAGCCGATCCGCAGCAAGTCGGTCCACAGCACGATGGCCGGCACCCCCACGGACTTCCCCCGCCGCTCCCGGGACGAGGAGCTGGACATCCAGCTAGCCGGCCACCTCGCGGCGCTGCTCGCCGCCACCGACGAGCTGCGCGCGCTGACCCCGGACACCGGCCTGGACGCCGCCGCCGAGCGGCTCGCCGAGCAGGTGACCCGGCTGCGGGGAGGCCAGGCGCCGGTCCGGCTGCAAGTCGCCGCCACCCGCCAGGAGCCGCGTCCGACGGCCCTGCACCGGCGGGCGCACACCCTGGCGGCCCGCGCCCTGGTCGTCGCGGCCTCCCGCGCCGACACGGCGGTCGCGATCCTGACCGCCGAGCGCATGGACGCGCACTCCGCGGCCCTGGAGCCGCGCCCGCTCGCGTCCCGCTGAGCCCTCCCGGGCCCCCGAACGGCCCCGGTCCGCGCGCACCCGCAGCGACGCGCGGACCGGGTGCCACACGTCCGCGTCCGTACGTCCGCGCCCGTACGTCCGCGCGCCCGTCCGCCCGCCGGATCAGCCGAAGAGCACCGTCAGGACGACGAAGCCCAGGAGGATCACGAGGATGATCGCCCACACGGGCCAGGTACCGCGGCCGTCCGGATCCTCCGGGCCGCCACCGCGCGGGCGGTCCTCCTTCAGCTGCGGGTCGGGGTCCCGCGGCCGGTCCCGCTTGTAGAAGTCATCACCGTCTGCCATGGCGGATCCCTCTCCCTTTCCCTGTTCTCCGCGGCCGCGGACCTCCGGGTGCCCCTCGACCGCGTCCCTCCGAGTACCGCGCGGAGAGCGGCGCATGCTTGACGCCCGCCGGGGCGTTGCCGGCGGGCGGAGTGGGCGGTTCCCGTTGCATACCGGTATGACGCGGTCACCTCCCGTTCACCGGGACCCGCCCGGAACGTCTGATTCCGGGAGCACGCTCGCCGCGTGAGACGAATCGCTGGAATCGTCCTCGCGGTCCTGCTGATCGGCGGCGTGGTGGCTGCCGCCGTCGCGGGCCGGGACAACGAGGAGACAGGCACGGCAACGAAGACCGTGCGCATGGTCATCGGGTCGGAGAAGGCGCAGTTCTTCGCCGACCCCGAAGTGGTGAAGGCCCTCGCCGCCAAGGGCTACACCGTGCGGGCCGAGACCTCCGGGTCCTGGGCCATGGAGGAGCTGGACCTCAAGGGCTACGACCTCGCCTTCCCGTCCAGCCAGGCCCCGGCCGACGAACTCGCCGGCAAGTACGGCGTACGCAAGCCGCTGCCCCGGCCCTTCTACTCGCCGCTCGTCGTGGTGACCCACCGCTCCACCGCGGCGGTCCTCGCGGCGAACGGGATCGCGACACTGGAGCGCAGCCGGGGCGGCACCCTCAGGATGGACGCCTACCTCGACGCCGCCCGCGCCGGCCGCACCTGGCAGCAGCTCAAGGGCGCCGACCGGCACACCGAGCTGACCGGGACGCTGTACGTCGCGACCACGGACCCGGAGACCTCCAACTCCGGCGCGCTCTACCTGGCCGCCGCCTCCTACGTCGCGAACGGCGACCGCGTGGTGTCGAACGACGCCGGCCTGGACCGTACGGCGCCCCTGCTGCGCAGGCTGGTCCAGGTGCAGGGCGCCCAGAAGTCCAGCTCGGACGCCACCTTCCGGGACTTCACCAGCGGCGTCGGCGAACCGCTGGTGCTGGCGTACGAGTCGCAGGTGGCCGCGCTGCTCGGGGAGGGCGGGGACGCCGTCTCGGACCTGGTCGTCCTCTACCCGGACACCACCGCCACCAGCGACCACACCGTCGTACCGCTCACCGACGCGGGCCGGGAACTGGGCGAACTCCTGTCCGCCGACCCGGAGCTGCGGCGACTGGCCGTCCGGCACGGGTTCCGGCCGCAGGGCGCGTCCGCCGAGTTCACCCGGGCCACCGAGGCCCACACCGCGTATCTCAACCAGCGGCTGACCGGCGTCCGGCAGGCGCCGGTGCCCACGTCCGAGGTGCTGCGCGAGATGGCCGTCAGGGCACGCGGATGACGGCCCGCGACCACCGGCCGG
This sequence comes from Streptomyces sp. NPDC018026, assembly GCF_044327745.1. Classification (NCBI taxonomy): domain Bacteria; kingdom Bacillati; phylum Actinomycetota; class Actinomycetes; order Kitasatosporales; family Streptomycetaceae; genus Streptomyces; species Streptomyces sp. NPDC018026. The sequence goes on from NZ_JBIRFY010000016.1 coordinate 100,524, forward strand.
CCCGACGCCCGGCGGACACGACCGGACCAGCAGCGGAACTCCATCGGCCCACAGGGGGATTCGGCCACGTGAACGGCACCGACCACGACCTCACGCTCACTCTCACCCCGCCCGAGCCCGTCGCCCCCGTACCGCGGGAGCGGGCCGGCGGTCTCGTGCCCCTCGACGAGGCGGCCCGCGCCGACATGGCGCGCAAGGCCGCCGCCTACGTGGACGGACTCGCCGCGCTGGACGCCCGCTCGCCCGAGTTCGCCGGCAAGGTCGGCGAGATCACCGGCCTGGGCGCCGCCGAGATGCGCACCGCGGCCGCGCAGTCCAACCGCATGCTGGAACGCACGGTGCGCAGCCTGCCCGACAAGGGCGGCGACGCCCAGACCCGGGTGGCGGGCTCCCTGGTGGAGCTGCGGCGCGTGGTGGAGGACCTGGACCCGCGCGACCTGCCCGCGTCGAAGGGCCGCAAGCTCCTTTCGCGGCTGCCCGGCGGCAACCGGCTGCGCGACCACGTCGCCAAGTACGCCTCCGCCCAGAACACCCTGAACCGGATCGTCGGCTCACTGCGCGGCGGGCAGGACGAACTGCGGCGCGACAACGCGGCGTTGCAGACCGAGCGGGTCCGGCTGTGGGAGACCATGGGCAAGCTCCAGGAGTACGTCGTGCTCACCGAGGCCCTCGACGCGGCCGTGCAGGAGCACGTCGCCGGGGTCGAGCCGGGCGATCCGCAGGCCGCCGACGCCCTGCGCGCCGACGTCCTCTTCCCGGTCCGGCAGAAGCACCAGGACCTGCTCACCCAGCTCGCGGTGTGCGCCCAGGGCTACCTCGCGATGGACGTCGTGCGCCGGGCCAACGAGGAGCTGGTCAAGGGCGTCGACCGGGCGGCCACGACCACGGTGTCGGCCCTGCGGATCTCCGTGATGCTGACCACCGCGCTCGATCACCAGAAGAAGGTGATCGAGCAGGTCGACGCCTTGCGCGGGACGACGGAGGACCTGATCCGGGGCAACGCGGAGATGCTCGCCACCCAGAGCGGGGAGATCCAGCGCATCGCCGCCGACCCCGCGGTGGGCGTGGAGACCCTGCGCGCCGCCTTCCAGCAGATCTACCGCACCCTCGACACCATCGACTCCTACAAGGCGCAGGCCACGGAGGCGATGGCGGCGACCGTGGAGTCCCTGACCGGTGAACTGCGGCACGCCAACGCGTATCTGGAGCGCAGCCGGTCACGGGGCGCCCTGGACGCCTCCCGGGACGGGGGCCTCGCATGAGACGCGTCCTCGCCCTCTGCCTCACCGCGCTCGCCCTCCTCACCGCCTGCACCACGCGGGAGGACGGGCGCGGGCCGGACGGGGCACCGACTCCCGGAGTCCCGGGCAGCGCCGGGCCCGGCACCCTGCGCGTCCTGGCCTCCAGCGAACTGAGCGACATGAAGCCGGTGCTCGACCGGGTCCGCGAGGACACCGGCCTCACCGTCCGGCTCACCCCCATCGGCACCCTGGACGCCGTGGACCTGCTGGCGAAGGGCACGACGGACGGGCGGTACGACGCCGTGTGGCTGTCCTCCAACGACTCGCTGCGGCTGCGCCCCGAGGCGGCGGAGCGGATCGTCTCCGAGACTCCGGTGATGGCCAGCCCGGTCGCGATCGGGGTCAAGGACGCCACCGTGCGGCGGCTGGACTGGCGGCCCGGGTCGGTCACCTGGTCCCAGGTGGAGCAGGCCGTCACCGACGGGAAGCTCACCTACGGCATGACCGACCCGGCGCGCTCCAACTCCGGCTTCGCCACCCTCGTCTCGGTCGCCTCCGCGCTCTCCGGCGCCCAGTCCGCGCTCACCGACGCCGACGTGGCCAAGGCGACGCCCAGGCTGCGGGAGTTCTTCACCGGGCAGCAGCTGACCTCGGGTTCGTCGGGCTGGCTGGCGGCGGCGTACGAGCGGCGCGGGAACGTGGACGCGCTGCTGAACTACGAGTCGGTCCTCATGGGCATCCCGGGCCTCACCGTGATCCGCCCCACCGACGGCGTGCTCACCGCCGACTACCCGCTCTCCACCCTCGCGTCCACGGACGAGGCCACCCGCGACGACGTCCGGCGGCTCGCCGAGGCGCTGCGCACGCCGGAGATCCAGCGGGAGATCACCCGCACCACGCACCGCCGCCCGGTCCTCACCTCCGTGCCGCCCGCCACCGGCCTGGACACGGGCCGGCGGCGCGAACTGCCCTCCCCCGGCTCGCGCTCCGTCGCCGACGGCCTGCTCGACGCGTACGAGAACGAGCTGCGCCGCCCGTCCCGCACGGTGTACGTCCTCGACACGTCCGGCTCGATGGCGGGCGAGCGGCTGGCACGGCTGAAGACCGCGCTCACCGCACTCACCGGGGACTTCCGCGACCGCGAGGAGGTGACGCTGATGCCGTTCGGCTCGGACGTGAAGCGGGTGGCGACCCATGTGGTGGACCCCGCCGACCCCGGCTCCGGTCTCGAGGGCATCCGCCGGGACACCGCGCGCCTGACCGCCGAGGGCGACACGGCGGTCTACACCTCGCTGGAGAAGGCGTACGGCCATCTCGCCGGCGGGCGGGACGCGTTCACGTCGATCGTGCTGATGACGGACGGCGAGAACACCACCGGCACCGACGCGGCCGGGTTCGACCGCTTCTACGCCTCGCTGAACGGGGAGCGGCAGGAGATCCCGGTGTTCCCCATCCTGTTCGGCGACTCCGACCGCGCCGAGCTGACGCACATCGCCGAACTCACCGGCGGCCGGCTCTTCGACGCGCAGAAGGGGTCCCTGGACGGCGCCTTCGAGGAGATCCGTGGCTACCAGTAGGGGCGGCGGCCGGGTCGTCGCCTACCTGGAGTCCCGCAAGAACCTGGCCGGCAGTGCCTGCGGGCTGGCGGGCGTGGTGCTGACCTTCACCGGCGTGGCGGGGCCGTACTGGCCGGTGGTCGTCGCGGGACTGTACGGCGCCGGTGCGCTGCTCGCCCCGCCGGAGCGGGCCGCACCGCCCGGCTTCCCGGAGCCGTCGGCCCAGCTGGAGGAGGTGCGCGGCGACTTCGGGCGGCTGCGCGGTTATCTGGCGGACGTGGAGCTGCCGCCGGACGCCGGGGAGCGGCTGGCCGAACTGACCGGGCTGCTGGCCGCGCTGCTGGAGCCCGGCTGGGTCGCCGAGGTGCTGGCGGCCGACCCGGACGGTCTGCACACGGTGTCCCGGGCGGTGCGGCGGGACGTGCCGGAAGCGGTGGACGCCTACGTGCGGACCCGCTGGTGGACGCGGATGGCGCCGGGGCACGAGCCGCCGGAGCGGCATCTGGAGCGGCAGTTGGCACTGCTGCGGGAGGAGGCGGAACGGCTGACGGAGCGGCTGCGGGACGCCGAGGTCCGGCGCCAGGAGTCGCACACGCGGTACCTCTCGGACCGCTCGGAGGACTGACCGGCCGGCCGGAGGCCCCGGATCGTCGCACGCCGGAGGGCCGGGGGTCCGTCGCATGCCGAAGGGCCGGGTCCGTCGCACGCCGTTGTGCGGGGACCCGGCCCGAGCGGGGCTTCCCCGCGCTCCGGGGTACGAAGAGCTACTGGAGCGCGGGGAGACCCCCTACGTGACCGGCCTTCGTGACGACTTCGCGGGTCAGGGCTAGTCGGACCGGCCACGGAGCTGGGTGGGGACGGAGCTGGGTGGGGACGGTGCTGGGTGGGGACGGAGCTCAGCCCAGGCGCCGCACCAGCGCCCGGTACTGGTCCCACAGCTCGGCGGGCGTATGGTCGCCGAAGGTGTTCAGGTGCTCGGGGACGAGCGCCGCCTCCTCGCGCCACACCTCCTTGTCGACGCCGAGCAGGAACTCCAGGTCGGCGTCGGCGAGGTCGAGGCCTTCGGTGTCAAGGGACTCCTTGGTCGGCAGCACGCCGATCGGGGTCTCGACGCCGTCCGCCGTGCCCTCCAGGCGCTCCACGATCCACTTCAGGACGCGGCCGTTCTCGCCGAAGCCGGGCCAGACGAACCTGCCGTCGTCGTCCTTGCGGAACCAGTTGACGTAGTAGATCTTCGGCAGCTTGGACTGGTCCTTGTCCTTGGCCACGTCGACCCAGTGCCCCATGTAGTCGCCCATGTTGTAGCCGCAGAACGGCAGCATGGCGAAGGGGTCGCGGCGCAGCTCGCCGACCTTGCCCTCGGCGGCGGCGGTCTTCTCGGAGGCCACGTTGGCGCCGAGGAAGACGCCGTGGTTCCAGTCGAACGACTCGGTGACCAGCGGAACGGCGGTGGCCCGGCGCCCGCCGAAGAGGATCGCCGAGATCGGCACGCCCCTGGGGTCCTCCCACTCCGGCGCGATGATCGGGCACTGCGCGGCGGGCGTGGTGAAACGGGCGTTGGGGTGCGCGGCGGGCGTCCCGGACTCGGGCGTCCAGTCGTTGCCCTTCCAGTCGGTGAGGTGGGCCGGGGTCTCCTCGGTCATGCCCTCCCACCACACGTCGCCGTCGTCGGTCAGGGCGACGTTGGTGAAGACCGAGTTGCCCCAGAGGGTCTTCATCGCGTTGGCGTTGGTGTGCTCACCGGTGCCGGGGGCGACGCCGAAGAAGCCGGCCTCGGGGTTGATGGCGTACAGGCGGCCGTCCTCGCCGAAGCGCATCCAGGCGATGTCGTCGCCGATGGTCTCCACGGTCCAGCCGGAGATCGTGGGCTCCAGCATGGCGAGGTTGGTCTTGCCGCAGGCCGACGGGAAGGCGGCGGCGACGTACTTGGCCGCGCCGGTGGGCGGGGTCAGCTTCAGCACCAGCATGTGCTCGGCGAGCCAGCCCTCGTCGCGGGCCATGACGGAGGCGATGCGCAGGGCGTAGCACTTCTTGCCGAGCAGGGCGTTGCCGCCGTAGCCGGAGCCGTAGGACCAGATCTCGCGGTCCTCGGGGAAGTGCGAGATGTACTTGGTGCTGTTGCACGGCCACGGGACGTCCGCCTCGCCCTCGGCGAGCGGGGCGCCGACGGAGTGCACGGCCTTGACGAAGAAGCCCGTCTCGCCCAGCTCGTCCAGGACCGGCTGTCCCATGCGGGTCATGGTGCGCATGGAGGCGGCGACGTACGCGGAGTCGGTGATCTCGACGCCGAGCGCGGAGAGCGGGGAGCCGAGGGGGCCCATGCAGAAGGGCACGACGTACATGGTCCGGCCGCGCATGGAGCCGCGGAACAGGCCGCCCTCGCCGCCGGTACCCGTGAAGATCTCCCGCATCTCGGCGGGGTCCTTCCAGTGGTTGGTCGGACCGGCGTCCTCCTCCTTGGCGGAGCAGATGAAGGTCCGGTCCTCGACGCGCGCGACGTCGGTGGGGTCGGAGGCCGCGTAGTAGGAGTTGGGGCGCTTGATCGGGTCGAGTTTGCGGAAGGTGCCCTTCTCGACGAGCTCCCCGCACAGGCGCTCGTACTCGGCCTCGGATCCGTCGCACCAGACCACTGCGTCCGGCTGGGTCAGTTCGGCGATCTCGTTGACCCACGAGATCAGTTCCTGGTGGTTGGTGGGGACGGGGGGAGCCGCGATGTCGCGCGCCACGATTGCTCCTAAATGAGGGGTTTTTTGTTGGAGGCCCCGTGGGGGCTGCGACCCGGATGCGTGACGTGTGCCTCGTGGGCGCTCATCCGGTGTCGACCGCACTCATTTGATCATCCGACCTGAGCGCCCATCTGTCCAGAGGGCGTCACAACTGAGCGGCGTGAGGATCGCCACGCCGCGAGACCGGGGATGCCCCGCCGGGTCGCCCGTGAGACGATGGCCACTCGCCGTTCGTCATACGTCCGTACTGATACGTAACTTACGGAACCGTAGGTACGATGCGCCCATGACTGCGTCCGTCCCCGACGCGCCCAGGGACCTGCCGGCCGGCGGCCGCGGGCCTGTAGCGCTCCCCCTCCCGCATCCGGTCAAGCCGAAGCTGCGCGGCTGGCTGCACCTCGGCATGTTCCCCGCCGTCCTGATCGCCGGTCTGGTGCTCACCGCCCTCGCCGAGTCGCCCGAGGGCCGCATAGCCTGCGGCGTCTACGTCCTGACGGCCTGCCTGCTGTTCGGCGTCAGCGCGCTCTACCACCGGGGCAACTGGAGCCCGCGCATGGACGGCGTACTGCGCCGCCTCGACCACGCCAACATCTTCCTGATCATCGCGGGCACCTACACCCCGCTCACGATGCTGCTGCTGCCCGGCGCCAAGGGCGAGTGGCTGCTGTGGGGCATCTGGGCGGCCGCCGCGGCCGGCATCGTCTTCCGCGTCTTCTGGGTCGGCGCCCCACGCTGGCTCTACACCCCCTGCTACCTCGCCATGGGCTGGGCGGCCGTCTTCTACCTGCCCGAGTTCATGCGGGCCGGCGGCATCGCCGTCCTCGTCCTGGTGATCGTCGGCGGCCTGCTCTACAGCGCGGGCGGCGTGATCTACGGCCTCAAGCGCCCCAACCCGTCACCGCGCTGGTTCGGCTTCCACGAGGTGTTCCACTCCTTCACGCTGGCCGCCTTCATCGCGCACTACGTGGGGATCTCGCTGGTCGCGTACTAGCCGCCGCCGGTCGTCGTCGCACCGTCGCCACCCGGCTGTCGGGTGGCCGACAATCATCCCCATGACCGCCGCGCGTTCCGCCCCCTCCCCCGCCGAGGCCCCGCGGCCGGGCCCCGACCAAGGAGGACATCGTCCTCACGGACGAGTACGACCCGGTCATGGCCGCGGAACTCGCCGCCCGGCCCGCGGGGGAACCGTGGTCGGACTCCCTGCGGCACGTGCTGCGCAAGGCCCTCGACCTAGGTCCCGATGAGGAGGCCGAGCTGACCCGGCTGCCGGCCGAGGCACCCGCGGTACGTGCGCGCATGCTGGATGGAGGTCTCCAGGTACTGGGCCGAGCACGACCACGAGGAGAGCCTGACCGAGCTGGTCGACCGCGCCCTGGACGCCCTGGAGAACGGGCTGCCCGCCCTGCGGGAAGGCGCCCGGCCTGGCCCGGGAAAAGGCTGAGGCCCGAGCCCGTCCCCCGTGGCATCCTGACCGGGTGAACGGTCCCGAGATCCACGTCGAGTTCGCCCCCGAGCTGCACCTGTTCGTCCCGCGCGCCCGCCCCACCGGCGCCGCCCGCGCGGCCACCGACGGCGTCTCCACCCTCGGCCATCTCGTCGAGTCCCTCGGGGTCCCGCTGACCGAGGTCGGCGCCCTGCTCGTCGACGGCCGCGAGGTCCCGCCCGGCCACATCCCGGCGGGCGGCGAGTCGGTGCGCGTACGGCCCGTCCGGCATCCCCAGCTGGTTCCCGGCGCCCCCCTGCGGTTCCTGCTCGACGTGCACCTCGGCACCCTCGCCCGCCGGCTGCGGCTGCTCGGCGTGGACACGGCGTACGAGTCGACGGACCTCGGCGACCCGGCGCTCGCCGCGCTGTCGGCGGCCGAGAAGCGGGTCCTGCTCAGCCGGGACCGCGGACTGCTGCGCCGCCGCGAGCTGTGGGCCGGCGCCTACGTCTACAGCACCCGCCCCGAGGAGCAGCTCCAGGAGGTCCTGGACCGGTTCCGGCCCGCACTCAGCCCCTGGACGCGGTGCACCGCCTGCAACGGACTGCTCAGGGCGGCCACCAAGGACGAGGTGGCGGAGCAGCTCAAGGGCGGCACGCAGCGGTCGTACGACGTCTTCGCCCAGTGCACCGCGTGCGGCCGCGCCTACTGGCGGGGCGCGCACCACGAGCAGCTGGAGGCGATCGTGGAGCGTGCCGTGAGCAGGAGTACTCAGGGCGGTTGAGCAGTTCGGCCGATCACCGGCGGCCGGGCCGCAGGGTGTGATGGTCGGCATGACCACCGCCTCCCGGCCCCCCGCCGCGCAGCTCACCCACGCGCGGCTCTCCGCCCGCGCCCTGACCACCGGCGCCGTGGCCGGACTCGTCCTGCTCCCGCCGACCGTCGTCCTCGCGTGGATCGCCGTGCTCGCCTCCGAGCGCGGCAGCCGCTGCCTGACGTACGGCGAGCAGTGCTCGCGCGTGCCCGGCGACGCCCTGTGGGCCTGCTTCTGGGCCTCCGCCGCACTGGGCGCACTGGCCCTGGCCTGGCCCCGCGCCCGGTGGGCGCCCGCCAGGTGCGGGGCCGTGGCCCTGCAGTGGGGCACGCAGCTCACGCTGGGCGCGCTGATCCTCGCCGGCGCCTGACGCCCCGGGCGGGCCGGACCGGTGCGCGCCGTCTCAGCTGCTCGGGGCGACGCCCAGCGCCGCACGCAGCCGCTCCGGGTCGGTGGTCGGCGCGTCGCAGGTGAAGTTCCGGCAGACGTAGGCGGCCGGTGCCCCGCCCACCAGGGGCCGGTCGGCGAGCAGCGGGAACTCGTCGCTCCCCTCGGTACCGAAGGCCACGACCGCTCCGGGCGCCGTTCCCAGCAGTGCCGTACGGTGCAGCCCGCGTGCGGCGGCGTCGGCCGGCGCCGGTGCGACGACGGCGACTTCCCGGGGGCCGTCGAGCAGCGCCTCGGCGGCCGCCAGCCCCCAGCCGATGAAGCGCGGGACGCGCGGGCCGAGCGCCTTCACCACGCCGAGGGCGCGTTCGGCGGCGGCGCGGTGGGGTGCGGAGCCGGTGTGCGCGGCGTACGACAGCAGGGCGCCCGCGGCGGCGCTCCAGCCGGAGGGCGTGGCGTTGTCGGTGGGGTCCTGCGGGCGGCGGATCAACTGCTCGGCGTCGGCCGCGGTGTCGTACAGCGAGCCGGACTCGTCCGTGAAGCGGACCAGTACGTGGTCGAGCAGGAAACCGGCGAAGTCCAGCCAGACGCCCTCCCCGGTGACCGAGGCCAGCGCGAGGAAGCCCTCGGCCACGTCGGCGTAGTCCTCCAGCACCCCGGCGTTGGCTCCGGCCCGGCCGTCCTTGCTGGTGCGGGTGAGCCGGACCTGCTCGTCCAGGTGCAGGCGCACCAGCAGGTCGGCGGCGGCGACCGCGGCCTCGACCAGGTCGGGGCGTTCGAAGTAGGCGCCGGTCTCGGCGAGCGCGGCGATCGCCAGGCCGTTCCAGGCGGCGACCACCTTGTCGTCCCGGCCCGGTGCGGGGCGTCCGTCCCGCGCGGCCAGCAGCCGCTCCCGGACCGACGCGATCCGCGCGGCATCGAACACGCCCTCCTGCTGCGGCAGTTGCAGCACCGAGGCGCCGTGCTCGAAGGTGCCCTCCTCGGTCACGCCGAAGTACTGCGCGGCCAGTTCCGCGTCCTCGGCGCCGAGGACCTCGGTGAGCTGCGCGGGCGTCCACACGTAGTACGCGCCCTCGACGTGCTTGCCCGTCCCGTCGTCGCTGTCGGCGTCCAGCGCGGAGGCGAACCCGCCCTCTGCGGTGCGCAGTTCCCGCACCATGAAGTCGGCGGTCTCCAGCGCGACCCGGCGGGCCAGGTCCGAGCCGGTGGCCCGCCACAGGTGGGCGTACACGCGGCACAGCAGCGCGTTGTCGTACAGCATCTTCTCGAAGTGCGGCACGACCCACTCGCGGTCCACGGAGTAGCGGGCGAAGCCGCCGCCCAGCTGGTCGTAGATGCCGCCGCGGGCCATCCGCTCGCAGGTGTCGGCCGCCATCTGGAGCGCGCCCTCGGCGCCGGTGCGGGCGTGGTGGCGCAGCAGGAACTCGATCACCATGGACGGCGGGAACTTCGGCGCCCCGCCGAACCCGCCGCGCTGCGCGTCGTACTCCCGGGTGAGCCCGAGCAGCGCCTGCCCGAGCTGCTCCTCGCCGGGCGCCTCGGCGTCGCCGTAGGAGATCTCCCGCCCGGCGAGGTCCCGCACGATCTTCCCGGCGACCTCGTCGACCTCGTCGCGCCGCTCGGCCCACGCCTGCTGGACGCCCTGGAGCACCTGGCGGAAGGAGGGCATGCCGTGCCGGGGCTCGGGCGGGAAGTAGGTGCCGAAGTAGAAGGGCTCCGCGTCGGGCGTGAGGAACACGGTCATGGGCCAGCCGCCCTGACCGGTGGCCGCCTGCACGGCCTCCATGTAGACGGCGTCGACGTCGGGGCGCTCCTCGCGGTCGACCTTGACGCTCACGAAGTGCGAGTTGAGGTACTCGGCGGTGGGCCCGTCCTCGAACGACTCGTGCGCCATGACGTGGCACCAGTGGCACGCGCTGTAGCCGACGCTCAGCAGGACGGGGACGCCGCGCCGCCGGGCTTCTTCGAACGCCTCGGCCTCCCACGGCCACCAGTCGACCGGGTTCTCCGCGTGCTGGAGGAGGTAGGGGGACGTCGCCTGCGCAAGTCGGTTGGGCATGCGTCCATCCTCGCGCACGCGCCGCCGCCCCGCGCATACGCCACGGGTGTGGACGTACGGACGGGGCGGCCGGAAGGGCTTGTGCTCAGTAGTCGACGCGGTCGGTCTTGGCGATCCAGGCGTCGAAGGGCTGGGTGCGGTGGGGCAGGTCGAGGTGCTCCACGGTCATGGGCCAGTTCGCCTGGGGCCGCTTCTCGAACAGGTCGTAGAACTTGCGGTCGTCGAAGCCGGCCACGGCGGCGTCGTGGCGGTCGGCGGAGAAGACCAGGCGGTCGACACGGGCCCACAGGGCCGAGGAGAGGCACATCGGGCAGGGCTCGCAGGACGTGACGAGGGTGCAGCCCTCCAGGCTGAACGTGTCGAGCGTCTTGCAGGCGGCTCGGATGGCGCTGACCTCGGCGTGCGCGGTGGGGTCGAGGCCGGCGGTGACCTGGTTGTTGCCGAGGGCGACGATGTCGCCGCCCCTGGCGATCAGGGCACCGAAGGGGCCGCCGCCGTCGCGGACGCTGGTGGTGGCCAGCTCGATGGCCTTGTCCATCCAGGCGCGCTCGAACTCGCGGATGCCGGTTTCGAGGGTGTCGGTCGTCATGCGTGCTCCTTCTTGGGCGGGCGGCGTGCTGGAGTACGGCGTGCGGGCCGGTGCGCGTCACGGGGAGGATGCGTAGGAGCAGTACACAGCTCGCCGACGAGACCCGGCCAGGGGCCGAATACATGAACTACGGGCAGGCTGCGACCGGCGCTTCGTAGATTCCCACAAGGGCCCGCGAGGGCCCTGGAAGGCCCTGGAGGGGTCAGTCCCCGTCGGCCTCGAAGGCGCGCAGCAGGTCGGCCGCCACGCTCACGGCGATCGTCGCGGGTTCCTTGCCGGTGATGTCGGCCAGCCCGATCGGGGTCTTGATCCGGTCGATGGCGGCGTCGTCGTGGCCGCCCTCGTCGGCGAGGCGCTTGCGGAACCGTGCCCACTTGGCCGCCGAGCCGATCAGTCCGACGGACCCCAGATGGTCCGTGCGCAGAGCGGCGTCGCACAGGGCGGCGTCCTCGGCGTGGTCGTGGGTCATGATCAGGACGTGGGTGCCGGGCGGCAGCTCGGCCAGCACCTCCTCCGGCAGCAGCGGCGTGTGGTGCGTGTGCACCTGCGCCACCGAGTCCGCCAGCACGCCGAGCCGCTCCTCGGCCAGGAGCTCGGCGCGGCTGTCGATCAGGTGGAGGTCGAGGTCCTGACGGGCCAGGATGCGCGCCAGTTCCAGACCGACGTGCCCGACGCCGAAGACCGCCACCGCCCGGACCACCGGCAGCGGTTCGAGCAGCACGGCGACGGTGCCGCCGCAGCACTGCACGCCGTGCCGGTTGGTCACCTTGTCGTTGAGGGCGAAGTCCAGCATCTCCGGCTCCGGTGCGGCGGCGGCGATCATCTCCCGGGCCCGGTCGACGGCGACGGCCTCGACGTTGCCGCCGCCGATCGAGCCCCAGGTCCCGGTCCGCCCCACGACGAGTTTGGCACCGGCGTCCCGGGGGGCGTGGCCGCGCACGGTCGCGACGGTCACCAGCACGCCGGGCTCCCGGCGGGCCCGCAACCGCGCGACCGCGGCGATCCAGGTCATGTCAGGCACCGCTCAGCGCTTCCACGCCGGTGCGGACCGCGCCGTCGTCGTCGGATGCCGCCGCGCCGTGAGTGCGGCCGTTCCCCGCGGTGCCGCCCTGGCGGGCCGACTCGATCGCCCAGTACACCGCCTCCGGTGTGGCGGGCGAGGCCAGCTCGACGGCCGTCCCCCTCGGCCCGAACGCGGCGGCCGCCTGCCGCAGCGCCTCGCGCACCGAGAACGCCAGCATCAGCGGGGGTTCACCCACCGCCTTGGAGCCGAACACCGCCCCTTCCTCGGTGGCGTTCTCCAGGAGGGTGACGTTGAACTCCTCGGGCATCTCCGAGAAGCTCGGCAGCTTGTACGTGCTGGCGGCCTGGGTCAGCAGCCGGCCCCGGTGCGGGCCGTCACCGGTGTCCCAGCGCAGGTCCTCCAGGGTCAGCCAGCCCGCGCCCTGCACGAAACCGCCCTCGACCTGGCCGATGTCGATCAGCGGGGACAGGCTGTCGCCGACGTCGTGCACGATGTCCACCCGGCGGATGCGGTAGGCGCCGGTGAAGCCGTCCACCTCCACCTCGGTCGCGGCGGCGCCGATGGCGAAGTACTTGAACGGCGACCCCCGGAACGTCTGGGCGTCCCAGTGCAGCCCCTCGGTCCGGTAGTAGCCGGCCGCGGAGAGCTGGACCCGCTGGAAGTACGCGGTGCGCACCAGGTCGTCCCAGGCCAGCTCCCGGTCGCTGCCCAGGGTGCGCGCGACGCCCTCGACGATGCGCACGTCGGAGGCGTTCGTGCCGAGCTGCGAGGCGGCCACCCGCAGCAGCCGTTCGCGCAGTTGCTCGCAGGCGTTCTTCACCGCCCCGCCGTTCAGGTCGGCCCCGGAACTGGCCGCGGTGGCGGAGGTGTTGGGCACCTTGTCGGTCCGGGTCGGGGCGAGGCGCACCTTGTGCAGCGGGATGCCCAGCGTGGTCGCGGCCACCTGGAGCATCTTGGTGTGCAGGCCCTGGCCCATCTCGGTGCCGCCGTGGTTGATCAGGACGGAGCCGTCCTTGTAGATCAGCACCAGCGCGCCGCCCTGGTTGAAGGCGGTGAGGTTGAACGAGATGCCGAACTTCACGCCGGTGATCGCGAGGGCCCGTTTGGTGTGCGGGTGCGCGGCGTTGAAGGCGGCGATCTCGCGCTCGCGGTCGGCGAAGCCCGCCTTGTCCTGGACCTGCTGCCAGACGGCGGCGATCCGCTCGGGCTGGGTGACCGGCTGACCGTACGGGGTCGTCTGGCCCTGGCCCGGCCGGTAGAAGTTGCGTTCCCGCAGCTCCTTGGCGTCCACGCCGAGCCGGGGCGCGCAGCGGCCCAGGATGTCCTCGATCACCAGCATGCCCTGGGGTCCGCCGAAGCCGCGGAAGGCGGTGTTGGAGACCGTGTTGGTCTTCGCGATGCGCCCGGCGACACGGGCGTTGGGGATCCAGTAGGTGTTGTCGATGTGGCACAGTGCCCGGGCGAGCACCGGCTCGGACAGGTCCAGGCTCCAGCCGCCGTCCGCGGTGAGCGTGGCGTCGAGGGCCTGGATGCGGCCCTCGGCGTCGAAGCCGATCCGCCAGGTGGCGTGGAACCCGTGCCGCTTGCCGGACATGGTCAGGTCCTGGGTGCGGTTCAGCCGGAACCGCACCGGGCGGCCGGTCAGCCTGGCCCCGAGCGCGGCGACGGCAGCGAACCCGTGCGGCTGCATCTCCTTGCCGCCGAAGCCGCCGCCCATCCGCAGACACTGCACGGTCACCTCGTGGGCGGGCACCCCGAGCACGTGCGAGACGATCTCCTGGGTCTCGGACGGGTGCTGGGTGCTGCTCTGGATGAACACCTGCCCGTTCTCGTCGACCTGGGCGAGGGCCGCGTGGGTCTCCAGGTAGAAGTGCTCCTGGCCGGAGAACTGGAACTCGCCGGTGAACACGTGGGCCGAGTCGGCGAAGCCCGCGTCGACGTCGCCGTGCGTCATGACCGGCCGGGCGCCGTGGTAGCTGTCCGCCGCGATGGCGTCCTGGAGCGTGATCAGGGAGGGCAGTTCCTCGATGTCCACCTCCACGGCCGCCGCGCCGGTCCTGGCCGCCTCCAGCGTCTCGCCGAGCACCCAGGCGACCGCGTGGCCGTGGAACATGACCTCGTCGGGGAAGAGCGGTTCGTCGTGCTTCATGCCGGCGTCGTTGACGCCGGGCACGTCGGCGCCGGTCAGCACCCGTACGACGCCGGGCACCGCGAGAGCGGCCTCGGTGCGTACCGCGGTGACCCGGCCGTGGGCCTTCATCACCTGGACGGGGTAGGCGTGCAGCACGTCCTTGGTGCGCTGGACCAGGTCGTCGGTGTACAGCGCGGCACCGGTGACGTGCTGGACGGCACTCTCGTGCGGCATGGAGAGGCCGACGACGGGCTTCTCGGGACGCTCGGACAGGTGGCTCATGACGGCACCGCCTCGGTGGTCTGTGCGTGCAGCTTCAGCAGGCTCTGGCCGAGCATCGCGGCCCGGTAGCCGGCGCTGGCCCGGTGGTCGCTCATCGGCGTGCCCTCGCCCCGCAGCACCTCGGCCGCGGCCTCGGCGGTCCCGGTGGTCCAGGGCCGGCCCTCCAGGGCGGCCTCGGTGGCGAGCGCGCGGACCGGGGTGGCGGCCACGCCGCCGAGCCCGATGCGGGCCTTGCGGACGGTACCGCCCTCGACGTCGAGCGCGAAGGCGACCGCCACGCTGGAGATGTCGTCGAAGCGCCGCTTGGCGATCTTGTGGAAGGCGGTGACCGGCGACAGCGGCAGCGGCAGGCGCACGGCGCGGATCAGCTCGCCGGGACGGCGCACGCTCTGCCGGTAGCCGGTGAAGTAGTCGGCCAGCGGGACCTCGCGCTCCCCGTCGGCGTCGGCGAGCACCAGCGACGCCTCCAGCGCGAGCAGCACCGGCGGGCTGTCGCCGATGGGCGAGCCGGTGCCCAGGTTGCCGCCGAGGGTCGCGCCGTTTCGGATCAGCCGGGACGCGAACTGCGGGAACAGCTGCGCCAGCAGCGGGACGCTGCCGTCCAGGCGGCGTTCGATCTCGGTGAGCGTGAGCGCCGCCCCGATCTCGACATGGTCGGACTCCACCCGCAGCTCGCGCAGTTCGGGCAGCCAGTCGACGGCGACCACGCAATCGGCCCGCCGGGAGCGGATGTTGACCTCGACGCCCCAGTCGGTGCTGCCCGCGACCACCACCGCGTCGGGCCGCTCGCGCAGCAGCCGCAGGGTCTCGGCCAGGGTGCCGCGGCGCAGGAAGGCGCTGTCGTCCTGGCGGTATTCGGTGGCGACCGGCGCGGGCGGGTCCTGCTCGCGGCGCCGGGCCAGCGGGTCCTCGTCGGTGGGCGTGCCGACGGCGAAGGCGGCGTCGCGGATCGGCCGGTAGCCGGTGCAGCGGCACAGGTTGCCGCTGAGCGCGTGCAGGTCGAAGCCGTTCGGACCGTGCTCGGCGTCGCCGCCGCCGCGGCTGTCGCCGTTGTCGCCGCCGTCGGCACCGCTCGGGTTCGCGCCCCGGTCCCCGTGGGCGCAGCGGTCGGGCCGGTAGTACTCGGCCGCCATGCTGCAGACGAAGCCCGGCGTGCAGTAGCCGCACTGGGAGCCGCCGCGGACCGCCATCTCCTCCTGCACCGGGTGCAGGACGGGCGGCGTGCCGGGGGCCTCGACGGTGGCGAGGCCCTCGGAGGTGACGACCTCCTGTCCGTCGAGCGCCGCGACCGGGACCAGGCAGGCGTTGACCGGCACCCAGTCGGTGGGCTTGTTCACCCCCGGGCGGGCCACCAGGACCGAACAGGCGCCGCACTCGCCCTCCGCGCAGCCCTCCTTGGTGCCGGTGAGGCCGCGCTCGCGCAGGAAGTCGAGCACCGTGGTGTGCGGGGCGGCCGGTGCGATCGGTGCTTCTTTTCCATTGACGGTGATCCGTGCCGTCACCATGACAGACCTTCATTTCGACGCGGGGCGGGTCGATTCGGAACAGGTCGATTCATCATGTTCGCCAATTTCGGGCAGCCTTCTGTGTTCGGGCGCGCCGCGCAAGAAATAGCCGGCGCAGATCGGCACGCGACAGGGCATGCCGTGACGTGGTGAAAGTGAGGGAGAAACCCGGAATGTGCCGCGCGAGGGCACAGTGGAACGGCGTGTCAGCAGCCGTGCGCGACCCGACCCGAAACCCACACCGTGCGGCGGGCGAGGCGGCTCAGGTCAGAGTTGGTGTACATCTGCCGGTCGCCTCCTGTCGGTAGTCATGGGTCTGCTTCCCTCGCAAATTAGTGGGTGGGGCACCGGGGGTCAAGAGCGGAATTCGTCGTTTTCTCGGGCCGGTGCGAATCAGCCCTCCCCAGGTTCTCCTCGTCGCAGGACACTTGACCCACGCACAACCGGGGAAGGACCCGGGGACGGGCCGGAAGGCCCCTGGGACGCTTGGGGCCACCGGGGCGCCCGGGGCGACCCGGCAGGACACCGATGCCGCCGGAGGGGGCGCGACATGCGGGACAGTCATCGGGCGGAGGCCGAAGGGCTGCTCAAGCGGGCCGTGGAGGAGGAGGTACGGCGCTCGGGCGGACGCACGGACGGGAACGTCCTGCTCTCCCGGGCCCGCGCGGCGCTGGACGCGATGGCGGGGACGGCCGGCGAGGAGTACTCGGCCTACACGCACGCCCTCGACGAGGCGGCGGCCGGGCAGCTCACCTTCCGCCAGCGCTACGCCCGTGAGGGCGCCGGCACTCCCCTGCTGGTGGCCGCCGTGGCCGCGGTCGCCGCGGCGGTGGCCGACATGGCGCTGGGCACCGGCACCGGCACCGCGGTGGGCGCGGGCGTGACGGTCGGGGTCGTCGGCGCGGCGGCGACCGTGGTCAAGGTGGTCGGGGCGCATGTGCCGGCCGCCCACCACCGGGCCGGGGCGGTCAGCCAGCCCGGCGGGCCCGAGCAGCTGCGGCTGCAGTGGCTCACCGCGCTGGAGGTGCGCGGCATCCGGCCGTTCCTGGACCAGCAGCGGATGCTCGCCGCGTCCACCGGGCCGGCCAAGACCGGGCCGAAGCTGCGGGGTGCGGACAAGAGCGCGGCCGCCCGGGGACGCAGCGCGCTGGAGCAGTCTTTCGGCCAACTGCCCGAACCGGAGGGCGCGTTCGCGGGCCGTCGGGCGGAGATGGGACGGCTGCGGCAGTGGGTGCAGGCGGCCCGCGCGAGCACGGAGACCAAACCGACGGTGGTGGTGCTGCACGGGGCGCCCGGCAGCGGCCGTACGACGCTCGCGGTCCGGGCCGTCCACGAGCTGCGGGACTACTTCCGCGGGGCCTGCCTGGTCGACCTGCGCGGGGCCGGGTCCGGGTCCGCGGCGGGCGGCGGCGGGGCGGGCGGCGCGGGAGCCGGCGGACCGGGGTCGGCCGGATCCGTGGAGGGCGGGGAGTCGCCGCTGAGCACCCGGGACGCCCTGCTGCACCTGCTGAATCGGCTCGGGGCGCCGCGCGAGCAGCTGCTGTTCCGGGAGCGCTCCTCCGCGGACCAGCAGGTCAAGCGGCTCAGCGAGCTGTACCACCAGCATCTGACGGGCGTCCCGGTCACCGTCGTCCTCGACGACGCCTCGGACCCCGAGCAGGTGCGCACGCTGGTGCCGGAGCGGTCGGACAGCCTGGTGCTGGTCACCGCGCGCCAGGCGCTGCGGCTCCCGCCCGACCTGCCCGCCCGGGTGTACGACCTGCCCGTGGAGGCGCTGGACGCGGCGGGCGCGGAGGAGCTGCTGGGCTCCGCCGCCGAGGACGCGTCGGGGCCGTACGACGCCGAGTCCAGCGAGCAGATCCGGCAGCTGTGCGGCGGGCTGCCGCTGGCGCTGCGGATCGCCGGGTCGTCGCTGGGCCCGCGCTCGCCGCGCGCGCTGGCGACCGACCTGGCCGCCTACGGCCCGGTGGAGCCGGTCGAGCGGGCGCTGTGGCTGCGCTACACCGACCAGTCGGAGCCCGCCCGGCGGCTGCTGCGCCGGCTGGCGCTGGCGGGGCGCACCTCGCTGGGTGCCGCGGCCGCGGCCGCGCTGCTGGCCACGGACGAGACGGAGGCGAACCGGCAGCTCGCGGCGCTGTCGCGGGCGGGACTGATCGACCATGTCCGGGGCAGTCGCTACCGCCTGCACGACGTGGTGCGCGCCTTCGCCCGTGCCCGCCTCGCCGACGAGGAGGAGCCCGGCGAGCGGACGGCCGCGCAGGAACGGCTCATCGCCAACTACGCCGAGCTGGCCGACTCCGTGCTGCGCCTGGTCGACGGCAACATGTCGACCCGCTCCAACCAGTTCGGGCAGTACGGCTTCACATCCGTGGACGAGGCGCTGCGCTGGCTGGACGACGAGTCGAGCTTCATCACGGCGGCGCTCAGGCACGCGGAGGGCGTCGACCAGGGCGCGGTGCTGAACCTGCTGGGCGCGCTGTGCGACTACTGCCTGCTGCGGGGCGACCTGTACCGGCTGGGTGAGATCAGCGAGCTGGCGCAGTCCGTGGACCAGGGGCTGCTGGTGCGCTCGGTGCAGTGGCGCACCGGTATCGCGGCGCGGCAGCTGGGCGACCTGGACAAGGCGCGCACGACGCTGGCGTCCGTGGTCGACCTGTACCGGGACGCCCACCACGACGCCGGTGCGGCGCGGGCCCTGTGCTCGCTGGGGATCACACTGCACCACCAGGGCAACCTGACCGACGCGGCGGCCAAGCTCCAGGAGGCGCTGGACCTCCAGGCCGCGCCGGAGCTGGCCACGGACCGGGCGTGGACGCTGCACGCGCTGGCGGCGGTGCAGCGCGACCGGGCCCGGCTGGCCGAGGCGCTGGAGCTGCTCACCGAGTCACTGGTGCTGCACCGCGCGGGTGAGTCGGTGCACGGCCAGGCGTGGGCCCACTTCCAGCTCGGCCAGCTGCACCTGCGCATGGGTGACGTGCCGGGGGCGGAGACGGACCTGCGGGTGGCCCTCGACCTGTACGGCCGTACCCAGGACGCCCGCGGCGAGGCCTGGGCGCTGACCCAGCTGGCGCGGGCCCGGCTGGTGGACGGGGACGTGTCCGCGGCGGTGGAGGGGCTGCGACGGGCGGAGACCCGGCACCGGGAGAACGCGGACGCGCGCGGCAAGGCGTGGAGCATCTACTACCTGGGCCAGGCGCTGGAGGAGACGGGCGCCCTGGACCAGTCGGTGCGCGCACTGGAACGCTCGCGCACGATGTTCTCCCGGATGCGGGACGTGTACGGCTTGGCCTGCGCCCGGCACCACTCGGCGCGGGTCACCCGGGACCAGCGGGCCGCCCAGACCGGCTCGCTGCGCAACTCCGGCTTCGCCCGGCAGCTCCTGGTCGACGCGCGCGCCGACTTCCAGCGCATCGGCGTCGGGCACGGCGAGGCGTGGACGTGCCTGGAGCTGGCGGTCGTGGACGCGGGCAACGCCCGTACGCCGCAGGCGCTGGCCCTGTGCGACGAGGCCGCCGCGCTGTTCGCCGGGTACGGCGACCGGCGGGGCGAGGACTGGGCCCGCTTCCTGCGCTGCACGCTGCTGCCCTACGCCGCCCCGGGCGGGGTGGAGATCGGCACGGCGGTGGCGCAGGAGGAGCTGGCCCAGCTGTCCCGCGCCCGCCATCCCGCCCGTGACACCAAGCTGGACGACTACGTGGACGCCTACCAGCTCCTGCTGGAGCGCGGCGTACAGCTGGAGGCGGGCTGGCAGGCCTGGCGCCTGGGCATGGTCCCGGGCCGCCAGGCGCGGGAGGTGATGGGCGTGGCGGTCACGGCCTGAGGCCGGGGCCGCCCGCCCTTGGGCCGTGCCCGCCCTCGGGCCGGCCGACCGGGGTCAGCCCCGCTGGGGCTTCGCCTCGGGGCCGCCGGCGGCGTCCTGCTCCGCCGGCTCCTTGAAGTCCACCTTGCCCATGTGCCGGTTCATGGACTTCATCAGACCCCACACCGCCAGGGCCATCACCGCGAAGACGATGAAGCCGAGGACACCGGGGGTGACCTTGTCCTCGTCGAGCTCGGCGAGGGTGACGAGGTGCGTCATTGCCAGGCTTGCGCTTGCACTCATGTCAGGCATTGTCCCGGATGCCCGCGAAGAGGTCGTCCTCGGGGAGGGAGGTTGCCACGAGGGACTTGGCCAGCTCGTACTCCTCGGTCGGCCAGACCTCCTTCTGGATCTCCATCGGCACCCGGAACCAGCCCCCCTCGGGGTCGATCTGCGTGGCGTGCGCGATCAGCGCCTTGTCGCGGATCTCGAAGAAGTCCGCGCAGGGCACGTGCGTGGTGAGGGTGCGCTCCTTGCGCTCGAACTCCGACCAGCGCTTGAGCCAGTCCTCGTAGGGCGACTCCAGGCCGCGGTCCAGCAGCGCGTGGTGCAGCGCCTCGGTGCGGGGCCGGTTGAAGCCCTGGTTGTAGTAGACCTTCAGCGGCTGGTACGCCGTCCCGTACTCGGCCTCCGGGTACTTCTCGGTGTCCGCCGCGCCCTCGAACGCCACCATCGTGATCTTGTGGGTCATGATGTGGTCGGGGTGCGGGTAGCCGCCGTTCTCGTCGTAGGTGGTGATCACCTGGGGCCGGAAGGAGCGGATCTTCCGCACCAGCTCACCGGCCGCCTTGTCGACGTCCTCCAGGGCGAAGCAGCCCTCCGGCAGCGGCGGCAGCGGGTCGCCCTCGGGCAGCCCGGAGTCGACGAAGCCGAGCCACTCCTGCCCCACGCCCAGGATCTCCCGGGCCTCGTCCATCTCCTTCTTGCGCACCTCGTGGATGTTCTCCTCGATGTACGCGTCCCCCTGGAGCTTCGGGTTGAGGATGGAGCCGCGCTCCCCGCCCGTGCAGGTCACCACCAGCACGTCCACCCCCTCGGACACGTACTTCGCCATGGTGGCCGCGCCCTTGCTCGACTCGTCGTCGGGGTGGGCGTGAACGGCCATCAGTCGCAGCTGGTCAGTCAAGACTCAATCCTCGGTCAGTCGGCGCCCCGGCGTGCAGCGGCGCAATCGCAGGCTTCTATAGTGACCGAATCGGGAGCGGAATAATTCCGGGGCCCGAGAACCCGGACCCGCTCCCGCGGAGAGGACGATCATGAGTACGGCGAGCACGCGGACTCCCCAGGGCCGCTACGGCCGCTCCTCGGACGAGCAGGCCGACCGCACGCTCAAGATCGTCGGCGCCGTGCTCGGCGCGCTCCTGCTCGCGCTGATCGGCTGGTTCGGCTACCACTACGTCGGTCAGAACAAGATCAGCGGCGAGCTGATCGGCTTCGAGCTCGCCGAGGACTCGGTGCAGGTGCACCTGGAGGTCCGCAAGGACTCCGGCGTCACCGGCTACTGCACGGTGCGCTCCCAGGCGGAGGACGGCGACGAGGTGGGCCGGGCCGACTTCCGCTTCGACGGGGACGACACCCGCATCGACAAGGTCGTCACGCTGCGGACCAAGGCCGCCGGGACGACGGCCGAGCTGCTCGGCTGCCATCCGGAGTGATCCGGCGAGCCCCGGGCGAGCCTCACCGGTGCCAATACCTGCCACCTGACCTGCGGTGACAGGAATCTGGCGGCTTATGTCCTCCCCCTTTGGCCACTGAATTGTTAGGCTCGTGGTTTCGCCCTTCCGTGAAGGAACATCCTTCTGGGTAGGGCGTTGATTTGTATTCCCAGTACCAACGAGGAGCACCCGTGACCCAGACCAGCGAGAACGTCACCTGGCTGACCCAGGAGGCGTACAACAAGCTCAAGGAGGAGCTTGAATACCTTACTGGTCCTGCGCGCACCGAGATCTCTGCCAAGATCGCCGCGGCTCGCGAGGAGGGGGACCTGCGTGAGAACGGCGGGTACCACGCGGCGAAGGAGGAGCAGGGCAAGCAGGAGCTCCGCGTGCGCCAGCTGACCCAGCTGCTGGAGAGCGCCAAGGTGGGCGAGGCCCCGGCCGCCGACGGCGTCGTGGCGCCCGGCATGGTCGTCACGATCGCCTTCGACGGCGACGAGGACGACACGCTGACCTTCCTGCTCGCCTCGCGCGAGTACGCGAGCTCGGACATCGAGACGTACTCGCCGCAGTCCCCGCTCGGCTCGGGCGTCCTCGGCCACAAGGTCGGCGACGACGCGCAGTACGAGCTGCCCAACGGCAAGCCGGCCTCGGTGAAGATCCTCAAGGCCGAGCCGTACAACGGCTGACCCGCAGCCCAGCGCCGACGAGCCCCCGGTGTCCCCGTGACGCCGGGGGCTCGTCGGCGTCCTGCCGTCTTGCCGACTGGCCGTCCCTCTCGACTTCGCCGTCAGCCGGCCGCTCTGCGGTACTTGCGCACCGCCAGAGTCCTGAAGATCAGGACGATCACGATCGAGTAGGTGAGCGTCGCCCAGACCGGGTGCTGCATGGGCCAGGCGTCCGACTGCACGACGCCCGGGTTCCCGAACAGCTCACGGCACGCCTGGACGACCGCGCTGAACGGGTTCCACTCGGCGACATGGCGGAGCCACGGCGTCATCTGGGTGGGGTCGACGAAGGCGTTGGACACGAAGGTGACGGGGAACAGCCAGATGATCCCTCCGGAGGTCGCCGCCTCCGGCGTCCGGACGGACAGGCCGATCAGGGCACCGATCCACGTGAAGGCGTACCCCAGGAGCAGAAGCAGCCCGAAGCCCGCGAGCACCCTCCCGATGTTGGTCGGCTCCGCCGACCCGGTACGCCAGCCCACGAGCAGCGCGACGATCGCCAGGACGAGCAGGGTGATCGACGTCTGCACCAGGTCCGCGACCGTCCGCCCGGTCAGCACCGCGCCTCGCGCCATCGGCAGGGACCGGAAGCGGTCGACGAGTCCCTTCTGCATGTCGTCGGCGATACCGGCCGCCGATCCGGCGGTGGCGAAGGTGACGGTCTGCGCGAAGATGCCCGCCATCAGGAAGTCCTTGTAGACGTCCGAGTCGGTGGTGCTGCCGACCTTGATGGAACCGCCGAAGACGTACGTGAAGAGGATGACGAACATCACCGGCTGGATGATCCCGAACAGGACCATCTCCGGGATCCGGGTCATCCGGATCAGGTTTCTGCGGGCGATGACCAGCGAGTCCCGGACGGACTGGCCGATGGGGTGGGTGGACGCCGCGACCGGCGCGGCGTCGGTGGCGGCGCTCACTTGGCGGTCTCCTTCTCCTGCTCGTGGTCGGCGTCGTCCGCCGAGCCGTTCGCCTCGTCCGCCACCTCGGCCACGTGGCCGGTGAGGGAGAGGAAGACGTCGTCGAGGGTGGGGCGGCGCAGGCCGATGTCGTCGATCTCGATACCGCGGACGTCGAGCTCGCGGATGACCTCGGCGAGCAGCTTCGCGCCGCCCGTGACGGGGACGGTCAGCTTGCGGGTGTGCTCCTCGACCGTGGTCGAGCCCTTGCCGAATCCGGCGAGCACCTCGGAGGCGGTCGCTATGCGGCCGCGGTCGTGCACCACGACCTCGACGCGCTCTCCCCCGGTGCGGGCCTTGAGCTGGTCGGAGGTGCCCCGGGCGATGACGCGGCCGTGGTCGACGACCGCGATGTCGTGCGCGAGGTGATCGGCCTCTTCCAGGTACTGCGTGGTGAGCAGGAGGGTCGTACCGCCCGCGACCAGCTGCTTGATGACCTCCCACAGCTCCTGCCGGTTGCGCGGGTCGAGGCCGGTCGTGGGTTCGTCCATGAACATGACGGGCGGGGAGACGACCAGGGCGGCCGCCAGGTCGAGCCGGCGCCGCATGCCTCCCGAGTACGTCTTGGTGGGGCGGTCGGCGGCGTCCGAGAGGTGGAACTGGTCGAGCAGCTCGGCGGCCCGCGCCTTCGCGGCCTTGCTCTTCATCTGGTAGAGCTGGCCGACCATGTGCAGGTTCTCGCGGCCGGTCAGGTACTCGTCGACCGCGGCGAACTGGCCGGAGAGGCCGATGGAACGGCGTACCTCGTTGGGCTGCCTGAGGACGTCGATGCCCGCGACGACCGCCTTGCCGCTGTCGGGGCGCAGCAGGGTCGTGAGGCAGCGGACGGCGGTGGTCTTGCCCGCGCCGTTCGGCCCGAGCAGGCCCAGGACCGTGCCCTCGGGAACGTCGAGGTCGACGCCGTCCAGAGCCCTTACGTCACCGAAGGTCTTCACCAGGCCTTCGGCATAGATGGCGCCTGGCATATGAGTCTCCACGTCGTCGGGGATTCTTCGGAAAGCCTAGGTTTGTACGTTTCGCCGCGCTCAGCGAGCGATTTACGACACACCATAACGCGATGTATCGCGTCTCACAATGCAGTTGCTCGAACGAGTGACGAAGTGGCTGCCGGCGCCCCGCCCGGGCTCAGGCGATGACGGTGTAACCCGCTTCCCGCAGCGCGCGGCCGACCTCGGTGCAGTGCTCGGGACCCTTCGTCTCCAGGTGCAGTTCGACCTCCGCCTCCGTGAGCCCGAGCCGCGGATGGGTTCGGACGTGGCTCACATCGAGGACGTTAGCGTCGACCACTGACAACACCCCGAGCAGCGTGGCCAGGGCGCCGGGCCGGTCCGTCAGCCGCAGCCGGACCGCCAGGTAGCGGCCCTGCGCGGCCATGCCGTGCCGCAGCACGCCCTGCATCAGCACCGGGTCCACGTTGCCGCCGGACAGGACCGCCACCACCGGACCCTCGAAGGAGCCCGGCGCGCTCAGCAGCGCCGCCACCGGGCTCGCCCCGGCCGGTTCCACGACCAGCTTGGCCCGCTCCAGACACAGCAGCAGAGCGGTGGACAGCTCGTCCTCGGAGACCGTGCGGACCTCGTCCACCAGCTCGCCGACGATCCCGAACGGCACGTCGCCGGGCCGCCCCACCTTGATCCCGTCGGCCATCGTCGCCGGGTTCTCGACGGCGACCGGGCGCCCGGCGGCCAGCGAGGGCGGGTAGGCGGCCGCGCCCTCCGCCTGCACGCCGACGATCCGCACGTCCGGCCGCAGCGCCTTCACCGCGACCGCGATCCCGGCCGCCAGCCCGCCCCCGCCGATGCCGACCACGACGGTCCGCACCTCGGGGCACTGCTCCAGGATCTCCAGCCCGACCGTGCCCTGGCCCGCGATGACGTCGGGGTGGTCGAAGGGGTGGATGAAGACCGCGCCGGTCCGCTCCGCGTACTCCTGCGCGGCGGCCAGCGTCTCGTCCACCACCTGGCCGTGCAGCCGCACCTCGGCGCCGTAGTCCCGGGTCGCGCTGATCTTCGGCAGCGGCGCCCCCTGCGGCATGAACACCGTCGAGCGCACACCGAGGAGCGACGAGGCCAGCGCGACGCCCTGCGCGTGGTTGCCCGCGCTCGCCGCGACCACGCCCGCGGCCCGCTGCTCGGGCAGCAGCCCGGCGATCCGCACATAGGCGCCGCGCAGCTTGAACGAGCCCGTCCGCTGGAGGTTCTCGCACTTGAGGTGCACCGGGGAGCCGACCAGCTGGGACAGGTGCCTGCTGCCCTCCATGGCCGTCACCCGCGCCACGCCCGAGAGCATCTTCTGGGCTCCGCGCACGTCGTCGAGGGTGACGGGAGCGACGCGGGGGGCAGTGCTGTAGCTCATAGCCTCCAGCATCGCAGTCCACGGGCGCCGTGCGCCGTTGTGACCAAGCTCCGAGACCCGCTTTGCCCAGCGCCGGTACGCCTTGCCGCCCGGCCGCGTACCCTGTCCCCCAATTAGCAGCCCTCCACGAAGTGAGCCCCCGGCCATGCCCACAACACCTGAAATGTCGATGGACATGACGACCGCCGGTGACACCGGTCTTCTCGAGACGCTCCAGCACGAGGTCGCGCTCTTCGCCCGACGCGCCGAACAGACCCGGCTCGGCGGGGTCGGACAGGTGCGCAACTCCATGGACCGCGCCGCCTACCTGCTGCTCAACCGCCTCGACAAAGAAGGCCCGATGGGCGTGAAGGCGCTCGCGGCGAGCATGGGGATCGACTCCTCGACGGTCACCCGGCAGGTGGCCCCGCTCGTCGACACCGGACTCGTCAAGCGGACCTCGCACCCCGAGGACGGACGCGCGGTGGTCCTCCAGCTGTCGCCGCGCGGCGTGACGCGGCTGGAGGAGGTCCGCTCCTCCCGGCGTCAGCTCATGGCCGAGCTGACCCACGACTGGGCGCCGCAGGAGCGCGAGACGTTCTGCGCGCTCCTCGCGCGCTTCAACGGCGCCCTGTCCGCCCGTATGGCCCCGTCCGGCGTGTCGCCCGGCGACGCGCCCTCGGGTTCCTGAACGGCCCTGCACGCCCTCTCCGGAGCGTTCGCCAGCTTTCCAGAACTTTCCGAAGCTTTCCGGAACGGGGTTGGCACCGAACCCTTGACCGGCGGCCCGCCCCTGGCCTGATATGAGACCTCAGGGGTCGTCGCCGTCTGGGCGGGAGGCGCGGTGCGAGAACGGCATGCGTCCCGAAATGCTCGCCGGGCCCGCGAGTTCGAGGCGTTCGTCGCGGGCGCGGCCGGGCGGCTTCTGCACGCCGCCACGCTGCTCACCGCCGAGGCCCCCGACGCCAACCCGCGCGCGCGGCGCCTGCTGGCGCTGAGCCTGGCCCACACGTACGCGGACTGGGACCACCTGCACGGGGAGGACCCGTACGACCGCGCCCGCCAGCACCTGGCCACGCGCTTCGCCCGGGAGGCCTGGCACCGGTACGGCGTTCTCGGCCGGACCCGTCGGCAACCCGCGGGCCCCCTGATCGGGCTCGCCCCGCAGGAACGCCTGCTCCTGGTGCTGAGGCTGTACGAGGGCGTCGCCGAGGAACAGACGGCCGCGCTGCTGGGCCTGCCCGTGGAGCGGGTACGGACGATCTGCGACCGGGCGACCGCCGCTCTGCTGCGCCCGCCGCCGTCGCCCGCCCGCCCGGTGGCGGCGGACGCGAAGGCGGCGACGCCGTGACGGACCCGACGACCGCCACGCGCGCGTGGCGCCCGGGGAGGTGCCGGTGAACCGCCCCCGGCGCGAGGCCGCCGCACGGCAGATCATGGAGCAGTCGCCGCCGCGGGTGCCGCCCGACCTCTACGCGGAGGCCGTCCGCCGAGGCGCCCGCATGCTGCGGCGCAGGACCGCCGCCCGCCGCCTGATGTGGCTGCTGTTGGGCGCCGCGGCCGTGGCGTTCACGGTGTGGGCGCTGACCGTGCAGCCCTGGGTGGAGCCGCCCTCGGAGACAACCCCACCCGTGACCGGCTGGGAGGGCTGGTGAGAGCCCTCCCCCTCAGGGCCTAGCCCAGCGCCTGCTGGAGGTCGGCCAGCAGGTCGTCGGCGTTCTCGATGCCTACCGACAGCCGCACCAGGTCGGCGGGCACCTCCAGGGCGGAGCCCGCCGCGGAGGCGTGCGTCATCCGGCCCGGGTGCTCGATCAGCGACTCGACGCCGCCGAGGGACTCGCCGAGCGTGAAGACCTTCGCGCGGTTGCACACCTCGACGGCGGCCTGCTCGCCGCCCTCGACGCGGAACGACACCATGCCGCCGAACGCCTTCATCTGCTTGGCGGCGACCTCGTGCCCCGGGTGCTCGGGCAGCCCCGGGTACAGCACGCTCGTCACGCGCGCGTGCCGGGAGAGCATGTCGGCGACCTTGGTCGCGTTGTCGCTGTGCCGGTCCATGCGCACGGCGAGGGTCTTGGTGCCGCGCAGCACCAGCCAGGAGTCGAAGGGCCCGGCGACCGCGCCCATCGCGTTCTGGTGGAAGGCCAGCTCCTCGCCCAGCTCCTGGTCGCGCACGATCAACGCGCCGCCGACCACGTCCGAGTGCCCGCCCATGTACTTGGTCAGCGAGTGCACGACGACGTCGGCGCCGAGGGCCAGCGGCTGCTGGAGGTAGGGGGTGGCGAAGGTGTTGTCGACGACGAGCCGGGCGCCGGCGTCCCGGGCGACCTGCGCGATCTGCGCGATGTCGGTGATGCCGAGCAGCGGGTTGGAGGGCGTCTCCACCCACACCGCCTTGGTCTTCGGGGTGAGGGCGGCCCGCACGGCGGCGGCGTCGCTCGTGTCGGCCACGGACCACTCCACGCCCCACCGGGTGGCGACCTTGGCGAAGAGGCGGAAGGTGCCGCCGTACGCGTCGTTCGGGATCACCACGTGGTCGCCGGGGCGCAGCAGCGTACGCAACAGGCAGTCCTCGGCCGCCAGTCCGGACGCGAACGCGAGGCCGCGACGGCCGCCCTCCAGGGCGGCGAGGTTCTCCTCCAGCGCCGTGCGGGTCGGGTTGGCGCTGCGGCTGTACTCGTAGCCGCCGCGCAGCCCGCCGACGCCGTCCTGCTTGTAGGTCGACACCTGATAGATCGGCGGGACGACCGCGCCCGTCAGGGGATCGGCGGTGTTGCCCGCGTGAATCGCGAGCGTCTCGAAGTGCTGACTGATGTGCCTGTCGCTCATGGGCACCGAGGGTAGCCGTGCGGAACGCCACACGCGTTTTCCACAGGCCGGGGGACGGGTTGGCCAATTGTCGGCGGCGTCTGGTTCGCTTGAGGCATGGAGATTCTCTGGGTCCTGATGGCACTGGTCATGCTCGGCTTCGTGCTGCTCCAAATCTCGCGGCGCCGGCGCGGTGCGGTCGGCCTGGTCGAGCCGGGCCACCCGGACGCCGCCGACCCCGCGAACTACGGTTTCGCGCGCGAGGAGGAGCTGGACATCCGGATGCCCGGTCCCGACCAGGACCTGCTGGACGTCCTCGATCTGGTGCAGCGCACCCAGGACTACCGGGGGGCGCGACAGCTCCTGGCCGGCACGGAGGCGGAGGGCGAGCGGCGCTGGCAGCGTGTCCAGGCCTTCGCCGGCGCCGCGTCGCTGGAGCTGCGGCAGCGGCCGGGCGGGGTCGGGGAGACCCCGGGCGGGCAGTGGCTGCGGGTGTGGCGGGCCGAGGCGCCCAAGGACGCGGGCGGGGCGGCGGTGCACGCCGAGTTCCTGGTGCAGCAGGCGTGGCGGACGGCGACGCCGGGCTCGGACGACTTCCGGATCATCATGGAGGAGGCGAAGGCGGCCTGCGGCGAGGCGGCCCTTCTCGCGCCCGGGGACCCGATCCCGTACATCGTCGAGCTGTCGGTGGCCCGCGGTCTCGGCTACTCGCGCGAGGAGTTCGAGCAGCTCTGGCTGAAGATCCTCGACCGCGCCCCCAACCACATGGGCGCGCACCTGGCCGCCCTGCAGTACTGGTGCGAGAAGTGGCACGGCTCGCGCGAGCTGGCGTACTCCTTCGCGGAGGCGGCGGCCGCCAGAGCCCCGCGTGGCTCGCTGCTGGCGGCGATGCCGCTCTTCGCGGTCTTCGAGCACCTGCCCGAGGTCAATCTGGTCAGCGGCTTCTACCAGAGCGAGGTCGTCACCAAGGCCGTCCACGGCGCCCTGCACGCGGTCCACTCGGCCCGCCCGGACGACCCCATGCAGGCGCACGTCCGCCACCTTCTGGTGTTCTTCCTGGTCCGCGGCGAGCGCTGGGCGGAGGCCATGAACCAGCTGACGGTCATAGACGGCCACGTGGGCGCCCTGCCCTGGACGCTGTCCACCGACCCGGCGGCGGAGTTCGCGGTCTACCGCGCGCTGGCGGTCGCGGGGTACGAGGCGAACGGCGGCAGCCCGGCCACGCTGCCGCACTGAGTGCCGGGCGCGCTCACAGCGACGCGGTCCGGCCGTCACCGGCCGGACCGCGTCCCTTTGAGCCTCGTCCCGCCGAGCCCCGGAGGCTCAGCCCTCGCTGCGGGCGGGCAGTCGCCACCCGGGGCGCGGGAAGTGGCAGGTGTACCCGTCCGGGTAACGCTGCAGGTAGTCCTGGTGCTCCGGCTCCGCCTCCCAGAAGGGGCCGACCGGCTCCACCTCGGTGACGACCTTGCCGGGCCACAGTCCGGAGGCGTCCACGTCGGCGATCGTGTCCTCGGCGACCCGCTTCTGCTCGTCGTCCACGTAGTAGATCGCCGAGCGGTAGCTGAGGCCGATGTCGTTGCCCTGGCGGTTCTTGGTGCTCGGGTCGTGGATCTGGAAGAAGAACTCCAGGAGCGCGCGGTAGTCGGTCGCCTCGGGGTCGAAGAGGATCTCGATGGCCTCCGCGTGCGTGCCGTGATTGCGGTACGTCGCGTTCGGCACGTCACCCCCGGTGTATCCGACCCGGGTCGCGGTCACGCCCGGGAGCCGACGGATCAGCTCCTCCATCCCCCAGAAGCATCCGCCCGCCAGCACGGCCCTCTGTGTCTGCGCAGCCATCGCGGCCCTCCAAAATCTCTCGGCTCGGTCGTCCGGGCCCTCTCGGCCCACACGTCACCGGCCTCCGTGCCCACCCTGTGTGCAACACGCGGGGGTCCACAAGGATTCCAGATCACGCCGGCGGCGCTGCCCGCGTTCACACGCGAGCTTGATCAGGCGGCGGACCAGTCCCGGCAGGGCTCAGATCTGGCTCCCCTGCAACGGTTCATCGCCCAGTGGGCCGCCTATGTCTACATCCAGCGCCAGCCAGGCCTGTCGGCGGACCTGCGCAGCTGGGAGGAGCGCGCCGCGTCGGGCGACGCTGCCCAGGCTCGACAAGCCGCATCCGAGATCGGACGCATCCTCGACCAGGCGCACACCGCCGTCGGGCTGCACTCCCGGTGACCAGCGGGTGGCGGTGGGAGTACGACCCCGACCACGATCATGTGGCCGGCGGCATCCCGGCCCACGTCGTGGCGTAAGTGGAACGCCTGAGTGGCCGTCCATGGCGGGAGATCGGCCTCCCCGCCGCCCGGAAGCGGGACAGGATGACGTGGATCATCATGCCGCGTTCACAGACCTCAACCGGCCGTTGCAGGGGGCAGAGGTCGGTCGGCCGGAGTCGTGTGTGAGGCAAGCCTCCGGGGCATGTGCTGTCAGTCGAAGGCCACGACCAGGCGGACGCCGTCGTCGCCGAACCGGCCGGCCAGAGCCTTCATCACGGCGAACACGTGCGTCCAGTGAGTCTCCGACCCCAGCACAGCGCCCGCGGTCAGAGGTTCGTAGGCGCAGACCAAGTCACCGGTGGTCCACTCGACTGGTTCTGAGCCGCTGCCCGCCTCCACGGGTGGCACGCCGACCACAGACAGGACCTCCGACGGCCACTGATGGGATACGAGCCGGCGATGCAACATCCACGGACGCGATTTCTCGTGCCAGGCCACTCGGCCGACGAAGTACTCAGGCCGGGTCGCAGGATCGATGGAAGCGAGCTCCCGCCAACTGACCCAGCTCGCGCCGTCCAGCTCGCCCCGGGCAACCCAAGAGGCCAGGTGCGAGCGCATAGCGTTCGACAGGTCCACAGGAAGGCCACGACCGGGCGCAAGGGGCGGAAAGCCTGCGCAATTGCGCACTCCGAAGAGAAGACCGAAGGCCGTGTAGTCGGTCTCGTCGTACAGAGGCCACAGATCCATTGCGGTCACCCATGGTTCACCGTCGTAGTCCTCGGTGCCTGCATAAGGGTGATGAAACTCGACCCCGCCATAAATGTCCGTGCCCATGCTGGCGCACGCTAGCGGCCGTGGTTTGTCGCGCCGTGTCCGGACCGCCGGTCAGCCACTCAGGTGGGCCAGTAGTTCGTCACCGGCGGGGTAGTGCAGTTCCTTGGGGAGCAGTCGGGTTGCTGTGTCCAGTTCGCCGCTGTCGACGAGTGTGCGGATCTGGTGGGCGAGCGGGGTCACGTCGCGGATGGACACGATCCATTCGTTCGCGTAGCGCGACGATGCCTCGCCCGAGAGTCCCAGTTGCAGCGAGCGGTACGGCAGGGGACGCAGGTGCAGATCGCGTTCGGGATCCCACTGGACGCGCGCGGGTGAGCGTTTGAGGTCACGCTGCCAGGCGACGCGATCGGGATGCAGTTCGCGAACGTAGTGCGACAGGCACGCGTTGCGCAGCGCCCAGTCGAAGCCGTCGCGAGTGATCTCGACGGCGAGGACGGTCTCCTGACCCTCCTTCGCGCCCCAACCGGAGCGGTACATCATCCACATGAAACTGGGCTTGATCCACGTCATGCGGTCCGGTTTCCACGCGGCGGGGAAACGGCCCTCGCGGGCGGCGGGCCTGCCGATCTCCGGGCGGTACGCCTGGTAGACGGTGATCGTGGACGCAGTGTGGAGCGCGCGGATTCTGCGGAGCGGTTCTTCCATGGCGTACAGCGTGGAGTCGGCCAGGTCGGGAAGCCACCGATTTTGGAGCGCCTCCTGCGCCGGGATCCGACAACCCTTCACTCGAACTACTCCACACTCGGCGCGTCACAGCCCCTGTCCGTGGCAGGTCATCGAGCGGGCGAGAGATACGTCTAGCTCTGTGAGCCGGCGTGCCCGTCCTTCGAGGGAACGTGCGGGACGGCGGAGCGGGGGTCGAAGCCGGCGAAGGCCAAGCCGATCACGAAACCCGCCACCTCCTCCAACTGACGAACGCGATCCAGTGGTCCCAGAGTCAGCGGTACTCCGTTGACAGCACGGACCAGTTCACCGGCGACGTGCAGGGCGGTCGGGTCGTCGCCGCACATCGCCACCGTCACACGGGGCTGACCATCACGGGGTGGGCTCGTCCACTGGTCAGCGGGAAAGAGATGGAACGCCTTCACGACCAGGGATCCCGGGGCGAGTCCGGCGACCCTCCCCGCCATCGTCTCGCCGGGTTCGGTGAGCAGGGTGCCGACGCCGTGCGTCACGGCGTTCGTGGGGTCGATCAGCGGCACTCCTTCGAGTACGCCGTCGGACGCGCCCGCCATTCCCAGCATCTCTTCGACACCGGCCCAGGAGACGGCCAGGAGCACCGCGTCGCGCCCGGTGGCCGCTTCACGCGGTGCGACAGCGAGCAGTTGGTGGTCCAGCCGCTCAGCGAGTTTCTCCGCCTTGACCCGCGACCGTCCGCCGATCACCACCTCATGTCCCGCACGTGCCCAACCCTCACCCAGGGCCGCCGCCAGTGTGCCTGTTCCCAGGATTCCGATGCGCATGTGTCCGTGCCTCTTCCCCAGTGGTCGGTCGAGTGGTCACGGTAGGGAAGGCGTTACGCACCGATCGGTGCGCGACCGGCGCGCGATGATGGACGGTGAGATGACTGATCATGAGGCTCACTGCTACGAGTTGGTCGCCGATTGCCGTTTACGCGCGGCCACCGACCTCTTCGCCCATACCTGGGATCCCGTCGTGCTGGCGGCGCTGCGTTCGGGACCGCGGCGACGGCGCGAGTTGCGTGCCGCCATCGGCGGCCTCAGCGACAAGGTTCTGACCGACTCCTTGCACCGCCTGCTCACGAGCGGGCTGATCGAGCGCCATGCCCACGCCGAGGCACCGCCACGTGTCGACTACGCCCTGACCGGCTTGGGGCGGAGCTTGGTCGAGGGCCCGATGCTGGCGCTGGGACACTGGGTGGTCGAGCACGGTGACGAACTTCTTGAGGCACAGGAGTGCGGCCGCAAGCGGTCTGTGAGCGAGGCTTGACGTGGGTCATCAAGCCGCGTTCACAGACTTCACAGGGGGCGTCATACGCCTTGCGAGGAGTCGTCTCGTTGGGCTTGCCAGAGAGATCGCAGTGTGGCGACCGCTCGCCGCGCTCGAAGCCGGTGTGTCTCGCGGTCTCAGCCGTCGAACCGGTCCCACTCGACCAGGTTGGCCAAGGGGGCGAGGGCACTGCGGTGGGTGGCGCCGGCCCAGGCGCTGAACCCGTTGCCGATTCCTTCGTCTGTGACATGCAGGACGAGGCCCGGAGCCACGTAGAAGCGCGTGGGAGCCGCAGGCCAGAACGGGCGCAACGGCACGAGAAGGAGTGCCTCGGCGAGCCGGTCGACCTGCTCTGCGGCGAGCCGATGGGACAGCGCGACGTAGTCGGCGCCCATGGAGGCCTCGAAGAGCGAGAACTGGATGAGGAAGCCACTGAGTGGTTCCTGCTCGGCGATCGCCGGTTGGTCGTCCTCACTGAACCAGACGGTCGGATCCGCTTCGGGGCCGTCGAGCGTCCACGGCAGCGACCAGAAGAAGCCTCCCTGATTCTCTTCGCCGAAGACGAGCATCTCCCCGGTGGCGTCGGTATGAAGCTTGGAAGGGCGAAAGAGTCGGTTCTGCACTCCCAGGCAGCGTGGGCGGTGCTGTGCCAGCCGGTAGAACTTCCTCAATCCGTCGGGCAGATCCCGGGGAGGCTCCAAATTCGACGGTGACTCGTCCGTCTCGGACTCAATGGGGTACCAGCCGGTGACGAACTGTTCGAGCGCACTGGCTCGCTGACCGTCCACATGCCGGAGCCACTCAAGGGTCGGGAGGCCCGATGGGGGGAGATCGGGACGCACCCGGGCCAAGTCGAGCTTGCTCAGGGGCGAATGGAGCCGAAGGGAGCAGTCGGAGAGAACGTGTACGCCGCTACCCGGTCGAACGACCGTTCCGGCCTCAGTCACGGATCCGGTGCCGAGATAGACGAGCCCCTCCGAGTTGCGCGCCGCCAGGTGAACAGGCAACTGCGCTTCACCTGCGCCTCGCTCCCAGGGCTCTTCCAGGAGCCGTTGCCCTACCGGAGTCGGAGCAGGGCCGAGAAGGCGGACCTCATCAGCGTTCCAGACGCAGCTTCTGTCGAGGGCATCCCCAGCTGCCACAATGATCAGTGTCCCGGCGTCGCCGATGCCAACAGTGGCGCTCCCGAAGGTAAAGCTCTCCGTGGCCGCCGTGTCACCGCAGAGCGTGTATGCCCGCTCCTCGTCCACGAGGGACATGGGCGATATACCGCGAGAGTGATCAACCATGGCAACATCTTCCT
The DNA here is from genome assembly GCF_044327745.1 of Streptomyces sp. NPDC018026. NCBI lineage: Bacteria > Bacillati > Actinomycetota > Actinomycetes > Kitasatosporales > Streptomycetaceae > Streptomyces > Streptomyces sp. NPDC018026. The sequence continues at coordinate 134,952 of NZ_JBIRFY010000016.1, forward strand.
CTGCTGCGGGTGGGCGGCCAAGGCGGGTCAGGAGACCGTTCTTCCAGCGCCTGCTGCCCCCGGAGCGGCCGTATGCCGCCGCGGAGGTAGTGCTGAGCAGCCTGCGGTCGTGATGGCGCCGGCGCCGTGGACGCGTCGTCAGTCCACTTCGACGCCGAAGTCGCGCAGCAGCTCCTCCAGGCCGCCCGAGTAGCCCCTCCCGCCCACGACGAAGTCCCAGTCGCCGTTGGACCTGCGGCGGAAGGAGCCCAGGACCAGGGCGGTCTCGTGCGGGCGGCCGTCGGAGACCTGGAGTTGCCCCAGTTCCGTCAGCGCCGGGTCGAGCAGGCGGATGCGGGCGTCCGTGAAACCGGACAGGTCGGCGTCCGGGTTCGCCTCCGGGTCGACGGCGGCCACCAGCACGAGGCGGTCGGCGTCGTCCGGCAGGGTGTCGAACGAGGCACAGAGCGCGGCTTTGTCGGGTGCCGTGGCGGACAGCGTCCGTACCGAGCCGTCCGGGGTCCGCGGGTTGTTGTAGAAGACGAAGTGGTCGTCGGTCAGGATCCGGCTGCCCCGGCACACCAGGGCGCACACGTCCAGGGCGACGCTCCCGGACCAGGACATGCCGAGGATGTTGTAGTCGTCGGGCACCGACGGGTCCGGGGCGGGCGGCGGGGTGGAGTCCGGGCGGCCGCCGTCGCCCAGCCGGCCACGCAGGCCGTGGCGGTGCAGCAGGTCGACGAGTTCGGCCCCCGAGACCAGCTCCAGCGGCTTGCCGTTGGCGAAGGTGTGCGAGCCGGGGCCGAACCCCGACGTGGTGACGAGGACGCCCTTGTTCGCCCCGGCGTCCTGCACGGTCCCGTACAGGTCGCGGACCGCGGTGGGCGGCACCGTGCTGCGGTACCGCTTCACCTGGACGACGATCTGTCCGCCCCGGATCGGGGTCGGATCCAGCGCGCGGACGTCCACCCCGCCGTCGTTGGAGCGTTGCGTGGTGACCGCCCGCATCCCCATGGCCTCGAACAGCTCGGCCACGAGGCCCTCGAAGGCGATCGGGTCCATCTCGTACAGATCGGGTTCCTCGCCGTCGCCGTGGGTGGTGACCCGGTGGCCGACCTCCTCGGGCCGGCGGCCCGGCCTGACCGCGACGAGCTGGTCGGGGCGGGCCGACACCTGCCCGCGCAGCGCGTCGGCCAGGCAGCTCTCCGCGTCCACCTGGGCCAGGTGCAGTTCGCGGAAGGAGGAGCGCTCGGCCATGACGGTGGCCAGGAAGATGCGGTCCGGCCGGCCCGTCGTGGGGTCGTGTCCGTCGACGAAGCCGTTGAGGGCCACCGACTCCAGGGCGCCGGACTCGTCGGCGGCGAACAGTTCGTGCAGCACGAGGAGCACGCACTGCGCGATGACTTCCTTGTAGAGGGCCCTGCGCTGTCCCACCGGGCGGGGGGTTTCCCGGTACTGGTCGGCCGCGTACATGTAGCGCACGTACTTGGACTGCGGGACGACATCGCCCGCGGGCAGCTCCCAGTCGAGCACCAGCTGCCGGGCCACGGGGTCGTAGGTCATGGCGACCTGGCGGGGGAACCCCTCGGGCCAGGCCGTCGAGGTGTAGAGCGCCGCGGAGAAGTACTCGACGACGGCGTCGGGCTCACGGCGTCCGACTCCGTCGATCACCGCGGCCAGGGACGGCAGCTCTTCGGCGCGCATGAACGCGGAGGGCAGGAAGACCGATGCCCGGCACCCCGAGGCCAGCAGGTCCTGGAGCGCCGCGACCCGTGCGTCCAGCTCCTCGGTGCGGCGGATCGCGTCGGCCTGCTTGTACTCGCGATAGCTCTGAGCGGCTCGCCGCTCGTAGGCCCGCGCCTGCCGGGCCTCCTGTCTGCGCTGCCGTTCCTCGGCCTCCAGCCGGCGCTGTCGCTGCCGCTGCATCTCGGCCCAGAGCCCCAAGGGCCCCGTGGTGCGACGACTCATGGGTTGTCAGCCCTCCCCCCAGCACCGGTTGTCCCCACAACCAGTTGTAGCGGGTCGACTTTATCCAGCAATCGCTGCCGCGCACATCCACTCGCCGCCCTTCGCGACCGGGCCCGGGATCAGTCCCGTCGGCGCAGTCCCGCGATCAGGATGCGCACCAATTGCCGTGCGTCGTAACTCGGGTTGGGGGTCTCCGCGCCGATGCAGAGGTTGCCGACACCGCGCATGAGCGCCAGGGCCGGTACGTCGGTGTCGATCTCGCCCGAGTCGGTGGCGGCGGCGAGGAGGTCGGTGCAGACGGGGACGAGGCGGTCGAGGAAGTACGCGTGGAGGGTCTCGAAGCCCGCGCTGTCGGACTGCAGGACCGCGGCGAGGCCGTGCTTGGTGACCAGGAAGTCGACGAACAGGTCGATCCAGCCCGCGAGCGCGGCGTACGGGGTCGGGCTGCTCGCCAGCAGGGCGGGACCGGCCTCGGCGCAGGCCTCCACCTGGTGCCGGTAGACGCCGATGATGAGGTCGGCCCGGGTCGGGAAGTGGCGGTAGATCGTGGCCGTGCCGACGCCGGCCTCGGCCGCGATGTCGCGCACGGGGGCCTCCACGCCCGATCTGACGAACACCGCGGCGGCCGCGTCGAGCAGGGTCTTCTCGTTGCGCCGGGCGTCCGCGCGCTTGGGCCGGGAGGCCGCCTGTCCCGTTGCCGCTCCGCCGTCCTTCACCGTGCCGTTCCCTTCACCGATTGATAAACGGGACACCGTTCCGTATTGTTGACCGAGTAAACGGGACGGTGTTCCGCTTGGTGTCCTCATGATGCCAGAGCACCGGGCCCGCCACCAAGTCATGCCCCCCCCCAACGGAGGAACCGTCATGCAGTACCGCACCTTGGGCCGCACCGGTGTGCAGGTCAGCTCGCTCGCCCTCGGCGCCATGAACTTCGGCAGCATCGGACGCACCACCCAGGACGAGGCCACCGCCATCGTCGACGCCGCCCTGGAGGGCGGGATCAACCTCATCGACACCGCCGACATGTACGGCGGCGGCGAGTCCGAGGAGATGGTCGGCAAGGCGATCGCCGGGCGCCGCGACGACATCGTGCTGGCCACGAAGGCGAACATGCCGATGAGCGACGAACCCAACCACCAGGGCTCCTCACGCCGCTGGCTGGTCACCGCGCTGGACAACAGCCTGCGCCGCCTCGGCGTCGACCACGTCGACCTGTACCAGATCCACCGGTGGGACCCGGCCACGAGCGACGAGGAGACGCTGTCGGCCCTCACCGACCTGCAGCGGGCCGGGAAGATCCGGTACTTCGGTTCCTCGACCTTCCCCGCCCACCGCATCGTCGAGGCCCAGTGGGCCGCCCGTGAGCACCGGCTGAGCAGGTACGTCACCGAGCAGCCCAGCTACTCCCTCCTCCAGCGCGGGGCCGAGAGCCATGTGCTGCCCGTGACCGAGCAGTACGGGCTCGGCGTGCTGGTGTGGAGCCCGCTGGCCTCGGGCTGGCTGTCCGGCGCGGTGCGCGCGGGGCGGGAGATCGCCACGCACCGGTCCGAGATCCTGCCCGAGCGCTTCGACACCGCGCTGCCCGCCAACCGGGCCCGGCTCGACGCCGTCGAGAAGCTCGCCGCGGTGGCCGACGAGGCCGGGCTCAGCCTGATCCAGCTCGCGCTCGGCTTCGTCACCGCGCACCCGGCCGTCACCGCCGCGCTCGTCGGGCCCCGCACCCTGGACCACCTCCACTCCCAGCTCGCCGCCGCCGACACCGTGCTCTCCGACGACGTCCTCGACGCGGTCGACGCCGTCGTCGTGCCGGGGACCGACCTCGCCGCACACGAGAAGTTCGACGCCACGCCCGCGCTGCTCGACCCGGCGCTGCGCCGGCGGCGCCACCCGGCGACCGCCCGCTGAGCTGCGGACGCTGAACGGCAGACGCTGAACGGCGGGCGCTGAACGACGGACGCCGATCCGTCAGCGCCCCGGCCGCCCCGCTCCCACCTCGCCGCGCCCCCGGTGGCGGTACACGACGTACGGCCGCACCAGGTAGCCGAGCGGTGCCGTGAAGGCGTGGATCAGGCGGGTGCAGGGCCACAGGGCGAACAGGGCCATGGCGAGGAGTGCGTGCAGGCGGTAGACCAGCGGCGCCTCGGCCATGGCGGTCACGTCCGGGTCCAGTGCGAACAGGCTGCGGAACCAGACGGAGACGCCGAGCCGGTAGTCGTACGTGGACGCCGCCGTCGCGCCGGACGCGGTGGCCGTCAGTCCGGCGAGGACGACCGTGATCAGCAGGGGGTAGACCACTCGGTCGCTCCGGCCGGTCGCGGCCCGGATCGCGGGGGTGCGCAGGCGGCGGTACAGGAGGAGGGCGAGGCCCGCCAGGGTCGCCAGCCCCGCGGTGCCGCCCGCGATCAGGGCGTTGGCGTGGTAGAGGTGCTCGCTGACGTGGAGGCGGTCGGTCAGCGACTCGGGGACCAGGAGCCCGGCCACGTGACCGGCGATCACGAACAGCAGGCCGTAGTGGAAGAGCGGGCCCGCGATGCGCAGCAGCCTGCTCTCGTGCAGCTGGCTGGACCGGGTGGTGAAGCCGAAGCGGTCGTAGCGGTAGCGCCAGGCCGTCCCCGCCACCAGCACCACCAGGGTCAGGTAGGGCAGCACGCCCCACAGGGCGGTGTGCAGGTGCTTCATCGGCGTTCTCCGTCGTCGTGCGGCCGGGGCTGGGCGGGGAAGGGTCCCAGGACGTCGAGGCCCACCGCCTCGGTCGGCGGACCGGTACGGGTCAGGCGCAGGGCCTCCTCGCGGCTGGCCGGTGCCCGGCCCGGCAGGCACCGGCCGACGGCCCGGAGGAGGGCGGCGTAGGGGCTGCGGTGGGCTTCGAGGGCGTAGCGCAGGACCTCGATCGCCGCGCGGTGTTCGGTCAGCAGTGCGGTGCCCGCCTCGGGGGTGCGGGCGGCGAACTCCAGCATCAGCGGCAGGAAGTCGGGCAGTTCGTCGTCCGGCGGCAGCCACCCGTGGGTGCGGTACACGGACTTGATGCGGGCCAGTGCGGCGCCCCGGCGGCGGGTGTCGCCGTCGGTGTAGTAGGTGAGGTAGAGGCAGCGTCGGCGGCTGCGGTCGAAGGTGGCGACGTAGCGGGCGGCCACGGCGAGGGGGTCCTCCCGTTCCGCCCGGTCGCAGAAGGAGAGCAGGAGCTGGACCTCGGGGCCGGGGAGCTCGGCGACCGTCTCGCGGACGGTGCGCGGGCGGCGGGGCCAGTCCCGGTCCGGGTAGGCCAGCAGCAGGGCGGCGGCCTGGAATACGACCGGTGCGGTGGTGGTCGTCGCGGCACGGCTGAGGCTGCGGCTGCGGCTGCGGCTATGGCTCACAGCTCGGGCTCCGTCCGCACGGTGCCGCGGGCGCGCGGGAAAAGGCCGTCCGGGCGTCCCGTCCCGTTCCAGTTCAGGAGGTTGACCCGGCCGCGCAGCGCGGACGACGTGCCGGACCCGGCGGTCGGCGGCGCGTGGAAGGCGCCGGGGTCGAACTCGCCGGAGCCGAAGCCGGAGCCGGAGCCGAAGCCGGAGCCGCCGCCCGCGCCCTCCGGCATCATCCCCGGCCCGCCCACGCCGTCCAGGCTGCAGCCCGCCCCGGTGCCGCCGGGGTCGGGGACCGAGCCGGTGTAGGCGGTCGGGATGACGTACCGCTCGTCGTACTTGGCCAGCGCGAGCAGCCGGTACAGCTCCAGGATGCCGGGCTCGTCGAGACCTACCGACTCGGCGATCCGCGGGTCCTGTTCCTCGCCGAGGTTGACGCGCCGCATGTGGGAGCGCATCGCGGCCAGCCGGCACAGGGCGGCCTCGACGGGCCCCGGGTCGCCCGCGGTGAAGAGTTCGGCGAGGTAGCCGAGGGGGATGCGCAGCGTGTCGATCGCACCGAACAGCGCGGCCGGGTCCTCCCCGTCGTGGCCGCTGCCGGTGAGGGCGTCGACGACCGGGGAGAGCGGCGGCACGTACCAGACCATCGGCATCGTGCGGTACTCCGGGTGCAGCGGGAGCGCGACGCGGTACCGGCTGATGAGGGCGCCCACCGGGGAGCGGCGCGCGGCCTCGACCCAGTCGTGCGGGATGCCGGAGGCTTCCGCCGCGCGGGCCACCTCGGGGTCGTCGGGGTCGAGGAAGCAGCCGAGCTGGGCCTCGTACAGGTCCTTCTCGTCGGTGACGGAGGCGGCGGCGCCGACCTTGTCGGGGTCGTAGAGCATGACGCCGAGGTAGCGCAGCCGGCCGACGCAGGTCTCGGAGCAGACGGTCGGGTCACCGGCCTCGATGCGCGGGTAGCAGAAGGTGCACTTCTCGGCCTTGCCGGTGGCGTGGTTGAAGTAGACCTTCTTGTACGGGCAGCCGCTGACGCACATCCGCCAGCCCCGGCAGCGGTCCTGGTCGACCAGGACGATGCCGTCCTCGACGCGCTTGTAGAGGGCGCCGGAGGGGCAGACGGCGACGCAGGACGGGTTGAGGCAGTGCTCGCAGATGCGGGGCAGGTAGAACATGAACGCCCGCTCGTAGTCGAGGCGGACCTGCTCGCTCATCCGGGCCAGCAGCGGGTCGGCGGCGAGCTGGTCGGGGCCGCCGCCGAGGTCGTCGTCCCAGTTGGGGCCCCAGGTGATCGCGGTGGGGCGGCCGTCGATCGCCGAGCGGGGCGGGGCGGTGGGGATGTCGTCGCCCAGGGGCGCGGTGGTGAGGTTCTCGTAGTCGTAGGTCCAGGGCTGGTAGTAGTCGTCGAGGGTGGGGAGTTCGGGGTTGGCGAAGAGGCGGGCGAGGCGGCGGGCGCGGCCGCCGGTGCGCGGGACGAGGCGCCCGCCCTTGAGATGCCAGCCGCCCTTCCACTTCTCCTGGTCCTCGTGGCCGCGGGGGTAGCCCTGGCCGGGGCGGGTCTCGACGTTGTTGAACCAGACGTACTCGGTGCCGGTGCGGTTGGTCCAGGTCTGTTTGCAGGTGACCGAGCAGGTGTGGCAGCCGATGCACTTGTCGAGGTTCATGACCATCGCCACCTGTGCCATGACGCGCATCAGTAGGTGACCTCCTGGGAGCGGCGCCGGATCGTGGTAACGGCGTCGCGCTGGTTGCCGGTGGGGCCGTAGTAGTTGGGGGCGAAGGAGAGCTGGCCGTAGCCGCCGATCAGGTGAGTGGGCTTGACCAGCAGCTTGGTGAGGGAGTTGTGGACGCCGCCGCGGCGGCCGTTCGCCTCCGACTTCGGCACGTTCACCAGGCGTTCCTGAACGTGGTACATGAGCACGGTGCCGTCCGGGACGCGGTGCGAGACGATCGCGCGGGCGACGACGACGCCGTGCGCGTTGACGGCCTCCACCCAGTCGTTGTCGGCGGCGCCGATCGCGTCGGCGTCGGCGGGGCTCATCCAGATGACGGGGCCGCCGCGGGCCAGGGTCTGCATCAGCAGGTTCTCCTGGTACTCGGAGTGGATGGACCACTTGGCGTGCGGGGTGAGGTAGCGGACGGTCACCGCGCGGCCGTCGCCCTCGCCTGCCGTCGTCGGGGCGTCGCCCAGCTCGGCCAGGTTCAGCGGGGGCCGGTAGACCGGGAGTTGCTCGCCCAGCTCGGCCATCCAGTCGTGGTCGACGTAGAAGTGCTGGCGGCCGGTGAGGGTGTGCCAGGGCTTCTTGTGCTCGGTGTTGACGGTGAAGGGCGAGTAGCGCCGGTCGGGCGCCTCCTTGCCGGACCACTCGAAGCTCGCGCCGACCTGGACGGGCCGTTCCTGGGTGTCCGAGAAGACCACGCGCCGCTCCGCCACCGAGGCGGCCAGCTCGGCGAGCCCGGCGCCCGGGCCGACGCGGTCGGCGAGGCGGTCGAAGCCCTCGGCGGCGAGGCGGCCGTTGGTGGTGCCGGACAGGGCGAGGATCGCCTCGCAGAACTTGACGTCGGTGTCGAGCAGGGGGCGCCCGTGAGCCGGTCCGGCGGGGGCGGTGCCGCAGCGGGCGGCGAGCCAGCGGGCCTCCTCGTGCGGGTTGACGGTGACGCCCTTGACGGTCATGCCGTGCTCCTCGGCCAGCGGCCCGAAGGCGGCGAGCCGGTCGGCGACGGCCGTGTAGTCCCGTTCGACCAGGTGGACCTGAGGGGCGTTGCGGCCCGGCTCGACGGGGGTGCGGCCGTCGCGCCAGTCGGTGACCCGGCCGCCGGGCTGCGCGGTCTCGCCGGGGGTGTCGTGCTGGAGGGCGGTGGCGATCAGGTCGTACGCCGTGTCGAGGCGGCCGGCGGCGAGTTCGCTCAGCCGGCGGGCGAGGGAGTGGAAGATCTCGAAGTCGGTGCGGGCCTGCCACGGCGGGTTGATCGCGGGGCTGAAGGCGTGCACGAAGGGGTGCATGTCCGTGGAGGACAGGTCGTGCTTCTCGTACCAGGTGGCGGCGGGCAGCACGAGGTCGGAGAAGAGCGTCGTGGAGGTCATCCGGAAGTCGAGGCTCAGCAGCAGGTCGAGCTTGCCCTCGGGGGCGTCGTCCCGCCAGGCCACGGAGCGCGGCCGGTGCTCGGGCGGGGCTTCGTCGGCGGTGGCGCCGTCGCGGGCGCCGAGCAGGTGGCGCAGGAAGTACTCGTTGCCCTTGGCGGAGGAGCCGATCAGGTTGGCCCGCCACACGGTCAGGACGCGCGGCCAGTTGCGGGGCGCGTCGGGGTCCTCGCAGGCGAAGTCGACGGCGCCCGAGCCGAGTTGCTCCGCGATCCAGTCACCGGGCTCCTGGCCGCTCTCGCGGGCGCGGCGGCCGAGGTCGAGCGGGTTGGCGTCGAAGGTCGGGTAGGACGGCATCCAGCCGAGCCGGGCGGACTGGGCGACCAGGTCGGCGGTGTGGCGCCCGGCGAGGGTGCCGGGCGCGGTGGGCGGGGCGAGGGCGTCGGCGGCGTGCGACTCGTACCGCCACTGGCCGGTGTGCAGGTACCAGTACGGGGTGCCCGCCATCTGCCGCGAGGGCCGGACCCAGTCGGCGGCCGTGGACAGCTGCTGCCAGCCGGTGTACGGGCGGACCTTCTCCTGGCCGACGTAGTGCGCCCAGCCGCCGCCGTTGACGCCCTGGCAGCCGGTGAGGATGAGCAGGGAGAGGAAGGAGCGGTAGATGGTGTCGGAGTGGAACCAGTGGTTCGTCCCGGCGCCCATGACGATCATGCAGCGGCCCCGGGTCTGCTCGGCGGTGCGCGCGAACTCCCGGGCGGTGCGGACCGCCGCGTCCGCCGGGACGGAGGTGATGCGCTCCTGCCAGGCGGGGGTGCAGGGTTCCTCGGCGTCGTCGTAGCCGGTGGGCCACCGGCCGGCGAGTCCGGGCCGGGCCACGGCGTACTGGGCGAGCAGCAGGTCGTAGACGGTGGTGACGAGCCGGCCGCCGATCTCCCGGGCCGGTACGCCGCGCACGACGGTGGCGCCGGGTTCGTCGAAGCGGGGCAGCACCACCTCGACACCGTTGTCGGAGCGGCCGCCCGTGTGCCCGTGCAGGGTCAGCAGCGGGTCGGTCCCGCCCAGGTCGAGGTTCCAGCGGCCCGCGCCGCCCTTGCCCCACCGGTCGCCGAGGGTGCCGTTCGGGACGACGACGTCGTCGGTGTCGGCGTCGATCAGCACCGGCATCCAGGCCCGTGCCTCGGCGTCGGCGTGCCGGCCGAGCCCGAGGTCGGCGGCGGTGACGAACTTGCCGGGCGTGTACCTCCCCGCCGCGTGTTCGTCGAGGGCGACCAGGAAGGGCAGGTCGGTGAAGCGCTTCACGTAGTCGGTGAAGTACGGCACCTGCCGCCGCACGAAGAACTCGGTGAGCAGCACGTGCCCCATGGCCATCGCGAGCGCCCCGTCGGTGCCGGGGTGCGGGTGCAGCCACTCGTCGGCGAACTTGGTGGCGTCCGCGTAGTCGGGCGAGACGACGACCTTCTGGCCCCGGTAGCGGGCCTCCGCCATCCAGTGGGCGTCCGGGGTGCGGGTGACGGGGACGTTGGAACCCCACAGCATCAGGTGGGCGGCGTCCCACCAGTCCCCCGACTCCGGTACGTCGGTCTGGTCGCCGAAGACCTGCGGCGAGGCGATCGGCAGGTCGGCGTACCAGTCGTAGAAGGAGATCATCGGGGCGCCGATGAGGGAGTGGTAGCGGGCGCCGACCGCGTGCGAGGCCATGGACATGGCGGGGATCGGGGAGAACCCGGCGACCCGGTCGGGGCCGTACTCGGCGATGGTGTGCACCTGGGCGGCGGCGGCGATCTCCAGCGCCTCGTCCCAGTCGACGCGGACGAAGCCGCCGTGGCCGCGGGCGCGCTGGTAGCGGCGGCGCTTGTCGGGGTCACCGGTCAGCTCGGCCCAGGCGGCCACGGGATCGCCGCCGTGCCGGCGTTTGGCGTCCCGGTACATTTCCACGAGGACACCGCGGGCCAACGGATGGCGAACACGGGTGGGCGAGTAGGTGTACCAGGAAAAGGAGGCGCCGCGCGGGCAGCCGCGCGGCTCGTACTCCGGCCGGTCGGGACCGACGCTCGGATAATCCGTCTGCTGGGTCTCCCAGGTGATCAGACCGTCCTTGACGTACACCTTCCACGAGCAGGAACCCGTGCAGTTGACGCCGTGCGTGGAGCGCACGACTTTGTCATGCGCCCACCGCTCCCGATAAGGACTGTCATTGACTTTCTGGTCCGTGCGGTACACGGCCCTCAGGTCGAGGGTGGTCGGGGACTTCCGCAGCAGCTGACCGGCCTTCAGCAGCCGGTCGGCGGCGTCGGCCGCGGCCTTCGCCCTGCTTCGCACCACGTTGCCATCTCCTTGCGAACGCGACGGAGCAATGCCCGTCGGGTTCCGGCGGGCATGCTGTGTGCCGCATTCAGCATCTCGCCGAAATTCGCTTGCAGAAACGGTAATTCAGCACCCTTTGCGGAGGTGGGGGCGAAGGTTTTCATTCGCTTTGCAATAGTTGTCATGCGCATATTCTTCGAGTGCGCCGACTTTCGGCCAGAAATACCGGGAGAACTCATACGGTCATCCTCTCCGCCAGGAATTCGGCCCACGTCACCTTGCCGACCAGTGCGTCTTCCAGGGTGAGGTTCTCGCCAGAACGGTACGCGCGCCCCGCTTTCCCGGGAATGCGCACCGGCAGCCTCGGACGCCGGCGTCCGCCGCGCGCATCGAGGTAGGAACGGGCCAGCGCGGCCAGATCGTGGACCTCGGGGCCGGTCATGTCGGGCACCCGGCCGGACGGCTCGGCCAGCGTCAGCTCGGCCAGCCGCGCGGCGACCTCGCGGGCGGCGACCGGTTGCAGACGCAGCCCGCCCGGGGCCGGGAGGACCGGCAGCCGGGTCATCTTCTCGATCACCGTCAGCGTCAGCTCGTGGAACTGGGCCGCCCGCAGCACCGTCCAGCCGATCCCCGAGCCGGCGATCGCCCGCTCGGACTCCAGCTTGGTGCGCAGCCAGGCCAGCGGGACGCGGTCGGCGCCCACGACCGAGATGTACGCGAGGTGCCGTACGTCCGCGCCGACCGCGGCGCGCACCAGGGTGCGGGTCGCCTCGTCGTCGCCCTTGGGGCCGCCGGCCAGGTGCAGGACGGTGTGCACGCCGTCGACGGCGGCCTCGACGCCCTCGCCGGTGCGCAGGTCACCGGTGACGTACGTGATGCCGTCCGCGTCGGGGCGGGGGCGCCGGGTGAGGACGCGGATGTCCCGACCGGCCGCCCGCAGCAGCGGGAGGACGTGGCCGCCGAGGGTTCCGGTGCCGCCGGTGACCAGGAGGGGCGTCGTGGAGGTCGAGGGGTGGGTCATGGCTGCTGCTCCCGGTGTCCGTGGCGTCCGGGAGGCGGGGTGGGGGCCGATGTGGGACCGCCCCGCCCGGACGTCCGCCGTGTGTGGTGGCGGTATGACCCGGGGCGGGGCGGCCGTGTGACAGGGAGGGCGAAGAATCCGAAAAGATCTTCCCGGGGGATCAGATCGTCGCGGTGTCGATCACGAAGCGGTACCGCACGTCACTCGCGAGCACCCGCTCGTAGGCCTCGTTGACCTCGGACGCGGCGATCAGCTCGATCTCGGCGCCGATGCCGTGCGCCGCGCAGAAGTCCAGCATCTCCTGGGTCTCGGCGATGGAGCCGATCATCGACCCGGAGAGGGACTTGCCGCCGCCGAGCAGCGCGAACAGGTTGAGGGAGACCGGCTCCTCGGGGGCGCCGACGTTGGCCAGGGCGCCTTCCGTCTTCAGCAGCCCCAGGTAGGCGCCGAAGTCGAGCGGCGCGGAGACCGTGGAGACGATCAGGTCGAAGGTGCCGGCCAGCTCCTCGAAGGTGGCCGGGTCGCTGGTGGCGTAGTAGTGGTCGGCGCCGAGCTTCAGTCCGTCGTCCTTCTTGCGCAGGGACTGCGACAGCACGGTCACCTCGGCGCCCAGGGCGTGCGCGAGCTTGACGGCCATGTGGCCGAGACCGCCCAGGCCGACGACGGCGACCTTCTTGCCGGGGCCCGCGTTCCAGCGCCTGAGCGGGGAGTACGTGGTGATGCCGGCGCACAGCAGGGGCGCGGCCTCGTCCAGGGAGATGCCCTCGGGGATGCCGAGGACGAAGTTCTCGTCGACGACGACCTTCTCGGAGTAGCCGCCGTAGGTGGGCTCGCCGTCCTTGCCGATGCCGTTGTACGTCATCACGTTGCCGCCGGTGCAGTACTGCTCGCGGCCGGCCTTGCAGTTCTCGCACTCGCGGCAGGAGTCGACCATGCAGCCGACGCCGACGCGGTCGCCGACGGCGAACCGGGTGACGCCGGGGCCGACGGCGGAGACGACGCCCGCGATCTCGTGGCCGGGGACCATCGGGAAGATGGCCTCGCCCCAGCCCTCGCGGACCTGGTGGATGTCGGAGTGGCAGATGCCGGCGAACTTGATGTCGATCAGGACGTCGTGCTCACGCACCTCGCGCCGCTCGATGGTGGTGCGCTCCAGCGGTGCCTTGGCGGCGGGTGCTGCGTACGCGGCGACAGTGGTCATGCCGGGTTCTCCGGGATTCTCTTGGCGTGACTGGGTGATGCTGCCACCCTGCCTGCGACCTGCGGATCCACCCAGACCACGGCTTTGCGTACGACCGGCGTGCGTACCACTGACGGGGACAGGCTCAGGTGCGTACGACCGGGAATACGTCCGGCAATACTGGAAGCATGGACGGACAGCTTGACCGGCGGGCCGAACTGAGCGAGTTCCTGCGCACCCGGCGGGCTCGGCTGAAGCCGGAGGACGTGGGCCTGGAGTCGTACGGGCGGCAGCGCAGGGTGCCCGGACTGCGGCGCGAGGAGCTGGCGCAGCTGGCCGGGGTGTCGGTGGCGTACTACACCCGTCTTGAGCAGGGAAACGGGCAGAACGTGTCGGCCGAGGTCCTGGACGCGATCGCCCGGGCGCTGCGGCTGACCGACGCCGAGCAGGCGCACCTGACCCACCTGGCGAAGCCGAAGCAGCAGCGCAGGCGGGCCGGGGCCCCGCGGGGCAGGCAGCCGGTGCGGGTGGCGCTGCTCCAGCTGCTGGAGTCGATCGACACGGTGCCCGCGTACGTGACCGGCCGCCGCTCCGAGATCCTCGCCTGGAACCGGATGGCCGCGGCGCTCTTCGGCGACTGGGGCAAGCTGCCGCCCGCCGAGCGGAACTGGGCGCGGCTGGTCTTCCTGAACCCGGACTACCGCGAGCTGTTCGTCGACTGGGACCAGAAGGCCTACGACATGGTCAGCTTCCTGCGCATGGACGCGGGCCGGCACCCGGACGACCCGAGGCTGTCCGCGCTGGTGGGCGAACTCTCCGTGAAGAGCGAGGAGTTCCGCCGCCTGTGGGCCACCCACGACGTCAAGGAGAAGAGCTACGGCGTCAAGCGGGTGCGGCACCCGCTGGTCGGTGACCTGACCCTGTCCTTCGAGACGTTCCGCCTGGTCGACGACGACGAGCAGGCCTTCATCACGTACCACGCCGAGCCCGGGTCCCCGTCGGCGGACGGGCTCCGCCTGCTGGCGAGCTGGGGGACGGACGCGGCGGCTTCACTGCCGGCGTGACGGGGCCGTAGACACAGGGCCGGCGTCAGGAGTCCGGTCCGGCCTGGTCCAGGGCCCGTTCGATCGCGCGGCGGGCCCGGTCCGCGGCCGTCCGGTCGTGCTGGAGCTGCATGGCCGCGTTGAGCGCCAGCCCGGCGGCGACGATCTCGAACAGCGCCTGGTCGACGTCGAACCCGGCGGGCAGCTCGCCGTTGTCCACCGCCGCGGCCAGGTCCGCCCGCAGCTGTTCCCGCCAGCGCGACCACACCTCGGCCACCGCGTCGCGGACCCGCCCGGGGCGGCCGTCGTACTCGCTGAGTGCCGCGGTCATCAGGCAGCCGCCGGGCAGCAGCGGTTCTTCCAGGTAGCCCACGGAGTTGGCGCACACCGCCCGCAGCCTCCGCAGGCCCGGCGGCTCGCCCAGCACCGGCTCGACCACCCGGTGCCAGAAGTCCACGAAGGCCTTGTCCAGGGTGGAGATCTGCAGCGTCTCCTTGGTGCCGAAGTGCTTGTGCACCCCGGACTTGCTCATCTCCAGCTCCTCGGCGAGCCGGCCGATGGTGATGCCGTCCAGCCCTTCCTCGGAGGCGATCTCGGCGGCACGGCCGAGGATCCGGCCCCGGGTGGCCTGCGCTTCGGCCGCTGAGCGACGTGGTGACATGCGACGACTATAGCGTACGGGCGTTCGCTATTGATTTAGCGAACGCTCGTACGCTAACGTCCGGAGCTCCACCGACCGAAGGAGTGCGACATGCGGGTGCGACGGCTGGGCTGGGCCGGAGTGGAGATCGAGGCGGGCGGCGAGCGACTGCTGATCGACTACGTGCGGGACCTCTCGCCGCTGTTCACGGGATGGAAGCCCGGCGAGAACGTGGCGGCGCCGGGCGCAAGGGCGTCCGCCGCACTCGTCACCCACCTGCACCGGGACCACACCGACGCGTCCGCCCTCGCGGACGTGCTGACGCCCGGTGCGCCGGTGCTGCGGCCGGGGCCCGGTCACGGCGACGACGTGGACAACGTGACGACGCTCCTGGCCGAGCGCGAGCTGGTCCGGCACCGGCTGGCGGCCGAGGTCGTGGACGTCTGGTCCACGCGCGACCTCGGGCCGTTCCGCGTCACGGCGGTCCCCGCCGTGGACGGGCTGGGCGACCCGCAGGTGAACTGGGTGGTGCAGGCCGACGGACAGCGGATCTTCCACGGCGGCGACACGATGTTCCACGGCTTCTGGTGGCTGGTCGCGCGCCGGTTCAGCCCGTTCGACGCGGTGTTCCTGCCCGCCAACGGCGCCGTGGTCGACGCACCGCACCTGCAGCCCCCGAGCCCGGTGCCCGCCGCGCTGGACCCGAGGCAGGCCGCCGCGGTGGCGGAGATCCTCGACGCCCGGTACGCGGTGCCGATCCACTACGAGCCGGAGCAGCCGGACAAGATCCCGGGCTATGTCGAGGTCGCCGACCCGGCGGCCGAGTTCCGCGGGCACGCCGGACGGCGCGCACACGCGTTGGCCGTCGGGCAGTGGCTGGACCTCGCCGGCTGACCGGAGCCCCGGCCGCCCGGCCTCCCCCGGCTCATGCGGCCGGGGCCGTCGCCCAGGAGCGGAGCTTCTCGGGGTTGCGCATGGCCCACAGGTGGCGGACGCGGTGGTCCGCGACGCCGAAGGAGTACACCGTCACGACGGCGCCGTCCTGGCAGCCGACCAGGCCGGGCCGCCCGTTGACCGTGCGTTCGAGCAGCGTCTGCCCGGACTGCCGCGGGCCGAAGCGGAGCAGGCCGCGCACGATCGGCTCGCTGCCCCGCAGCGGGTGCTCCAGGGCGCGCACCACGCCGCCCCCGTCGCCGACCGCGGTCACCTCGGGGTCGAGGAGCCGGATGAGCGCGTCGACGTCGCTGGTCTCCCAGGCCCGCTTGAGCGCGCGTACGACGGCCGCGTCCTGCGCCGTCGACGTGGCGGCGGACTCCTGCGCGGTGCGGACCGCCCGGCGCGCCGTGGACGCCAGCCGGCGGCAGGCGGCCGGCGTACGGCCGACGATCCGGGCCACCTCGGGGAACGGATAGCGGAAGACGTCGTGGAGGACGAAGGCGACCCGCTGGGCGGGGGACATCGAGTCCAGGACGATCAGGAAGGCCATGCCGACCGACTCGTCGAGGGTGATCAGATCGGCCGGGTCGGCGGCGAGTCCGGGCGGCCGGGCGCCGTTCCGTTCGGCCGGGTCGGCGAGCGGTTCGGGCAGCCACTGGCCGACGTAGTGCTCCCGGCGGGTCCGGGCGGACCGGAGGTGGTTGAGGCAGACCCGGCTGACGACCGTCGTGAGCCAGGCCCCCGGGGTCCCGACGGCCTCCCGCCGGTCCGCGGGCATCGCGTACCAGCGGGCGTACGCCTCCTGGACGGCGTCCTCCGCGTCGGCCAGCGAGCCGAGCATCCGGTAGGCCACGTTGATCAGTTGCCGCCGCTCGCCGGTGACCGGCGCGGATCGGGTGGTCATTGCTTCCGACGCTCCTTCTGCCGCGTGCGCGCGTGTCCTCACTCCCCTACGACGCGACAGCGCGGCCGTGTGTGACATGCGGGCCGGGGCCCCGGCCCGGGGCGCGGGCTCACACTTCGGGGCGCCACGGTGTCGGAGAGGTGGAACGACGTCCGAACCGACCCGAGGAGCGACTTCGCCATGACCACCACCGAGGACACGACCAGCACCGAGGACACGGCCGGCACCGCGGGGCAGGACGGGGTACGGTCCCGCCTGCCCGACCCCACCGGGCTCTTCCCGGAGTTGGGGGCCCTGTCCGGGGCCGTGCAGAAGGCCCTCCGCGCCGGGCCGGTCCCGCAGTCCACCCTCACTCTGATGCGCCTGCGCACCGCACAGCTGATCGGCAGCACCTACCACGGCGTCGCGGCGACCGACGCCCTGCGCAAGGCCGGCGAGGAGGAGCGGCGCGTCACGGCCGTGGCGACCTGGCAGAGCGCCCCCTGCTTCACCGGTCCCGAGCGTGCCGCGCTGGAACTCGCGGAGGCCGTCCTCACCCCGAACCCGTTCGGGGACCGGGTGAGTGACGACCTGTTCGCCCGGCTTTCCCGGCACTACGACACCGACGAGATCTGGCACCTCACCATGGCCCTGAGCCACTTCAGCCTGTTCACCCCGGTCGCCCTCGTCGGCAAGCCGGTGCCCGGCCGGCCTCCGGGGAAGAACTACACCGACTGACGGCCCGTCACCGTCCGCACACCGTCAGGCCGAGGCGTTCTCCTTGACGGTGATGCGGCCCTTGCGGATGGTGGCCACGCGGGGGGCCTTCCTGGCGATCGCCGAGTCGTGGGTGACCATGACGAAGGTGAGGCCCAGCTCCTTCCACATGCGGTCGAGCACGTCCATGATCTCGTCGCGGGTCGACTCGTCGAGGTTTCCGGTGGGTTCGTCGGCGAGGAGCACCTTCGGCTGCTTCACCAGGGCGCGGGCGATGGCGACACGCTGCTGCTGGCCGCCGGACATCTCGCCGGGTAGGTGGCCGAGTCGTTCGCCGAGGCCGACGGAGGCCAGGGCCTCGGCGGCCTTCTCGCGCCGGTCCTTCGCCCGTACACCGAGCGGGACCAGAGCGGTCTCGACGTTCTCCTGGGCGGTCAGGGTCGGGATCAGGTTGAAGGACTGGAAGACGAAGCCGATGCTTTCGCTGCGCACCCGGGTCAGCCTGGCCTCGGGGAGCGTGGCGAGGTCGGTGCCGTCGAGGACGATCTGGCCCGAGCTGGGCCGGTCGAGGGCGCCCAGCATCTGGAGCAGGGTGGACTTGCCGCCGCCGGTGGGGCCCTGGATGACCAGCCGGTCGCCGTCGGCGATGGTCAGGTCGACGCCGTCGAGGGCGTGCACGGCGGCCTTGCCGCGGGTGTAGCGCTTGGTGACGCCGCTGAGTTCGTACATGGTGCGACTCCTGGAGTACGGGGGAAGGGGGGCGCTACTCGACGCGGCGCAGGGCGTCCGCCGGGCGCAACCGCGAGGCGCGCCAGCCGCCGAAGCCGCCGGCGACGAGCCCGCCGGTCACGGCGAGGGCGACCGCGAGGGCGATGGTGGTGAGGCTGACGGGTGCGGTCAGCGCGATGTCGAGGGTCTTGGCCGCGGCCTGTCCGCCGGGGCCGCCCGGGCCGCCGCCGAAGCCGCCGCCGGGACCGCCCGCGCCCCCGCCACCGCCCGCGCCGCCGCCCAGCTGGGCCTGCAGCGTCGGGCTGGCGGCGGTGACGGCGTACGCGCCCGCGAGCCCCAGCGCGATGCCGAGGGCGCCGCCGACCAGGCCGTTGACGACGGCTTCGCCGATCACCTGCCGGGTGACCCGGCCCGAGCGCCAGCCGAGCGCCTTGAGCGTGCCGAACTCGCGCACCCGGCGGGAGACGGCGGAGGAGGTGAGCAGACCGGCGACCAGGAAGGCGGCCACGAGGACGAGGACCGACAGCCACTTGCCGACGCCGGTGGCGAGCGAGGAGGCGGTGGACAGGGAGCCGGAGACGGTGTCGGCGAGGTCGGCGGAGGTGGTGACCGTGGTACCGGGGACGTTCTGCTGGATCGCGGACTTGACGCCGTCGATCCGCTGCGAGTCGGTCGCCTTGACGTAGATGGTGGTGACCTTGTCCTTGGCGTCGCCCAGCGTCTGGGCCTGCTTCAGCGGCAGGTAGAGGTCGGCCGCCGCGTCGCCGCTGTCGGCGGTGGCGATGCCGACGATCTCGAACTTCGTGTCCTTGACGGTGACCGTACTGCCGGTCTTGAGCTTCTTCTCCTTGGCGTACGCCGAGTCGGCCACGGCGACCTTCGCGTCGGTCTCGGACTCCTTGAAGGTGCGGCCGCTGGTGATGGTGGACGTGTTCAGCGGGCCGAGGGCGGGCTCGGTGACGTCGGTGCCGTAGACGGAGTAGCTGTTGACGTCGAAGTCGGCGCCGCCGCCCTGGACGCGGCCCTGCGGGGACTGCCCGCCGCCCGGTCCGCCGCCCTGGCCCTCACCCTGGCCCTGGGCCGTGCCGCCGCCGGAGGTGTCCTGCTCGAACCGGCCGCGGGAGAACTCGCCGCTGACCTTGACGACTTGCAGGCTCAGGCCGCCCACCGCGTCGGCGACGCCGCTCTGCCCGGCGACCTCGCCGACGGTCGTGCTCGCCAGCGACTGGAAGCCCTGCACCATGACGCGGTCGGTGCTCTGCTCCGCCTCGGAGCCGTCGTCCTGCGCGTCGAAGCGGAACCGCGGCCGTTCGGCGGTGCCGCCGGAGGAGGCCTCGGCGGCCTTGGTGACCGTCATGTCCGTGCCCAGCCCGTACAGGGACTGCAGGACCTTGTCCTGGGCCCGGCTCATCCCGGAGGAGACGGAGTCGACGACGATGACCAGCGCGATGCCCAGCGCCAGGCCCGAGGCGACGACGAGGGCCGCCTTCCGGCGGCGGCGCAGCTCGCGCCTCAGGTACGTGAAGAACATGGCCGCAACGTAAGGACGGCCCGTGATGAAGGGATAAGGCCTGCGTAAGAGAAGGATGAGAAGCCGGGAAAGGCGCGGGCGCCCGCCGCTCCCGTGCGGGGAGTGGCGGGCGCCCGTGCGAAGTGGCCCCGGCCCGGCAGCAGTTCGGCGTCAGACCGCCGAACCCGCCTTCCACTGGGCCCAGTCCATGTTCCAGCCGTTGAGGCCGTTGTCCGGGGCGATGGTCTTGTCGCCGGTGTTCTGGACGACGACCACGTCACCGATGATCGAGTTGTCGTAGAACCAGGAGCCCGGCGTGTTCGGGTCGTTGGCGCCCTTGGCGTCCTCCAGGCCCACGCAGCCGTGGCTGGTGTTGACGCTGCCGAAGATGCCCTTGCCCCAGTAGTTGCCGTGGATGAAGGTGCCGGAGGTGCTCAGGCGCATGGCGTGCGGCACGTCCTTGATGTCGTACTCGCCCTTGCCGTCGTCGTCGGTGAAGCCGACGGTCGAGCCGTCCATCCGGGTCTCCTTGAACTTCTCGGAGATCACCATCTGGCCTTCGTAGGTCTTGTTCTCCGGGGAGCCGGCCGAGATCGGGATGGTCTTGACCGTCTTGCCGTCCTGCGTGACCTTCATCTGCTTGGTCTTCGCGTCGACGTAGGAGACCTGGTTGCGGCCGATCTTGAAGGTGACCGACTTCTGCTGGACGCCGTAGACGCCCTCGGCGCCCTCGACCCCGTCGAGCGCCAGCTTGAGGGTCACGGTCGAGCCCTCCTGCCAGTAGTTCTCGGGGCGGCAGTCCATGCGCTGGGTGGAGAACCAGTGACAGGCGACCTCCTGGCCGCTGCTGCTGTTGACCGTGATGCCCTTCTGGACGGCGGCCTTGTCGGTGATCTGCTTGTCGAAGTTGATCGACACGGGCATCCCGACGCCGACGGTCTTGCCGTCGTCCGGGGTGAAGGTCCCGATGAAGCTGTTCTCGGGGGAGACCGTGGTGAACGACGCGTTCTCGTGGGCGGCGCGGCCCTCGGAGTCCTGCGCGGTCGCCGTGATCTGGTACTTGGTGGCGCGCTCCAGCTGGCCGCCGGGCTTCCAGCTGGTCTTGTCGGCGGATATCTCGCCCTTGACCTCGGTGCCGTCCGAGGCGGTCATCTTCACCTCGGTGAGCGTGCCCTTGCTCACGGTGACGCCGGCGGAGTTGTTGATGGAGGCGTTGTCCGAGCCGCCCTTGGGTGTGATCTTGATCTGGGCCTCGGAGGTCTTCTTGGCCGCCGCCTCGTCGACCTCGGCCTGCGAGGTCTTGCCGTCCCCGCCCCCGGAGGTGTCGGCGTCGCTACTGGAACATGCCGAGAGCACCAGCACACCGCCGAGCAGTGCGGACGCGGCCGCCAGGCCCTTGCGCCGCTTACCGTCCGTCATCACACGCTTCTCCATCGTTGCCGATTCCCGAAACCCCGAGATACCCCGTCAATAACTTTCAACGCTACGACCGGTTCGTCCCGTTCCACATCGCTCACGGATGTGGGGCATACCACGTTTGCCCCGGGGGGCGGACGCCATGCGGAGAGGTGTCGGTCAGTGCGCACCGTGAGACGACGAAACCCCGGGCGGCGGTTGCCGCCCGGGGTCAGGAATTTCCCCACACCGCGTCAGCCGACCGTCATTTCCTCGTCTTCCGGGTCGTTCTCGCCGCCATCATCCTCGTCGAGGTCCCACTCGGGCGAGTCGGGGTCGTAGTCGATCTGCTCACTGCTCCAGGAGGCCTGCTGGAGCTCGACCCCGGGCACCACACTGACCAGGTCGAACGGGTCCACGAGATGCGCCAGGGCCTCGGCGGTGTCCTCCGTCACAGCGCGCTCGGAGTCGGCCCGCTCCGCGTCGGACAGGTCGGTGTCGTCGGCGAGGGACTGCAGGGCCGCCCCGGTGACGGCCTCCTCGTCGTCGATCTCTAGCACCAGCTCGACGCGAATACGTACAAACCGTGATGTCTCTGGAGTACTCATGCCCGGAGCGTAAGGCCGACCGCTCCCGTGACTTTCCTGTGACCCGCGCCTTTCACTAACATCTGCCCACACGGCCAATTCGCCAGCGCCACAAGGGGATCGATATTCCGTGTCATCCGCTCGCCGTTCGTTGCTGACCGCCGCCGCCGCGGGCGGCCTGCTCTGTGCCCTGTGGTTCGTCCCGTCGGCGAACGCGACACCGGAGACACCGGTGCTCGAATCCGCCGCCGCGACGCCGTCTCCGCAGGTCACCGCCCAGGCGAGAGCCGCCTCCGCCGACGCGTCCACAAACACGGCGGCCGTCGGCGAGGGCACGACCCGGCTGGCCGACACCGGCAGCTTCGACAGCACCCCGTACGTGGTCGGCGGCGCCCTCTGCCTCGGCCTCGGCGCCGGCTTCGTGGGCTACTCGGTCCGCCGGGAACGCCTCGGCCTTTGAGAGAACTTGACGTTCTTTTGGCTCTCTTGACCGCCGGAAGGCCTCTTGGAGGATCCGTCCGGCCGTCCGGTACGCCCGGCGGACGGTCCGAGGGGGCCCGGCACCGCGCCGGGCCCCCTCGGACCTGTCACCACCACCCATCGGCCGCCGGCCGCTAGCGCAGCGGCCCCGTGACGGTCTCCGCCGCCGCGACCAGGTGCCCGGCGCGCACGAACGCGTCCGCCGCGGCGAGGTCGGGCGCCAGGTGGCGGTCCGGTCCCGGACCCTCCACGCCGGCCGCCCGTACGGCCTCGACGACGGCCTGCGACGCGGGCGCCGGGGTCAGGCCCTCGCGGAGCTGGATCGCGCGCGTGGCGGCGTACAGCTCGACGGCGATCACGCGGGACAGGTTGTCGACGGCCGTGCGCAGCTTGCGCGCCGCCGACCAGCCCATCGACACGTGGTCCTCCTGCATCGCGGAGGACGGGATGGAGTCCGCCGAGGCCGGTACGGCGAGCCGCTTCAGCTCGCCGACCAGGGCCGCCTGGGTGTACTGGGCGATCATCAGGCCGGAGTCGACGCCCGGGTCGTCGGCGAGGAACGGCGGCAGGCCGTGGCTGCGGTTCTTGTCCAGGAGCCGGTCGGTGCGCCGCTCGGCGATGGAGCCGAGGTCGGCGACGGCGACGGCGAGGAAGTCCAGGACGTAGGCGACCGGGGCGCCGTGGAAGTTGCCGTTGGACTCCACCCGCCCGTCGGGCAGGACGACCGGGTTGTCGACGGCCGCGGCCAGCTCCCGCTCGGCGACGAGACCGGCGTGGGCCATGGTGTCGCGTCCGGCACCGGCGACCTGCGGGGCACAGCGCACGGAGTAGGCGTCCTGGACGCGGGGGGCGTCGTCCTGGTGGTGGCCGGTCAGGCCGGAGCCCTTGAGCACGGCGGCCATGTTGGCGGCGCTGGCGGCCTGCCCGGGGTGCGGGCGGATGGCGTGCAGCTCCGGGGCCAGCACGCGGTCGGTGCCGAGCAGGGCCTCCATGGTCAGCGCGGCGGTGATGTCGGCCGACTTGTAGAGGGTGTCGAGGTCGGCGAGGGCCATGACCAGCATGCCGAGCATGCCGTCGGTGCCGTTGAGGAGGGCGAGGCCCTCCTTCTCGCGCAGCTCGACCGGGGTGATCCCGTGCGCGGCGAGCAGCTCACCGGCCGGCCGCACGGTGCCGTCGGGGCCCTCGGCGTCGCCCTCGCCCATGAGGGTGAGCGCGCAGTGCGACAGCGGGGCGAGGTCGCCGGAGCAGCCGAGGGAGCCGTACTCGTGCACGACCGGGGTGATCCCGGCGTTGAGCACGTCGGCCATGGTCTGGGCGACCTCCGGGCGGACGCCGGTGCGACCGGAGCAGACGGTCTTCAGCCGCAGGAACATCAGCGCGCGGACCACCTCGCGCTCGACGCGCGGGCCCATCCCGGCGGCGTGCGAGCGGACGATGTTGCGCTGCAGCTGAGCCCGCAGGTCGGGGCTGATGTGCCGGGTCGCCAGGGCGCCGAAGCCGGTGCTCACGCCGTACACGGGGTCCGGCTTGGCGGCCAGGGCGTCCACGATGCCGCGGGCCGCGGCGAGGGCCGCCACCGCCTCCTCGGAAAGCTCGATCCGGGCGCCCGCGCGCGCCACGGCGAGAACGTCGGACGCGGTGACCCCCGCCGTCCCCACCACCACAGTGTGCATATCCATATTCAGGAGCGTACGCAGTGAATTCGATGATGTCACGAGGGGATGCGTCACGGATGGGCACCGTCTGCGCCCCTTACCGGACCGGCGTCACGGCGAGTGCCGACCGCGGAAGCGCCGACGCTCCCCGCCCTCCTCCCGGGAGGGCTCGTCCGCGAGCCGTACGACGGGGTCGTCGGGCCCCTCGCGCCCCGCGACGACCGGCCCGGCCGCCCGCTCGGCCTTGGCCCGGTACTGGGCGGCGTCGGCGAGCCGGAACAGCCGGCGGGCGGAGCGCACC
Organism: Streptomyces sp. NPDC018026; assembly: GCF_044327745.1. Taxonomy (NCBI): domain Bacteria; kingdom Bacillati; phylum Actinomycetota; class Actinomycetes; order Kitasatosporales; family Streptomycetaceae; genus Streptomyces; species Streptomyces sp. NPDC018026. The sequence continues at coordinate 158,700 of NZ_JBIRFY010000016.1, forward strand.
GACCCGACCTGGTCCTCGGTGGACGCGACCCCGCAGGCCACGCCGTCCCCCAGCTCCAGCTCGGCCGCCCGGCGGCACAGCTCCTCGGCCGCCTTGACCACGGCGTCGGCGGGCGGCCCGACCGCGAGCAGACAGAACTCGTCCCCGCCGAGCCGCGCGGCCAGCGCCCCCGGCAGCATCGCCCCGCACAGCGACAGCACCGAGCCGAACCGCTCCAGGAGCCGGTCCCCGACGGCGTGGCCGTGCGTGTCGTTCACCCGCTTGAGGCCGTTCAGGTCGCAGACGACGAGGCTGACGGCGACGCCCTCCTCGCGGTGCCGCTCCACGGCCTCGTCCAGCGCGGCGTCGACCGCGCGGCGGTTGGCCAGCCCGGTGAGCGCGTCGGTGTACGCGAGCCGCCTGACCTCCTCCAGCCGCTCGGTCTGCGCGATCCCGGCGGCGACGACGGAGGCCAGTACGGTGGCGAAGTCGGCGTCGCCCCGCTCGAAGACCCGCTCCCCCACCGGCCGGGCCACGTACAGCTCGCCCCACGCCCGCCCGTGCAGCACGATCGGCGCGACCACGCAGCAGCCCCGGCCCCGGCGGCGCAGGGCGGCGACCCGCTGGTGGACGTAGCCGGGACGCCCGGCGGCGGGCCCCGCGGCCGTCTCGACCCAGGCGTCGGGCTCCCCGCCGCCGGCCCAGCGCTCGTGCAGGAACTCGGTGATCTCCGCGAACTGGTGCACCGGGTAGGACTCGTCCTCCGGGAACTCCTCCTCGTCCTCGGCCCGCCGGCCGACGTTCACGAGGACCCGCAGCCGCCCCAGCTCCCGCTCCCACACCGACAGCGCGGCGAAGCTGCCGCCCAGCGCCAGGCACCCGCCGACGGCCGCCGCCCGCCACGCCTCCCGCGCACTGTGCGCGGCGGCCATCCCCTGCGCAAGCGCCACCACGGCCGCGAGCCGCCTGTCGTCACCCATCACTCCAGGTTAGGGAGATTTATGAAGAAACGTTACTCAAACGGGCCGAACCGGGCGATTGCCTCCGGCTCGCGCGGTCGTGTCACTCGCGCGGTCGCCTCACTCGCCGGGCCACCGCGGCGCCCGCTTCTCGTTGAACGCCGCCACGCCCTCGGCGCGGTCCCCCGAGAACGCCACCGAACGCCACGCCGCGTCCTCGACCTCGAGTCCCGCGCGCAGGTCCAGCCCGTGCCCGAGGCGCAGCGCACGCTTGGCCGCGCGCAGGCCCACGGGCGAGTTCGCGGCCATCCGGGCGGCCAGCTCCAGCGCCTCCTCCCGGTCCCGCCCCTCCTCCACCAGCTGGTCCACGAGCCCCAGCGCGCGCGCCTCCTCGGCCGCCACCCGCCGCGCCGTGAACACCAGCTCGGCGGCCCGCGCCGCCCCCACCCGGCGCGGCAGCAACTGCGTACCGCCGCCGCCCGGGATCACCCCCACCGACACCTCCGGCAGCCCCACCACGGCCGTGGGGTCGGCCACGATCACGTCGCACGACAGCGCCAGCTCGAACCCGCCGCCCAGCGCGAACCCGTGCACGGCGGCGACCGTCGGCACCGGCAGCTCCAGCACCGCGGTGTACGCCCCGCGCGTCACCGGCCGCTGGCGCAGCAGATCGGCGTCGGTGAAGGAGTTGCGCTCCTTCAGGTCCGCCCCCACGCAGAACGCCCGCTCGTGCGACGAGGTCAGCACCACCACCCGCACGCTCCGGTCCTCGCCCAGCGCCGCGCAGGCCGCGCTCACGGACCGGGCCATCGCGGTCGACACGGCGTTCATGGCCTTCGGCCGGTCGAGCACGAGCTCCGCGACATGCCCCTCCCCGTGCCGGCGCACCAGGACGAACTCTCCGAACCGCTCCTCGCTCATGACACCCTCCGGTTAACGCGTGTTAACAAGTAGACCGCCCGATCATCGCAGCCCCGCTCGCCCGGGGGAAGGCCGGGCACGCCCGGCCCCGACCGACCCCGCTTACCCGTTCGAGTGACATACGGCCGACCGTCGTACCCCGGCCCGCACCGGCCCGTAGCCTCGCTCCGCCATGGCGCAGCGGGGGCGCGTGCGCACCGGGGAGGGATCATGACGACGACCGGCACACCGACAGAGCCGCGGTACGCGTGGGGCCGCCGCGGCCGGCACCGCAGGCCCCGCCCCCGCAAGGTGCTGCTGGCCGCGGGCGGCCTAGCCCTGGCGGCGGGTGCCCTGAGCGTCGTACGGCTGCTGCCCGAGCCCGGCGGCGACGTCGGCGGCTTCCGCGCCGGGGCGGACCCGCGCCTGGAGGGCGGCGGACGGGGCACGGCCTCGGACCGGGCGACGGCCCCCGCCGCCGGCACCGTCGGCGAACCATCCGGAGCCGGTCCTTCCGCGACGTCCGCCATGGGCGGCCTGAGCGGCTCCCCCGGACCGGGCCTCATACCCGGTCCGGTGCCCGGCCCCTCCGCGAGCGGTCCGGCGGTCCCGCTCCCCACCGCCATACCCGTGCGCACCCCGGGCGCCCCCGAGACCCGGAGGCCGGGGGAAGGAGACGGGGAAGGGGCGGCGGAACGGGAACGGGAGCAGGAGGAAGACACCGGCGAGCGAGCCCCGGCCCCGGGGACTCCGCAGCCGTCGCGGTCCGACCGCCCCGTACCGCCCCCCGCGCCGACCCCGCCACCGGGCCGCGGCACGCCCCCGCCGTCCGACCCGGCGCCGGAACCGGCGGATCCCGGCCTGTGCGTGCCGGTCATCGGCCTCTGCGTGGACCTGCTCGGCGACTGAGGAGCCACGCACGACGGCCGCGGGCCACAACCGCCGGGCAGCCGGGGCAGGAAGCAGGGGGCAGGGCCGCCCGGCGGCCCGGGTCTACGACTCCCCGCCGCCGCCGTTCCGGCGCGTGAGCAGCCACGGCTCGACCACGCCGAGACCGCGCACCGGCCGCTGCCACATCGGCTGGAGCGCGAAGCGGTACACCGGCGGCTCCTCGCCCTCCTTCTCCGCCGCGGCGGCCTCCTCCGCCGCCGCAGCCTCCGAGGCGGGGGCGTCCCGGGTGCGGATCAGCTCCTCCGCGAAGGCGGTGTCGACGAGGACCGCGTCCTTGGGGGCTATCGAGGTGAGCCGGGAGGCCAGGTTGACGGTGGTGCCGAAGACGTCGCCCATCCGGGTGGTGACGGTGCCGAAGGCGATGCCGACGCGCAGTTCCGGCATGGTCTCGTCGTGGGCCATCGTCTCGACCAGGAGCAGCGCGATCTCGGCGGCCGTACCGGCGTCGTCGGCGGCGTAGAGCACCTCGTCGCCGAGGGTCTTGACCAGCCGTCCGCCGCGCGCGGCCACCAGGTCGGCGGAGGTGGTCTCGAAGGCCTCGACCAGCTCGCCGAGCTCCTCCTCCTCCATCCGCCGGGTCAGCCGCGTGAAGCCGACCAGGTCCGCGAAGCCGACGGCGAGCCGCCGGTCCACCATCTCCTCGTCGTCCCCGGCCTGGATGACCCGCCCCGCCGAGGCGGCGAGCTGGCGCCGCCAGACGTAGACGAGGAACTCCTGCAGCTCGGGCAGGAGCAGTTCGACGATGGGGTACGTCACCTCGGTGCGCGTCATCCCCGGCTCGGGAGGCTCGGTAAGGCCCTCCAGGAAGGAGTCGATCTGCCACTCGGCCAACCGGGCGGTGGTCTGCCCCGTGGACCGCGCGACCTGGACGGCCATCGCCTCGCTGAGCAGCCCCGCCTCCACCAGACCGGCCAGCCGCCTGAGGGCCAGGACGTCGGCCTCGGTGAGCGCCTTGGCCTGGCCGATGTCGGCGAATCCCATGGCCCGCCAGAAACGGGAGGCCAGCTCCATGGAGACGCCCGCGCTGCGGGCGGCCTGGAAGGGGGTGTAGCGGCGCTCGGCACCCAGGATGAGCCCCTCGAGGCGCAGCGCGAGCGGGTCCTCGCCGGGGTCGGCGGAGTCCGGGGCGGGCTCGGGGTCCACCCGGCCGTCCCCGTCCGCGCCGGAGCCGGTGTCGTCGACGGTCACGCCTGCTGCCTTTCCGATCTGCCGCGGTCAGGTTCGACCGGCCCCAACTTTACGTCAGGTGTGCCCCAGCTCACTCCCGTGCGGTCCGCACTCCGAGAGTGCCCCGGGGACGCGCTCACGCCAACCGCAGGTGCACGATGTCCCCGGCGCCCACCGGCTCCTGCACCCCCGCCCCGGTCGCGAGCACCAGCCGCCCGTCGCCGTCCACGGCCACCGCCTCCCCGACGAGCGACCGGTCCCCCGGCAGCTCCGCGCGCACCATGCGCCCGAGCGTCGCGCAACCCGCCGCGTACGTCTCCTGCAACCCGCTGGCCGCCGGGTCGCCCCCGGCCTCGCGCCAGCGCCCGTACCAGTCCTCCAGCGACCGCAGCACGCCGCGCAGCAGCGGGTCCCGGTCGGTGTTCACGGCCCCGGCCAGCGCCAGCGACCCGGCCCGCGGGACCGGCAGCTCGTCGGCGCGGAGCGAAACGTTGATGCCGACGCCGATGACGACGCCGTCGTCCCCGGCCCGCTCGGCGAGGATGCCGCCGGCCTTGCGCTCCTCGTCGCCGACGGTCACCAGCAGGTCGTTGGGCCACTTCAGGGCGGTGTCGACCCCGGCCACCCGGGACAGTCCGGTGGCCACGGCGACGCCGGTGAGCAGCGGCAGCCAGCCCCAGCGGGGCACGGGGACCTCGGCGGGGCGCAGCAGCACGGAGAAGAACAGCCCGGAGCGGGCGGGTGCCGTCCACTGCCGGTCGAGCCGCCCCCGCGCGGCACTCTGCTCCTCGGCGACGAGGACGACCCCCTCCGCCAGGTCGCCCTCGGCGGCCAGGGCCACGAGGTCGGAGTTGGTGGACCCGGTGCGCTGCACGACGTCGACCCGCCGCCACAGCCCGCCGTCCCGCACCAGCCCCCGGCGCAGGGCCGTGCTGCTGAGGGGAGGCCGGTCCAGGTCGGACCACCTGTTGCGCGGGGCGTCGTTCGGGGAGTCGGAGGAGTCACGGGGCGTCATGCAACCCACCCTAGGTGTGGGAAACACCGCACTGCCGATCGGAAGGGCCCCTACTACTCTACGAACGAGTAACCGTCCCCCCTTTTGAGCAGGCAGGGAGCCGCATCCCGATGTCCGAGCCGGAAGAGCAGCAGCCCGACATCCACACGACCGCGGGCAAGCTCGCGGATCTCAGGCGCCGTATCGAGGAAGCGACGCACGCCGGTTCCGCACGGGCCGTCGAGAAGCAGCACGCCAAGGGCAAGCTGACGGCTCGTGAACGCATCGATCTCCTCCTCGACGAGGGTTCCTTCGTCGAGCTGGACGAGTTCGCCCGGCACCGCTCCACCAACTTCGGCCTCGACGCCAACCGCCCCTACGGCGACGGCGTCGTCACCGGCTACGGCACCGTCGACGGCCGCCCGGTCGCCGTCTTCTCCCAGGACTTCACCGTCTTCGGCGGCGCGCTGGGCGAGGTCTACGGCCAGAAGATCGTCAAGGTTATGGACTTCGCCCTCAAGACCGGCTGCCCGGTCGTCGGCATCAACGACTCCGGCGGCGCCCGCATCCAGGAGGGCGTCGCCTCCCTCGGCGCCTACGGGGAGATCTTCCGCCGCAACACCCACGCCTCCGGCGTGATCCCGCAGATCAGCCTGGTCGTCGGCCCGTGCGCGGGCGGCGCGGTCTACTCCCCCGCGATCACCGACTTCACGGTGATGGTCGACCAGACCAGCCACATGTTCATCACCGGCCCCGACGTCATCAAGACGGTCACCGGTGAGGACGTCGGCTTCGAGGAGCTGGGCGGCGCCCGCACCCACAACTCCACCTCGGGCGTGGCCCACCACATGGCCGGCGACGAGAAGGACGCGGTCGAGTACGTCAAGCAGTTGCTGTCGTACCTGCCGTCCAACAACCTCTCCGAGCCGCCCGCCTTCCCGGAGGAGGCGGACCTGGCGGTCACGGACGAGGACGCCGAGCTGGACACGATCGTCCCCGACTCGGCGAACCAGCCCTACGACATGCACAGCGTCATCGAGCACGTCCTGGACGACGGCGAGTTCTTCGAGACCCAGCCCCTGTTCGCACCGAACATCCTCACCGGCTTCGGCCGCGTGGAGGGCCGCCCGGTCGGCATCGTCGCCAACCAGCCCATGCAGTTCGCCGGGTGCCTGGACATCACCGCCTCCGAGAAGGCGGCCCGCTTCGTGCGCACCTGCGACGCCTTCAACGTCCCCGTCCTCACCTTCGTGGACGTCCCCGGCTTCCTGCCCGGCGTCGACCAGGAGCACGACGGCATCATCCGCCGCGGCGCCAAGCTGATCTTCGCCTACGCCGAGGCCACGGTGCCGCTCATCACGGTCATCACCCGCAAGGCCTTCGGCGGCGCCTACGACGTCATGGGCTCCAAGCACCTGGGCGCCGACCTCAACCTGGCCTGGCCCACCGCCCAGATCGCCGTCATGGGCGCCCAGGGCGCGGTCAACATCCTGCACCGCCGCACCATCGCCGCCGCCGGTAACGACGCCGAGGCCACCCGGGCCCGCCTGATCCAGGAGTACGAGGACACCCTCCTCAACCCCTACACCGCCGCCGAACGCGGCTACGTCGACGCCGTGATCATGCCGTCCGACACCCGCCGCCACATCGTCCGCGGCCTGCGCCAGCTGCGCACCAAGCGCGAGTCCCTGCCCCCGAAGAAGCACGGCAACATCCCCCTGTAAGGAGCCGCTGTGACCATCAAGGTCGTCCGGGGCAACCCCACCCCGGAGGAACTCGCCGCAGCCCTGACGGTGGTCAGGGCCCGCGCGGCAGCGACGGAAGCGGAACCGTCCACGCCCGACCGCCCCCGCGACGCGTGGTCCGACCCGTCCCGCATCGCAACCCACCACATGCCCCACCCGGGCCCGGCGTCCTGGACCCGCACGTACTGGCCGAGCTGAGGACATCCGCCCCAGGGGCGCGGGGAACCGCGCACAGAAGAGGAACGCCGCGCCCCAATTTTAAGTACCCGTACTCAAGCCCCGCCCCACGGCCAAGCCCCACGCTAGTGACATGCTGTGGTCCGACCCCGAGAACGAGCCGCCCAAGGAACTGCGCGACACGCAGGACATGCTGCGGCGGCTGAGCGTGTTCCTGGCGCTGGCCATGGTCCTCGCGATGGTCGTCCTCGGCCTGGGGTGAGCCGCCCCCACGCCCGGTGGCTAGTCTGACCCCATGACTGCTCAGTCCCGCCGCCGACTCGTCCTCGCCTCCCGGTCCCCGGCCCGGCTCGGCCTGCTGCGCCAGGCGGGGCTCGCCCCGGAGGTCCTGGTGAGCGGTGTCGACGAGGACGCCGTCACCGCCCCCACCCCCGCCGAGCTGGCCCTCGCCCTGGCCGAGGCCAAGGCGTCCGTGGTGGCCGCGAAGCCGGAGGTGCACGGCGCCCTGGTGATCGGCTGCGACTCGGTGCTCGACCTGGACGGCCAGGCGCTCGGCAAGCCGGCCGACGCGGAGGAGGCCACCGCCCGCTGGAAGGCGATGCGCGGCCGGGCGGGCACGCTGCAGACCGGCCACTGCGTCTGGGACACCGCCTCCGGCCGCCACGTCTCGGCGACCGCGTCCACGGTCGTCCGCTTCGGCGAGCCGACCGACGACGAGATCGCCTCCTACGTGGCCTCCGGGGAGCCCCTCCACGTCGCCGGGGCGTTCACCCTGGACGGCCGCTCGGCCCCGTTCATCGACGGCATCGACGGCGACCACGGGAACGTCATCGGCCTCAGCCTGCCCCTGCTGCGCCGCCTGCTCGCCGACCTCGGGACGGGTATCACGGAGTTGTGGGCGCCGGCGGAGGACTGACCGGGGAGCCGTCACCGCCCTTGCCGTCCTCGGTCCGCTGCCCGGCGGCGGGCTCCTCCCGGCCGTCGTACGTCATCAGCAGCAGCACGATCAGGCCCAGTACGACGATCATGAAGATGAAGGCGCCGGGTCCGACCAGCCCCCAGGTGAAGGCCCCGAGCAGCCCGTGCACCACGGCGGCGCTGATCAGCAGGATCCGGCCGACCCCCGCGGGTGCGCGGTCGCGCACCGCCACGAGCAGCGCGACCAGGCCGCACAGCGCGAAGTACAGCCCGAAAACGACCCCGCCGATCTTCGAGGAGACGGACATCATGTCCGGGTCGAGACCGGCCAGGGACATGTCCTGGCGGTCGACGACGATCGCCAGGAACCAGTTCAGCGCCGCGACGCCGACCGCCTCCGCGAAGAGCACGACCGCCACGGTCCACGCCACCGGCCTGCGCACTGACACCGGTCCCCACCCACTTCCGACCGCTGCCGCACAGGACAGCTGTTACCCCAAGTACGTTCGAGACACGAGAACGCTACTAACGGGTAAACCTCGCGACAAGGGTTCCGGCACGAGCAAAGAATCATTGGGCCATTAGTAGGGACTCCACAAAGAAACCGAGTGGCCCGCAGCACGCTCTTACAGAGACCTTGACCACACAGGCGGGCTAGGGTTTCCCCCAGGAGCCCTGCGTACCGCGGTACTACAAGGGCTTTCGGGGGTCGAGCGAGCCTCGAATCACGCTCCGTGTGGGCAAGCTCACCATTGGGGACGGGTCGAAGTGCCGTGTCGGCAGTCCCTAAACTCGGCTTGTTTCAAGGAGGGAGCCTCAATCGTGCGCAAGGTGCTCATCGCCAATCGTGGCGAAATCGCTGTCCGCGTGGCCCGGGCGTGCCGGGATGCGGGGATCGCGAGTGTGGCCGTCTACGCGGATCCGGACCGGGACGCGTTGCATGTCCGTGCCGCTGATGAGGCGTTCGCCCTGGGTGGTGACACCCCCGCGACCAGCTATCTGGACATCGCCAAGGTCCTCAGGGCCGCGCGTGAGTCGGGCGCGGACGCCATCCATCCCGGCTACGGTTTCCTCTCCGAGAACGCCGAGTTCGCGCAGGCGGTGCTGGATGCCGGTCTGATCTGGATCGGTCCGCCGCCGCAGGCGATCCGGGACCTGGGTGACAAGGTCGCCGCCCGGCACATCGCCCAGCGGGCCGGTGCCCCGCTGGTCGCCGGGACCCCGGACCCGGTCTCCGGCGCGCAGGAGGTCGTCGCCTTCGCCACCGA
>NZ_JBIRFY010000017.1:0-78543 GCF_044327745.1 Streptomyces sp. NPDC018026
AACTCCCGTTGATAGCAATGCATCAACGACGCAGAACGCTCACGGTGACGCTCGTTGCAGACAGCGAATCGAGGGGCTCACGCCCCGCTGATAACCACCGGCACGGGCAAGACGCATCAGGCGTACGGCGCCGTCCGGGCTCTCCTCACCCGCGGGGTTCGCCTGCGCTGGGAAGCCGTCACCACCGCCGACCTGTACGCCCGCCTGCGTCCCCGTGCCGGCCACGACGCCGAACGCGACCTGCAGACCCTGGCCCGCAGCCCACTGCTGCTTCTGGACGACCTCGGTGCGGCCAAGACCAGCGAGTGGACCGAGGAGCTGACCTACCGGCTCATCAACCACCGGTACGAGCACTTGCTCCCCACCCTCATCACGACCAATCTGCCCACCGCCGAGCTGCGCACCACCCTCGGTGACCGCGTCGCTTCCCGCCTCGCGGAGATGACCGACCGCGTCATCCTCAAGGGCCCTGACAGACGACGTCACCGCTCCCCCTGACGATGGAGAAAGACCGGATGACGGAAGGGCAGTCCGCGAGCGCGCGTCCTTTCACCAGGAGGACCGGCCGCGTGCCGCGTCGAGGACCGAGCGAGGGTGTCGGGGACCGGTCCTCAATGGCCGGGGACCGGACGGCACATGCGAGGACCGAGCATCCCGGTCCCGGGACCGTGGCCGCCCGAGGTGGGGACCGGTCCTCACCAGACATCGGGGACCGGTCCCGTACGTCTCGGGGACCGGTCCCCGACGGTCCCGTCGGACACGAGAACGGTCTCCTGGCAAAGCAGCAGGTCACAGCCCCCAGGTGGGCGGAAACAACGGTCCTGCACCGCGCATGACAGTCAATCGTGAGGGAGGACCGAGCCCTGCCGGGTCCCGGTCCTGCCGAGGACCGAAGACCCGCACAACGCGGTCCGCGGTCCCCGAGCGTGATGCACAGAGGAAGAGAGGACCGGTCCTCGCGGACCGCTCCAACCTGGAGCCCACCCCACACGGTCCCGTAACGAGCCCGCCCGGTGTCAGCCGCGCACGGCCGCCGCTACGGGTTCTCATCGTGGAACACCCACCCAGAAAAGCGACCCATGCACCAACCACATCAGCACACTCCTGACGACGTGCGTCAGGGGGCCGCCATCTCAGCCTCCGACGGAGCAAGTTGGTGCAAGAGCATTGCTCCCGACGGGAGCAATGCTCTTGCGTCTCCCGCCCCGAGAGCGGCGGGCCCGGAAGCGACCGAGGACGGATCGCAAACCGGCGGGGAAGAGCTACACGCGAACCACAGCATCGACTGCGCGCGCACCTCTCCGTCACAGCCTCGCATACAGCAGCGCGAACGCCTGCGCGACGAGAACAAGCGCCTGCACCAGCCCAGCTGCCGCATGAACGACGCCGAGTACCAACTGCTCGCCCGAGCAGCCGCCACGTGCCACATGAGCATCGCCGGCTTCCTCGCCCGCGCCGCTCTCAACGCCGCCCACGACCTCGGCCGCACCGCCGAGGACATCGCGGGCGAGCGAGAGATGCTGCACGAGCTGTTCGCGCTGCGGCGCCACCTCGGGCAACTCGGCAACAACCTCAACCAGGTCGCCAAGGCACTGAACTCCGGCGCCGACGCACCGCAGGCAGAGGCGGTCCTCGCCGCCGTACAGCGCGCCGCCAGGCGCGTCGACGCCTTCACCCAGCACCACTTGGACAACAGGAGGGCCAGGTGATCCCCCGCATCCACGCAAGAGGCACGCGCACCATCGGCCTGCTCCACTACCTGTACGGGCCCGGCACGCACGAAGAACACACAGACCCGCACCTGGTGGGCGCCTGGGACAGCCTCGCCCCTGATCCCGGGCGCGACCTCGACGCCACGTACGGAGATCTCCAGCGGCTGCTCGACCAGCCGGTCAACGCCCTGCCGAAGAACCGACGGCCCGCCGAGCACGTGTGGCATCTGTCGCTACGCGCCGCTCCTGAGGACCCGGTCCTGTCGGACGAGCAGTGGGCCGAGATTGCGCGCCGAATGGTCGCCGCCACCAGCATCGCTCCCGACGGTGACGACGCCGCCTGCCGCTGGGCAGCGATTCGGCACGCCGACGACCACATTCACATCATCGCCACCGTCGTACGAGAGGACGGCCGGCAAGCCCGCATTCGCCGGGACGGCAAGCGTTCCCAAGCGGAAGCCCGCGTGATCGAGATCGACTACGGGTTGCGCCGCCTCGCCACCGGCGATGGCACCGCAGCCCGTCGTCCGACCAGCGCCGAACGGCACAAGGCCCAGCGGGAAGGCCGGGAGCGCACGGCGCGGGAGGAACTTCGTGAGTCCGTGCGCCGGGCAGTGGCCGGTGCTGCCTCGACGGACGAGTTCTTCGACCGCCTGGCCGCCGCCGGTCTGCTGATCCGCAAGCGTCTCGCGCCTTCCGGCGACCTCCTCGGGTACAAGGTCGCCCTCCCTGATGACCGGAACAAGGACGGCGAGCCGGTCTTCTACTCAGGCTCCAAGCTGGCGCCCGACCTGTCCCTGCCCCGTGTCCGCGAACGCTGGAGCCGGCCCTCGGAGACGCCCACCGCCATCGACGGTTCATGGCCGGATCAGCCTGCACTGCCGCCCGTGACAGGCCCCGCGTTCGCGCGGCGGCGGGCCGCGGCTGCCACGTGGCAGGCCCTGCTGGTGATCGACCACGGCGACGACGGCACCGCAGCAGCCCAGATCGCCGCGACCGGAGAGGTCCTGGACGCGCTGGCCAAGACCTCCGCCGCCCACACCCGGGCTGAACTGCGCGAGGCAGCCTCCGCGTTCGAGCGCGCGAGCCGCTCCTACGTGAAGGCGGTACGCGGGCACGACCGGGGCCTGCGACAAGCCGCCCGTGATCTCGTCCACAGCGGGCCGGTCCTGGGCCGGGGCGAAGACGGCGCATGCACGGCCATGCTCATCGACATGGCCTTCTTCGTCGTGACCGCCGCGGCAAAGTGGCACGCCAGGAAGCATCACACCCAGCAGGCCACAGCAGCCCAGCAAGCCGCCGAGCACCTCCGCGCCGCCTACCAGGCCGCCTCAGTCCAGCCCATGACCGCACTGAGCCAGCGAGGCCGGCGGCTGACTCAACGTGTTCGGCAACAGCAGGCGAACCTGCTCCACCAAGTGCTGCCGGAGCTGGCCGACCAGATCGAGGCTGAGGCCGGTTGGCCCGCCTTGGCCGCCACACTGGACGACGCCCGGAGGGCCGGCCATGACCCGGCCGCCCTGCTGACCGAAGCCACGGCACGGCGCGAACTACGCTCCGCCGGATCCATGAGCGACGTCCTCGTCTGGCGCCTGCGCCGCAGCGCTCACCTGCCCGCACTACCCGACGACCGCAACGCCACGGCCCTCCGAGCCAACCGGCACACCTCGCACTCGGCGCCCACCACGCAGTCGGCGCCCGGCCCGACAGGGAACGATCCCCGCCGTGGCCGCTGACGACCGTGTCCTGATCATCTGTACCGGGCCACGGTGTACGCGGTAGGCCCGTGCAAGGTGCCTGCTCCGATCTCGTCGCTGATCTGGAGGACGTCGAAGCCGGCGAGCGTCGCGTACAGCTCCAGCTCACGCGGCCCGAGAACACGCCGACGAATCACGTCCTGTGTTTCTTCACCTGAGTTGAACACCCAGTGCCGGCGCATGGTGTTCATCTGGGTCCGCAGGTCCCACTCGTAGGTGATGGTCACGTGGGCTGTGTCCGATCCGGTCTCGACCTCTGCTTCCTGCGGCTCATCACGCTCGATCGGGGCTACGGAACAGCAGAGTACAAGGAGCGTCCCGGGACGGGCGTGCGCTGCGAAGGTCCGGAAGACCGCCTGGATGTCCTGGTTGTCGTGCACGTAGGAGAGGGAGTTTCCCAGGCAGGTCAGCACGTCAGCGGTGTGGTCGAGTCGGATGGTGCGCATGTCGCCGAGGCGGATGTCGAGGCCGGGCCGTGTGCGGCGGGCGTAGTCGACCAGGCCGGGCTGGAACTCGACACCGATGCAGTCGAAGTGGCGGGCCAGCAGCTCCAGCTCTCTCCCGGTTCCGCAGCCCAGATCCAGCAGAGTGCGGGCGTCCGGGCGGTGCCGATGGACGAGCGCCCGACAGCTGCTCGCGCTGGTGCTGTCGGACTGCACTCTGTCGTACAGGGCGGGGTCTCGGTAGAAGAGGTTGGAGGCTGCCAGGTGTCTGGGTTCGGCGATGTCCAGGCCGCTCATGCGAGGCTCCGCAGTCCGACTTCCAGGGCGAGTGTGTCGCACAGCAGGTCGGGCACCGCGGGAGTCCGCTCGGCGTGGTCGCGGGCCCGGCTGAGGGCGTCGGCATCAACGTAGCCGAGATCGATCAGCAGGGAATCGGTCAGCATCTCGTCCAGGAGAGGTAGCCCGTAAGTGCGCAGTCCCGACTCCATGACCGCGAGGAAGTTCTCCGGCTCGGTCGGAGCCGCAACGGACTCGGGCAGACCCGTCCGCCGAAGTCGGTCGCGGAACATCTTCTTGTCGCGTTTGTACTCGTACGGCAGTTGCTCCATGAAGCGGATCATCCGGGGGTGGACGAGCGGGGCCACCGGCCAGATACCGAGTCTCACGTACGCCGGGTTGTGCAGGCCGAATGCCATGAGCGTCGGCACAGGCAGGACCGGGATGGGAGCGAGGTTCTCGTTCACCTGGGCCAGCGCCGCGGTGGCCTTGTCGCCGAGCCATGGCACCGGCTCCATCGGCGGGAGTCCGGCTTCCGTACGCGAGTGGTGGGCGTTCACCTCGTCCCCGCCGCCACCTGTGAAGATCAGCTCGCAGCCGTGTGCGGCCACGTGCCCGCGCATGATGTCGAACGCTTCCTGGTAGAAGGCGCCTGCCGGATCGTGCGGCCGTCTGCGTTCCCTCACGCCTCCAGGCACGAAGGGCGGGTGCTGCATCGCCGGCACGGCGGTGTCGCGCAATCCCAGGTGGTCCACCAGGGAGCGGCGTCGGTCTCGCTGGAGCTGGCCGATGCGGCCGCCCATGAGTAGCCCGAAGGTGTGCACGGAGCCGAATCCGGCCGCTACGGCGGACAGTGCCACGTTGGCCGAGTCCGCTCCGCCTGACACCTCGACGCCGACGCGGCCGGCCGTCGATCGCCACTCGGCCACGGCCTCGGTGAGCAGTGCGTCGAACGCGGTCACGGGGTCCACTCCGCTACGGAGGCTGCGGGGTTCCAGGACGTGCTGGGCGGGCTCGGGGTAGAGGATGGAGAGCCCTGCCGGCGTGAAGACCGCGGTAGCGCGTTCGGTGAGTCGGTACACGCCGTCGAAGAGGGTGTCGGTGCTGTAGCGGTGTTGGCGGCTCAAGGTGCGGGCGACCGCTCGTGGATTGAGCTGGTCAGGTCGCAGGTGCGGCCGGAGGTCGACGATGTCCCACGCCCCGAAGATCTCGTCGCCGACAGCTGTGAGGTACAGCGGGACGGTACCCAGCATTCCCGCCGAGACCTGGATCTCGTCGGGCCGGACGAGCAGCGACGTGTAGTCGGCTTCACCGTCTCTGTCTTCTCGCACCAGCACACAGACGCTCGATCCGTCGCCTGGTATGAGGTCCGCGACCAGGACGGTTGCGTGAGCGGGCCGGATCCAGCTCTCCCCCTTGACCCAGCGGTCTGTGTCCCATCGCCAGCCGGCGTCCCGGGTGTCTGCCAGTCGCACACGAAACGAGAGCACTCCGCTCCCCTCCTCTACGGAGCGGCGGAGCAGGACGCCAGGCCCTGCTCCGCCGCGTTCACCGGCCGGTCAGCTGCAGTGGTCGCCGTTGTTGTCGCCACCACCGGGCATCTTGTCGAGCAGCGCCGCGTCCATGCTGGGGACGCCGGTGACCAGGTCTCCCGTGAAGAGCTCGTCGATGATCATGACTGTTCCTTCCTCCTGCGGAGTGGGTGGACGGGCACCGCGAGCTGCGGAACCCGGACCCGTCCCTGCCGCCGGCGTTCACGGCGAACTGGACGGGAGCTCGTCGGGTGGGGGCCCGCTCTGGCCGAGGGAAGAGAGCGGCTGAGCCCTTCCCCGGTGGGGACCGGGTCTTCCCGAGGGCTCGCTCGGCCAGAGCGGGAGTCCGTAGGTCCGGAGCGGACCGGTGGTCTCTCTCAGTCGGGGGCGAGGTGCCACAGAGCCCAGGCGACCGGGGTAGTGGAGACGATGATCAGGGCCGACAGCAGCCACTGCCGCCAGCCATAGGGGCGACCTCGCCTGTTGCGCCGCCGGCTCACCATCCCAGGGACACCGCCACCACGATCGATCCCCCGAGCACCATGACGCACGCGATGTACATGACCTGAGCCGTGACCTGGCCTTTCACTGCGCGCCCTGGTCCTTGCCACGCTGTTGCCCCACGGTCGGCGCGAGGCTAGGTCGGCCGACGAAGACGCGTCGTGCTCGTTCCTGGTCGGGCAGGGTGGCGCCGATCCGGCACACCGGCGGCTCGGCCGGGGTTTGGTCAGCCATCGTTCTGGTCCTTCCTCCGGGTCGCGCGGTAGACGTCGGCGAAGCGTCTGGTCAGTGAGCCGAGATCCCGCATGTACTGGTAGGCATGGAAGTGAGGGGACTGCTCCGTCGGCCGGCGCGTCAGGTCGAGGACCCGGTAGCCCTCCCGGAACAGCGCCTGGACGGCCGGGTTCTCGTCGAAGCCGAGCTCCTCGGCCATCAGCACTCTCAGGTGGCTGACCAGGTCTCGGGTCGTGGCGTCGATCACCGGGCGTTCGGGCATCATCAGGCGAATGGCCAGCGCGGTTTCCACGGTCTCGTCGACCGCCTCCAGGACGATCGACACTCCAGCCACCTCGAACGACGTGACGCTTCCTGCTGCCATTGCCCGCACCCCTTCTCCGGTCTCCACCGTTGTCGTGCCTGACAACGTCCAGAAAAGCGGCTCGTGTTGGCGCAGACCACGGCATCCGCGGGGCAGTCCTGAGACACTTCTGGGACAGCCCGGTGCCGTCGGGTTAGACGCGGGTTGGTGCGTGGAAAGGGGGCGGCATGGGGCTTGCTGAGCGGCGCAGGGCGCTGGGCTACAGTCAGGAAGAGCTCGCGCACGCCCTCGGCGTGGACCGACGGACCGTCGGCCGCTGGGAAGGCCGCTCCACCACGCCGCAGCCGCCGCTGAGACCACGGCTGGCCGAGCTGCTCCACCTCGACCTTGACGAACTCGACGCCTTGGTGGGACAGCCACGAGCAGCCCACCCGGAGTCGGCAGGGCCGCCGCCTCGCGACCACCACGGCTCAGGGGACCTCGACGACATGATCCGACGCCAGTTCCTGCGCGCCATCACCGTCACCAGTGCCCTGGTGGCCCTGCCCCCCGACGAGGGCGCAGCCCTCGCGGAGGGCGCAGCCCTCGCGGAGGGCGCAGCCCTCGCGGAGGGCGCAGCCCTCGCGGAGGGCGCGCTGCGCGGGATGTCCGACGACTTCCTGCGCATGAACGGACACCTGTGGCAGGTCTACCAACTCGCCCGCGCCAAGCGTTCCGTCTACCCGGTCGTCCGCGACCAGCTCACCGCCCTGAACGAGACCCTCGACGGGCGGCCCGAGGTCGAAGCACAGGCCCTGTGCGGCGCGGCCGGCGACCTCTTCCAGCTCGCAGGAGAACTGGCCTTCGACGGCAACCGCTACACCGACGCCGCCGCCTCCTACACGCTCGCCGCCTCTGCCAGCCAGGAGGCGAAGTCCTACGACCTGTGGGCGTGTGCCCTCGTCCGCCACGCCTACGTCGATCTGTACGAACGCCGGTACGCCGACGCGGTCGGCACGCTGTCGGCCGCCGAGAAGGTGGCAAGGCGCGGGGACGGTTCCCTGTCCACCCGCTACTGGGTCGCTGCCGTCCAAGCCGAGGCGTACGCCGGCCTCGGCGACCTCTCCGCCTGCGAACGCGCCTTGGACGAGGCGGAGAAGGTGACCGGCCTGAGCGGGGCGGCCCACAACGGTGGCTGGCTGCGTTTCGACGGCTCCCGCCTCGCAGAAGAGCGTGGCGCGCGCTACCTCCAGCTTGGACGCCTCGACCTCGCTGAGAAGGCACTCAGCAGCGCGCTCAGCCAGGACATCCTCGCTTCCGGCCAGTCCTTCCGCCGACGCGGTGCGGTACTGACCGACCTCGCGGCCATCGGCGCCCGGCGCCAGGACCCCGACCAAGTACTCGCCTACGGCGGGGAGGCGCTGCGACTCGCCCACACGACCTCCTCGGGTTACGTCGCCCATAAACTTCAGGGGCTACGAACCGACCTCGGCCCGCTCTCCCGCGACGCTCGTGTGGCGGAGCTGGGCGCCGAGATCGACGCACTGTGCACGACGTGACGAGAGGGGAAGGCATGTCGCAGTCCGAGGGCGCCCGACTGTTCCGCGAGGCTTGGATCACCGGAGTGCGCAAGCACTTCCCCGGCGAGCCGAAGCCCGGCTACGTCACCCCCTGGGACGAGACCCCCGAGTGGGAGCGCCAGGCCGCCGGTGCCGTCCACGACCAAGTGCGCCAGTTCCTCGACCTCAGCGACCGCCACGCCTCCCGCCTCACCCGCGAGCAGAAGAGCCGCTTTGTCGCCACCTGCTGGACCGCGCAGATGTACAAGCACTTCGAGAACCCGAAGCCGGGCTATGTCGCCGACTGGCCCGACCTGCCCGACTGGCAGAAAGAGACCGACGCGGACATCTTCGAGGCGATCGAGGACGCTCTGAAGTAGTCGCACGGGGCTGCCATTCAAGTCGGCCTGCGCAACCGCCGGGCTTCCTATGGCGTCGATCGGCCCTCCCTTCGCGGCTCGTTTCCGACCGCCGCGTCACGGTTCAGCTCCTGTGGGACCGGCGCGGCGAGGGGGCCGGACAGCGGGCGGATCCTGTTGAGCATGCGCGCGGCTCCGAACTGTTCGCCGGGGTCTCCGGTTGTCCCTTTTCGGGACGGGCGTCATGTCCCGACTCGGGACAAACCTCTTGTCCCGACTCGGGACGGGCTTCCTCCCCCACGACCGCCGAGGCTTTGACTGTCACCATCGCGGCCGGCCCGACAGCCGCCGCAACACCGTCGTAGCCGTGAACAGTGTGCTCGCCGTCCTGACGGTCAGCGACGACGCCTTCATCGAGCAGCATCCCGGAGATCCTGTCACCTGCTGGCCTCGCCGTCCTCGTCACGGGCCTGGCCGCGTCCGTGCCCGGGCGGAGCTGCGCTCCCCGCGGTCCGGGGCGAGGACGGCGCGGGGTACGGCTCGCCGGAGACGAGCGGACCAACCGCCCGGGAGACCCGGCGTCTGGCCAGACGGCGGGATGACGACTGCCCCTGGTCCGGACATACCTGGCTGGCCCGTGGGCCGTGCCCGCGCGGTGTGCGCCGTCTGCCCCGGTGCCGTGCGAGCAGGGCCGCGTCGGAGCACCATCGACGGGAAGACAGCCTCTGGAGGGTCCGTGCGCGATGCGGTGGGTGATGACGTGGGGGCGTGGCCGGTGGGCGAGCCGGGTTTCTGGCGGCGGGTCGTCGAGCGGCTGGGCACGGCGGTGCTGGTGCTGGACACAGCCGGAAGCGTGATCGTCGCGAACCCGGCGGCCGAGCGGCTGCTGGGCCGCACCACCGGGGCGATGCGGGGAGCCGACGCACACGATCTGCTGCACCGGGACGCGGACGGCAACAAGGTGCCGCGAGACCGGTGCCCCCTGCTCCACGCGCTGGCCGAGGGGCAGGGGGCGCGAGGGGAGGGCGGCACATACCTGCGCGGTGACGGTCGTCTGCTGGCTGTCTCCTGGTCCGCATCCCCCTTGACGGAGGACGGCTCCGTGCAAGGCATGGCACTGCTGTTCACGGACGCCACGGGGGACCGCCGCGTCCACCGGGAGCGAACGGCGCGCACGCGCGCCCTGGAGGACCTCAACGAGCGGCTGTCCCTGGTCGCGGAGATCACGGACGTCCTGGGGCAGACTCTGGAGACCGACGAGGCGCTGGCCCGCCTGGTGCGGCTGCTCGTGCCCCGTCTGGCCGACTGGGCCGCGGTGGACCTGCGGACCGGTTCCGGCGAGGTCCACCGGGTGGCGGTGACCGGTCCGGAGGGACGGGACGCCGGATTCCAGGGCCGGAGCGTACTCGGCGCGGAGGGGGCCGGTGAGGGGGAGGACTCGCCGCTGGGCCGTGCGCTGACCGGGGGCGAATCCGTGCTCCAGGAGCGGGTGGCTGCCCTCACCCCGGCCGCCGGACACCCTCCTCTGGCCGCTCTCCACCATGGCTTTCTGACGGCGGTGGGCGCCAGCTCCGCCGTTACGGTGCCCCTCGGCGCCCGGGACCGGGTCACCGGGGCGCTGACGGTGGTGCGCACCGACCCGGCGCATCCCTTCGACGAGGACGACCTGGCCGCAGTGGGCGACGTCGGCCGCCGGGTCGGCGTGCTCATCGACAACACCCGCCGCTACGGCCGTCAGCGCGCCGTCGCCGAGGCCATGCAGCGCAACCTGCTCGTCCCGCTGCCGCAGCACGGCCATCTCCGGCTGGCCGCCCGCTACCAGCCCGCACCCGCGGGCTCCCAGGTCGGCGGGGACTGGTACGACGCCTTCATCCTGAAGGACGGCGCGCTCGCCCTGGTCATCGGTGACGTCGTGGGCCACGACCTGACCGCGGCGGCCGGTATGGCCCAACTGCACGGCATTCTGCGTTCGCTGGCCTGGGACCACACGGGACCGCCCGGCGCCGTCGTCGACCGCCTCGACGCCGCCATGCCGGTCATCACCACCGTCCCGCTGGCCACCCTGATCCTCGCCCGCGTCGAGGGCGACCCGGACACGGGACCGTGGACGCTCCGCTGGACCAGCGCGGGGCACCCGCCCCCGCTGCTCCTCTCCCCGGACGGCACCGCATGCTTTCTGGAAGCCGGCCAGGGGCTGCTCCTCGGCACCGGATCCGTCGGCGACGCGGACCGACCGGACGCCACGCATCCCCTGAAGCCCGGCTCCACCCTGCTGCTGTACACGGACGGGCTCGTCGAGACACCGGGCAGCGACCTCGACACGGGCCTGGACCGGCTGCTCCGGCACGCCCTCACTCTCGTCCACGAACCGCTGGACAGGCTGTGCGGAAAGGTGCTCGCCCACCTGCCGCCCGGCAGCACCGACGACGTGGCCCTGCTCGCCCTGCGCGTACCGCCGCCATGAGACGTGGTGGCCGTCGGACCGGGCCGGTGCCGCGGAGGCGCCCACCATCTCCCACACCACTGATGACCTGCTGTCACGCCGCCTTTACTCGCCGAGGAGTAGTCTGAGGAGACCGAGGGCATCAGGCACGCCGGTGGCGGACCGGCTCCACCCCGGTATCCACCGGCGTTCGTCACGCGGAAGGGTCTCCCCCCTTCACCCCGCATACGCCCGCCGACTCCCTTCCCGCGAACTCGCGGCGGTCGTCGGCGCTTTCCTCCGGCAAGAGCGGCCAGGCACGACCTCCAGCACCCGGATCCACCGGCCACGTCCGGCGCTGCCCGACAGCCCGCGGACCGTCGGCCGCCGTGCCCTGCCGAACCGGCCGGCACCCAACTCGTCAGAGAGATCCCACGTGATCGCCACAGTCCCCACCGCACCGTCCACCCTGTCCCCGCCCCTGCCCCTCGTCCGCCTGCGTCTCGCGCCGCACGGCGCGCTGCCGCGCCGGATCGACGGAGTGTGGTGGCCGTACTCCCGCGATCTTCTGACACAGCTCCCGAAGATGCTCGCCGCGCTGCCGAGAGCGTGGGGCGACATCACCGGCGTCACCGTGGACGCCGCGGCCTGGTCGGCGGCACCGGGGCGCATGTTCGTCGCCAACCAGGTCGTCCGCCTGCACAAGGCCCCCGCCTCTCCGCACGCCCCGGACCGGGTCGTCCTGCTCTCCCCCGGGCTCGGCCGTTGGGACCTGCAGGTGATCCCGCCGGACGCGACGGAGGAAGCAGCCGCTCTCCTTACGACGGCCGCCTTGGACGACCGGCGGCCCGGCGCCGAGGGAGAAGCCCGGCCCCCGGCCCCGACGGCGGCGGCAGGTCCGCGCGGCCGTGTGGGACCCACCGGGCGGGGAACCCGGGCACCTCGATGGTAGGAGCCGCCGCGGGCACGTCCATGTACGCACCTGCTCCCCGCGCCCTACTCGCCCTGGGGCCGCCCCGAGTCATCCGCCCGCTTCTGAGAGAGACGTCCTCATGACCATGGCCACCACCGCCACGCGCCCCGACACTCCCGGCAGCGACTTCGCCCGGTTGTCGAAGAAGATCGCGGACGCCGGACTGCTGGGGCGTCGCCCCGGCTACTACACGTTACGCATCACCGCCGTGACCGGGCTCTACGCCGCCGGATGGGCCGCGTTCGTCCTCGTCGGCGCCTCCTGGTGGACACTGGCGATCGCCGCGTTCCTGGCCGTGATGTACGGGCAAGTCGCCCTGGTCGCCCATGACATGGCCCACCGGCAGGTGTTCCGCCGCCGCCGGGCCAGCGAGTTGTCCGGACGGATCGCCGGCGCGTCGATCGGCATGAGCTACGGCTGGTGGCAGGACAAGCACACCCGTCACCACGCCAACCCCAACACCGAGAACCTCGACCCCGACATCGGACCCGACCTGCTCGTCTGGTCCCCGGACCAGGCCCGCGCCGCCACCGGACTGCCCCGCCTGCTCGGCCGCTGGCAGGCGTTCCTCTTCTTTCCCCTGCTCACGCTGGAGGGCTTCAACCTGCACGTGGCGAGCGGCAGGGCCATGGCCAACCGCCGGCTCAAACGCCGGGCGGTCGACGGCGCTCTGCTCCTGGGGCACTGCGCCGTCTACCTGGCCGCCCTGTTCTGGGTCCTGCCGCCCGGGATGGCGATCGCCTTCCTCGCCGTCCACCAGTGCCTGTTCGGCGTCTACCTCGGTTCGGCCTTCGCGCCCAACCACAAGGGGATGCCGATCCTGACGGCCGACGACCGCCCCGACTTCCTCCGCCGCCAGGTGCTGACCTCACGCAACGTCAACGGCGGCCGGTTCACCGACCTGGCGCTCGGCGGCCTGAACCACCAGATCGAGCACCACCTGTTCCCGAGCATGCCCAGCCCCAACCTGCGCAAGGCCCGCGCCATCGTCCGGCGGTACTGCCGGGACCTGGGCGTCGACTATGCGGAAACGGGCCTGGTCGCCTCCTACCGGTTGGCACTCACCAGCCTCCACGACGCCGGCGCCCCGCTCCGACGGACCCGCGTCCCCACTTAGCGGGGCGAGACGCCGCCGTGGGTACGGCGGCGTCCAGGACGCAGCCGTCCGCGTCCGCCGTACCGGGAGCCCCGGCGCTCGCCGGCGTCGTTCGCGACCGGGGACCGTCGGCGTACCGCCGACCCTTCGTCGGTCTTCCGGTCTGGTGCGACGACACCGCTGCGGCCGTAGTGGAAGGCGGCACTTCTGCCCCCGTGCTGAGAGTTCAGGCGGTGGATGAGGAACGCGCCTGCCGCGATCACCGCCAGCAGCACGAACACCGTCACGAGGATGTCCATGGCCCTCACACCCTTTCCGGCCGGTCCCTCGCGGTGGCGACGGCGACTCGAAGCCATGGAGAAGTGACGGAAGCACCGGCTCCATGTCCTCCTTCGGACTCCCACACCGCTTCCCTGGTGCGGTCGGCCTCGGCGGTCACCGTCAGACGCGCGGCATCCGCCAGCAGGCTGCTCGCGGTCGCTGTCCGGCGCGGGTCGCTCGCGGCGGCCATCAGCCAGGCGGCCGCGGCCGGAGGCGTCTGCGGGGGAACGACCAGCAGGTTCCAGCGGCCCACGTGGTAGGAGAGCAGCAGCAACTCGTGCTCGTCCTGCTCGAAGCGGAACCAGCCCACCTTCACCACGTGCCCGGCGACAGGCACCTTGCGCGGGACGACCGGCCACTGGGCGGGGTTCACCGTGATCCGGGTGATCCGCCCCCACAGCGGATCCAGAACGGACGCCAGGGCCGGCAGTTCGGCGGTGAGATCACGCGAACGCGGCCACCAGGCGCCGTCCAGCAGGAGCGGTGCCGAACCGGCGGGGACGAGCGAGAGACGTACGGGAGACGTGGGACGCCGGTCTTCGGACGTCGTCGGAGGGGAGACGGTCGCAGTCATGACGCGAACCCTGCCCCGGGCGGGCCTGAGCCGACCCGGCGTATTCGATCACCGAAAACGGCACAGACGCGAAATGCCCGTGCGCGGAGTGTCCCCGGTTCCTCCAGCCTACTCTTCGCGGCGCCCGAGCAGGCCGTACGCCGGGAGCAGCCCGCCCGATGAGGCCGAAGCCTCTTGTCGGGGCTCGTCGAGGAGTAGCCTGAGGACTTCGAGGGCTTTCGTGCACCGGCGCCGCCGGTCCCGTCCTCGGTCACCCAACCACCGGGCGCGCCGTCAGCCAGCGCAGGCCCGCAGTCAGGCTTCTTCCTCATGATCATGAACACCACTCAGCTCCGTCCGCACGCGGCACCGTTCCGACCACGTGCCGCACGCCTCGTCCTAGGATCCGCCAGCCGCTTCGGCCGTCCGGACGGCGCCTGGTGGCCACGGACCCGCGACCTGGCACGAGAACTCGGCGAACTGGCCGACGTGATCGATCCGCTGTGGGGCCGGCTCACCCACGTGGCCGTCAATCCCCGCCACTGGCAGCCTCTCCCGCACGGCCTGGTCGTCGTCAACGGCTACGAGGTGGCGGTCGACCGATTCACCGAGGTGCTCAACCCGCACAGGATCCTGCTGCAGTCCTACACCGCGGGCCGCTGGGATCTCCTCGTGGTGCCGCCCCCGACGAGCGCGTCGTCAGCAGCCCGGCTCATGGCGGCCGTGGCGTAGCGCAGCGGTGGGTGCATGCCCCGGGCCCACACGCTCCGTGCCGGTGTCGATGAGGATCTGTTCCGCCGGCGTCTGACTGCCTGCGCGCACGGCTGCGGCCATGGCCGCGCGGGCCGCGTCGGCCGCGGTGTGCGGCGGAACCACCAGCAGCGAGAAGAGATCATTGCCGCCCCGGGTGATGAGAACGGTGTCGTCTCCGACCGGGAAGGAGTCGATGCGGACGACCCGACCGTCGATCGTCAGCCGCGTCGGCAGCTCGTCCCAGGCGTCGGTGTCCAGACCGACACGTGTGATCGGCCCGAGGTACTCGGACAGCGCGGAGACGAGGCCGGGCAGTTCACCGGCGATGTCGCGGGAGCGGGGCCACCACGCCCCGTCGAGCGCGCCCTTCCGGTCATGGGTCGTCTCGAGCCGCACCACGGCGGTTCCAGGTCGCGAAACCGCCTGATGCACAGCGTCGGGCAGGAGCCTGGTCACCCGCGGGGGGTCGGGGTCGGACATCGCACTCGCCTGCCTACCGGGAACGGCAAACCGAAAGCCTCCTGGTTTCACGGTACTCCTCGGCCGACGACGGCCGGGATTCCACGATCACCGGGCTACTCACCGTCATCGCCGCACGCGATGAAGAACAAGGTCGAGGTGTGCTTCCCTCGACCTGCGCTTCTGGGCGGCACCAAGGCCCGTCACCCCGACGTACTCGCCGCCAACGCAAGGAACGCGCCAGCGCCCGCGGTGTCGGTCTGTCAGCAGCCGCCGGAGGCGGCCGGTGCGCCGATGCCGATCTGCAGCGTGGCAGGGGCCGCGCAGCAACCTCCGCCTTCGCCGCTCCGCGCGGCGTCGGGCTCGTCGAACAGACCCGCGCCGCCACACACACCGGTCTCCGGCAGGGTCAGCTCGACGCGTTCGGCCGCCTCGTGGTCACCGGCGAGAGCGGCCGTGATGGAGCGGACCTGCTCGTAGCCGGTCATGGCGAGGAAGGTGGGGGCGCGGCCGTAGGACTTCATGCCGGCCAGGTAGACGCCCTGCTCCGGGTGGGACAGCTCCTTCACGCCGTGCGGGTAGACCGTGCCGCAGGAGTGGACGTTCGGGTCGATCAGCGGAGCCAGCGCGGTCGGGGCCTGGAGGCGTTCGTCGAGGCCGAGGCGGAGCTCGGAGAGGAAGCTGAGGTCGGGGCGGAAGCCGGTCAGGACGACGACCTCGTCGACCGCGTCCAGGCGGCGGCCGTCCTCGGCGACCAGGACCAGCCGGTCGCCGTCACGCTCGACCGCTTCCGTACGGAACCCGGTGACGGCGCTCGCGTGCCCCTGCTCCACCGCCGCCTTGGCACGCAGGCCGAGGGCGCCGCGGGCCGGGAGCTGGTCGGCCTCGCCGCCGCCGTACGTGGCGTCGCCGATGCCTCGGCGCAGGATCCAGACCGCGTGTGTGTCCGCCTCTTCCCCGGCCAGGTCGGCGAGCAGGGCGAGAGCGGTGAAGGCGGAGGCGCCGGAACCGACGACCGCCGTGCGCTTGCCGGCGTAGCGGGCTCGGACAGCCGGGTCCTTCAGGTCGGGGACGCGGTAGGTGATGCGGTCGGAAGCGGACTTCTCACCGAGGGCGGGGATGCCGTTCGCACCCATCGGGCCGGGCACGGACCAGGTGCCGGAGGCGTCGATGACGGCGCGGGCGGTGATCCGCTCCTCGCCGCCGTCCGCTGTCTCGATGTGCACGGTGAAGGGCTGCTCCTCGCGGCCGGAGTCGACAATCCGGTCCCGGCCGGCGCGGGCCACGCCGGTGACCGTCACTCCGTAGCGGACCTGGTCGCCGAGGACGTCCGCGAGCGGCTGGAGGTACCGCTCGACCCAGTCGCCGCCGGTCGGGTACGTCGTCTCGTCGGGGCGGACCCAGCCGGTTGAAGCGAGCAGCTTCTCGGCGGCCGGGTCGGTGACCTCGGCCCAGGGCGAGAACAGGCGGACGTGCGCCCACTCGCGCACCGCAGTGGCAGCGGACTGGCCGGCCTCCAGCACCAGGGGCTCCGCGCCGCGCTCGACGAGGTGTGCGGCTGCGGCCAGGCCGACGGGGCCGGCGCCGATGACCACAACGGGCTGCTGGTGGTCGGTGGTGGACACGCTGGTGTTGGACACGGCGACGACACTCCCTTTTGCTTCGACATCTGTCGATCCCTTGCGAGACCAGGATGGCACCTGCTTCGATGGGCGTCAACATAGACACTTATCGAAGCCGTAGTACTTGAGCGATCCGAGGGAGCGGGCATGGAACACGTCGACGTGGCGGTCATCGGTGGTGGCCAGTCCGGACTGGCCACCGCACACGCCCTGCGCAAGCAGGGTCTGGCACCGGTGATCCTGGAAGCGTCCGGGCAGCCGGCGGGGTCATGGCCCCGCTACTACGACAGCCTCGCCCTCTTCTCCCCCGCGGCCCGCAGCTCCCTTCCGGGCCTGCCGTTCGGCGGCGATCCGGACCGCTACCCGCACCGGGACGAGGTCGTCTCCTACCTGCTGCGTTACGCCGAGCGCCTGGACGCCGACGTCCGCACCGGTATGCGTGTGCAGGAGGTGCGTATGAGCGACGGAGCCTTCGTCCTTACCCTGGAAACCGGAGAACGCATGACGGCCCGGGGCATCGTGGCGGCCTCTGGAACCTTCGGCCGGCCTCACCGGCCCGCCCTCCCAGGGTTGGACGACTTCACGGGCACCGTGCTGCACGCGGCCGAGTACTGCGGGCCGGAACCACTCGCCGGGCTGGGGGGCTCCCCGGCCGGAGGTTGGGGGAGGGTGGTGGTCGTCGGGGCCGGCAACTCGGCGGTGCAGATCGCCGCCGAGCTGGCCACACATACCCGGGTGACGCTCGCGGCGCGGCATCCGGTGCGGTTCGCCCGGCAGCGCCCGCTGGGCCGGGACCTGCACTGGTGGCTACAGCGGACAGGGCTCGACACCTTGCCGGTGGGCAGGTTCCTGCGCACGCCGCCGACACAGTTGGTGATCGACGACGGCCGCTACCGCGCCGCGGTTGCAGCCGGCGCCCCTGACTTGCGCCCGGTGTTCAGCGCGATCGACGGCACGAAGGCGACATGGACCGACGGCGCCATCGAGGAGATCGACACGATCGTCCTGGCCACCGGCTACCGACCCGACCTCGGCTATCTGCGCCCGCTCGGCGCCCTCGACTGCGACGGCCAACCGCGCCACCGGGAGGGCCTGTCGACCACCCATCCCGGACTGGCGTACGTCGGCCTGGAATGGCAGCGCAGCCTCTCCTCGAACTCCCTGCGCGGGGTCGGCAGGGACGCCGCCCGCGTCGTACGGCGCCTTGTCGCCCATCTCGACGCCCGCTGACTCTGGCTGGGCTAGTTCGACATGTGTCAACATAGACGTATGTCGAATGCCAAGGCACTGCCGCTGCTGGAACGATCCGAGGCCCCCGTCGCCGCGGTGCCGTGCTGCCCGCCGTTGAGCGAGCGTCCCTTCACCGCCGAGGAGGCCGAGCGCACCGCCCGTATGTTCAAGGCGCTCGGCGACCCCGTGCGGCTGCGGCTGTTCTCGGCCGTCGCCTCGCACGAGGGCGGCGAGGCATGCGTGTGCGACATCTCCGACGTCGGTGTCTCGCAGCCGACCGTCTCCCACCACCTGAAGAAGCTCAAGGAGGCCGGCCTGCTCACGTCCGAGCGGCGCGGCACCTGGGTCTACTACCGGGTCGAGCCGTCGGTACTGGCGGCGATGGGACAGCTGCTGGCCGTTCGGTAGCGCACGCGGATCACCTTGCACCTTTGAGAAGCCCGGCGATCTGCCGCGCTGCGTCGCGGGCCGCCCGTCCGACGCCGATGAGCGTGGCGGAGGCGGGGCCCGTCCAGTCTCCGTATCCGAGGAGGTGCAGCCGGGGGTCCGCCACTGCACGCGTGCCCTGGGTGGGGATGTGGCCGCGCAGGCCCAGGGGTGACAGGTGGGAGAGGGCAGGCCGGAAGCCGGTGCACCAGATCACCACGTCGGCGGGCGCTCGCGTGCCGTCGACCCAGGCGACGCCGTCGCGGTCGAGGCGGGCGAACATGGGTGACGCTTTGAGCCGCCCGGCGTCCCGGGCCTCGCGCACGGGCGGTACGGCGACGATGTCCCCCAGCGAGGCGACGCCTCCGGTGTCGGTGCGGCCCTCGTCGAGGGCGCGACGTCGGGCGGTGGCCGCGTCGAACAGGGCGCGGCCGTCGATGTCGTCGGCGAGGTACCGGGGCGGACGCCGGGTCACCCAGGTCAGTTCGGTGTCGTGGGCGAGGTCGGCGGCGATCTGCGCGCCGGAGTTGCCGCCCCCGACGACGATCACGCGTTGGCCCGCGAAGTCCCGCGGTCCGCGGTACGAGACGGTGTGCAGTTGCCTGCCCTGGAAGTCGCCGCGGCCGGGGACGGCGGGGAGGAAGGGACGCCACCAAGTGCCGGTCGCGCTGATCACCGCGCGTGTGTACCACGGGCCGGAGTCG
This sequence comes from Streptomyces sp. NPDC018026, assembly GCF_044327745.1. Classification (NCBI taxonomy): domain Bacteria; kingdom Bacillati; phylum Actinomycetota; class Actinomycetes; order Kitasatosporales; family Streptomycetaceae; genus Streptomyces; species Streptomyces sp. NPDC018026. The sequence goes on from NZ_JBIRFY010000017.1 coordinate 19,216, forward strand.
GTCTCCACTCGCAGCAGCCGGCTGTCGGCGTGCACGCCGATCACCCGGACGGGTCGCTGCACCGGGAGGTCGTATCGCTTCTCGTAGTCGCTCAGGTAGGCGACCAGGTGCCCGGCGTCCGGGTACTCCTGGCCCGACTGCGGCGGCATGAGGCGGCCGGGGAGCGAGGAGAAGGCTGCCGGGGAGAACAGGTGGAGCGAGTCCCAGGTGTGCTGCCAGGCCCCGCCCGGGGTGGCCTGGGCGTCGAGGACAACGAAGTCGAGGCCCAGGCGGCGCAGGTGGTAGCCGGCGGCGAGCCCTGCCTGACCGCCGCCGATCACCACCACGTCGGAGTGCTGTGTCATGCCGCCTGCGCCGCCGCGCACGTGATGGACCGGACGGTGCGGGCCGTGAGGCAATGCATCAGTAGCCTCTGCCCTCGGTGGTCGGAGCGGACGGGGTGAACTTCTTGCGCCAGGCCAGCGAAACATAGACGAGGCCGATCAGGACGGGCACCTCGATGAGCGGACCCACCACGCCGGACAGGGCCTGGCCGGAGGTGACACCGAAAGTGGCGATGGCGACGGCGATGGCCAGCTCGAAGTTGTTGCCGGCGGCGGTGAAGGCGAGGGTGGCCGTCCGGTCGTAGGCGAGGCCGATCGCCTTGCCCAGCAGGAAGGTGCCGAAGAACATGACCGCGAAGTACACCAGCAGCGGCAGCGCGATGCGGACCACGTCCAGCGGCTGCGAGGTGATGGTCCTGCCCTGCAGGGCGAACAGGATGACGATCGTGAACAGCAGGCCGTAGAGCGCCCACGGACCGATCCTCGGCAGGAAGCGGGACTCGTACTTCTCGCGGCCGAGCCTCTTCTCGCCGATGCGGCGGGTGAGGAAGCCCGCGAGCAGTGGAACACCGAGGAAGATGACGACGTTCAGGGCGATCTTCCACATGGAGATGTCCAGGCGTTCGCCGTCGCCCAGACCCAGCCAGCCGGGCAGCAGGTCGAGGTAGAACCAGCCGAGCAGACCGAACGCCAGGACCTGGAAAACGGAGTTGAGGGCGACGAGTACGGCGGCGGCCTCGCGGTCGCCGCAGGCGAGGTCGTTCCAGATGATGACCATGGCGATGCAGCGGGCCAGGCCGACGATGATCAGGCCGGTGCGGTACTCGGGCAGGTCCGGCAGGAAGATCCAGGCGAGCGCGAACATCACCGCCGGGCCGACGATCCAGTTGATCACCAGCGACGAGGCCATGAGCCTGCGATCGCCGGTAACGGCGTCGAGCCTGTCGTAGCGGACCTTGGCCAGGACCGGATACATCATGACCAGCAGGCCGACGGCGATCGGCAAGGAGATGCCGCCGATCTCGACCCTGGCAAGGGCGTCGTCCAGACCCGAGATGGCTCGGCCCAGGCCGAGGCCGATGGCCATGGCGATGAGGATCCAGACGGCGAGGAAGCGGTCGAGCGTCGACAGCTTCGCGACGACGGAGGGCTCCTCGGTGGTCGTCGCGGGGGCTTCGGTGCGGGTCACGGACAGGCCCTCTTGTTCTCGACGGCGTTGCGTGCGGAGTCGGCCAGGTCGGCGAACTGGCCGGCGAGCGAGGCGATGACGTCCGGGCGGAGCCTGTAGTACGTGTAGCGGCCGCACGGCTCGGTTTCGACGACGCCGGCCTCGCGCAGCACTCTCAGGTGGTTGGAGAGGTTGGTCTGCCGGGCACCGGTCTCCTCCACGAGGTGGGTGGTGCACAGCGTCTCTTTGGCGAGCAGGGTCACGATCCGCAGCCTGAGCGGGTCCGCCAGGACCCGGATCAGGTCAGTGTCGACTGACGTCATCATGCACTGATACTCTCACATCAGTGGTGACTGACACCATCGGGCGCTGATGCCATGCGCGCCTGATGCCGTCTCGAGACAAGAGAGACCTCCTGATGCCCGACAAGCCTTCCGTGCTGTTCGTCTGCGTCCACAACGCCGGCCGCTCGCAGATGGCAGCCGCGTGGCTGACCCACCTGGCCGGGGATCGCGTCGAGGTCCGTTCCGCCGGATCCAACCCGGGCGAGAACGTCAACCCGGCCGCCGTCGAGGCGATGCGCGAGGTCGGTGTCGACATCTCCGCCGAGGTGCCAAAGATGCTGACCGTGGACGCGGTCAAGGAGTCCGACGTCTGCATCACCATGGGCTGTGGCGACACGTGCCCGGTCTTCCCGGGCAAGCGCTACTTGGACTGGCAGTTGGAGGACCCGGCCGGCCAGGGCGTCGAGGCCGTCCGCCCGATCCGCGACGAGATCAAGGTGCTGGTCGAGGGCCTGATCAAGGAGATCGCGCCAGAGCCGCAGTCATGAGCAACGCCCGCAGCCCGCACTCGGATCGACCATGGCCTCACGACAGATCGCCTACTTGAGCCGGCGTACACACCTCGGAGCATCCACGGCCCCGGGCACCGATAGCGCGCAGCGCAGCAACCAACCCGTCGGCCTTCCCCACCACCGATACTCGACAAAACCTCGGTCCAGGCTCGCGTCACGTCGCCGAAGTCCAGCAACAGCCCCCGGACCTGCCGGAGCAGAACGCGCAGGACCACAACACCCGCGACGCCTCCGAGCCCCATCCCGATCCACCACATCGGCCGCCTCCTCGCCCAGAACCCCAGGCTGCCTGCGGCGAAGATCGAAGTCTGTGCCCAAAGGGACGCTTTTTGTGATCTTGGCATCCTCGGTTAGGAGTGTGCACACGCAAGTCACCGTGGCAGCGGTGCTCCCCCGCCAGGCATTCCTCATCACCAAGTGCCCAGCGGCCCTCCGCGAAGCAGCGCCGACCAGCCTCGTGCCCACAGCGTGCCCATACGACCGGACAACAACGGTAAACAGCGGCGCGGAACAGGTAGCCGAAAACGCGCTCCAGAATACGTAGCCGCAGGTGAGAGGTGATCTCACCCGTGAAGCGCCGTCGCTTCCCAAGCTGAGAGCGCGAGTTCGATTCTCGTCACCCGCTCCATGCGAAACCCCCAGGTCATCGACCCGGGGGTTTTGTGCGTGTGGGCCAGTGGTACAGCCTTTCGCGCCTGATGCTCAGTTGGCTGTCGTAACCGGTTCCCGGGCCTCCGTGCCCGGTTCCCTCCCCGTGGCGGCGAGAGCCGCACTCACGCCGGCTGCCGTCTGCAGCCCTGTGGTGAAAGGCGTCCTTCGCCGTGGCAGGTAGGCCGCGACCGCGAGGGTGCCAGTGATCGCGATACCCAGGGCGAGGCCCAGGTCGTATGCCGTCCGACCGGTTGCCGCGGCGGCACCCGTCTTCTCCGCGGGCTCGGCGCCGACCGCCAGGGCCGTGCCGAGGACGCTGATCGGGGCGGTCAGCCCCGCGGATCCGGGCAACAGCCACAGCCCGGCCTCCAGCGGCGACCGACCCGCCACGGCCCGCAGATGCTGCGGGACGAGATACTCGGCGCCGTCGAGGGCCGTCATCCCGAATGACTTGGCCGTTCGTCCCGTCGGGAACCGGCCGAACCGCCCTGGCCGAGCAGGGTGAGCTGCCCAAATCAGATGCGCACTCGGAGTAGGCCCAGGATCTGTCCCCCGAGCGAGCTACCTGTTTTTGTCCTCTCTGGGGTGACGCGCGCCACCGGTGGTCCCTTGTTGACTCGAGTCGGCAACACAACGGCCGGGCAAGACGGACCAGCCCAGTAGCTAAGGACAACACCATGACCACGACGCGCAGTTCCGCACGGCACGGTCTCCCCAGAAGCCGCCGGATCGCCGCAGCTCTGCTGGTTTCCACGCTGGCGGGAACCGCACTGGTCTCGTGCAGTGCCGACGCCGAGAGCTCGAAACCGGCCAAGGCCTCCGGCAAGAGCGTCGGCGAGACCGCGGGCGACGCCAAGATCGCCTGGGGCGAGTGCCCGGCCCCGGCCGAGGGGCAGACCCGTGACCCCGACCTGGCCTGTGGAACGTTGGAGGTGCCGCTCGACTACCAGAACCCGGGCGGCAAGAAGATCGACGTGGCGGTCTCCCGGCTGTCCACCGCGCAGCCCGGGAAGCGACGCGGCGTTCTGCTGCTGAACCCCGGCGGGCCGGCCCTGGGCGGTCTCGGCATGCCCGGGACCGTGGCGTCCGCACTGCCGAAGTCCGTGCTGGACCGCTACGATCTGATCGGTTTCGACCCGCGCGGCGTCGCACACAGCACCCCGCAGAGTTGCGGTCTGCAGGACCCCGGCGTGCCCGGACTCTTCCCCTATCCTGCCGCGGACGGCTCGATCACCGAGAACGTGGCCCTCGCCAAAACCGTCGCCAAGCAGTGCGCCGACACGGTGGGCGAGAACCTGCGGCACTACAACACCGCCAACACCGCCCGCGACATGGACCGCATCCGCCAGGCGCTCGGTGAGAAGAAGATCTCCTACTGGGGCCAGTCCTACGGCACCTACCTCGGCGCCGTCTACCGCTCCCTCTTCCAGGACCACACCGACCGGATGGTCCTGGAAGGCAACGTCGACCCCACCAAGGTATGGGCCGGCCAGGTGGCGGGCACCTGGGGCAAGGGCATGGCCGACCGGTTCCCCGATGCCGCCCGCGTCGCCGCGGCGCAGGCCGGCACCCTCGAACTGGGCACGGACATCGAGGAGGTGACCCACACCTATCTCGCCCTCGCCGACCGGCTCGACCGCACGCCCGCAGCGATTCCCGGCACACCGGTGTCACTGGACGGGGCACTGCTGCGGAACATGACCTACGCCCTGCTTCTGCACAACGACGCCCTTCCCGTGCTCGCCAAGTTCTGGAAGGCAGCCGACAACCTGTCCCACGGCACCACCACGGCCGCCGACAGCGCGGTTCTCAAGGAGGTGTTCGCCCAGACGCCGGCGTCCCCGGGCGTCCCCGCGGACAACCAGGCCACCATGTTCCTGGCTCTCACCTGCGGCGACGCCGAATGGCCGCACGACGTCGACGGCTACGCCGCCCGCACCACCGCCGACCGCGAGAAGTGGCCGCTCACCGCGGGCATGCCCGCCAACATCTGGGCATGCGCCTACTGGGACAAGCCGGCTGAGGCGGCTGTCAAGGTCAACAAGGGCGGCCCGCGCAACACCCTGATCCTGCAGAACCGCCGGGACAACGCCACCCCGTGGGAAGGCGGCGTCGGACTGCACAAGTCCCTCGGCGACGGCTCTGCCTTCGTCGGCGTCGACAACGGCGGGCACTCCGTCTACGGCCAAGGCTCAGCCTGCGCCGACAGGGCCACCGTCGACTTCCTGGCCACCGGCCGGCTGCCGGACAAGGACGTCTACTGCACCGACGTCACCCAGAAGTAGCCCGCCGGCACGCGGTCCCTCCCTGTCCGGCGACAAGGTCACGGTGCTGCACATGCTCGGCCCGGCAGTGAGCAGCCCGGTGTCTTCCACGCCCGAAGTCAGAATCGTCACCCCGCCGCGGCCTCGCCGCCGCTCAGGCGCTCGCGGGCTTCTCAGCCGGCCTGGCCCGGGTCAACCGCATCCGGGCCGAAGGTGGCGACGAGTGCCTGCGCGATCAGGCCCGGAAGGTCGGTCCGCCCGTCGTCCTCGGCCCAGCGCACCAGTGCCGTGTGCATGGCGGCCAGACAGGCACCGGCCGCCGCCCGGGCGCGGAACTCCGCATCGGGATCGGTGACGTCGTTCCCGAGGCCGTCGACGATCGCCTGCTGGAGGGCGTAGTGGCTGTCCAGGTGTCTGGCTCGCAGGGCGGGCGTCGAGATCATGAGCCGGAGGCGGGCGAGCAGGAACGTGTCGCCCGCTGCCGGATCGTCCGGGCGGCCGCCGCCGGTCAGCGTCGCGGCCGCGTCGACGAGGGCACTGCTGATACGGCGGACCAGGGGCTGCGCGGCCGACGTGGCGGCGATCCGCTCGGCGACCAGCGGGCCGTTCTGGTCGACGAGCACCAGGTCTTCCTTCGTGGGGAAGTGCCGGTACACGGTCATGGGCGACACGCCTGCGGCTTCGGCGATGTCGGTCACGGTCGTGGCGTCGTATCCGCGCTCGACGAACAGCCGTACGGCGAGCGTCTGAATCGCGCGCTGCGTCTCCGCCCGCCGTTGCGCTCGCAGCGTTGAGTGCTGACCCACCATGTGGTAGACCCTACCTTGCTGATAGTGACTAACAGATTGGTAGTCACTCACAAGTCACTCACAACAGCGGGGTGGACATGAAGGACACGGACGACCTGACCGGCAGGACGGCTCTGGTGACCGGCGCGTCGCGTGGCATAGGACGAGCGACCGCAGTCCGGCTGGCGGTGAAGGGGGCCGCGGTCATCGTGCATTTCGGCACGGACGAGAACGGTGCGGCAGCGACGGCCGAAGAGATCGAGCGTGCCGGTGGGACGGCTTTCACCGTCCGGGCGGCACTGGGCGTGGAGGACGACGTCGACACGCTCTTCGCGGGAGTCGAGACCGCACTGGCCGGGCGCCCGCTCGACGTCCTCGTCAACAACGCGGCGGCCGCGCCCGCCGGACCGATCGGGGCCACGACACGCGAGGAGTTCGACCACCTCTTCGCGGTGAACGTGCGAGCGCCGTACTTCATCGTCCAACGCGCACTGGACCTGCTCCCCGACGGCGGCCGCGTCATCACGATCTCCTCCGTGGCGACCCGGATGGCCAACCCCTCCCAGACCTCCTTCGCCATGACGAAGGGAGCGGTCGAGACCATGAGCACGACGTTGGCCAACGAGCTGGGCGTACGGGGAATCACCGTGAACGCGGTTGCTCCCGGCGCCACCCGGACCACGACCAACGGGGCGTCCTTCGAAGCACCGGGCCTGGCGGAGCTCATCGCCGGCACGACGGCGCTCGACCGGCTGGGCACGCCCGACGATGTCGCCGACGTGGTCGCGTTCCTCGCCTCCGACGCGGCACGCTGGATCACCGGGCAGGTCGTCGACGCGAGCGGTGGCCTGTTCCTCGGACCGCGCGTCTGAGTGAGCTGCGGTGAACCGGGGTGCCCGGCACGCCCACCGAATCGAGGGGCGCGGTCAGACCCGCCCCGCTCACTGGGCTTCCTCGGTCCGGCCACCTCTGATGCACCTTTAACGAGATCCTGACACGGATGGACTGCTCATCCAGGGTTCGCGCACGTCTGCCCGCATACGCTGATGGGCGCCTTCTCCCGGCGGCGCGTCGGTGACCGGTGGCCGACGCGCCAGATGAAGGCACCACCACTACTGCGCTGGGCAAGCCGGGAAGGGCTGATCACGGACATGGCGGACAACGACGGGTCGGCTGTGCCGGAAGTCGTGGACAGCCCGGCCCTGCGCCCGCAGCCGAGCGGCAGGCCGGCCCAGTGGATGCTGCGCCATCAGGTGCAGCCGGTGGGCCCCGCGGCCGGCGAGGGGCACGCGGAACCGCACGCGTGGTGGAAGGTGATGTGCCTGACCGGGGTCGACTACTTCTCCAGCCTCGCCTACGTTCCCGCCATCGCGGCCCTGGCCGCGGGAGCCGTCTCCCCGTTGGCGACCCTGCTCATCGTGGCGCTGACGCTGCTGGGGATGCTGCCCATGTACCGGCGGGTGGCGAAGGCGAGCCCGCACGGGGCGGGGTCGGGGGCGATGCTGGAAGACCTGCTGCCGTTCTGGTGGGGCAAGCTCTTCGTCCTGGTCCTGCTCGGCTTCGTCGCCACCTCCTGGATCATCACCATCACCCTGTCCACGGCGGACGCCTCCGTCCACGTGGTGGAAAACCCCTTCTTCCCCGCCGCGCTGCACGGACACGAGGTCGCCCTCACCGTGGTGCTGCTGCTGGTCCTGGGAGGGGTCTTCCTGCTCGGCTTCAGCGAGGCGGTCCGCGTGGCCATCCCGCTGGTCGCCGTCTTCCTGGCCCTGAACGCGGTCATCATCGGCGTCGGCCTCGTCGACGTGTTCACCACGCCGGGGGCGTTCTCGGCCTGGACCGACGCGCTCGTGGAAGGCGGCGGGGTCTTCGGCGACCTGCTGACGCCGGCGCTCCTGGCGTTCCCGCTGCTGGTGCTCGGCCTGTCCGGTTTCGAGACCGGGGTGAGCATGATGCCGCTCATCTCCGCCGACGGCGCCGACGACGAACAGCGGCTGCGTTCGCGGATCCGCAACGCCCGCGCGCTGCTCACGACCGCCGCGTTGATCATGAGCGTCTACCTGTTGTCGTCGAGCTTCGTGACCACCGTCCTCATCCCGCACGACGAGTTCGAACCCGGCGGCGCGGCCAACGGCCGGGCCCTGGCCTGGCTCGCCCACGAACACGTGGGGGAGGCGTTCGGCACCGTCTACGACATCAGCACCATTCTCATCCTGTGGTTCGCGGGCGCCTCCGCGATGGCGGGACTGGTCAACATCGTCCCCCGCTACCTGCCCGGCTACGGCATGGCACCCGAGTGGGGCCGAGCGGTGCCGCCGGTCGTCCTCGTCTACACCGTCGTCTGCGTTCTGATCACCATCGCCTTCGACGCCGACGTGGACGCGCAGGCCGGCGCCTACGCCACCGGCATTCTGGCCATGATGGTGTCGGGGGCCTTCGCCGTCACCGTGTCCACCGCGCGACGCGGCCACCGCCCGGCCGCGACCGGGTTCGCGCTGCTGACCCTGGTTCTGCTCTACGCCCTCGTGTACAACATCGTCGACAAGCCCGACGGCATCACGATCTCCGGATTCTTCATCGCGGGCATCATCCTCGTCTCGCTGATCTCCCGTATCGCGCGCACCACCGAGCTGCGCGCCGACCGCATCGTCTTCGACCCGGACGCCCGCCGTTTCATCACCGACACCCTCGCCCACGACCGGTCCATCAACATCGTCGCCAACCGCCGCGAGACCGGCGACAGCGCCGAGTACCGTGCCAAGGAACTCGAACAGCGCGGAAACAACCCCGTGCCGGCACCGGCCGACGTGCTGTTCCTCGAAATCGACGTCGTCGACCCGTCGGACTTCAGCGACACCCTCACCGTGCACGGCGTCGAGGTCGGTGACCACCGCGTCCTGCGCGCCGAGGCCCCGGCCGCGCCCAACGCCATCGCCGCCATCCTGCTCGCCCTGCGCGACGCGACCGGCGTCCGGCCGCACTGCTACTTCGCCTGGGCCGAAGGCAGTCCGCTGCGGCACATGTTCCGCTACTTCCTGCTCGGCCGCGGCGACACCGCACCGGTCACCCGGGAGATCATCCGCAGCAACGAACCCGACCCCGACCGGCGCCCCGGCATCCACGTGGGCAGCTGACCCCGCTCGACCGCATCCGGCTGGTGCTGCTGCCCGAGCCGGGTGACGCCCCGGCCGCCGAGACGGCGCCTTCGGAAGAACTCGCGTGCCGCTGTCGATCCCGTCGGGTCCCGTTCGACATCTTGATGCAGGACGCATCGCCAGGAAGCAACAGGACCTGATGAGGGAACGCATGGATCAGCTACTGCGCGTACAGAACTTCACCGTCTCGCGCGACGGCGTCGCCGCCGGCGAGGACCAGAGCCTGGAGCGGCCCTTCGGCCACGACGTCGATCCGGGGCAGCTCTTCGCCTGGGCGGGCGCCACGGCGAGCTGGCCGAACCGCACCGAGCCGGGAGGAACCCGGGGCCTCGACGACTACTTCGCCCGGGACTTCAGTCACCACATCGGCGCCGAGATCATGGGCCGCAACAAGTTCGGGCCCCAGCGCGGCCCGTGGCAGGACCACGAGTGGCAGGGCTGGTGGGGTGACGAGCCGCCGTTCCACACGCCGGTGTTCGTCCTGACCCACCACGCACGTCCGTCGTTCACGCTCTCCGACACCACGTTCCACTTCGTGGACGGCGAGCCCGCCACCGTGCTCGCGCAGGCGCGAAAGGCCGCGCAGGGCAAGGACGTCCGGCTCGGCGGCGGAGTGAGCACCGTCCGGGAGTTCCTCGACGCCGGGCTCGTCGACACCCTGCACGTGGCCGTCGCGCCGGTGACGCTCGGGTCCGGGCTGCGCCTCTGGGACTCGCCCGAGCAGCTGCTGGAGCGGTACCACATGGAGGTCGTGCCCAGCCCGAGCGGTGTGACGCACCATCTCTTCTGGCGTCGGTGACATGAGTCCCGGACCGTGCGTCCGACGGCAGGAGGAGGTCAGCCCGTGTGCACCTTCAGAGCCGTTCGGACGGCTGATTCGAGGGCGCCCTCGATCCAGGCGGGCTTGATCGAGGTGTGGTCGCCCGCGAAGTGCAGGGGCCCCTCCGACGTGGGGATGTCGGGGAACAGCTCCGTGTGCTGGCCGGGGAAGAGCACGGACGCCTCGCCGTAGGCGTAGTGGTCGCGCATCCACGACTGGGTCCGGCACTTGGTGGTGAAGAAGACCTCGCACCGGCGCCCGAAGACGGCCTGCACTCCGGCGAGGGCGCGCAGACAGCGCTCCTCGTCGGCGTAGGCGTCCCACTTGAGGGCGTCGTCGGACCAGCTGTAGGAGGCCAGCACGATGCCGCCGTCGCTGCCCTCCATGGGGTGGGCGTGCTCGAAGTACATGAAGCGGTTGGCGTTGTCGCTGACGGATCCGCCGCCCCGGACGTGCGCGGCCTCGACCTCGCCCTCCCCGGCGGGCCGGAAGGCGGCGAAGCAGTGCTTGTAGGTGTCGGGGACCGTCACCCCCAGGTCCCGCACGGACTTGTGTGCGCCGAGGTGCCGGGCGTCCGTGACCCTGCCCGCCCGGTACTTGTCGTAGAGGCCGTCCTCGATGCCGTCGAGGGCCTGCTTCCACTGCTCCTCGGTCCACTCCCACCAGCGGCGGGAGAACTCCAGCAGCACCTTGGTCGCGGCGTCGTAGTGCAGCTCCGTGACGGCCCGGCGCTTGCCGTACGACAGCGGGGGGTCGAAGGCGACGTGCCGCAGTCCGGAGAAGGGAACGGTGACGATCGCCTCGTCCCCCTCGAAGACCTCCGTGGTGCCTCCCTTGCCCGTCTGGCAGTCCTCGGAGACGGTGTGGACCCGTACCTTGCCGCCGGTGCGTTCGATGCGCACGGCCCGCCGGTCGAGCCGTACCTTTCCCTTCACCGGCGCGTACATCGCGTCGGCGAGCAGCGCGGTGCCGCCCTTGATCTCCCAGAACCTGGTACTGGGGTCGATCAGCGCGCTGGACAGGAAGCTGTGCAGGAAGGAGAGGTGCAGCCGCGAGGTCAGGTTCTGGATGGTCCCGACGAGGTCGAGCGTCCTCGTGTCGAGACCGGCGGCTTCGGTGAGGTAGCGGTACATGGACCAGTGCCCGTACTTCTTGAGGACCTCGGTCCAGCCGTCGACGAGTGCCGTGCCCTCCTTGCCGCGGATGAGCCGGTGTACGGGTTCGAGGGCGTCGGCGAGGATGGCGGCGGCGGTCTTGCCGCGGTTGGCGCCGGTGACGCCGAAGGTGTCGTTGACCCGTGCCGGGTTCTTGTCGTAGTCGGCGCGCCGCTCGTGGACGCCGTTGACGTGGATCCAGGTGCGGTTGGTCTTCTTCGCCGGGTCGTCGGGGTCGACGTCGACCAGGTAGAACTCCTGGCGGGGCAGGTCGAACCTCTTGAGCAGGGCCATGAGGAGCGGGTGGCTCTCCGGCAGCCGCATGGCCCCGGCCTCGGCGTACTGCCGGGGGTCGGCGAAGGGCTGGCGGCCCTTCTCGTGACCGCCCTTGCGGAAGGTCTTGATACGGCCGCCGACCCGGTTGCCGTTGGCCTCGATCACGACGACGTCGTGGCCCGCGCGGTTGAGCAGGTCGGCGGCGAGCAGTCCCGCCGGACCGGCCCCGACCACCAGGACCCGCTTGGTGGCCTTGCCCCGGCTGGCCGGCAGGCCGTCGTTGACCGCCTTCACGTAGGACGGGACCAGGGGCCTGTCGTGTGCGTCGTGGACGACGACCGCGCGGGCGACCGTCCGGTACGCCTCGGGGTCGGTGCCGGGCGGCGCCGCGGTCGGCGTGATCCCGGGCGCGGTGGCGGGACTGAGCGCGGTCGCGGGAGCGGGAGCGGCGGGAGCGGCTGGAGCGGGGGCGGCGGAGGCGGCGGTGAGCCCGACGGCGATCGCCGAGGCACCGGTCGCCGTGACCACGGAGCGCCGCGAGGGCGCGGTCCGGCGGGGAGACTCGCCGGACGGCGCGCTCGCGCCTGAGGTGTTCGCGTTCTGAGTGTTCATCACGCCCCAGCCTTGAGGGCCTCTTGGCGCAGGAACGACACGGTGGCGGTGCGCTCACACGGACGGGATGTGTAAACCACTCAAACCGGTCCATAGGATGTACCGGTGTTCACTTGATCCGTACCGGAACACGGACCGGGACACCGCTCCCGCCGCTGATCTATCTTGGCGGCCATGCAGTCATACACGATCGGCCAGGCGGCCCGGCTGCTCGGCGTGAGCCCGGACACCGCGCGGCGGTGGGCGGACGCGGGCCGGGTGGCGACCCATCGCGACGAGGCCGGGAAGCGGCTCATCGACGGGAAGGACCTGGCCGCCTTCTCCGTGGAGCTCGCGCAGAGCGGGAGCGGTGAGGAGGACGCCTCCTACACCTCGGTGCGCAACGCCTTCCCCGGCATCGTCACCGCGATCAAGCTCGGTGACGTGGCGGCCCAGGTGGAGATCCAGGCCGGTCCGCACCGGCTGGTTTCGCTGCTCACCCGGGAGGCCGTGGAGGAGCTGGGGCTGGAGGTCGGGGTGGAGGCCACCGCCCGCGTGAAGTCGACGAACGTGCACGTCGACCGGGTCTGAGCCGGCCGCACAGCGCGCCGTACGAACGCACATGCCAGGCGAGGGGATCGATGGCCCCGCTCATGCGAAGCACCAGGAGACTTTTGGCTTGCATCTGCGGCAGTATGCTTGGCGTATGCCCGTACGTTCTGTCCCGGGAGTGGATTCGTGATGACCCGTTCCGTGCGCCGGATCCGCCGGACGCTTCAGGTGACCGGCGCGGGTGCCACCGCGCTGGTCGCCCTGAGTGCCTGCTCGTCGTCGGACTCCGGTGCGGACTCCTCGGGCGGCGGTGCGCAGGGGCTGTCCGGGACCGTGAACGTCTTCGCCGCGGCCTCGCTGACGGAGAGCTTCACCGAGCTGGGCGAGGAGTTCGAGAAGCAGCACCCCGGTACCGAGGTCGTCTTCAACTTCGGCGGCAGCGACTCGCTCGCCGCGGGCATCACCAGCGGGGCACCGGCCGACGTGTTCGCCGCCGCCAGCCCCAGGACCATGAAGGTCGTCACGGACGCGGATGCCGCCGCCGGGACGCCGGCCACCTTCGTCCGCAACCGGCTGGAGATCGCCACCCTGCCGGGCAACCCGGACAAGGTCGCCTCCCTGAAGGACCTCACCGGGGACGGCCTGAAGGTCGTGCTGTGCGACGAGGCGGTGCCGTGCGGAGCCGCCGCCCGGAAGGCGCTCACCGCCGCCGGCCTGAAGCTCACCCCGGTCTCCTACGAGGAGGACGTGAAGTCGGCGCTCAACAAGGTGGTCCTCAAGGAGGCCGACGCTGCGGTCGTCTACCGGACGGATGTGAGGGCGGCCGGTGACAAGGTGGCGGGCGTGGAGTTCCCCGAGTCGGCGAAGGCCGTCAACGACTACCCGATCACCCTGCTCAAGGACGCCCCCAACGCGGACGTCGGCAAGGCGTTCATCGAGCTGGTGCGGTCCGCCGAAGGGCAGAAGGTCCTGACCGGGGCCGGGTTCACGGCGGCGCCGTGACCACCCCGCACAAGGCCGGTGCCGCGGCCGGCCCCCGCCCGGGAGGGCCTCGGCGGCGCCGCCGGGTCCCGGGCGGTGCGCCCCTGCCGCTGCTCGTGCCCGCGCTGCTCGGCCTGGCGTTCCTGGTGCTCCCCCTCGTCGCCCTGCTGATCCGGGCCCCGTGGGCGAGCATGCCCGAGCTGCTGACCAGTACCGAGGTGTGGCAGGCGCTGCGCCTGTCGCTGATCTGCGCGACGGCGGCGACCGTGGTGAGCATGGTGATCGGCGTGCCGCTGGCCTGGCTGCTGGCCCGGGTGGAGTTCCCCGGACGCGGCCTCGTCCGGGCCCTGGTGACGCTGCCGCTGGTGCTGCCGCCGGTGGTGGGCGGTGTCGCCCTGCTCATGGCACTGGGCCGCAACGGCGTCGTCGGGCAGTGGCTGGACTCCTGGTTCGGGATCACGCTGCCGTTCACCACCACCGGGGTGATCCTCGCGGAGGCGTTCGTGGCGATGCCGTTCCTCGTCATCAGCGTCGAGGGCACCCTGCGCGCCGCCGATCCCCGCTACGAGGAGGCGGCCACCACCCTCGGCGCCTCCCGCTTCACCGCGTTCCGGCGGGTCACGCTGCCGCTGATCGCGCCCGGGATCGCCGCCGGTGCCGTGCTGGCCTGGGCGCGGGCGCTCGGCGAGTTCGGGGCGACGATCACCTTCGCGGGGAACTTCCCCGGCCGCACTCAGACCATGCCGCTGGCGGTCTACCTCGCCCTGCAGAGCGACCCGGAGGCGGCCGTCGCCCTCAGCCTGGTCCTGCTGGCCGTGTCCGTCGCCGTACTCGCCGGACTGCGCGACCGCTGGATGACCGCCTCATGACCGGCACCAGGAAGAACGAGGGGACCGACGAAGGGCTCGACGCGCGGCTCGTCGTCGAGCGGGGCGGCTTCCGCCTCGACGTGGCCCTGACCGCGGCCCCCGGCGACGTCGTCGCGCTGCTCGGCCCGAACGGCGCCGGGAAGACCACCGCCCTGCGCGCCCTCGCCGGTCTCGTCCCGCTCTCGGACGGCCATCTGCGGCTCGACGGCGCGGAGTTGGACGGTACGCCCCCGGAGTCCCGGCCGGTCGGAGTCGTCTTCCAGGACTACCTGCTCTTCCCGCACCTGACCGCGCTCGACAACGTGGCCTTCGGGCCGCGCTGCCGGGGCGCGACCAAGGCGCAGGCCCGGACGCGGGCCGCCGCCTGGCTGGAGCGCCTGGGTCTCGCCGGGCACGCCGCCGCCAAACCGCGCCGGCTCTCCGGCGGTCAGGCCCAGCGCGTCGCCCTCGCCCGCGCCCTGGCCACCCACCCCCGGCTGCTGCTCCTCGACGAACCGCTCGCGGCCCTCGACGCCCGCACCCGCCTCGACGTCCGCGCGCAACTCCGCCGCCACCTGGCCGACTTCGAGGCCGTCGCCGTACTGGTCACGCACGACCCGCTGGACGCCATGGTCCTCGCCGACCACCTCGTCGTCGTCGAGGACGGCCACGTCGTCCAGGAGGGCGCCCCCTCCCACATCGCGCGCCGCCCGCGCACGGACTACATCGCCCACCTGGTCGGGCTCAACCTCTACCGGGGCCGGGCCGAGGGCCACACCGTACGGCTCGACGACGGGCCCGCGATCACGACCACCGAGGAGCTGACCGGGCCGGTCTTCGTCGCCTTCCCGCCCAGCGCCGTCACCCTGCACCGGGAGCGCCCCACCGGCTCCAGCGCCCGCAACGTCTGGCGCTGCGAAGTGGCCGGTCTGGAGACCCACGGCGACCAGATCCGCGCCGACCTGGCCGGCGAACTCCCCCTCGCCGCCGACCTGACCACGCTCGCCGCCGCCGAACTGGACCTGCACCCCGGCGTCACCGTCTGGGCCACGGTGAAGGCCACCCAGACACACGCCTACCGCGACTGACGCGTGGGCCCCGTTCCGACCCGTCGGCCCCCGCGTCCGCGGTCGCGGTCGGGCCTCAGGGCGTGTACAGCGACTGCACCCTGGTGACCCGCCCCTGGCCGTCGAAGCTCAGATCGAAGCCGAGGACCGCGCGGTCCGAGGAGGGCCGGGCCGTCAGGCGGCGGACGAACTCGTCCTGGGCATACGCGGCGGGGTGCTTCGCGTCGCCGAGCGGGACCGACAGGAGCACCTGCGCGTCCTCGGTCATGCTCACCTCGGTGTAGGGCCCCTCGCCCGGGACGATCACCCATGCCTCGAACTGGGGATGGGGCTTCTTCTCGGCGGGCCGCACCGACAGGTAGGTCCGTCCGTCGGCGGTCCGGGCGTCGTCGATCTGCACGAACTGCTTGGTGCCGGCCCAGCGGGCCGCGGTGGCGCTCGGCTCGGTACTCGGCTCGGTGCTCGGGGCCGTCCCGTCCGGCGACGGAGCGGACGGCGCCGAGGTCACGGACACGGTGGCGGTGGCAGTGGCAGTGGCAGTGGCGGTGGCGGTCTGCCCGTCGTCCGGTCCGTCGTCCGGTCCGCCGCCGCACCCGGTGAGGGCCAGCAGGCCGACGGTGAGGACGGTGAGGGCGGTGAGGCAGCGGACGGTGGTGGTCCGGCGGTGTGCGACGCGCATGGTGAAGTCCCCCCAAGGACGTGGTGCGTTCTGGATACGCACTCTCTACGCGCCGGCCCACCCGGCGGGTTGCATCGCGTCGCGAATTGTTCGCCCGCCGCCGCCGACGACCCGTCCGGCACCCCCTACGGCACCCGCGGGGTCAGTCGCCGAGCCAGTACGCCTCCCGCAGCGAGTGCACTCGGCCCTCGCCGTCGTAGTCGATCGCGAAGGCCCACTTCCGTCCGGCGGCCAGCGGGTCCAGCAGCTCGTCCAGTCGCAGGTCCGCCGGGTTCCCGCCGGACAGCCGCCGCGCCTCGACCGGCGTCCCCCGCGGCAGGGTCAGCGTGTGCGTCCCGCCCGTGGGCGTCGCCCCGCCCCGCGCGGTACGCAGCGGCTCGACGGTGACCCGCACCGTGTCGCCCTCGGCCACCGCGTCGTACACATAGGCCAGTTCCTCGGCGTACTCCGCTCCCCGAGCGGGCGTCGGCGGCACGAAGGGCGAAGCGGTCGCCGTCGGCACGACGGCGGGCGGCTCGGGGTCCCGGGCGGCCCGGACCAGCGACAGGCCGCCCAGGGCCACCGCCGCGGCCAGCAGCGCGCCGCCGGACGCCAGTGCGGCCCGCCTGCGGCGCAGGCGCTGCTCGCCGCGCGCCCGGATCCGCTCCGGGGCCGGCGGCACCGCGTGCCGGCGGCCCGACTCGGCGAGGTCCGCCAGGGACTCCTCCAGCCTGTCAGCCATGTCGCACCTCCGGCAGGCGACTCGTCCGCGGATCCAGCTCGGTGTCGGACAGCAGCCGGGCCAGCGCCGCCCGGCCCCGGCTCAGCTGCGCCTTGACCGTACCGACCGGGCTGCCGACCTCGGCGGCCACCTGCTCGACCGTCAGGTCGCACAGGTGGTGGAGCACCACGGCCCGTCGTTGCGCCTCGGGTATCCGCCGCAGCGCCTGGACCAGCAGCACATGGTGCGGTTCCGGGGGCGGAACGGCGGCCGGCGGGCCCTGGCGCCGGGCGAAGGCGAGCGCGGTGCGCACCTTCCGCCACCGGCTGACCGCCAACCGCCAGGCCACCGTGCGCACCCACGCCTCGGGGGCACCGTTCAGGTCCAGCTCGGTCCGCCGTTCCCAGGCCCGGGCGAAGGCCTCCTGGACCACGTCCTGGGCCTCGGCGAGGTCGCCCGTCATCGCGTACAGGTGCCCGATGAGCCGGCCGACGCTCTCGGCGTAGAAGGCGTCGAACTCGTGCGTGTCCGCACCCCGGCCGGTGCTCGGTTCGTCTGGTGGTCGCATGTCTCCCCCGTCAGGCTGCACGGTGCCACCCGACCGCCCTCCGGTACAAGAAGCCCGTGTCGTTGGCCGATCGCCGAGCAGGTCGCGCCGTGGCCCGTCGAGTTGTCCGCGAACTCCCCCGGGATTGTCCGTGATCGGTAACGGAGGGATCCCGCGGCGGGTTTCTCCCGTCCTGTCATGTGGTCCCCGACGTGATCGGGGACCGGCGGCGGGCGACTACGCGAAGGCGGGGCGGCGGACATGGCACGGCACGGTGGTGGGCGGGGCTGGTACGGCAAGGTGGTCGGGGCGGCGCTCGGTGTGACGGTGCTCGCCGTGGGCGCCTCGGTGTGGACCGCGCAGGCCGACTCCGTCGGCGACGGCGCGGCGCCGCGGGCGTCCGCGTCGGCCACGCCGGGCGGCGACGCCAAGCCCGTCGACATCAGCATCGCGCACGCCTCGGAGGCGGGGCCGCGCGGCGTGAACATCACCATCGACGACGGCCCCGACCCCGCCTGGACCCCTCAAGTGCTCGACCTGCTGAAGGAGTACGGCGTCAAGGCCACCTTCTGCATGACGGGCCTTCAGGCCGAGGCCCACCCGGACCTCGTGAAGGACGTCGTCGCGGCCGGGCACCGGCTGTGCGACCACACGGTGTCGCACGACACCACCATGGACAAGAAGTCCGAGGCCTACCAGTCCAAGGAGATCCTCGACGCCGAGCGCATGATCACCGAGGCGTCCGGGGGCGTGCGGCCGGTGTACTACCGTGCCCCCGGCGGGGCGTTCACCCCCTACAGCCGCAAGCTCGCCGCCTCCCACGGCATGCGCCCGCTGGGCTGGAACGTGGACACCAAGGACTTCGAGCGGCCGGGTACCGACGCCATCGTCGCCACCGTCAAGCGGGAGCTGTCCAACGGCCCGACCATCCTCTTCCACGACGCCGGGGGCGACCGCACCCAGACCGTGGAAGCCCTGCGGCAGGTGCTGCCCTGGCTGAAGGAGCAGGGCCGCACCTTCGGCTTCCCGGTGCGCTGAGCCGGCCCCTCGTTCAGACCGTCGGGACCGGCTCCGGGGTGCGGGACGCCACCGGGCGGCGGCGGGTCGGGACGCCGAGGGTCGGGTTGGCGACGCCCCAGGCGGCCGACTTGCAGACGAGTTCCTTGTAGAGGGCGGCGAGCCGTCCGGTCAGGGCCGCGCGCACGGCCCGGTCGTCGGCGGTGACGTACTGGATCAGGCCCTGGCCGCGGCCCAGCGAGATGCACTGGTTGAAGTAGCGCGGCGTCACGTTCGGCAGCTTCCCGCCGGTCAGCCGGGCCGCGATGGCGTCGGCGGCCTGCCAGGCGGTGGGCACGCCCGAGGCGCACGACATCCGCAGCGGCTTGTCGCCGGGGCCCGCCGCCAGCGCCGCGTCGCCGACCGCGTACACGTCCGGGTGGGACACCGAGCGCATGGTCCCGTCGACGACGATCCGGCCGGTGTCGGTCACGTTCAGCGTGGTGGCGCTCGCCAGGGGGTGGACGGCGAAGCCGGTGGTCCACACCGTGACGTCGGCCGGGACGGACGTGCCGTCGGCGGTGACGACGTGGTCCGCGGCCACGGCCGTGACGGCGGCGTTCTCGTGTGCCGTGATGCCCAGGGTGGTGAAGACCTTCCGCAGGTGACGGCGGCCCTTGGGGGAGAGCCAGTCGCCGAGTTCGCCGCGGGCCGTGAGCGACACATCGAGGTCCGGGCGGGCCTCGGCGATCTCGGACGCGGCCTCCAGGCCGGTGAGCCCGCCGCCGACGACGACCACGGTACGGCCGGCCTCCAGCCCCGCCAGGCGTTCGCGCAGCCGGAGCGCTCCCGGGCGGCCGGCCAGCTCGTGGGCGTGCTCCGCCGCACCGGGGACGTCCTGCGGGTTCCAGGCGCTGCCGAGGGCGTAGACGAGGGTGTCGTAGACCAGTTCACCGGTGCCGTCCTCGTCGGTGACGGCGACGGTCCTGCGGTCGGCGTCCACGCCGGTGACCTTCGCGATCCGCACCTCGACCCCGGTCTTCGCGAACATCTCGTCGAGCGGCCGGGCCCTGAGGTCCTGGCCGACGGCGAGCTGATGCATCCTGACCCGTTCGACGAAGTGGGGCTCGGCGTTGACGAGGGTGATGGCCGCGTCCTCGCTCCGCAGCCGCCTGGCGAGACGGCCGGCGGCGACGGCTCCGGCGTATCCGGCGCCCAGGACGACGATGCGGTGCCGCGGGGTGTGCTGCATGACGTGCTCCCTTGTCTCCGGCCGCCGGCGCTCTCTCTCCGGCGGAACTCGCCCCTTGAACCGGGCAGCCCGCCGATTCCTGACAGGGGTGGGGAGTGACGCGCACCACATTCCGGCCGGGGGCGCGCGGGGAGGAGCGGCGAGGTCCGGGAAGACCCGGGAGATCCGGGTCAGCTCCGGGTCAGATCCGGAACAGGGGTTCCCCGTGCTCGCCGGCCTCCCAGCGGCGGGCGGCGCGTTCGAGCTTGTCGGGGTTGACCTGGTTGCGGACGCCCGCGACCCCCTCGGGGGTGACCTCCAGGCACATGATCCCGATGACCCGGCCGTGCACGACGGCCACCAGGGCGGGGTCGCCGTTGGCGGTGGCGGCGTGGATCTCGGCCGGACCGCCGGTGAGCTCGCGCTTGGCCCTGCCGGGCTTGAACAGCCCCCGCAGGAACGTCGCCACGGCGTGGGCGCCCTCGAACGCCTTGGCGCGGGCCGGCACCTTCCCGCCGCCGTCGCCGATCGACACGGCGTCCCGGGTGAGCAGCTCGACCAGCGGTTCGGTACGGCCGCTGGTGGCCGCCGCGAGGAACTCGTCGACGATCCGCCGGGCCGCGGCCTCGTCGACCTCGGTACGGGCCCTGCCCTGCGCGACGTGCTTCCTGGCCCGGTGCAGGGTCTGCTGGCTGGCGTCCTCCGTGATGTCGAGGATCGCGGCGATCTCCCGGTGCGCGTACCCGAAGGCCTCACGCAGGACGTACACCGCCCGCTCGGCCGGTGAGAGCCGCTCCAGCAGGGCGAGGACCGCCAGGGAGACCGACTCGCGCTGCTCGGCCGTCTCCGCGGGGCCGAGCATCGGGTCCCCGGCGAGCAGCGGCTCGGGCAGCCACTGGCCCACGTAGGTCTCCCGGCGGGCGCGGGCCGAGGTGAGCTGGTTGAGGCACAGGTTGGTGAGGACCTTCGTCAGCCAGGCCTCGGGAACCTCGACGCGTGCGACGTCGGCCGCCTGCCAGCGCAGGAACGTCTCCTGCACGGCGTCCTCCGCCTCGCTCGCCGAGCCGAGGAGGCGGTAGGCGATGGCCTCCAGACGGTGCCTGGAGGCCTCGAACCGTTCCACGTCGCTCACGGTCAGGGCCATGGCCCGGATTCTAACCGCGGCTCAGTGCCCGGCCCCCGGCGCCACCAGTTCCCCGAGCGCGATGTTGAGTTCCAGGACGTTCACCCGCGGTTCGCCGATGAAGCCGAGAGTGCGGGGGGTGGTGTGCTCGTCGACGAGCTTCTGGACGCGGTCGGCGGGCAGGCCGTTCTTCGCGGCGACCCGGTGCACCTGGAGGTCGGCGTACCGCGGGGAGATGTCCGGGTCCAGGCCGGAGCCGGAGGAGGTGACGGCGTCCGCGGGCACGTCCTCGGGCCGCACGGGGTGTCCGGGCACGGAGTTGTCCTTGACGACGGCGGCCTTGGCGTCCTTCACCCACTGGAGGAGCTCCGGGTTGTCGGCGGAACGGTTGGTGGCCCCGGACAGGATCAGCTCGTACTGGGTGTTCACGGTGTTGGTGCCGAGGCCGTTGGCCGGGCGGCCCTGGAACCATTTCAGGTCCGGCTCCGGGGTGTCCTGGCCCTCCTTCAGCGGCAGGTTGTAGGACTGGCCGATGAGGGAGGAGCCGACGACCTTCCCGCCCGCCTCGGTCTCGGAGCCGTTCGCGTTCCCGGGGAACAGCCCCTGGGCGACGCCGGTGACGACGAGCGGGTAGACGATGCCGGTGACCACGGTCAGGACGAGCAGGGCGCGCAGGCCCGCCGTGAACAGCCGGGCGGCGTTGGTCAGGGAAGTGTTCATGTCGGTCAGCCGATCCCGGGGATGAGGGAGACGATCAGGTCGATGAGCTTGATGCCGAGGAACGGGGCGACCAGCCCGCCCAGTCCGTAGACGCCGAGGTTGCGGCGCAGCATCCGGTCGGCGCTCATGGGCCGGTAGCGCACGCCCTTCAGCGCGAGCGGCACCAGCACGACGATGATCAGCGCGTTGAAGATCACCGCGGACAGGATCGCGGAGTCCGGGGAGGACAGGCCCATGATGTTGAGCTTGTCCAGGCCCGGGTAGACGGCCGCGAAGAGCGCCGGGATGATCGCGAAGTACTTGGCGACGTCGTTGGCGATGGAGAACGTCGTGAGCGCCCCGCGCGTGATCAGCAGTTGCTTGCCGATCTCGACGATCTCGATCAGCTTGGTGGGGTTGGAGTCGAGGTCGACCATGTTGCCGGCCTCCTTGGCGGCCGACGTGCCGGTGTTCATCGCCACGCCGACGTCCGCCTGGGCCAGCGCGGGGGCGTCGTTGGTGCCGTCGCCGGTCATCGCGACCAGTTTGCCGCCGGCCTGCTCGCGCTTGATGAGGGCCATCTTGTCCTCGGGCGTGGCCTCGGCGAGGTAGTCGTCCACGCCCGCCTCCTCGGCGATCGCCCGGGCCGTCAGCGGGTTGTCGCCCGTGATCATGACGGTCTTGATGCCCATCCGGCGCAGCTCGTCGAACCGCTCGCGCATGCCCTGCTTGACGACGTCCTTGAGGTGGACGACGCCGAGGACGCGGGCGCCGCGCTCGTCCTCGACGGCGACGAGCAGCGGTGTGCCGCCCGCCGCGGAGATGCGCTCGACCGCCGTGTCCGCGTCCTCGGTCACCGAGCCGCCGCGCTCCCGGACCCAGGCGACGACGGAGCCCGCCGCGCCCTTGCGGACCTTGCGGCCGTCGGCGTCCACACCGGACATGCGGGTCTGGGCGGTGAACCCGATCCATTCGGCGCCGACGAGTTCACCTTGGTGGCGCTCGCGCAGGCCGTACTTCTCCTTGGCGAGGACCACGATCGAGCGGCCCTCGGGCGTCTCGTCGGCGAGCGAGGAGAGCTGGGCGGCGTCGGCGACCTCGGCCGCCGTCACACCGCCCACCGGCACGAACTCGGCCGCCTGCCGGTTGCCCAGCGTGATCGTGCCGGTCTTGTCGAGGAGCAGCGTGGAGACGTCACCGGCGGCCTCGACCGCGCGGCCGGACATCGCCAGCACGTTGCGCTGCACCAGGCGGTCCATGCCCGCGATGCCGATCGCGGAGAGCAGGGCGCCGATCGTGGTCGGGATGAGGCAGACCAGCAGGGCCACCAGCACGATCATGTCCAGGTGGGTGCCCGCGTAGTCGGCGAACGGCGGGAGGGTGGCGCAGGCCAGCAGGAAGACGACGGTCAGCGAGGCCAGCAGGATGTTGAGCGCGATCTCGTTCGGCGTCTTCTGCCGGGCCGCTCCCTCGACCAGGCTGATCATCCGGTCGATGAAGGTCTCGCCCGGCTTCGTGGTGATCCGGACGACGATGCGGTCGGAGAGCACCTTGGTCCCGCCGGTGACCGCGGACCGGTCGCCGCCGGACTCGCGGATGACGGGTGCCGACTCGCCGGTGATCGCCGACTCGTCAACCGAGGCGACGCCCTCGACGACGTCGCCGTCGCCGGGGATGACGTCCCCGGCCTCGCAGACGACCAGGTCGCCGACCGTGAGCGCGGTGCCGGGCACCGTGGTGCCGTCGGCGCGGTGGGCGACGGTGTCGGTCTTGGCCTTGCGCAGGGTGTCGGCCTGGGCCTTGCCGCGGCCCTCGGCGACCGCCTCCGCCAGGTTGGCGAAGAGCACGGTCAGCCAGAGCCAGGCGCTGATCGTCCAGCCGAACCAGTCACCGGGATCGGTGAAGGAGAAGGCCGTGGTCAGCACGGAGCCGACGAGGACGACGAACATGACGGGCGACTTCACCATCACCCGCGGGTCGAGCTTGCGGAACGCGTCGGGCAGCGACTTGACCAGCTGCTTGGGGTCGAAGAGTCCCCCGCCGACGCGGCCCTGACCGGGCTGGTGCCCGGAGGGTGCGTCGTCGTGCGGCGCCCGGGCCGGGGTGGTTGTGGACATCGCGTTCCCTTGGTTCCACGGGTCGGTCTTGTGCGTGTCGGTGTTCATGCCGCCAGCCCTTCGGCGAGCGGGCCCAGGGCGAGGGCCGGGAAGTAGGTCAGACCGGTGATGATCAGTACGGCGCCGACCAGCAGGCCGGCGAAGAGCGGCTTCTCGGTGCGCAGCGTGCCCGCGGTGGCGGGAACGGGCTGCTGCCGGGCCAGCGAGCCCGCGAGCGCCAGGACGAACACCATCGGCACGAACCGGCCCAGCAGCATGGCGAGGCCGAGGGTGGTGTTGAACCACTGGGTGTCGGCGTTCAGGCCCGCGAAGGCCGAGCCGTTGTTGTTCGAGGCGGAGGTGTAGGCGTACAGGATCTCGGAGAAGCCGTGCGCCCCGCTGTTGGTCATCGAGTCGCCCGGGGTGGGCAGGGCCATCGCCGCGGCCGTGAACACCAGGACCAGGGCCGGGGTGATCAGGATGTAGCAGGCGGCGAACTTGATCTCGCGGGTGCCGATCTTCTTGCCCAGGTACTCCGGGGTGCGGCCGACCATGAGCCCCGCGATGAACACCGCGATGACCGCCATGACCAGCATGCCGTAGAGCCCGGACCCGACGCCGCCGGGCGCGATCTCGCCCAGCATCATGCCGAGCATGGTGATGCCGCCGCCGAGCCCGGTGTAGGAGGAGTGGAAGGAGTCCACCGCGCCGGTCGAGGTGAGGGTCGTGGTCACCGCGAAGAGCGACGAGCCGCCGATCCCGAAACGCAGCTCCTTGCCCTCCATCGCGCCGCCGGCCGCCTGCAGCGCGGGGCCGTGGTGGGCGAACTCGGTCCACATCATCAGGGCGACGAAGCCGACCCAGATGGTGGCCATCGTCCCGAGGATCGCGTAACCCTGGCGCACCGAGCCGGTCATGACGCCGAAGGTCCGGGTCAGCGCGACCGGGATCAGCAGGATCAGGAAGATCTCGAACAGGTTGGTGAACGGCGTCGGGTTCTCGAAGGGGTGGGCGGAGTTGGCGTTGAAGTAGCCGCCGCCGTTGGTGCCCAGCTCCTTGATCACCTCCTGCGAGGCGACCGCGCCCCCGTTCCACTGCTGCGGCGCGCCCAGGAACTGGCCGACCTCGTGGATGCCGGAGAAGTTCTGGATGACGCCGCAGGCCACCAGGATCACCGCGCCGACCAGGGCGATCGGCACCAGGACGCGGACGACCCCGCGGACCAGGTCGGCCCAGAAGTTGCCCAGTTCACCGGTGCGGGACCGCGCGAAGCCGCGCACGAGGGCGACGGCGACGGCGATGCCGACGGCCGCCGAGACGAAGTTCTGCACGGCCAGACCGGCGGTCTGCACGACGTGGCCCATGGCCTGCTCGCCGTAGTACGACTGCCAGTTGGTGTTGGCGACGAAGGACGCGGCGGTGTTGAACGCCTGGTCCGGGTCGATGGAGGCGAAGCCGAGCGAGCCGGGCAGCACGCCCTGGAGCCGCTGGAGCAGGTACAGGAAGAGGACCCCGGCGAGGGAGAAGGCGAGGACGCCGCGCAGGTAGGCGGGCCAGCGCATCTCCGTGTCCGGGTCCGCACCGATGCCCTTGTAGATCCACTTCTCGACCCACAGGTGCTTGGGCGAGCAGTAGACACGGGCCATGTAGTTGCCGAGGGGGACGTAGGCGAGCGCCAGCGCGGCCATGAGGGCGAGCAGCTGGAGCACGCCGGCGAGGACGGGGCTCATGCGGTGCTCAGAACCTCTCCGGGTGGATCAGGGCGAGGACGAGGTAACCGAGCAGGGCGACGGCCACGATCAGGCCGACGATGTTCTCCGCGGTCACAGCTTCGTCACCCCCTTGGCGACAAGGGCCACGAACGCGAACACCGCGATCATGGTGACGACGAAGGCCACGTCGGCCATCGCTGGCTCCTAGTGAGGTTCGGAAAGAAGCTGACAACGAGATGAGAGCCCCGTTCCGACCGTTTTCGGCCGCCGTTGATGGCTTCCATACGGCGGCGCGAACGCCTTTGACACCTCTCTGACGCCCTACTTCTCGTCGCGGTTGAAGAGCGACTTCGACCAGACGTAGCCGAGCACGGTGAGGGCGAGGCACCAGACGAGGGCGAGCCAGCCGTTGTGGCCGATCCCGGTGCCGAGGAGGAGGCCGCGCAGGGTCTCGATGGCGGGCGTGAACGGCTGGTACTCGGCGATCGGCTGGAACCAGCCGGGCATGGCGTTGATGGGGACGAAGGTGCTGGAGATCAGCGGGAGGAAGATCAGCGGCAGCGCGTTGTTGCCGGCGGCCTCGGCGTTCGGGCTGATCAGGCCCATGCCGACCGCGATCCAGGTGAGCGCGGTGGCGAACAGGACGACCAGGGCGAAGGCCGCGAGCCACTCCAGGAGGGTCGCGTCGGTGGAACGGAAGCCGATGGCCGCGGCGACGGCGCCGACGAGGACCACGCTGATCACCGACTGCAGCACACTGCCGACGACGTGCCCGGTGATCACCGAGCCGCGGTGGATGGGCATGGTGCGGAAGCGGGCGATGATGCCCTCGGTCATGTCGTTGGAGACGGAGACCGCGGTGCCGATCGTGGTGGACCCGATCGTCATCAGCACCAGGCCCGGTACGAGGTAGGCGATGTACGCGGACCGGTCGGCGCCGCCGCCGATGCCGGCGCTCATCGTGTCCCCGAAGACGTAGACGAAGAGGAGCAGCAGCATGACGGGCGTGAGCAGGAGGTTCAGGGTGAGGGAGGGGTAGCGGCGGGCGTGCAGGAGGTTGCGGCGCAGCATGGTGGAGGAGTCGCGCACGGCGAGGCTGAGATTGCTCATCGGAGGGTCTCCTTCAGCGGGTCGGTCTGGGCGGGGACGGTGGCGGTGGTGGTCGTGGTGAGGGCGAAGAAGACGTCGTCGAGGTCGGGGGTGTGGACGGTGAGTTCGTCGGCCTCGATGCCCGCGTCGTCGAGGCGGTCCAGGACGGTGCGCAGGTCGCGTTGGCTGCCGTCGCTGGGGATCTTCAGGGTGAGGGTGTCGTCGTCGCCGGTGCCGTGGGGCAGGGCGGTGGTGGCGTCGCGGTAGGTGGTGGGGTCGGTGAAGCGGAGCCGGACGTGTCCGCCGGGGACGATCCGTTTGAGTTCGTCGGCGGTGCCTTCGGCGGCGATTTTTCCGTTGTGGAGTACGGCGATGCGGTCGGCGAGTTCGTCGGCCTCTTCCAGGTACTGGGTGGTGAGGAAGACGGTGACGCCGCTGGTGACGAGGGCGCGGATGATCTGCCACATGGTGTGGCGGGAGCGGGGGTCGAGGCCGGTGGTGGGTTCGTCGAGGAAGATGATCCGGGGGTCGCCGACCAGGGTCATGGCGATGTCCAGGCGGCGTTTCATGCCGCCGGAGTAGGTGGAGGCGGGCTTGTGCGCGGCTTCGGTGAGGTCGAAGCGCTCCAGCAGTTCGGCGGCGACCCGCCGGCCCTCGCGCCGGGGCAGGTGGTGCAGGTCGGCCATGAGGAGCATGTTCTCCTCGCCGGTGATCAGGCCGTCCACGGCGGAGAACTGGCCGGTGACCCCGATCGCGCCGCGCACGGCCTGCGGGGCGGCGGCGAGGTCGTGGCCCGCCACCTGGGCCTGCCCGCCGTCGGCGGAGACGAGGGTGGAGAGGATCTGCACGGTCGTGGTCTTGCCCGCGCCGTTCGGGCCGAGCAGCGCGAACACCGAACCGGCCGGGATCCGCAGGTCGATGCCGTCGAGGACGGTCTTGTCGCCGTAGGACTTGCGCAGACCCACGGCGGAGACGGCGGCGGGTGCCTGCGGACCGGCTGCCGAATTGGACGTGGGCATGACAGATGAAGGCATGGAGCCCTCCCGTTCCGGGGGATGACAGGGGTGGGTGACTGACGTACAGGGGCGGGTGACTGACGTACAGCGGCGGGCGCGGCGCTCAGGCCTTGGCGCGGCGGACGTCGATGTTTCCGTACCGGGTGCGGGCGTGGACCTTCACGGTCTCCTCGGTCTCGGCGGGACTGTCGGACGCGGTGAGGGTGTTGCGCACCTGCCCGCCGCTCGAACGCACGTCGAGCCAGGCCGCCGTGCCCTCGCGGACGCCGACCTCGATGGCGCCGTAGGAGGTCTCCAGCCGGATCTCGCCGCGGGCCACCTCGTCCACCCGCAGGGTGCCGTGGGCGGTGGTCGCGGTGAGCGAGGCCTCGGCGTGGGCGACGTTGATGTCACCGTTGGCGTTCTTCACCCGCAGGTCGCCGAGCGCGGCGCCCACGGTCGTGGAGCCGTGCGAGTTCTTCAGTACGGCCGGACCGTCGAGGACGCCGACGCGGACGCTGCCGGAGCTGGTGGTGATCTCGGCCGAGCCCTCGACCCGGTCCACGGTGACCGAGCCGTGGGAGGCGGTGAGCTGGAGCGGCCCCGTCGTGTCCAGGCGGACGTCACCGCCCGGGGTCTTCACCCGGACCTCGCCGAGCCGGCCCTCGCCGAGGACCTGGGTCCAGGAGCCCTCCATGTCGACGCGTGAGCCCGTGGGCAGCTCCACCGTCACGTCGACGGCGCCGGAGGGCCCGATGAAGCGGCGCTCCTTCGTGCTGATCGTCAGGACGCCGCTCGCGCAGGAGACCTCGGTCTGCTCGGCAGCCCGTACGTCCCTGTCCCGCCCGGGGTCGACGGGCAGCACCTCGACGACCGTGTCGAGCCGGTCGCCCGCGGTGAACCGGATGGAACCGGCGCCCACGTGGGCGGTCACCGCGATCGGCCGGGGAGTGTCGAAAGAAGGCATGGCTGTACCGTCCTCATGAGTCCGTGGGGTGTCCCCGCTGGTGGGACGTGGTGTGAGCGCTGTGCTGTGGTTCTCTCGGGGCGCGAGCGCGAGAGGCTGAGCCCGTCCCGGGGCCCGCCCTGTGGCCCGTCCTAGCGCACCCAGCCCGTGAAGCTCTGTCCGACGTTGCGGGCCCGCTCCGGCGGACGCGGGGTGCCGCCGCCGTCGACGGCGGCCGACACGGCGCGTACCAGCCAGGCGTTGACGGACAGACCCTCGCGGCTCGCGGCCTCCTCGGCGCGCGCCTTGAGATGGGCCGGCAGCCGCAGGTTGACGCGGGCGGTGCCGCCCTCGTCGATGTCGGCGGCCGCCGGCGCCTTGAGCGTCTCGACGGGCGCGGCCGGCTCGACGGAGCCACCGCCCTCGGTGGGCGGCGGCGTCACCACGAAGTCGGGCTCGAGCCCGCGCAGCCGTACGTCGACGGAACCGGGGGCCAGGTCGCGGGTGATCTCGTCCATCGCGGCGGAGAGCACGTTGAGCATGGTCAGCCGGGTCGCCGACTCCAACGGGGCGATGAGCCGCTCCGCCAGTTCGCGGGCTTCGTGGCCACCGGCCTCGGCGGCCACCGCGAGTTCACGGCGGAGGGTGTCGACGTACGGAGTGAGATCCATGACGCCATGGTGGCACCACTATGGCGTCACACGCAAGCCCGAACGCTATCGACATGAGGGCGAGGGGGCGAACACCTCTCCGACCTGCGAAAACAAGCGAGACACCTCATGGTGCCATCGTGGCGCCACGGGAGCATCGTGGCGGCGCCATGCGTCGGGCGGCTACTCCGGGAGCCCGTGGGACGCCACCCGCTTCACCGTCCCCCCGGCCAGCCGGTAGGACAGACCGACGACCGCGCACCGGCCGGCGTCCACCTCGTTCGCCAGCAGCGCCGAGCGCCCCACCAGACCGTCGACGCTGCGGCGGATGTGCTCCTCCACGAACCGGTCGATCCCAGTGCCGCCCAGGGCGCGCGCCGCGAGCACGCTCGGGATCACCCGTTCCACCACGTCCCCGATGTAGCCGGCCGGCGCCGTACCGCCGTGCACGGCGTCGGCGGCCGCGGTGACCGCGCCGCAGGAGTCGTGCCCCAGCACCACCACGAGCGGTGCGCCCAGCACCTTCACGCCGTACTCGACACTGCCCAATGCCTCCGCGCCCGCCACGTGACCGGCCGTCCGCACCACGAACAGGTCGCCCAGCCCCCGGTCGAAGATGATCTCGGCCGCCAGCCGCGAGTCCGAGCACCCGAAGAGCACCGCGAACGGATGCTGGCGCGGGGCCAGCTCCGAGCGGCGGTCTGCGTCCTGGTTGGGGTGCAGGCGGTCACCGCTCACGAAACGGGCGTTGCCCTGCAGCAGGGCCGCGTAGGCCTCGGCGGGGGAGGAAGGGCTCAGATCAGGCATAGGTGCAAGGTACTGGCCCGATGGCGGAACGGCGGGCAGGCGGTAGAGTGGGGAGGACTTGCAGAATTCTTCAATTCAGCAGTTGCCTTGATCCATACATCCTCCACGGACTGCACGGACGGACGAGAGGTGATCGGAATGCCGGTCCCGCTGTACGAGGCGAAGGCCGACTTCTTCCGGATGCTGGGTCACCCGGTACGCATCCGGGTGCTGGAACTGCTGCAGGCCGGTCCGAGGCCGGTCCGCGAGCTGCTCGCGGAGATCGAGATCGAGCCCTCGAACCTCTCCCAGCAGCTCGCCGTGCTCCGCCGTTCCGGCATCGTCACCGCCACCCGCACCGGCTCCACCGTCGTGTACGAACTGTCCGGCGGGGAGGTCGCCGAGCTGCTGGCCACCGCCCGGCGGATCCTCTCCGATCTGCTCACGGGCCAACGGCGGCTGCTGGAAGAGCTGCGGACCGCGGAGCCCGTCCGATGAGCGGGCGCCGCAACGAGGAACGCCGGTTCGAGCGCGGCGTCGCCATCCGGGCGGGCTTCTACATCTTCGGCACGCACGTCCTCGCCGGTTTCATCTGGCTGCTCTTCTACGTGGGCGAGCACGCCCACAAGTGACCGGCCGCGCGGGCCTACGCCCGCTCGGGCCCCGGCTCGGGCTGTCCGGCCCGTAGGTCCGCGAGCAGTTCGGCCTGCCCGGCGAGCACGCCGGACAGGATGCCGCGCGCGACCCTGAGCAGCTCGGCGACCTGCGGGCTGGTCAGGGAGTAGTACACGGTCGATCCCTCCTTGCGGGACACCACCAGGTTCGCCCGGCGCAACACCGCGAGCTGCTGGGACAGATGGGCCGGCTCGATCCCCACCTCGGGGAGCATCTCCGCCACCGCGTGCTCGCGCTCGCTCAGCAGTTCCAGGACGCGGATGCGCGCCGGGTGGCCGAGCGTCTTGAAGAACTCGGCCTTCAACTGGTACAGCGGCGTGCTCATCGTGCCTTCGCCCTCCTAGCGCCGCGGCGGCGCGGCCCGGTCGGCCCGCTCTGGGCGCGTCGCGCCCGTCCCGTCCTCATCAGCATGCCGCCCATCCTCGCCCGAGCCACCCGCCAGGCCGAATCCGCCGGGACGAACCCGGTCGCACCGGGACGGTGCCGGGTTACTCCGACCGGCTGTGGACGGGCGGCACGCCCCGGACCCACGGGCCAGGGTGGGCGGAAGGCGAACCGCACGGCGGGAGGCGAGGCACGCGTGATGGCGGAGGAGAACTCCGGTGAGGGCCCCGCCGAGGAGCCCGCGGCGGTCACCGGCCGCAGTGGCGCCGACGAGCCGTACGCCTCGCTCCTCGACCTGCCGCTCAGCTCCGACCTGAACCGGATCGGCGAGCAGCTGCACGCCCTGGCCCGCGCCCAGCGGACCCTCCAGGAACTGCTCCAGGCGGTCGTGAACATCACCGGCGAGCTGGAGCTGCCCGCGGTGCTGCGCCGCATCGTGCGCACCGCGATGGACCTGGTGGGCGCCCGCTACGGGGCCATGGGCGTCCTCGACCAGGAGGGCAGGCTCCTGGAGGAGTTCATTCCGCTGGGGCTCACCACGAAGGAGCTGGCCGACCTGGAGGGCGTGGAGCTGCCGCGGGGCAGGGGCCTGCTGGGACACCTGATCCACCACCCCGAGCCGCTGCGGGTCAAGAACATCTCGCGCCACCCGGAATCGGCGGGCTTCCCGCCCGGACATCCGCCGATGCGCAGCCTGCTCGGGGTGGCGATCAGTGTGCGCGGCCGGATCTACGGCAACCTCTACCTCTCCGAACGCAAGGACGGGCAGCCCTTCGACCGGCACGACGAGGGCGTGATCCGCGCGCTGGCCGGCACGGCGGGCGTGGCGATCGAGAACGCCCGCCTCTACCAGCAGGTCCAGAACAGCAGCGAGCAGTTCCAGCGGCTGCTGCTGCCGCGCCTGCCCGACCTGCGGCCCTTCTCCGCGGGCGCGGCCTACCGCCCGGCGAGCGCGCCCGCCGCCGTGGGCGGCGACTGGTACGACGCCATGCTGCTGCCCGGCGGGGCCTGCGCGGCGGTGATCGGCGACGTCGTGGGGCACGACCTGCGGGCCGCGGCCGACATGTCCCAGATCCGCAACATGCTGCGCGCCCTGTACTACGACCCGGGCGCCGCGCCCAGCACCTCCCTCGCCCGGCTCGACCGGATCATGAACGCGGCCCTGGACGAGGCCCCGGTCGCCACGGCGCTCCTCGCCCGGCTGGAGCCCGCCGACGGCACCTGGCAGCTGCGCTGGTCCAGCGCGGGGCACCCACAGCCGCTGGTGCTGCTGCCCGACGGGCGGGTCCGCTACCTGGACGTGGAGCCCGGACTTCCGCTCGGAGTGGCGCCCGATCTGCCGCGGCCCGACCACTGCCGGCCCCTGCCGGTGGACAGCACCGTCATCCTGTTCACCGACGGCCTCGTGGAGGTCCCCGGCCAGCCGCTGGACCGGGGCCTGGACGCGCTGGCCGTCACCGCCTCCCGGCTGGCGGGGCTGGCGCCCGAGGACCTGTGCCGTGCCCTGGTCGCCCACCGGCCCGGCAACGGCCACGACGACAAGGCGGTCATCGCCCTGCGCACCCCGCCCCTGACGAGCTACGGCGCCTCGTGAGGGCGGCCGGTCCGCGGCTCACAGCGGTCCGCGGCTCACAGCGGTCTCCGGCTCACAGCGGGAGCGTGATCCAGATGCTCTTGCCCCGGCCGTCGCCGTCGCCCCGGACCACCGCGGTGCCGCCCAGGGTGCCGGTGAGCTCCATGACGGTCGCCAGGCCCCCGGTCCGGCCGGTGGTCTCCGCGCCGTGCAGCCGCGGCTGGTACGGGTGCCGGTCGTGCACGGCGAAGGCCAGGCAGTCGTCTCCGACCGCGTACGTGACGGTCACCTGCTCGCTCGGCGGCGACGCGTGGCGGACGCTGTTGGTGACCAGTTCGCTGAGGATCAGCAGGGCGGGTGCGACGGCGGGGTGCCCCGGGTTCACGCCCCACTCGGCGAGGGCCTGCTCGGCCGTCTCCCGGGCCACCCGGACCGCCGGGGGCGCCGCGGGCAGGGTGAGCACGTGCCGGTGGGGCAGGGGCTGGAGCAGGGTGCTCATCGCGTCTCCACAGGGGAAACCGGTCCGCGGCTTCCTGCGGACCCGGGGCCCCAGCATCCAACGACTTGCGAACTTTCGCAATTCAGCAGACATGCGGCCCCGGGACGCTCAGGCCGCCTCCAGCCGTGGTTCCGGCAGCGCCGGCGGCGCCGCGGGCACCGGTGCCCAGCCCTTCGTGGTCCGTACGTAGCCGTGGATCACCGAGGCCATGGCCAGCAGCAGGAGCGGTCCGAAGACCCACGGGTGCCGGGCCATCTCCAGCGACAGGTAGCGCGTCGAGGCCAGGATCGCGGCGAACACCAGCGCCCCGTGGGCGACCAGCAGGCTCCCCGACCGGTCCCAGCCGCGGTCCAGGGCACGCAGCCCCGCCTCGACCGTGACCGCGAACACGACGCCGGCGATGAGGTCGATGGCGTAGTGGTAGCCGAACCCCAGCGTCGCGGTGAGCGTGGCGACCAGCCAGAACGTTCCCGCCCAGCGCAGGACGCGCGGACCCTTCCGGGAGTGGATGAAGATCACGGTGGCCCACGCCGTGTGCAGGCTGGGCATGCAGTTGCGGGGGGTGACCCCGTCGTACGTGAACGGGTGGGGCGGGCCGATCGGCGGAAGCGTGTGCGGCCACAGGTCGGCGATCGCCCACTCCGCGCCGCCGGTGCCGAAGGCGCCCGTGCCGTAGGCGAAGACCGGTCCGACGACCGGGAAGATCATGTAGATGCCCGGCCCGAGCAGGCCTATCAGCAGGAAGGTGCGGACCAGGTGGTGGCGCGGGAACCGGCGCTCGGCCGCCACCTTGCGCAGCTGGTACAGCGCGACGACGACCGCGGCCACCGCGAGCTGCACGTAGACCCAGTCCAGTACGTGCTCACCGACCGCGCCCGTGGCCTCGACGGCCCGTCCCACCAGCCACGACGGGTTCCCCAGCGCGTGGTCGGCGGTCGCCACGTACGGGTCGAGCACGTCCGGACGCGTCTTCGACGTGATCAGCAGCCAGGCGTCCCCGGTCTTGCGGCCGGCCACCAGCAGGAGGCCGAGCCCGACGCCCTTCAGCAGGAGGATCCGTTCCGGGCCGGTGCGGCGGGTCAGGGCGACGACCCCGCAGCCCAGGACCACCCACAGCGCGCCGTTGCCGAAGGAGTGGCTGCCGGACGCGGTGGCGTCCGCCGCCCACCGCACCAGGGCGACGGCGAGGTCGACGCCGACCGCGACGGCCGCCGCGACCAGCCGCTGCCGCCAGGTGAGAA
Organism: Streptomyces sp. NPDC018026; assembly: GCF_044327745.1. Classification (NCBI taxonomy): domain Bacteria; kingdom Bacillati; phylum Actinomycetota; class Actinomycetes; order Kitasatosporales; family Streptomycetaceae; genus Streptomyces; species Streptomyces sp. NPDC018026. Next base: position 53,331 of record NZ_JBIRFY010000017.1, read on the forward strand.
CCACCATCGTCAGCGCCAGCCCGGCGTAGAGCAGGGGCCCCGAGGCCGGGGCGAACACCAACTCCTTGGCCTGGTTGGTCATCGGCCCCGGCAGGCCGTAGTGGCGCGCGGCGATCTCCAGCGCGACGAGGAACGCGAGGGTCGCCGCACCCGCCGCGGCCCAGAGTCCGGCCCGCGTCCCGCCCCTGGGTATTCGCGGTGTTTCCCGTGAAGACATGCACAGGAAACTAGCCCATCAGTGGCTGAGCTCCGGCTGCCAGGCGAAGCCGTCCGGGTCGGCGAACGGGCGGGTGCCGCCGGAGAGGACGAGACGGTGGGAGCCGGTGCCGTCGGCGGAGACGCCCGCGACCTTGGCGAGGGCCCGGCGCTTGTAGAGGGAGAGCTTGACGGTGCCCGGGCCGGTGGCGAACTCGACGTACTTCCCGCCGAAGCTCTTGCCCACGGTGAGGCCCTGCTCGACGTAGAACCGCTTGGTGGCCTTGACGTCCTCGACGCCCAGGAGCAGCACGATCTCGTCGACGTCGCGGGTGACCGGGGCGGTGTCCTTCTTCGCCGAGGTCGCGATCTGCCAGACCGTGCCGTCCGGTGCCTGCACCACTCCGCCGTAGCCCCACAGCGACTTCGCGGCGGGCTTGAGGACGGTGGCGCCGGCGTCCACGGCGGCGGTGAACAGGGCGTCGACGTTGCCGGGCTGGGCGACGACGAGCGACAGGGTGAAGCCGCGGAACCCGCTCGTCGGGTCGTCCGAGGCGCGCAGCCGCACCCGCGATCCGTCGAGCCCGAAGGCGTCGGCGTAGAAGCGGGCGGCGGCCTCGGTGTCGGCCACCTCGAGGGTGACGGAGTCGATGGAGTTCATGTCCTAGACGTTATGGGCGGGCGGGTCCGCGGTGCTTCTCGAAAACTGACCGGCTGCCCCGCCCTGCCGAAACGTTTTGGCGCCAGGCAGACTCTGCGGCACAGGCACGACCACGGAGGATGACGTACACATGATCACGCTCACCAAGGAAGGCGGCCCCGCGGACCTGGACGGAGTGACCCACCTGTCCATCGGCGTCTCCTGGGACCCCACCGCCGGCAGCAGCGGCGGAGTGCTCGGCAAGCTGCGGCGCAAGACCGGCACCGACCTCGACCTGATCGCCGTCGCACTGCAGGGCGGTGACCCGGTGCGCCTCGCCGGGCTCGACTCGCTCGACCCGATGGGCAACGGCTCGCTGCTGCACAGCGGCGACAACCAGACCGGTCACGGGGACGGAGACGACGAGACGGTGACCGTCGAGTTCGCGCGGCTCCCGAGCGCCATCACGTCGATCGTGTTCGTCGCCGCCGCGTACAAGAAGGGCAGCTCCTTCCAGAAGGCGCGCAACATCAGCTTCAAGGTCTACGACGCGACCGGGGGCAGCTCGGAGCAGGTCGCCGACATCTGGCCCAGCCTGCTCAGCCAGGACAACGGCTGCGCCGTGGCCAAGGCGGTGCGGGTCGGCGGCACCTGGAAGCTGGAGGTCGTCAACGAGACGGGCAAGATCAAGCAGGGCGACGAGCACGCCCTGATGCGCTTCGCCGTCAGCAAGTAGTACGGCGGTACGGCCCGACGGCGGCACCCCCCGACGACGGGCGCCCGGCCGTCGGCGCCCGTCGTCAGGCGCCGGTCGTCACGCGCCGCCGGACCAGGCGTCCGGTCGGAGGGGTCAGGACCGCCTCGGTCACCTCGGCCGCCGAGGCCATGACGTCGGCCGCGAACCGGCGCCGGCCGACGCCGAGCCGGCGCAGCCCCGCGCCGTGGTCGACGGCGACGACCGGCGGCACACCCGACGACGGGCACCCGGCCCGACGGCGGCGGTACGGTCCGAGACGGCGGTACGGTCCGAGACGGCGGTACAGCCCGACGACGGGCGCCCGACCCAAAGACGGCGGTACGGCTCGAGACGGCGGTACGGCTCGACGGCGGCGGCACACCAGACGACGGGCGCCCGGCCGGACGACGGCGGCACGCCCGACGACGGCGGCACACCCGACGGCGGGCGCCCGACCCGACGACGGCGGTACGCCCGACGACGGCGGTACACCCGACGGCGGGCGCCCGGCCGTCGGCGCCGGTCGTCACGCGCCGCCGGACCAGGCGTCCGGCCGGGGGGTCAGGACCGCCTCGGCCACCTCGGCCGCCGAGGCCATGACGTCGGCCGCGAACCGGCGCCGGCCGACGCCGAGCCGGCGCAGCCCCGCGCCGTGGTCGACGGCGACGACCACGGTGGCGGCGAGCAGGAGCAGCCGCCACAGGCCCATCACGGGGCGGCGGGTCACCGCGGGGAGTTCGGCCAGCGAGTGGTGCAGCCGCTCGCAGTGGAAGGGCACGTGGCGCTGCTCGTCGGCCAGGATCCGGCCCGCCACCTCCGAGGTCAGCGCGTCGTCGGTGCCGTCCCGCAGGGCCCGGTAGTAGCGCAGCGCCACCACCTCGGCGATCATCAGCACCAGCAGCTCGGTGCGCAGGCCCAGCAGCCGCCGCAGCCGTACGAAGACGGTGTCGCTCCAGTGGCCGCTCAGCGTCGGCCTGCCCCCGGCGGCCAGCAGCCGGGCGAGCAGCCGGGCGTGGTTCTGCTCCTCGGCGACGAAGAGCCGCACCGCCCGCGCGTAGTCGGCGTCGCCCGCCTCCTCGGCCTTGGCGACGAGGTTCGCGCCGTCACCGTCCTCGCCGACCTGGAAACGCTGGATGCCCGCCCACACCGCCCGGTGCAGTACGGCGCCCCGCGCCCAGTCCGGATCGCCCTGCGCCGTCCTGCGCTCCCGCTCGTCCTCGAACCGCCGTGTCCACTTGGCGAACCCGTCCGTACCCACTGCGCCGCCCCTTCCCGGGACACGGCCGCCGTGCCCTGGATGGGGACGACGCAACCGCCCGCCGATTCGTTCCCCGCGGACCGTCCCGGCCGTCCGGCCGTCGCGCCGTCAGCCGCTCAGTCCCAGTTCGCCCGCGCGCACGCCCGCCTGGAACCGCGACCCGGCGTCCAGGGCGTCGAGCAGCCCGGCGACCCGGCGCCGGTAGGTGCGCAGCGACATGCCCAGCTCCCGGGCGGCGGCCTCGTCCGTGGCACCCGAGCCCAGCGCCCGCAGCACCGTCCGGCTCCCGGCGTCGAGGTGCGGCTGGTCGCCCCGCAGGAAGGACGCGAGGTCGGTGGCCGCCGCCCAGGCGGCTTCGAACAGGGCATGCACGCCGCCGACCAGGGTGGGCGCACCGGTCACGGTGTACGAGCGGCCGCCGGGCGAGTCCGCACCGGCGAGGATCGCCCAGCGCCGGTCGATGATGATCGTCTCGTGCGGCAGGGCACCGGCGGCGATCCGCACCCGGGCACCCCGGGCCGCCAGCTCGGCCAGGTGCGCCCGGCCGCCCTCGTCGGCCAGCGCGGCCGGGCTGAGCAGCTTGCGGACGTGCGCGGCACCGCTGTCCCGCACCCGCTCCCGGGCGACCTGGCGGGCGGCGGGGCGGGGCCAGGTGTCGAGGTCGCGGGCGGCGCAGACGAACTCCTCCCGGACCGAGGAGAAGAGATGCCCGGCACGGGCCAGCAACTCCGTATCACCGTGCACCGTCGTGCTCTCTGCCATCGGGGCCATACGGCCATTGTGCCGCCCGCGCATCGCCGCCGGCCGGGGTCGCGGTGACGGCCGCACCCACGCGGGGCGGCGGCTGGCAGCAAGCTGCCACGGGCTCGTCGGGCGGGGGGCGCGCCGCGCAGGGTGAGGACATGAGCAACGACTTCCGCCTCGGTGGCGACCTTCCGATCGGGCGGCTCGGCTTCGGAGCCATGCGCCTGCCCACCAACAGCTTCCACGGCCCGGCCCGCGACCCGGAGACCGGCCGCGCCGTGCTGCGCCGTGCCGTGGAACTCGGCGTCGACCACATCGACACCGCGGCCTTCTACGCCAGCGGCGACGGCTCCGTCCGCGCCAACGACCTGATCCGCGAGGCCCTGCACCCCTACCCGGACGGCCTGGTGATCGCCACCAAGGTCGGCCCGCTGCGCACCCCGGACGGCGGCCTGCGGGCGACCACCGATCCGGGCGCACTGCGGGCCCTGGTCGAGGAGAACCTGGCGGGCCTCGGGGTCGACCGCCTCGACCTGGTCTACCTCCGTATCGGCGGCATCGAGCCACCGCCGCACGGCGAGTCCGTCGCCGCCCGCTTCGAGGCGCTGGCCGCGCTGCGCGAGGAGGGCCTGATCCGGCACCTGGGCCTCAGCCACGTGGACGCCGGGCACCTCGCCGAGGCGCGGGCGATCGCACCCGTCGCCGCCGTCCAGAACCACCTTCACACCGACCGGCAGGACGACGCGGAGGTGCTGGCCCGCTGCGAGGAGTCCGGCATCGCCTACGTGCCGTACTTCCCGCTGGGCGGCGGCCTGGACGACATCGGCGGGGACCGCGTCGCCAAGGTCGCGGACCGGCACGGCGCCACGGCCCAGCAGATCGCGCTCGCCCGGCTGCTCGCCTCCTCGCCCGTCACCCTGGCCATCCCCGGCACGGGCTCCCTGGCCCACCTGGAGGAGAACACCGCCGCCGGGTCGATCGTCCTGACCGCAGAGGACCTCGCCGACCTCCGCTGACCCCGCCCGCACGGACGTGTCCTTTGTCTCGGTACGGGGGGTTTCCGCACCCGGACCGGCACTGTCCGCCAGGTCGGCGGGGAAAACCCGGTGGCCGTCCCGGGAATATTCCCCCGGCGGCCGATCGGGCCAAGATTATCGCCGGCACCCGGTCGATCACGGCGTGCTACTGTCGGACGAAGTTGCAGTTGTGGTTGCCTGAAGGTTTTTCCGACGGGGTGATCATCGCGGCGACCGGAGTGCACACAGGGTGAACTCCGAGCACCGTACCGAAGGAGAAAACATGGCTTCCGGCACCGTGAAGTGGTTCAACGCCGAAAAGGGCTTCGGCTTCATCGAGCAGGACGGCGGCGGTCCCGACGTCTTCGCCCACTACTCGAACATCAACGCGCAGGGCTTCCGCGAGCTGCTCGAGGGTCAGAAGGTGACCTTCGACATCGCGCAGGGCCAGAAGGGCCCGACGGCCGAGAACATCACCCCGGCCTGACGCTCACGCACACCGCGCAGCTGGGGCCCGCACCTTGGGGTGCGGGCCCCAGCTCGCCGCGTTTCCGGGTGCACGCCGCCCCGCGGGGGCCACGGATTTTCCCCCGCGCATTCGACTTACCCGCGTTCCCCGTGTCTCCGCGTTCCCCCGCATTCACCAATTCTCCCGGTCCGCCCGGCCCCACACGCCGAAATCGACCGGTCCGGCTCGTTCTTGCGATTCCCTGCGCCGCTCTTCCGCTGCGGGTCTCCCTTGATACGTGCCGTATCAAGGAAGGTTCCCCATGAACCGCGCACGCACCAACGACCGCCGACGCGCCGGCGACGGCCCCCGTCGCTCCCGTTCGTCCGGCCGCCCCCAGAACTCCGGCCGCCGCCCGGCCGCCGCGCCCCAGGGCGGCGAGTTCGCCCTGCCCAAGACCGTCACCCCGGCGCTGCCCGCCGTCGAGACCTTCGCCGAACTGGACCTGCCGGCCCGCATGCTGACCGCGCTCGGCGACCAGGGCGTGACCGTGCCGTTCCCGATCCAGGCGGCGACCCTGCCGAACTCCCTGGCCGGACGCGACGTGCTCGGCCGCGGCCGCACCGGTTCGGGCAAGACGCTCGCCTTCGGCCTGGCCCTGCTGGCCCGCACGGCGGGCAAGCGCGCCGAGCCGCGGCGTCCGCTCGCCCTGGTCCTCGTCCCCACCCGTGAGCTGGCCCAGCAGGTCACCGACGCGCTCACCCCGTACGCCCGCGCCGTGGGCCTCCGGTCGGCCACCGTGGTCGGCGGCATGTCCATCGGCCGGCAGGCCGGGGCGCTGCGCTCCGGCGCGGAGGTCGTCGTCGCGACGCCCGGACGGCTCAAGGACCTCATCGACCGCGGCGACTGCGCCCTCGGCGACGTCTCCATCACGGTCCTGGACGAGGCCGACCAGATGACCGACATGGGCTTCATGCCGCAGGTCACCGCCCTGCTCGACCAGGTGCGGCCGGACGGGCAGCGGATGCTGTTCTCGGCCACCCTGGACCGCAACGTCGACAAGCTGGTCCGCCGCTACCTGACCGACCCGGTGGTCCACTCCGTCGACCCGTCGGCCGGTGCCGTCACCACGATGGAGCACCACGTGCTGCACGTGCAGGACGAGGACAAGCAGCGCGCGACCATCGAGATCGCCGCCCGCGACGGCCGGGTCATCATGTTCCTGGACACCAAGCACCGGGTGGACCGGCTGGTGAAGCACCTGCTGAAGAGCGGGGTGCGCGCCGCCGGCCTGCACGGCGGCAAGTCCCAGCCGCAGCGCACCCGGACCCTCGCCCAGTTCAAGGACGGGCAGGTGACGGCGCTGGTGGCGACCAACGTCGCGGCCCGCGGCATCCACGTCGACAACCTCGACCTGGTCGTCAACGTCGACCCGCCCGGCGACCACAAGGATTACCTGCACCGGGGCGGCCGTACGGCCCGGGCCGGGGAGTCCGGCAGCGTCGTCACGCTCGTGACGCCGGACCAGCGGCGCGAGATGACCCGGCTGATGTCCCTGGCCGGTATCACCCCGCAGGTCACCCCGGTCCGCTCGGGCGAGGCGGAGCTGGCGCGCATCACCGGTGCGCAGGCTCCCTCGGGCGTCCCCGTCGTCATCGCCGCACCGGTCGTGGAGCGCCCCCGGCGCGCCGCCGCCGGTGCGGGGTCCTCGTCCCGCGGCCGCCGCGGCCGTTCCGGGCAGGGCGGCCGCAGCGGCGGACAGGGGACCGGCACCCAGGCCCGTAGCGGCGCCGCACAGCCCCGCACCGCGGGCCAGGGCCGCGCCGCCCAGGGGCGGCCCGCCGGCGAGTCCCCGCGCCGCAGGCCGCGCCGCCAGTCCACCGGCGGTTCGGCCGGTTCGACCGGCTCGGCGGCCTGACCCCCCAGGACACCCGCCCCGGGTCCGGACGCGGTCCGGATCCGGGTCCTGACCCCACCCGCCCCACCCGCCCCATTCCGCTCGTTGGAGGCATCATGCGCTGTGTCATCGCCCGGTACCCGTTCGACCTCACCAAGAGCGGGGTGCTGGACTCGATGAAGGGCGTCACGCCCGAACCGGTCACCGGTGAGTCCGTGACCATCGGCCGCCGCCGCTACCCCGTCAAGCAGGTGGGCGAGGTCGTCACCCGGCAGGACCGGCGCGACTTCAGCGGCGGCGAGGTGACCCGGGCCATGACCCGTCTCGGCTTCACCTGCCACCCCGCCCCGGGGGCCGAACCCGCGCCGTCGGCGCCCGCGACCACGCCGGTCGAGACGGCGTCCGCGCTGCTCGGCGGCACCGTCAGCACGCCCCAGGAACTCTGAGGCCGGATCAGGACAGGCCCGTCGCCCGGCCCCCGTCGTCCCAGCGGACCTCCAGCACGCGCTGGACGGCCGCGCGGTCGAGGGGGCCGAACACGTGCGGGAACAGCGTGCCCCCGGCGACCCCGGGCGGCGGGGCGGGCTCGGCCGCCTCCCACGCGCACCTCGCGGTGAGCCGGTCCTCGTCCAGGAGCAGGGCCACCAGCGGCCGGGGCGCGCCGCGGTAGAAGGCGTTGACGACGGCGAGCGTGGTCTCCTCGTCGGGCGAGCAGTGGACGAACCCGTCCCGCGTGAGAGACGCGGGCGCGTACGGCCGGCCCGGGTCGGCGTTCCACTCGGCGAGCGTCACCACGTGGTAGATCATCACCCCGTTGTAGCAGCCGTGCCGTCCGTGACGGCCGGGCCCTCCCGCTCCCCGGGGCCGGGCGCCGAGGGCGTGGGTCCCACGGTGCCGGGCGCGTTCGTCGGTGCCTGCCGGACGGGCGGGTCGCTCGGCTCGGCCGACGGTTCGGACGACGGCGCCGTCGGCGTCGACGGCGACGGCTCCGAGGGCGACGGCGTGGCGCCGGTCGACGCGGATTCCTCGGTCGGCAGTTCGGGGCCCGGCCCGGGCGCCCGCGTGGAGCCGCTCGGCGGCGCCGGGCTCGGTGTGGCCTCCGGCGTGGGGGAGGCCGGGGCCGGGGCCATGGGCGGCGTCGGGCGCGCGGGGGCGGTGGACGCCCGGTTCAGCGGCAGCGCGATCAGGGCGGCGGCGGCAGCGGTCGCGGCGGCACCGGCGGCGGCGCGCAGCAGGCGCCGCCGGGACGCGGTCCGGCGGATCGCCTCGTAACGGCCCGGCGGCGGGCCCAGGAAGTCGGCGCCCGGACGCAGCACGACCAGCAGCGGATCGTCGCGGTCGGAACCGGGCTCGTCCATCTCGTCCTCAAGGCGTGTGGTCAAGGCTTCTCCTCAGATGGACGCGGAGCAGTTCGCGGGCCGCGTGCAGGTCGGCCTTGACGGTTCCCTCCTTGCGTCCGGTCAGCACGGACACCTCCCGGATCGGCATGTCGGCGTAGTAGTGGAGCAGGATCGGCACCCGCAGCCGCTCCGGCAGCGACTGTACGAGCAGCCGCACCGAGGGGTCGGCCTGTTCCGGGTGCGGGCGCACGGCGACCTCCGCGGTGACCCGGCGCACCGCCCGGCGCTCGCGCTCCAGTTTGCGCCAGTGGTCGCGGACCAGGTTGGCGGCGGTGACGTAGAGGAAGCCGCGGGGCTCCTCCACGGACGTCCAGCGGGCCCAGAGCCGGGTGAACGCCTCGGAGGCGATCTCGTGGGCCGTCTCGTCGTCGTCGACGAGCCGGCGGCACCAGCCGGCGAGGCGCGGATACAGGGCGGCGAACAGCTCGGACGCCGCCCTGTCACGGGACCGTTTCAACGCTCTCCATGGTCGTGAGGGTATGCGGTGCGGTGGGCACCAGGACCTGTCCTAGCCGCCCTTGGTGGCGCTCAGTTCGGCGAAGACGATCACGTTGTCCCGGTATTCCTCGCCGTCGCGCGGACCGCCGCAGGTGATGAGCCGCAACTCCGGCCCCGCCACGTCCCCGTAGACGTCGTCCGTCGGGAAGTCGGCCTTCGCCACCGTCCGTACGGCGGTGACCGTGAACTCGGCGGCGGTGCCGTTCTCCAGGCGGGCCTCGATCCGCTCGCCGCGGCGCAGTCGTGCGAGGTGCCGGAAGACCCCGTCGCCGTAGCCGCCCACCGTGACGTGGCCCAGGAGGACCGAAGGGCCCACCTGACCCGGCGTCGGCGAGTGCCGGTACCAGCCGGCGCGGTCGTCGTCCGTGACGGGCGGGACCTCCACCGTGCCGTCCGCGGCGAGACCGAGGCCCATCACCGGGGTGTCGACCCCGATGGCGGGGATGCGCAGCCCCACCGGCACCGAACGCGCCAGGGGCCGCACCGACTTCGCGGGGGCCCGTGCGGGCGGTGCCGCGGCCGTCGCGGGCGCCGGCCGGTCGGGTGCCGTGCCGCCGTCCCCCTGGCCGCCGCCGCAGCCCACGAGCAGCGCGGCCAGCGCGGCGGTCGCGAGGACCCGGCCGGGGCGCGGGATCATGCGCCGGTCGCCGCCGCCCGTCGACGGCGTACGACGAACAGGACCGCGCCGCCCGCGAGGAGCACCCCGCCGGCACTCGCGCCGATCAGCCCCTCGTCGGTCCCCGCCGGGTCCGAGGGCCCCGCCACCCCGGTGTCGGCCGCGCCCTCCGGTACGACGGAGACCTGGCCGTCGGCGGGCGCGGGGGCCGGTGCCTCGGTCGGCTCGGCGGCGGGGGCGCTGACGGACGGCACGGGGGTCGGGTCGGCCGGTCCGGTGCCGGGGCTCGGGGCGCTCTCGGCGGGGGCGGCGGGGACCGGGGTGGGGTCGTCGGCGAACGCGGGTGCGGTGCCCGCCAGTACGACGGTGCAGGCCAGGGCCACGGCACTGAGGATGGTTCGGCGCATCGGGTCGCTCTCTTTCGTCGTCGGCGCACCACGTGGGGGGTGGTGATGCGGGTCGGACGGAGAGACGAGGCGGGGACCGGCCGGGTTGTAAAGGAATGGCAAAGTCGCCTCGGGCCCGCGACCGCCCCGCTTCTTACGGACCCGTGACGTGCGGGTCGGCGCACCCGGCCCGGCGCCCGCCCGGGCCTAGCGTGTCGGACATGCGCGTACTGGTCACCGGCAGCGCCGGTTTCATCGGGTCCCATGTCGTCGAGGCCCTGCGGGAGCGCGGGCACGAGCCCGTCGGCTACGACGTCCGCGAGGACCCCGGCGCCGACGTGCGCGATCCGGCGGCCCTGGCGCGGGCGCTGGCCGGGGTGGACGCCGTGTGCCACCAGGCGGCGATGGTCGGCCTCGGCAACGGGTTCGCCGACGCGGCGGAGTACGTCTCCCGCAACGACCTCGGCACCGCCGTGCTGCTCACCGCGACGGCCGATGCGGGGGTGCGGCGGCTGGTGCTCGCCGGGTCGATGGTCGTGTACGGGGAGGGCCGGTACACGTGCGCACGGCACGGCGTGGTGCGGCCGGGTCCGCGCGCCGTCGCCGACCTCGACGCGGGCCGGTTCGAGCCCACCTGCCCGCGGTGCGGCGCGGACCTGGCCCCGGGGCTGGTCGGCGAGGACGCCCCGGCCGACCCGCGCAACGTGTACGCCACGACCAAGCTGGCCCAGGAGCACCTGGCCGCCGCCTGGGCCCGGACGACCGGCGCGACGGCGGTGTCGCTGCGCTACCACAACGTGTACGGCCCCCGGATGCCCCGCGACACCCCGTACGCCGGGGTCGCCTCCTTCTTCCGCTCCGCGCTGGCCCGCGGTGAGGCGCCGCGCGTCTTCGAGGACGGCCGCCAGCGCCGGGACTTCGTGCACGTGCGGGACGTGGCCGCCGCGAACGTCGCCGCCCTGGAGTCCGCCCGGCCGCCGGAGGGCGCCCTGAGCGCCTACAACACCGGCAGCGGCGAGCCGCACACCGTGGGCGAGATGGCCGTCGCCCTGGCCACCGCCCACGGCGGTCCCGAGCCCGTCGTCACCGGCGAGTACCGGCTCGGCGACGTCCGGCACATCACCGCCGACTCCGCGCGCCTGCGGACCGACCTGGGCTGGCGGCCCCGGGTCGGATTCGCGGAGGGCATGCGGGAGTTCGCCCGGGACGGGCTGCGCGGGGCCTGACCCCGGGACCGCCCGGGGGCTCAGGCCTCCGCCGGCGGCAGGGTCACCTCGAAGCGGCAGCCGCCGGGGATGTTGCGGACCGTGGCCCGGCCCCGGTGGGCCTCGACGATGCCGCGGACGATGGCGAGGCCCAGGCCCGCCCCGGCCGGGGGCGTACGGGCGTGGGTGCCGCGCCAGCCGGTGTCGAAGACCCGCGGCAGGTCCTCCTCGGGGATGCCGCCGCAGCCGTCGGTCACCGAGACCACCACCCCGTCGGCGGACCGTTCGGCGGCGACCGCGACCGTGCCGTCGGCCGGGGTCCGGCGGATCGCGTTGACCAGCAGGTTGCCCAGGACCCGGCTCATCTCCTTGCCGTCCACCTCGACCGGCACGGCCGCCACCGCGTCGCCGACCAGCCGTACGCCGTGCCGGCGCGCGAGCGGGTCCGCGCCCGCGAGGGCGTCGCCGACCAGGTCGTAGAGCGAGATCCGGGCCGGGGTGAGGACGAGTGTGCCGGCGTGGATGCGGGAGAGTTCGAAGAGGTCGCCGACCATGTCGTTGAGGCGTTCCACCTCGGCGCGGATCTGCCGCAGGTAGCGGTCGGGGTCGGCGGCGACCCCGTCCTCCAGCGCCTCGGACATGGCGCGCAGCCCGGCCAGCGGGGTACGCAGGTCGTGCGAGATCCAGGCGACCAGCTCGCGCCTGGAGGTCTCCAAGGCGCGCTCCCGCTCGCGGGACTCGGCGAGCCGGGCGCTGGTGGCCGCCAGTTCGCGGCTGAGCGCGGCCAGTTCGGCGGTCGCCGGGGTGCTGGGGGCGGCGTACGCCCCGTCGTCGCCGAACGACCGCGCCGCGGCGGCCAGTTCGCGGCTGCGCGCGACCACCCAGCGGCCCAGCAGCAGCGCCGTGGCCAGGGAGACGACGGCCGCCATCGCCACCACGGTCGTGACGACGGACAGGTCGTGCGGGGACAGGAACATCGCCCAGGCGACGGCCAGCGTGCCCGCGAGCATCGCGAGGACGGCGACCGCGGCCACCACGGCGAGCGACGCGGTCAGCGAGCGCCGCCGGATCAGCCGCAGCACGGCCGCGCCCACCAGGCCGGTGGCGGCGGCGCCCGCGAAGGCGTAGAGGGCGATGAGGAGGGTGGCGGGCACGGTCAGTCCCCCTCCCGGCCCGCGGGGTCGAAGCGGTAGCCCACGCCCCACACCGTCTGGATCAGCCGGGGCCGGGCCGGATCGTCCTCGATCTTGCCGCGCAGCCGCCGGACGTGGACGGTGACGGTGGACAGGTCCCCGAAGTCCCAGCCCCACACCTCACGCATCAGCTCCTCCCGGGCGAACGCCCGCCCGGGGTTGCGCAGGAAGAAGACCAGCAGATCGAACTCGCGCAGGGTCAGGGCCAGTTCGGCGCCGTTCTTGGTGGCCCTGCGGGCGGTCGGGTCGGCGGTCAGACCGGCCGCGGACGGCGGGCGCGGCGCCGGGGCGGGCCGGGTGCGGCGCAGGACGGACTCCACCCGCAGCACCAGCTCCCGCGGACTGAACGGCTTGGTCACGTAGTCGTCGGCGCCGACCTCCAGTCCGAGGACGCGGTCGTCCTCGTCGCCCCGGGCGGTCAGCATGATGACCGGCACCGGGCCCTGGCCGCGCAGCCGCCGGCACACCTCCAGTCCGTCCATGCCGGGCAGCATCAGGTCGAGCACCACCAGGTCGGGACGGTGCCCGGCGGCCCGGGCGAGCGCGTCCGGACCGTCACCGGCCCGGTCGACGCGGTAACCGGCCCGGTCGAGGTACCCGGCCACGACCTCGGCGACGGTGGGATCGTCGTCCACGACGAGGATCCGGGCGGGGTCGGCCGGGGGTCCGTCCGGAGGGCTGTCCGAGGGGCCGACCGGAGGTCCGACCGAGGGGCCGACCGAAGGTCCGACCGAGAGTCCGGCCGGAGGTCCGACGGGGGGTCCGACCGGGGACGGGTCCGTCGGGGCGGGCCCGTGGGGCTGCTCGTGCATGCGGCCAGCCTCGCACCGTCGCCCCGCCGGCGTCCCGCCCGAGCGGGGCCGGGTGCCCGACGTCCGTGTTTCGTAAGGAGTGGAAGCCCGATTCGTCCGATTCCGGTTCGTAGGGTGAACGCCGTGACCACCTCGCCCGCTCCCGACGTCGACGTCGTGCTCCCCTGCCTGAACGAGGCCGGAGCCCTCCCCTGGGTCCTGGCCCGTGTCCCGGCCGGCTGGCGTGCGCTCGTCGTCGACAACGGCTCCACCGACGGCTCGGCGGACCTCGCCCGCTCGCTCGGCGCCACGGTCGTGACCGAGCCGCGCCGCGGTTTCGGCGCCGCCTGCCACGCCGGACTGACCGCCGCGACCGCCGACGTCGTCTGCTTCTGCGACTGCGACGCCTCCCTCGACCCCGGCCTGCTGACACCCTTCGTCCGCGAGATCCACGCCGGGACCGCCGACCTGGTCCTCGGCCGCCGACGACCGCGCAGCAGGGGCGCGTGGCCGGTGCACGCCCGCGCCGGCAACCTCGCCCTCGCCCGGATGCTGCGCCGCCGCACCGGCCTGCGGCTGCACGACCTCGGCCCGCTGCGCGCCGCCCGCCGCGAACCGCTCCTCGGCCTCGGCCTCACCGACCGGCGCAGCGGCTACCCGCTGCAGATGGTGGTCCGCGCCGCCGACGCGGGCTGGCGGATCACCGAGCACGACGTCCCGTACCTGCCCCGCACCGGCGCCTCGAAGGTGACCGGGACCTGGCGCGGCACCTGGCACGCGGTGCGGGACATGCGCCGTGTGCTGGCCGAGCCGCCCGGCCGGCCGGTGCCGAGTAGCCCGGCCCACGAAGGGAACTCACGGTGAGCATGGTGAACACCCTCCTCGTCATCGCCAAGGAGCCGCGTCCCGGCCGGGTCAAGACCCGGCTCACCCCGCCCTTCACGCCCGTCGAGGCGGCCGCGCTGGCCGAGGAGGCCCTCGCCGACACCCTGGCCGTCGTCGCCGCGACGCCCGCGCGGCGCCGGGTGCTGGTGCTCGACGGCGCCCCGGGCCCCTGGCTGCCGCCGGGCTTCGACGTCGTGCCGCAGTGCGCGGGCGGTCTCGACGCCCGCCTCGCGGACGCGTTCGCCGGGTGTACGGGTCCGGCGCTGCTGATCGGGATGGACACCCCACAGGTGACGCCCCACCTCCTCGACGTGGACTTCCGCGACTGCGACGCGTACTTCGGCCCGGCCGAGGACGGCGGCTTCTGGGCGCTGGGCCTGGCCCGCCCCGAACCCGCGCTGCTGCGGGGCGTGCCCATGTCGACGCCGGTGACCGGGGCCGTGCAGCGCGAGCGGCTGCTGGCGGCGGGACTGCGGGTACGGGACCTGCCGCCGCTGCGCGACGTCGACACCGCCGCCGACGCCCGCGCCGTCGCCGCCCTGGCCCCGGACGGCCGGTTCGCCGCCCGGCTGGCGGCCTGCACACCGGCCGCCGGCGGGCGGCGGGCGAGCCGGTGAAGGGCGCCGCGCGACTCGCCCCCGGCAGGCCGTCCCCGGCCCCCGCCTGGGAGACCTCCGACCCCTATGCCGCCGCCCTGCGGTCCGGGCACGGGCCGCTGTTCCTGCGCCGCACCGACGGCTGGCTGCTGCCGCTGGAGGTGGAGCGCTGGTGCGCGCGGGCCGACGCCGTCGACCTGGACGTCCTCGACCGGTGCGAGGGCGCCGTGCTGGACGTGGGCTGCGGCCCCGGCCGGCTGGTGGCCGAACTCGCCGCCCGGGGCCGCACCGTCCTCGGCATCGACGTCAGCGAGGCCGCCGTGACCCGCACCGTGGGGCTCGGCGGGCAGTCGCTGCGACGCTCCGTGTTCGAGCCGCTGCCCGGCGAGGGACGCTGGGACACCGTGCTCCTCATGGACGGCAACGTCGGCATCGGCGGCGACCCCCGCGCCCTGCTCGGCCGCGTCGCCGCCCTGCTCGCGCCCGGCGGTCTGCTGATCGCCGAGACGGCCCCGGTCGACGTCGACGAACGCCTCCACGTGCAGCTCGTCGACGTCACCGATGTCACCGACGGCCACGCGGCGTCCGGCAGCCCCTTCCCCTGGGCGCGGATCGGCACCCGCGCCCTGCTGCGCCGCGCGGCCGCCACCGGCTGGCGGACCGCCGGTCAGTGGACCTCGGGGGAGCGCCGCTTCGTGGCGCTGCGCAGCAGCCGCAGGGCGAGCAGCAGCGCCGAGCCGCCGAACAGCGCCGCCGTGATCAGCAGCCAGCGGGCCAGGAAGCCGTCCGCCGACAGCCCGGTGACCCCCGCGTAGGAGGCGTCGACCCGGCCGCCGATCAGCGGGAACCACACGAGCAGGAGCAGCCCGGAAAAGGCCGCGGGGAACCGGACGTACGAGGTCCACTCACGGTGGCGGGCCGCGCCGAGACCGCTTGTGAGAGCCCGGTCCAGCACCGCGTACAGCGGCAGCAGCACCAGGTCGTGCAGAAGCGCCGCTCCCACGAACCAGAGGACCACGCCGAGCCAGTCGCCGGCGAGCAGCCGCACGCCCGCGTAGCCCGCGAGCGCGAAGGAGCAGGCCAGCAGGAGGATCTGGAAGGGGCTGCCGATCCGGGCGCGCGGTCCGCGCTGCCCGCCCTGTCCGCGTGGTCCGCGTGGTCCGCGTGGTCCGCGCAGCTTGCGCACGAGGTTCATCCCAGGTCTCCGAACGTCATCCGGGCCACCCACTTGGTGTTCAGCACGCCGGGCGCGGCGGGCACGATGATCCGGGCCGGGTGGCCGTGGTCCGGGCTCAGCTCCTCGCCGTTGACGTACAGGGCGAGCAGGGAGCGCGGGTCGGCCACCTGGTTGGCGCGCAGGGCGCCGCTGCGGAAGGCGCCGCGCCGCTGGAGGGACTCGACGAACACGTCCGGCGGGTCGTCCTCGTGGCCCACCCGGGCGGCGAGATCCCGCAGCCGTACGCCGCGCCACCACTGGTCGGACGTCGACCAGCCCTCGACGCAGGCGATGGGCAGGGCCACGCTGTGCTGCTCCATGGCGAGCAGCTCGGCCCGGCTGAACCGGACGGTCCCCGAGCGCCCGGTGACGACGAGCCGCCAGGTGTCCTCGCCCGTCTCGGCCGGGTCGATGCCCACGTGGGCGGCCGTCTTGTTGATCTGGAACCCGTTCGGACCGCTGCCCGGTTCGGGCCCGCCGTGCGGGGAGAGCACGGCGGTGGCCCGCAGCGGCCCGTCGAAGCCGCGCCCCGCGTTCGTGGCGAACATCAGCAGCGAGCCGCCCCCGACGAACCACAGGGCCCCGCGCCGCGAGACGGTGGGCGCCGCCGGACGCGGGGAGACCAGGTCGTCCCGCTCCTCCCGCTCCGCGCGCATCGCCCGCAGGTTGCGCAGCGCGACCGGCGTCTTCAGCACGGCGTGCGCGACGAACGCGGCGAAGAAGACCCAGGCACCGTAGAAGTGCAGCGGGTAGAAGGAGCCGGGAAACAGGTACTCCAGCTGGATGTTGAGCACCCCGGTGACGAACTCGAACAGCGCGCCCCCGACCAGCAGCAGCAGCGAGATCCGCTCCAGCCCGTGGGCGAGCGAACGGACCGGCGGCAGCGTGAACAGCCTCGGCACCACCGACCACAGCTTGGCCAGCAGCACCGGGATCAGGACCAGCCCGAGCGTGACGTGCACGCCCTGCGTGAGCCGGTACAGCCAGGGCGGGTCGGTCGGCCAGGCGAAGAGGTAGAAGCCGAGGATCCCCTTGTCCGGGGTCTTGTCGTTGACCGGTGCCAGATCCGGGTTGTAGGCGGCGTAGGACAGCAGCCCCGTCACGAACAGCACCGTGATGCCGACGAGCAGGACGAGGCCGAGCACCGAGGTGAACCAGGGGCCGCGCAGCGGGCTGCGCCAGAAACCCGGCGAGGAGGGAAGCCGTGGGGCGAGGTCGCGCATGTCCCGACGGTAGGCCGCGACCGGCCGCCGGGACGGTCCGCGACCCATGACGAAACGCTGACGTCCGCCGTGCGCACCGCCCGTCGCGCGATCCGCCGTCCTACGGTGCCGGTGTGACCCGCCCCCGCTCCGCCTCCCCCGACCTGTACGCCGCCGCGGCGGCCGTGCTCCTCGTGACGGCCGCCGTCCTGGTCGGCCGGTACGTGTACACCTACGACGACCTGATCGTCGGCTGGCCGCCCCTGCTGGGCCGCTGGGACCCGCACCTGGGCCCCGGCACCCCGGCGGCCGTCCTGGTGGCGGTGGGAGTGGTGGCGTACGGCCCGGCCGTCGCCGCCCGGCTGCCGTGGCGCGCGCTGCTCCCCGCGGCCTGGGGCACGGCGCTGGCGTGGACCTGGTCGCTGGCCCTGATCGACGGGTGGGAACGCGGCGTCGCGGGACGGCTCACCACGCGCCAGGAGTACCTCTCGGTGATCGACCGCTGGCACGACATCCCGGCGACCCTGCGCGACTTCAACGGCCACATCCTGCTCCACTCCCCCGACAACTGGCCCGCCCATGTCGCCGGTCACCCGCCCGGGGCCACGCTCACCTACGTGCTGCTGGACCGGACCGGGCTCGGCGGCGGGGGCTGGGCCGGGGCCCTGACCATCACCGTGGGCGCGACGGCGTGCGTGGCGGTGCTGGTCACGGTGCGGGCCCTGGCCTCCGAGCGGCTCGCCCGGCGGGCGGCGCCCTTCCTGGTGTCGGCACCGGCCGCGGTGTGGATGGGCACGTCCGCCGACGGCTACTTCGCGGCGGTCGCCGCGTGGGCGGTGGCGCTGCTCGCGCTCGCGGTCACCCGGCGCTCGCCGGGGTGGGCGGCGGGCTCGGGACTGCTGTTCGGGCTGACCTGCTATCTCTCGTACGGCCTGACGCTGTTCGCGGTGATCGCGGCGGCGGTGCTCCTGCTCGGGCGGCGCGGGGTGCGGGCGCGGCCGGTGCTGTTGGTGCCGCTGCTGGCGGGGGCGGCGGTGGTGCCGGTGGCGTTCGCGGCGGCCGGGTTCGACTGGTGGGAGGCGTACCGCCTGCTGGTCACCCGCTACTACGAGGGCGCGGCCGGCGTCCGCCCCTACGCGTACTGGGTGTGGGCCAACCTCGCCTGCACGGTGCTCATCACGGGCCTGGCGACGGTGGCGGGACTGCGGCGGGCCGGGGGCGTACTGCTCCGGCGCCGGGCCGAGGGCGTGCGGGCGGACGGAGTGCGGGCGGGCGGGGTACGGGCCGGGGAGGTACGTCTGGCGTTCCTCGTGGCCGCCGGGCTGCTCGCCCTGCTGGCCGCCGACCTGTCCGGCATGAGCAAGGCGGAGACGGAGCGCATCTGGCTCCCCTTCGCCCTGTGGCTCCTCGCGGCCTGCGCGTTCCTCACCCGGCCGCGCGGCTGGCTGACGGCGCAGGCGGTACTGGCGCTGCTGCTGAACCACCTGGTGGCGACCGGCTGGTGAACACACGCGAAGGGCCCGCACCGTGCGGTGCGGGCCCTCGACACGTACTGCGCGACCACCGCGCGGCGTACCGCACGCGTGGCGCTGCGCGGGAGTGTTACGCGGGAACGATGTTCTCCGCCTGCGGGCCCTTCTGGCCCTGCGTGACGTCGAAGTTCACCCGCTGGCCCTCCTGGAGCTCGCGGAAGCCCTGGGTGGCGATGTTCGAGTAGTGGGCGAAGACGTCGGCGCCGCCGCCGTCCTGCGCGATGAAACCGAAGCCCTTTTCGGCGTTGAACCACTTCACGGTACCGGAAGCCATGCTTTTTTCTCCTAGGCAGTGTTGAAGGCCCGCACTGTGCGAGCCCCCCATCGCCGCGATGATCACCTGCCCGGAACCCGGGGTTGACGCACAGGGCAACCACAACTGCAACATGTCCAGGTTAGCATGGAATGTACCGGCAATCCGGGAGCAGACGCCGGATCAGCGCCCGAGGACCAGGACGCCGTACGGGCCGAGCACGGACGACTGGAGGGTGTCGCCCTCCGCGTAGCGCCAGCCCCAGGAGCGCAGCGCCTGTACGGTCGCGCCGTCGGCGCGGTCCACCAGCGTGACGCCGAGGGCGGCGTCGTGTTCGGCGAGCAGGCGGGCCTGCAGGCGGCGGGCGAGGTTCCAGGCCCGGTCGTGCTCCCGGCGCACCCGGGCCGGGACGACGATCCCGGAGACCAGGAAGAGCCGGCCCGACGCGGCGACGGGCAGCACGCTCCCGGTCAGGTACCGCTCCAGGCCCCGCACGCCGGGCGGGTCGCCGCCGGGCACGGGGTAGCCGTAGGCGCAGCCGGTCAGGACGGTGGTCTCCGCTATCAGCAGGCCGAAGCCCGGACGCCGTACGTCGGCGGCCAGTCGGCGCAGGAAGGCGCCGCGGGCCGCGTTCCACGCCCGGGGTCCGCCGCCGGAGGTCTGCGCGTACAGGTCGCCCAGCTCGGCGAACCGGTCCTCGATCTGACGCCGGGTCAGCGGCCGCAGCCGTTCCCCCGCCTGCGGTGAGGAGCGCTGTGCCGGCCCCGGCCGCCGCGCGCCCGGCCGGTGGGTGCCGGCGGGCCGCTCGTGAGGCTCCGTGGTCGCCGGCCGCACCGGCACGTGCACCGTCATGAGGCGAGTCCTGCCCCGGGCTCGGGCGGGTCCGGCCCGGTGTCGTCGAGCGCCGGGAGCGGCACCGGTGTCGGGGCCGGTGCGCGGCGTTCCCCCGGTTCCTCCACCGTACTCCCGGCCCCGCCCCGGGACCCGCCCCGGTGGGTCACCGCCCGCAGGGGAGGTCCACGTCCAGGGTGGTGGGGCCGCCGGGCGGGCTGGTCAGGCGGAGGGTGCCGTCCAGTGCCGCGACGCGGCGGCGGATGCCGGTCAGGCCCGAGCCGCCGTCCTCGTCGGCGCCGCCCCGGCCGTCGTCCTCGACCAGCAGGCGCAGCCGGCCCCCACGGGCCCGGGCCGTGACCGAGGCGCGGGCGGCGCCGCTGTGCTTCGCGATGTTGGTGAGCGCCTCGGCCACCACGAAGTACGCCGTCGCCTCGACCGACGCCGCGCACCGCTCGGGCACGTCGGCCTCGACGCGGCACGGCACCCCGCAGTCCGCCGCGAGGCCCGACAGCGCGCCCGCGAGGCCGCGGTCGGCCAGGACCGGCGGCAGGATGCCCCGCGCCACCTGGCGCAGCTCCGCCAGGGCCTGCTCGGCGGCGGACTGCGCCCGCTCCAGCAGTTCGTCGGCGCCCGCCGGGTCCCGCGCCGCCATCCGGCGCGCCGCGCCCAGCAGCACCGTCACCGATACCAGCCGGTTCTGCGCGCCGTCGTGCAGGGACCGTTCGATCCGGCGCAGCTCGGTGGCGTGCGCGTCCAGGGCCGCGGCGCGGGTCGCGGTCAGTTCGGCCACCCGCAGGGACAGGTCCGTGTCCGGTCCGGCCACCAGCAGCCGCCGGGCCGGGGCGGCCTGGAGGCGTGCCATGCCCGGGCCGAGGCCCAGGACGATCGCGGTCCAGCCCACGCCCAGCAGCGTCGCCGCCAGCGCGTCCGGCCAGCCGTGGGCGGTGCCGATGCCGATGGACGTGGTCGTCGCCTCCCCGGGGCTCAGCCGCCACCACAGCGGGAAGGTGGTGTCCCGTACGGCGCACAGCGGCAGCAGCAGGCCGAGCAGGCCCAGCAGGAACCCCAGGGTGGCGTGCCGGACCAGCCAGCCCAGCTCGCGCCGGGTGGTGGGGTCGGCCAGGGCGGGCCGCAGCCGGGTGGGCGGCGGATCGGGCGGGACGATCTCGATGCCCCGGCCGGACAGGCGGTCGCGCTCCCGGCGGGCGAGGGCGTGCAGGGCACGCAGCGCGCCGGGGGCGAGCAGCAGCCCCACCCCGGCCGGCGCGGTCACGGCGGCCACCGCCAGCAGCACCAGCACGCCCAGTGCCTGGAACGCCGTACCGAGCCCGCCGACGAGCTGCCCCGTCGCGGCACGGGCGGCGCGCAGGGTCCGTACGGCGGTCTCCCGCACGGACGTGACCGGGACCGTCATCCGAATGCCTCCCTCCGGGCCGCACGCACCTCCGGCGTGGCGTGCCCGACCCTATGCCGCCGGGCGGGCCTTCGGCGGGTGCGGAGCCGGAAAGTACAGCCTGCTGTACCCCGGACCGGGCGGCCCGCGGGATCGGCCGCGGGGGGTCTCGCTCCCTAGCGTCGAAGGCGACGAAAACGACCGGGAGCGACGCCGACGGAGGCCGCAGCCATGACCCACCAGGACCACCAGGACCCCTACCGCCTGGGCACGCCCCAGACCGCCCCTGCCCCCGGGTACGGCGACGGCGACGGCCCGGACGCCGTCTCCCGCGGGGACGTCGTGCGCGCGCTGCTGTGGGCCGTCGTGGTACTCAGCGCGGTCGCCAACATGGCCCTCTCCTTCTCCGGTGCCGCCGCCCCGCTCCACCTGGCCAGCGGTGTGGTCACCGTCCTCGCCGCCGGCGCCCTCGTCGTACGCCGCCTGCGGGGGCGGCGATGAGCACCGCCGCCCCCGCCGCGACCGTCACCGGGCGCCGGGCGCCCGCCATCGCGCTGGACCGGGTCGCCCGGACCTACCCGGGCGGGGTCCGCGCGCTCGACGAGGTGTCGCTGACCGTGGAGCACGGCACGTTCCTCGCGGTGATGGGGCCCTCGGGCTCCGGCAAGAGCACCCTGATGCACTGCGCCGCCGGGCTGGACTCCCCCACCTCCGGCAGCGTCCGCATCGACGGACGGGAGATCTCCGGCCTGAACGAGACCCGCCGCACCGAACTGCGCCGCGAACGCGTCGGGTTCGTCTTCCAGGCGTACAACCTGATCCCCTCGCTCAGCGTCGAGGACAACATCACGCTGCCGCTGCGCCTGGCCGGCCGGCGCCCGGACCGGGACTGGCTGCGCGCGCTGACCGAGCGGGTGGGGCTGGCCGACCGGCTGGCGCACCGCCCGGCCGAACTCTCCGGCGGCCAGCAGCAACGGGCCGCCGTCGTGCGGGCGCTGGCGGCGAAACCGGCCGTCGTCTTCGCGGACGAGCCGACCGGCGCGCTGGACCTGCGCAGCGCGCACCAGGTGCTCGGCCTGCTGCGCGCCCTCGTCGACGACCTCGGTCAGACGGTGGTCATGGTCACCCACGACCCGGCCGCCGCGGCCCGCGCCCACCGGGCGCTGGTGATGGCCGACGGCCGGGTGGTCGAGGCCCTGGAGCGGCCGACGGCCCCGCAACTGGCCGAGCGTCTCGTCGCGTTGGGAGAGCGGTAGGCATGCTGCACCTCGCCCTGCGGATGGCCGCGCACCGGATCACCGCACTGCTCGCCGTGGCGTGCGCGGTGCTGGGCGGCGCGGCCCTGCTCACCACCACCGGTGTGCTCGCCGAGTCCGGGCTGCGTTCGCAGCTGCCGCCCGGGCGGCTCGGCGGCGCGGACGTCGTGGTCGCCGCCGACCAGGAGTTCCACCCGAGCGGGGACCTGCCGGTCGCACTGCCCGAGCGGGCCACCGTCCCGGGCCCGCTGGTCGACCGGCTGGCCGCCCTGCCCGGCGTCACCGCGGCCGTCGGCGACATCGGCTTCCCGGCGGCGCTCCTCGACGGCCGCGGACGGCCCGTCCCCGTCGCGCAGGACCCGGTGACGGCGGGGCACGGCTGGTCCTCGACACGGCTGCTGGCGGACGCGCGGGTCGAGGGGCGGGCGCCGTCCGGCGCGAAGGCCCTCGCCGTGGACAGGGCGGCGGCCGACGCGGCGGGCCTCGCGGTGGGCGACCGGGTCCGGGTCGTGGCGAACGGCCGTCCCGCCGCCACCTACCGGATCTCCGCGCTGGTCGACGCCCCGGGCGCGGGCGGCGGCGTCTGGTTCGCGGACGGGACGGCCGCCGCGCTGGCCGGGCGCGGCACCGGGGGCGAGGGTCCGCGCGCGGGGACCGTCGACCTGATCGGCCTGCGGACCGCCGACGGTGCCGGGGCGCGGGTGGCCGCCGCCGTCCGCGAGGAGGTCGCGGGCACGGGGCTCCGGGTGACCACCGGAGCGGACCGGGGCGAGGCGGTGGCGCCGGGCGCGGGTGCGGCGCGCTCGCTGCTGATCCTGCTCGCCGGTTCGCTCGGCGGGATCGTGTTGCTGATCACCGGGTTCGTCGTCGCGGGCGCGCTGGGGGTGACCATCGCCGGGCAGCGCCGCGACCTGGCGCTGATGCGGGCGGTCGGCGCGACGCCGAAGCAGATCCGGCGGCTGGCCGCCGGGCAGTCGACGGTCGTCGCGGCCCTCGCCCTGGTGCCGGGCGTGGCGGCCGGCTACCTGCTGGCGGGCTACTTCCGGGAGCTGCTGGCCGACCGCGACGTGCTCCCGTCCGAACTCCCCCTCACCGTCAGTCCCTTGCCCGCCCTCGTCACGGTGCTCCTGGTCACGGCGGCCGTGCGGCTCTCCGCCCGGTGCGCGGCCTGGCGCACCTCGCGCATGCCGGCCACCGAGGCGGTCGCCGAGTCGCGCAGCGAGCCGCGCACCCCGTCGCGAGCACGGACCGGGGCCGGGCTGCTGCTGATCCTCGGGGCCTTGGCACTCTCGGTGGTGCCGCTGCTGTCCCGGACGGTCCTCGGCGCCTCGGTCACCTCCATCGCGGGCATCCTCGCCGCGATCGGGCTGGCGCTGTGCGGCCCGGCGCTGGTCAGGAGCGCGGGCGAGGCCGCCGTGCGGCGGCTGCGGCCCGGGGTGGCGGCGCCGACGTGGCTGGCGCTGTCCAACGTACGGGCCTACGCGCTGCGGCTGTCGGGTGTGGTCAGCCCGCTGGCCATGGGCATCGTCTTCGTCCTGACGTACACGCTCACCCAGACCACGGTGCTGGCCGCCACCTCCGACGACACCCGCACCGGCACGCTCGCCCAGTACGAGCTGACGGCCCCGGCGCTGGGCGGGCTGCCCGACGGCACCCTGTCCGCCGTGCGGGACGTGCCCGGCGTACGGGCCGCCGCGCCGACCGGGACGACCACGGTGGTGTGGGAGTACGAGGAACTGGGCGAGCCCGCGGTCGAGTCGGCCCCGGCGATGATCCTGGCGCCGGACGCCCGGGACGTCGTGGACCTCGGTGTGACGGACGGCGGCCTGGACCGGCTGACCGGGGCGACGGTCGCCGTCAGCGCCGAGGCCGCCCGCACGCGGGACGCCGGGATCGGGAAGCAGGTGCGCCTGGTGCTCGGCGACGGGGCGCGCGTCGAGGCCCGGGTCGTCGCCGTGTACGACCGGGGGCTGGGCTTCGGCCCGGTCGTCCTCTCCCGTCAACTGGCCGCCGGGCACACCACGACCGGCCTGGACCAGCGGGCCCTGGTCCGCACCGACGGCACGTCCCGGGCCGCGGCGGGCCTCACCGCGCTGGCCGCCGGCCGCCCGGGCCTCGCCGTCGCGAGCACGGCCGCGGACGACACCGGCGCGGACGCGCCGCCCGAGGTGTGGATCAACCTGGCGGTGGTCGTGGTGCTCCTCGGCTATCTGCTGCTGAGCATCGCCAACAAGCTGGTCGCCGCCACCGCCCAGCGCCGGACGGAGATCGCCGCGCTGCGCCTGGTCGGCACGACGCCCCGGCAGATCCGCGCGATGATGCGCCGCGAGGCCACGGTGATCGCCGCCGCGGCCCTCGTCTCCGGCCTCCTGCTGTCCGCCGTCCCGCTGGCCCTCCTCGGCCAGGGCTTCCTCGGCCACCCCTGGCCGGCCGGCCCCGCCTGGCTCCTCCCGGCGGTGGCGGCGACGGTGGCACTGACGTCGTACCTCACGACCGAGCTCCCCACCCGCCACGCCCTGCGCACACCCCCGGCGGACGGGCTGAGGGCGAGCTGAGGACGGGGCGGGGGGCCACCGGACCGGCGGCGGCCAGGCCGTCGCCGACCTGGCGGGGGCACGCCGGCGGACCCGCGTCGGCACGGCCGGGTCCCGCCTCCCGCCCGGCGGGGTCCCGCCTCCCGCCCGGCAAAGTCCCGCTTCCCGACCGGCAAGCGCGTGCCTCCCGACCGGCAAGGGCGTGTCCCCGACCGGCCGGGAGGCGCGCGCCCCGCCATGTCCCGGCCGCCCGCCGACAGGCCCCCGCGAGGAGGCGCTCCCCCGGAAGCCCGTCCGCCGGGCGACCCGGTGGGCCGCACCCGACCGGCCGGGACGTGCACCCGACCGGCCGGGAGGCCCGCGACCGACCATGCCCCGGCCGCCCGCCGACGGGCCCCCGCGAGGAGGCGCTCCCCCGGAAGCCCGTCCGCCGGGCGACCCGGTGGGCCGCACCCGACCGGCCGGGACGTGCACCCGACCGGCCGGGAG
>NZ_JBIRFY010000017.1:78640-155499 GCF_044327745.1 Streptomyces sp. NPDC018026
GAGGCGCGCGATCGACCATGTCCCGGCCGCCCGCCGACGGGCCCCCGCGAGGAGATGCTCCCCGGGGGCCCGTTCGCCGGTGGCCCGGTGGGGCCGGGACGCCGGTCGCTGGGTCACGCGCCCCGGTCGCGCAGGGCCGTGCGGGCCGGGAGGGTGACGGCGGCCAGGCCGAGGGCTGCCGCGGTGGCCGCGAAGGCGGCGTACAGCAGCGGCGGGACGTGCGGGAGCTCGCCGGTCAGGCCGCGCATCATCGGGGTCAGCGTGATCATCGCGATGGCGGTGCCCAGGGCCACCCCCGCCGCCGACACCAGCAGGCTCTCCCAGCCCAGCATGCGCAGCACCTGGCGCCGGGTGGAGCCGACGAGGCGGAGGGTGTTCAGTTCGCGGCGGCGGTCCAGGACCGTCATCACCAGGGTGTTGACCGCGGCGACGGCGGCGAACCCGCCCAGGACGGCGGCCATCATGTAGTTGGCCCAGGCGCCGAACTCGCGGTCCACGTTCTGCGCGAGTGCGTAGCCGGAGGCGTCGGTGACCTCGCCGAGGGGGGCGAGCGGCCCGGCGTCGCCGCCGCTGACCAGCAGGGTGTCGGCGAAGGCGGACGTGACGTGCCCGTCCAGGGAGGCACGGTCCATGGTCACGGCCGGCAGGCCCAGACCGCGGCCGTAGACGGCGACGATTTCCGGGGCGGCCTTCGTGCCGTCGGGGAGGTAGAGCGACAGCTTGTCGCCGAGGCCGGTGTCCGTGGCGGTGGCGAGGGTCCGGTCGACGGCGATGCGGCCCGGTCCCACCCGGTCCAGGCTGCCCTCGCGCACGTCCAGGTCCTGCACCTTCGCGAGCTGTGCCCCCGAGCCCGAGATGCCCTGGGTCGCCGTCCCCTGCAGCGACGTCTCGCCGCCGCCCCGGACGGGCACCAGCACCTGCGTGTCCAGCAGGCTCACGGCCGCGTCGACGCCGGGCGCGCGGGCGGCCCGGTCGGCGGCGTCGGCGGGCAGGCCGGCCGGGTCGGTGACCACGTGGTCCGCCGTGATGCCGTCGCGGAGCTGCTCCGAGGCGACGTGGCTCTCGCTGGTGTGCATGAAGACCAGCGTCGAGGCGAAGGCCATCGCCAGCACGATCGGAGTGATCGCGGAGGCCAGCCGGCGCGCGTTGGTGCGGGAGTTGGCGGCGGCCAGCGACGCGGAGGCGTCACCGCCGCGCAGCAGCAGGCCGAAGACGGCAGCGCACGCGCGGGCCAGGATCGGGCCGAGCAGGGCGACGGCCAGCATGAAGAGCATGACCACGCCGAGGGAGGCGTTGGCCGCGTCGGAACCGGCGGCGGAGGCCGCCACACCGGCGAGCGCCGAGCCGCCGCCGACCGCGGCGATGCCGAGGACGGTACGGACGACACCCGGCCGCAGCCGCTCCACCGAGGCCTCGGCGAGCGCCTGGCCCGGCTTGATCTTCGCGGGCC
This sequence comes from Streptomyces sp. NPDC018026, assembly GCF_044327745.1. Lineage (NCBI taxonomy): Bacteria > Bacillati > Actinomycetota > Actinomycetes > Kitasatosporales > Streptomycetaceae > Streptomyces > Streptomyces sp. NPDC018026. The sequence continues at coordinate 80,091 of NZ_JBIRFY010000017.1, forward strand.
TGCGCCCGGCCGCGAGCCCGGCGCCCAGCGCCGTGAGCAGTCCGACGCCGACGGCGGCCAGCAGCGGGAACCCCGAGACATGCAGTTCGACCGCCTCGGGAACCGCCCCGCGGTCCTGCATCTGCCCGAACCACCAGTGCGCGAGCCCGATGCCCGGCAGGCAGCCAAGCAGCCCGGCGAGCGGGGCGACCAGGAGCGCCTCGGAGGCGACCGCGCGCCTGATCTGCCGCGGGGTGGCGCCGACGGCGCGCAGCAGCGCGAACTCGCGGGTGCGCTGGCCGACGGAGAGCGCGACCGTGCCGGCCGCGGTGAAGACCGCGACCAGGGTGGCGATGCCGCCGAAGGAGCCGCCGATCGCGAAGAGCGTCTCCTTGCCGTAGGCCAGCCCGTGGTCCTCGACCTCACCGCGGTCGTCCCCGGTGAGCGTCTGCGCGCCGGTGCCGGTGAGGGCCTTCTCGACGGCGGCGGCGAGGGCGTCCGTGTCGACCCCCGCCTTCGCCATCACGGCGATGGCGTCGGCCTTGCCGGGGTGCCCGGCCAGCACCGGCGCCTCGGCGTCGGCGAACCAGGCCGTGGCCCCGCCGCCCGCCCTCTCGCCCGCGGTGTCCCCGGCACCGGCCTCGGCCAGCCCGGACACCCGGAATCCGGTCCGGCCGTCGGCCGTCTCCAGTACGACGGTGTCACCCACGCCCGCCTTGGCGGTACGGGCCGCGTCCGCGCCGAGCACGACCTCGCCCGCGTGCGGTGCGGCGCCCTTCGACAGCGCGGTGCCGGTGAAGGCGTGCGAGCCCCAGCCGTGGCCGGTGAGCGCCCCCGACGCGTCGTCGCCGCCGTGCACCGGGAAGGTGAAGTCCGGTACGGCGGCGGCCGCGCCCGGCACCCCGGCGGCCTTCGCCGCGAGCCCCGCGTCCACGCGGGCGGTGTCGGGCAGCGGGTACTCGGTCTCCTCGGGGCCGTCGACGGTGTCGGCGACGACGCGTGCGGACTGGTCGGCCGCCGCGACGACCGGCGCGTTCGCGTACCGCTCGGCCGGCACCGAGGCGCGGATGCTGGTCTCCAGCAGGACCCCGCAGGCCGCGACGATCAGCGCCGACATCATCAGCGCGACGAACGTGCCCGCGAACGAGGCGGGCTTGAAGCGTACGGCCGCGCGGGCCAGGCCGTTGGGCTTGAGGCTCATGCCGCCACCCCCGCCCCGGCCATCGCCCGCGCCCGGCCGGTGAGCGCGGTCATCCGCGCCGCGATCTGCTCCGCCGAACCCCGCTCCAGGTGGTCGGCGAAGGCCCCGTCGGCAAGGAACAGCACCCGGTCGGCCCAGGCGGCCGCGGCCGGGTCGTGGGTGACCATGACGACGGTGGCGCCAAGGGTGTCCACCGCCTGCCTGAGCAGACCGAGGACCTCGGCCGCGGTGCCGGTGTCGAGGGCGCCGGTGGGCTCGTCGGCGAAGATCACGTCGGGGGTGGTGACCAGGGCGCGGGCGACGGCCACGCGCTGCTGCTGGCCGCCGGACAGCTCGCCGGGCCGGCGCCGCGCCTTGTCGGCGAGGCCGACCTGCGCGAGCACCTCGGCCGCCCGGCGGTGGTCCTGGCGCTGACCGGCCAGGCGCATGGGCAGCAGGACGTTCTGTTCCACGGTCAGCGACGGCAGCAGGTTGAACGCCTGGAAGACGAAGCCGAGGCGGCTGCGGCGCAGCTCGGTCAGCTCGTTCTCGTTCATGCCGGTGATCTCCGTGCCGCCGAGGCGCACCGATCCCGCCGACGGCCGGTCGAGCCCGGCGGCGCACTGCAGGAAGGTGGACTTGCCGGACCCGGACGGGCCCATGACGGCGGTGAAGGTGCCGCGCGGCAGGGCGAGGTCGATGCCCGCGAGGGCGTGCACGGTGCCCGCGCCGCGGCCGTACTGCCGCCGGACCCCGCGCAGCTCGACGGCGAGCCCGGGCGTGGCGGCCGGAACCTCGGGGCGCTGGTCACGGGGGTCACGGTGGTCCGCCCCCGCCCGGCCGTCCGCCTTCTGCCGCTTGCCCTTGCGTAGCCTCATGGTGCCGTCTCCTCGTCCGTGCGCTGGTGCGTCCTGGTGACGAGGTGAAGAGTGCGGGGACGGCTCGGCGCCGGGCGTCATACCGGAGAGCCAATGTGGAGGTGCTACCCCGGTAGGGGGCTACTCTCCCGGGGCCACCAGCCCCGACTCGTACGCGAAGACCACCGCCTGGGCGCGGTCGCGCAGGTCGAGCTTGGTGAGGACGCGGCTGACGTGCGTCTTGACCGTCTGCTCGGCCAGCACCAGGGTCCCGGCGATCTCCGTGTTCGACTGGCCGCGGGCGACCAGGGTGAGGACCTCGGTCTCGCGTTCCGTCAGCCCCTTGAGCCGCAGCGCGGGCTTGCCCCGTGACGCGGGGCGCTGCTGGGCGAAGTCCGCGATCAGGCGGCGCGTGACGGACGGGGCGAGCAGCGCGTCGCCCGAGGCCACGACCCGGACCGCCGCGATGAGGTCGGCCGGCGGCGCGTCCTTCAGCAGGAAGCCGCTGGCGCCCGCCCGCAGCGCCTCGTACACGTAGTCGTCGACGTCGAACGTGGTGAGCATCAGCACCCGCGGCCGGTGGGTCACCCCCGGCGGCGGCGAGAGCAGCCGGCGCGCGGCCTCCAGCCCGTCCATCTCGGGCATCCGCACGTCCATGAGGACGACGTCCGGATGCGTACGCCGGCTCAGCTCGACGCCCTGCGCGCCGTCGGGGGCCTCGCCCACCACGTCGATGTCGCTCTGGGCGGCCAGCAGCGCGGCGAAGCCGGCCCGCACCATGGCCTGGTCGTCGACGATGATGACGCGCGTCGTCACGTGATGTCCTCTTCCGTCAGGGGGAGTTGTGCGGCGACCCGGAAGCCGCCGTCCGGCAGCGGCCCCACGTCGAGGGTGCCGCCGACGAGCCTTACCCGTTCGCGCATGCCGACCAGGCCGTGCCCGGTGCCGCCCACTTCGAGCGGCCCGGCGGGCGGTTCGGGCGGCGGCTCGTTGACGACCAGGACGGTGAGCCGCTGCCCGCCGCGCCACTCGTACCGCTCGTCGCCCTGCCGTTCGCCCCGCCCGTCGCCCTGCTCGTCGGCGGGCCCCGACACCGACAACGACACGTGCGTCGCCGCTCCCGGCGCGTGCCGTACGACGTTCGCGAGGGCCTCCTGGACGATCCGGTACGCCGAGAGTCCCACCGCCTCCGGCACCTCGGCGTCGCAGGGGGTGAAGTCCACCGGCCCGCCCGTCCTCGCGGTCGCCTCCACCAGCTGCCCGATCTGCGCGAGGCCCGGCTGGGGCACGAGTTCGCCGTGCGCCTCCTCGTTGCGCAGCACTCCGAGGAGGCGTCGCATCTCGCCGAGCGACTCCCGCGCGGTCGCCGCGATGGACGTGAACTCCTCCCGCACGTCCGGCGGCAGCGCCGCGAGGCGGTACTCGGCGGTGTCCGCCTGCACCGTGATGACGGACATGTGGTGCGCCACCACGTCGTGCAGCTCGCGTGCGATGCGGGCGCGTTCCTCCAGGAGCGTGCGCCGGCCCCGCTCGGCCTCGCTGATCGTCTCCTGCTCGACCAGCCTGCGCTGCACCTCGGAGCGCTCGCGCAGCGCGCCGCCCAGCAGGAGCGCGACGCCCCCGAGGATGGTGAACAGCAGGTCCTTGGCGTCGGTGCCGTGCGGCGGGACGAAGCCCAGGCCGACGTTGGCGCCGGCGGTCGCCAGCCACACCAGCAGCAGCGTCCGGCGCCGCTCGCTCAGGCCCAGGGCGAGGCAGAGGCCGATGTACCCGACGATCTCCATGGGCGGGAACGGCCACAGCAGCCGCTCCTGGAAATCGACGGTGAGCAGGGCGAGCGCACCGGCGACGTCCGCGGCGAAGACCACGTACCAGGCCTGCAGCGGCCGTACGACGGCGAGCAGCAGCGGGGCGGCCTGGGCGACGGCCAGCGCGCTCGCGAGGCCGCCGTTCAGCCCGTAGTCGGCGCTGAGGACCACGATGGTCGTGGGCAGCAGCGCGACGCACAGCACGAACGCCACGGCCCACGGCAGCAGCCGCACCCACCGCCGCGACGCCCCCGCGAGCAGCGCGCGCGGGCGTTCCGCCTCCACTGGGGTCATGGGCACCAGCCTAGGTGCCCGGTGTGCGCCGCGACGGCGTCCGGAGGGGCGGCGTCCACGGGGGCGCACGGCGTCGGCTCCTCAGATGTCGGCACGCAGCGGTTCTCCCACCTCGTGCATGTGGCGCAGGGCCTGCCGGTAGGAGTCGACGAGGCCGGTCTCCGCGTAGGGGATGCCGAGGTCGCGGCAGTGGGCCTTGACCGCGGCCTGGGCCAGTCCGAGGTGCGGGCGGGGCATGCTGGGGAACAGGTGGTGCTCGATCTGGTAGTTGAGGCCGCCGAGGAACCAGTCGGTGAAGAGGCCGCCCCTGATGTTGCGGGAGGTGAGGACCTGGCGCCTCAGGTGCCCCCACTTCTGCGCGTCGGAGTCCGGGTCGGGCATGTCCATCCCCTTGTGGTTGGGCGCGAAGGCCATGCCCAGGTGCAGCCCGAACAGGGCCTGGTGGAGCGCGGCGAAGACGAGGGCGTGCGCGAGCGGCATGGTCGTCAGGAGCAGGGTGACGTATCCGGCGACGTGGGCGGCCAGGAGCGCGCCCTCCACCAGGCGCGCCCGGCCCTGCTGGCGCCGCAGGTCCTGGAAGCCGTGGAGCTTCAGGGCGAGGCCCTCAAGGAGGGTGAGCGGGAAGAACAGCCACGCCTGGTGCCGGGTGAGCCAGCCGCGGAAACCCGCGCGCGTGACGGCCTGCCCGCGGGTGAACACGAGGACGTCGGCGGCGACGTCGGGGTCCTTGTCGATGTGGTTCGGGTTGGCGTGATGGCGGTTGTGCTTGTCGTTCCACCACGCGTAACTCATGCCGAGCAGCAGATTGCCGTGGACCAGTCCGATGCGGCGGTTCACGGCACGGCTGCCGCTGATCTGGGCGTGGCCCGCGTCGTGGCCGATGAACGCCGTACGGGCACACAGGACCGCGAGGACGGGCGCGAGCGCGAGCACCCACCAGGAGCCGCCGAGCAGCGCCATGCCGGTGCCGACGGCGGCGAGACCGAGCGCGTTGACCGTTATGGTGCGCGCGTACCAGCCGGTGCGCCGTTCGAGCAGCTGCTGCTCCTTGACGTCGCGCAGCAGCGGCGTGAACTCGCTGCCGTCGCGGGATCTGCCGGTGTCCGGCGGGGCGGTGTCGCGGGGCAGGGGCATGGAAGGGCTCCTTGACGGTGTGGTCGGTTCGGATCACGTCGGGTCGGATCGCGTCGGGTCTGGCCGCGTCGGGTTGGATCGCGTCGGATCGGATCGGGTCGGATCGGGTCTGGGGGGGGGAGTCGCCGGTTCACGCCGCCAGCGCGAAGTAGCCGAAGCCCGCCGCCAGTACCGCCGCCACCGCCCGCCGGGCCGTGCCGGTGCGGTCCCACGGGGACTCCAGCGGCCGGGCGAACCTCGCGATCGCCACGAGCAGCCCCGCGAAGAGCGGCATCCAGGCCAGCCGGGCCAGGACCCAGCCGCCCGTGTCGGGTGCGGCGGTCAGCCCGGGGATCTCACCGAAGTACGAGCCGGGGACGGCGGCGGCGAGCATCGCCGTCTGGTGCCAGCACAGGATCGTCATCGCCGACAGGTTGACGATCACCACCGGCGCCCACAGGGCGGGCCGCCGCAGCAGCCGGGCCAGCCGGTCGCGCAGCAGGATCGCCGCGCCGGACTGGGCGGCGGCGAGCGCGAGGACCAGCAGGGACGGCGGGTGGGAGTTGGTCCGGGCCTCGCCGGGCACGCCCACCATCGACATCGGGTAGTGGAAGGCGAGCAGCAGCACGGCGAACAGCGCCGCACCGCCGGCCAGCAGCAGCCACGCCCCGCGTCTGCCGATCCGCCCGGCCGCCCAGGACACGCCGAGCTGATAGGCGAACATCCAGCCCGGCAGCAGGTTGAGCAGGCTCAGCCAGGACGGCATCGCGTCCGCGAAGGGCCCGTACCGCAGGAAGTCGACCACCGCGACGGACCCGATCAACGGCACCGCGGCCCGGGCGCCCAGGCGTTCGGACGCGCGGACGCAGTACGGGGTGAGGGCCGTGATCACGGCGTAGACGCCGACGAACCACAACGGCTGGACGACCAGCGTGGCGGCGGTGTGCAGGGTGTCGCCCGGCACCCCGAGGCCGTAGTGCAGAAGAGGCAGCAGCAGCGCCCATACGGCCGTGACACCGAGGACCGGCCGCCCCAGCCGCCTGAGCCGCCCGACCGTCCACTGGCGGACCGACCCCTTGCGACGCCGGTAGGAGAGGTAGGAGGAGTAGCCGCCGACGAGGAAGAAGATGCCCAGCATCTGCAGGACCCAGCTCGCCGGGGCCAGGGCGCCGAACGCGGCCAGCGGACTGGCGTTGTGCAGCCCGCCGCCGCCGTCGAGGGTGAACCCGCCGACCAGCCAGTGACCGGTGGGCACGGCCAGCAGCGCCAGCGCGCGCAGGCCGTCGACGGCGCGGTCGCGGTGGGCCGGGGTCCGCTCGTCGACCCGGGCGCCGAGCCGGGCGAGCCTGGCGGGCAGCCCCCTCATGAGCGCTCTCCGTCCGCGATCGCCGCGAACGCGGCCAGGGTGGAGGTGCCGGGCGCGAAGTACTCGTCGTGCGCCGGGACGTCGTCGGCGGGCAGGACGGTCGCACCGAAACCGGGCGAGGTGGGGTCGGCGCCGTGGCCGAGGCCCAGGAACTCGACGTTGGGGACGCGGTCGATCCAGTCGTCCGGGGACTTCGCCGCCCAGACGTGGGCGGCGGTACGGAGGTCGCCGACGTCGTCGGCGCGCATGCCGGGCGAGCCCATGACGACGATGTTCTTCGCGTCGGTGTCGTCGGCGGCGAGGCCGCAGACCACCGACCCGTAGCTGTGGCAGAAGAGGGAGGGATCGGGCAGACCCGCCGCGTCCAGCCCCTCGGTGAGACGGACCAGCCGCTCGGCACCCGCCTCGGCGAGCCGGCCCGTCGCCAGGTCGAGTCCGATGCCGGAGGGCGTCGTGTACCCGGCCCAGGCGATGACGGCGGTGTCGTCGCCCGCCTCCGCCTGGAGGTCGGCGGCCCGCTGGGCCGTACGGTCGAAGGTCCCGGCGTCGATGTCCGAGCCCGGGACGATCACCGAGACGTGGGCGGCGTTCTCCAGGTCGCCCGCGACCCGCGCGATCGTCCCGCGCCCGCGCGGGTCGTACGCCAGCACCCGGTCCCCCGCGGGCGCGTTGGCCTCGTAACGGAGGTGCACGGGGACGCCGTCGAGGTTGCCCACCACGGTGGGATGGTCCTCGGTTAGTCTCTCCCGCTGGGCGCCGCTCAGAGAGGCGAAGAACGCCGCCACCTCGGCCGGGGTGGCCGTGGCGGGGTCCGGCAGCTTTCGGCCGAGGGAGTCGTCCGCCAGCCAGGCGGCGGTACCGGGGAGCGGCCCGCCGGGCGCGCTCTCACCGCTCGCCGACGCCCAGCCGGCCGTGCCGCCGACCAGCAGCGTGGTCAGTACGGCGGTGGTCAGGACCCTCCTGAAGCGACCCATCCGTCCGCCTCCTCCGTCTCGTCGTGACGCTGACGGAGGGAAGGTAGGAAGCCGCTGCGGGCCGGGACGTCACTCCAGGGAGCCAAGCCGGGGGTAATACCCCGGTAGGGGGTTGTCAACTGCTGGTTCTCGAAGCCGGGTGAGTGAGCGTAACCATGCATGAGTGAGTGTCGTTGCTGGAGTGTGAATCTGACGGAGTGGGCGAAGGCGCAGGGTGTGCATCCGCAGACCGCGTATCGCTGGTTCCGTGAGGGGACTCTTCCGGTACCGGCGGATGGGGGTCCCCCCGGACGGAGTCTGGGGGAGGGTCGGGCCGCGCACGGTCCTGGTGAACATCGACGCTGCCGCGGCGCCGGAGGCGGTCGGTGGTCTGGGCCTGTACGCCCGTGTCTCCTCCCATGACCAGAAGGCCGATCTGGAGCGTCAGGTTGCCCGGTTGTCGCAGTGGGCGGTCAAGGCCGGTCACCGCGTCGTGCGGGTGGAAGCGGAGATCGCCTCGGGAATGAACGGTGCCCGGCCGAAGGCGAAGCGGTTGCTGACCGACCCCGCCGTGACCACGGTCGTGGTCGAGCACAAGGACCGTCTGGGCCGGGTGAACGTCGAACTCGTCGAGGCCGCCCTGTTCGCGACCGGGCGTCGCCTGGTGGTGCTGGATGACGGAGAGGTCGAAGACGACCTGGTGCAGGACGTCGTGGATGTGCTGACGTCGTTCTGCGCCCGCCTGTACGGCCGGAGGTCGGCGAAGAACCGCGCCAGGAAGGCGCTGGAGGCTGCCGGGCATGGCTGAGAAGAAACTGCTCAGGCAGATTGCCCGGCCGTTTGTCGCCGACGGTCCGTCCGGTGTCAGCATCCGGGACCGGCTCAAGGGCCTCGCTGTGCAGGATGAGCAGGTCTTGCGGGCCGTGGGCGCCCACATGGGTCGGCTGGCTTCCGCGGACTTGGCCCGCCGCTGCCGTGACGGCCTGGACCATTCCACCGACAGGTGGGCTGAGCGGAAGCGGGAGCTGACGGCCGCCTCGTCATCGCGGTGGGCGGGTTCGGTCACCTCCAACACCCACGACCAGTGGGGCCTGTCCCGCCGCGCCCAGCACGCTCACCTGCAATCGCTGGACGCCGGCATCGCGACGGTACGGCACCGGCTGTCGCTGCCGATCGGGCAGAGGGGCTGCAAGGGGAAGCCCGGCGGCTACCGCTCCAAGGGCGAGTGGTTCGCCAAGACCCGCCGCCTGGCAGTCCTCGAAGACCGCTACGAGCAGGTAAGCGCCGAGCGTGAAGCCGGGCGCGTCTCGGTCGTACGCGGCGGCAGGCGACTGCTCAACACCCGCCACAACCTGGACGCCGCCGGTCTCACCGAGGCGGCCTGGCGTCAGCAGTGGGAGGCCGCCCGCTGGTTTGTGACCGCTGACGGCGAGTCCGGCAAACGGCACGGCAACGAGACGATCCGCGTCACCCCCGACGGCGAGATCAGCATCAGACTTCCGGCGCCGCTTGCTGACCTGGCCAACGCGAAGCGCGGCCGGTACATCCTCACCGCGAAGGTGTCGTTCCCGCACCGTGGCGAGGAATGGCGCGACCGGATCGAAGAGAACCGGGCCGTGGCCTACCGAATCCACTTCGACGTGACCCGTGACCGCTGGTACCTCGACGCCAGTTGGACCCGCAAAGACCTCCCCGTGATCCCGCTGGACGCCCTGCGCCCCGACGGTGTGATCGGTGTCGACACGAACGCGGACCATCTGGCCGCGTGGCTCCTCGACGAGCACGGCAACCCGACCGGCAGCCCCCGCCGCATCGACTACGACCTCACCGGCACCGCCGACCACCGGGACGCGCAGCTCCGCCACGCCCTCACCCGGCTTCTGCACTGGGCCCAGACGACGGGCGTGCAGGCAATCGCCATCGAGGACCTCGACTTCACCGACTCCGCAACCCGCGAGAAGCACGGCCGGAAGAAGAAGTTCCGGCAGCTCATCTCCGGCATCCCCACCGGCCGCCTCCGCGCCCGCCTGCTGTCGATGTGCACGGAGGCCGGCATCAGCGTGATCGCCGTCGATCCCGCCTACACCTCGATGTGGGGCGCACAGCACTGGCAGAAACCACTGACCAGCAAAAACCGCAAGACTTCCCGACACGCCGCCGCCTCGGTGGCGATCGGTAGGCGCGCCCTCGGACACGCGATCCGGCGACGGACGACACCGCCCCCTGTACACCAGAGTGATGTGCAGGGGCATCGGAGCGCCCAGGCCCGACCACGTGACCGCAGGCGTGAGGAAACCCGCCCCCGCATCCCCGGACCACGGACACGATCCGTGCAGCCGGACGCGGAGCGAACGCGGGCGACCAGGACACCCAAAACCGTTCGGGATGTCCGCAGTGACCAGGACTGGGTCCAAGACTCACTCCTGCTCACTGACTAGGAACGGTCGGCTACGGATCGGCCAAGGATCGGCCACGTCGGCGACCGACCCGTCCGTCAGACGGCGGCCGCCGTCCACTCCCGTAGCAGCGCCAGGCGCTGGTCCTTGGTGGGGGCGACGTCCTCGGGCTCGTCCCGGCGCCAGCCGACCAGCTCCCCGACGGTGGTGGTGCCGTCGGCGAGGCGGGCGAGAAGGGAACGGGACAGGTCGTACTCGTCGGGCGTGTGGATACCACCGGTGACGGCGGCCAGCACGCTCGCCTCGACCGTGCCGTCGCCCTCGGTCTCCACGCACACCGTGAACAGCGGCGGCTGTTCGCCGTCGCCCGTGAACAGCACGACGACCGAGTCGAACGCCATGGAGGCCAGCCGCCGCCCGGCCGACCGCACGGCCACGTCGCGCACGTCCAGCCCCCGCACCTCGTCCCACCCCCAGGACCGACCGCCCTGCCCGTCCCCCAGGATCTCCACCCCCCCCTCGGTCAGCCGCACACCGGGCCCCGCACCAACAGGCTTCGCCCCCAGATACACACACCCCTCAGTGATCCAGAACAGGCCGACCATGGCCATGGGCGTCTCCCCCCGACGGGTACGGATCTCGCTGTCGCTGTCGCTGTCGTGGGTGGAGACGAACGCGCTCACGCCGAGGTTCCCGCGTCAGACCCGCCGGCCGGTGACGTAGAACTCCATCCACTCGACTCCCGCAACGGCGAAGCGGGACCCGGTGTTCGCCGAGGCGACCCCGTCGAACTCACCGTCCGTTCCCGGGGCTCCCAGCGACCAGGGCGTCGCTATCCGTGCCAGCCGGCCGACTACGCGCTCGGCCCCGCGGCGGTCACTGGCGCGTACGTGGCAACGCCACCGGATCGTCTCGAACATGCGGCAAGCATCGCGCACCGGACCCGGGTCCACCGGTGGCCCCCGGCACCGAGCCGACCCCGGCCGTTCGCACGACCGGGGCTCCTCGCCGTCGTTCGGTGATCAGGTCGCCGCGGCGCGTTCCGCCGAGGGTGTCGGTCGTGGAGCCGACCGGTCCAAGGCAGTGACGACGGAGGCGTGGAACCGTTGCACGGCGTCGTCGACGCTCCGGATGAAGCCCGACTCCGTCTTGCCGCGGGAGTTGCCCATGCCCTTGAAGAGGGAGAGCCGGAAGCCGGTGATCTGGGCTCCGTTCTTCGGGAGCATGTCCGCGGGCTCCGGGCGCAACCGCTCCAGAGTGCCCCGCGGTCCGCCCGCCTCGCCTTCGACAAGGGTTTCCACGTGCAGGTCGGCCGGTGCCTCGGCTAGCCGTCTGATGAGCCGCTTCGACCAGGTCAGGGGGTATCCCTGCTCGGGTGCCGGGATGTCGAAGGACGTGCGCAGCTTTCCGGTGCGCAGGTCGGCGGTGATCGCCAGTACGCCCGGGGTGCCTTCGATGCGCAGTTCGGCGTGCAGTCTGCCGTCCGCGCACAGTCGGTCCGCCATGTCCGCACGCCGGGCCCCGGGGTCGGCTCCGCGCTTGGCGCGCTGTACGGGGAGCACCTTGTGCCCGAGTTCGCCGCCGAGTCCCAGGCAGACCTGCCTGATGAGGCGCTCCCAGCTCTCGACCACCTCCAGCAGGCGCGGATCGCCCTGGCACAGGGTCTCGTCGTCGATGCCGCGGCGAACGGGCACCCAGGCGGCGCCCATGTTCTGGAAGCCGTGGCAGCCGGAGTTCTCGTGCTGGAGGTAGTGGAGGAGTTCCTGGAGCAGCCAGGCGTGTGCGGCGTTGCCGACGCCCTCGTGCCGCAGCAGCATCTGTGCCTGGTGGGCCACCTCGGCCCAGGACAGGTGCCACAGGGCCACCTTGTGCTTGCGCCGGCCGTCGATCTTGACGTCGACGAGCGGGCTGCCCTCCAGCGCGACGTCGTTCGAGAGCGTGATGACGGCCTCGTAGCCGCGTCTGGCGGCGATGTCCGCGTAGGCCTGCACCTGTTCGGGCTTGAGCGCGTTGCCGTTGGTCTTGGTCTCGACCAGCGCCGTCCACAACTTCCCGGCCCGCTCCACCCGGATGACGCCGTCCGGGCGGCGCGGGGTGTCGCCGTGCGGCAACGAGACCTCGGTGAAGGTCTCCATGCGGCCGGCCGGAGCACCGAAGGCGGCGGTGAGCCTCCTGCCGAACTCCGGCACCTGCGCCATCACCGAGAGCAGTACCGAGGTGGCACGTGTCTCACGGTCCCGGTCGCTCTTGAGCGCGGACACCGGGAAGAGCCTTGCCTCCCTCCAGGAGTCGTTCTCCGCAAGGGACTTCTTCACCACCTTGGGCAGGGTGACCTTCTTCTTGGCGGTGCGCGGACGGGCGGCGGTCTTCTTCGGCTGCGCGTCCTCCTCCGACCGCCGGGGAGCGGGGACCGCTTCCAACGGCGCGGACGGCACCGGATCGGCCGTCGCCACGGGTGCGGATTCCGGCTCCGCGGGGCGGGGCTGCTGCTCCTCCTCGGTGACGGTCGCGGGGCGGGCGACGTCCTCCGCCTCGTCGTCCGGCTGCCCGTCCTCGCCGGACGCGTCGTCGTCGATGTCCACGCCGAAGTCGGTCGCGAGCCCGGCCAGGCCGTTGTCGTAGCCCTGGCCGACGGCCCGGAACTTCCACTCCTCACCGCGGCGGTACAACTCGCCGAAGATGAAGGCGCTCACCGACCCGGCGTCGTCGATCGCGAACCGCAGCAGGCCGTCGCCGGTTCCGTCGGCCAAGGTCACCCGAAGGTCGTCCAGCTCTCCGAAACGGGCGCCCTCGTACCGGCTCGCGGCGACGACCACCCGTTCCACGTCCGGCGGAATCGCCGTCAGATCGAAGACGATACGGTCCTCGCTGCCCTCCCCCGTGGGAGCCTTGCCCAGGAGCTGCACACTGCCGTCGGCGGCGACCGCGTTGTTGTAGAAGTAGAAGTCGGCGTCGCTGCGCACCTTCCCCTGGCCGCCCAGCAGCAGGACGGACACGTCCGCATCGCCTTCGCCGGTCGGACTGGCCCATCCCAGGCTGACGATCACCGAGCTGACACTGTCGCTCAGAGTCGACAGGGCGACGTTGGACCCCTTGATCATTTCGTACACAGAACCCCCCAAGCACTTGCGTTCCAGCGCGGACGGACTCCCCCAGCCCGTCCCCCAGCCGTCCGCCGTGTCGCGCTGTGACTCACAGCACACTCAGCGCACGGCGGCACTCTAATGCGTGGTGGGGGCAATCGGGGGTCAACCGCACAAGGCGCCTGGAAGGGAACGGAACGCGGCCGACCGGGGGGCGATCGGCCGCGTCGCGTTACGACGCCACCGGCGTCGTCGGGCCCACCAGTTCTGTCAGGACGTCCTCCATCGTGACGAAGCCCAGGACCGAGCCCGTCTCGCCGGTGACGGCGGCCAGGTGGCTGTCCTCGGTGCGCAGGGCGGTGAGGGTGTCGTCCAGGGGGGTGTCGATGCGGACGCGGGTGACGCGGTGCAGGGCCGTGCGCGGGAAGGGGCTCTCGCGGTCGGTCAGGCCCAGGGTGTCCTTGATGTGCAGGTAGCCGAGGACGGTGCCGCCGGGGCCGGTCACCGGGAAGCGGGAGTAGCCCGCGTCGGCGGCCATGCGTTCCAGCTCGGCCGGGGTGACCGTGTGCGGGACGGTGCGCATCTTCTGGGCCGGGACCAGGATCTCGCCGACCGGGCGGGTGCCCAGTTCCAGCGCGTCGCGCAGGCGTTCGCCGTCGGCCGGGGTGAGCAGTCCGGCCTCGCTGGCGTCGACCACCATGCGGGCCAGCTGGTCGTCGGTGAAGACGGCCTCGACCTCGTCCTTCGGCTCCACCCGCAGCAGCTTGAGGAGCGTGTTGGCGAAGGCGTTGATGCCGAAGACGACCGGCTTCAGGGCCCGGGTGAGGGCGACCAGCGGCGGGCCGAGGAGCAGCGCGGTGGTCGCCGGGGCGGCCAGCGCGATGTTCTTCGGGATCATCTCGCCGATCAGCATGTGCAGGTACGTCGCCAGGGCCAGGGCGATGGCGAAGGCCACCGGGTGGACCAGCGCGTGCGGCATGTGGACCGCCTCGAACACCGGCTCCATCAGGTGCGCGATGGCCGGTTCCGCGACCGCGCCGAGCACCAGGGAGGAGACGGTGATGCCGAGCTGGGCCGTGGCCATCATCTGGGAGATGTGCTGCAGGCCCCACAGGGTCATCCGGGCGCGCTTGTCGCCCGTCTTCGCGCGCGGCTCGATCTGGCTGCGGCGCACCGAGATCATGGCGAACTCGGCGCCCACGAAGAACGCGTTGGTCAGCAGCGTCAGCGCGCCGATGAAGAGCTGTACGACGGTCATCGGGCCGGCTCCCGCTCGTCCCGCGCCGACCGCTCGCCGGCCGGCTGCTGCTGGTACGCCGACCGGGCGTCGTCCGGCACGGGGGCCGTGACGCGGAGGCGGTCGGCGCGGTGGTGGTCGACGTCGAGGACGTCGATGCGCCAGCCGTCCAGGGCGACCACGTCGCCCTTGGCGGGGATGCGCGTCAGGTGGGTGGCGACCAGGCCGGCCAGGGTCTCGTACGGCCCCTCCGGCGCGGTCAGGCCGATGCGCTCCAGGTGGTCCAGGCGCAGCGAGCCGTCGGCCTCCCAGGCCGCGCGGCCGTCGGGGTCGGCGGGGGCGGGCAGCAGGTCCGGTATCTCGACCGGGTCGTGCTCGTCGCGCACCTCGCCGACGACCTCCTCGACGATGTCCTCGACCGTCGCCACGCCCGCCGTGCCGCCGTACTCGTCGATGACGACGGCCATGGTGCGGGTGGCGCGCATGCGCTCCAGCAGGCGGTCGGCGGGCAGGCTGTCCGGCACCAGGAGCGGCGCGGTGGCCAGCTCGGTGACGGGGGTGGCCCGGCGCCGGTCCGGCTCCAGGGCCAGCACGTCGCGGATGTGGACCGTGCCGACGACCTCGTCCAGGCTGTCCCGGTAGACCGGGAAGCGGGACAGGCCGGTGGCGTGCGAGAGGTTCGCGGCGTCGGCGGCGGTGGCGTGGGCCTCCAGGGCCTTGACGTCCACGCGCGGCGTCATGACGTTCTCCGCGGTCAGCTCGCTCAGGTGGAGCGTACGGACGAACAGCTCGGCCGAGTCCGCCTCCAGGGCGCCCTCCGCGGCCGAGTGCTGGGCGAGGGCGACCAGCTCCTCGGCGCTGCGGGCGGACGCCAGCTCCTCGGCCGGTTCCAGGCCGAAGCGGCGCACGACACGGTTCGCCGTGCCGTTCAGGTGCCGGATGAAGGGGCCGAAGGCGGTGGTGAAGCCGCGCTGCGGGCCCGCGACGACCTTGGCGACGGCCAGCGGGCGGGAGATCGCCCAGTTCTTGGGGACCAGCTCGCCGACGACCATCAGGACGACGGTGGAGAGCACCACGCCGAGCAGGGTCGCCACCGTCGAGGCGGCGCCGCCCAGGCCGATCGCCGTCAGCGGGCCGCGCAGCAGCACCGAGATCGACGGCTCGGCCAGCATGCCGATGACCAGCGAGGTCACCGTGATGCCGAGCTGGGCACCGGACAGCTGGAGGGTCAGGGAGCGTACGGCCTTCAGGGCGCCGTCCGCGCCGCGCTCACCGGACTCGGCGGCACGCTCCAGGTCGGAGCGCTCGACGGTGGTGAGGGAGAACTCGGCCGCGACGAAGACCGCGCAGGCGAGGGTGAGCAGGAGGGCCAGCAGGAGCAGCAGGACCTCGGTCACCGTGCCACCCCGCTTCCCTCACGCACGTACGGGGGAACTGGCGGGCGGGCCGCGGCACGGCCGGTACTAGGGGGCTCCATTACGGAACGGGACTCCTTAACGGGGTCGATGGGCGCCGGTACCAGCCGGGCACCCGAGGGTTCTCCCTCATGGTAAAGGACGAGCAAAAAGATCGGGAGTCCTGAGACCCCTATGCTTCTACTCGCCTGTAGAGAACGGCCGGGCGGTTCCGGTTGTTCCCCACACGAACGTGAAGGAGAGAACGCCTCGATGGTGTTCAAGCGGCTGCTCGGTTCCCTCGGCGTGGGCGGACCCACGGTGGACACGACGCTCGACCCGGGCGCCGCCCGGCCGGGAGGCACCCTGTCCGGCCGGGTCCACCTCGTCGGCGGCACCACGGACCACGACGTCGAGCACGTCGCACTGGAGCTGGTGGCCCGCGTGGAAACCGAGCACGGGGAGCACGGGGGCGACGGCGAGGGCGTCGTCGTCTTCGACCGGCACACCGTGGGCGGGGCCTTCCGGCTCGCGGCGGGCGAGGAGACGAGCATCCCGTTCACGGTGACGCTGCCCTGGGAGACCCCGGCCACCGAGCTGTACGGGCAGCAGCTGGGCGTCGTGCTCGGCGTGCGCACCGAGCTGGCGGTCGCCGGCGCCCGGGACAGCGGCGACCTGGACCCGCTCGCCGTGGCGCCGCTCCCGGCCCAGGAGGCCGTCCTGGAGGCCCTCGGCGGGCTCGGCTTCGGCTTCCGCTCCGCCGACCTGGAGTACGGCCGCATCGGCGGCACCGGGCAGCAGCTGCCCTTCTACCAGGAGATCGAGCTGTCCCCGCCCCCGCACTACGCCCACCAGGTCGACGAGATCGAGCTGACCTTCCTGGCCGTGCCCGGCGCCCTCGAGGTGGTGCTGGAGGCGGACAAGCGCGGCGGCCCGTTCACCGACGGCCCCGACGGCCACGGCGGCCACGACGCGCTCAGCCGCTTCACCGTCCCGCACGAGGGCCCCGCCGGACCGCAGGACTGGAACGCCCTCGTCGACGGCTGGGTGCGGGAGCTGGTCGAGCACCGGGCGTCGTACGGCTCCCACGCGGTGTACGGCCACGACTCCGGGGTCGGTGCGGCCGTCATGGCCGGGGCCGCGGGGATCGCCGGGGGGATGGTGGCGGCCGAAGTCGTCGACGAGGTGGGGGACTTCTTCGAGGGCGACTCCGACGACGGGGAAGACTGATAGCTTCTACAGTGCTGTAGAGGTTCGGGGCCGGGTCCCGGTCTCCGCGACCAGCCCGATCACCCCTTCCCCTCACACCCCTTCCCGTCACCCCCCTTCCCGTCCGACCGGTACGGAGTACGGAGTTCTCATGGCCCTGTGGGACCGCTTCAAGGAGTCCGCGTCGCAGATGCAGACGCAGCTCGTGGCGAAGAAGAACGACCTCAAGAGCGGCGCCTTCCGCGACGCGAGCATGGCGATGTGCGCGCTGGTCGCGGCGGCCGACGGCACCGTCGACGCCTCGGAGCGGCAGCGGGTCGCGCAGCTGATCTCGACCAACGAGGTGCTGCAGAACTTCCCCGCCGACGACCTGCGCCGCCGCTTCGAGGAGAACCTGGACAAGCTGACCGCCGACTTCGCCTTCGGCAAGGTCGGCATCCTCCAGGAGATCGCCAAGGCGAAGAAGAAGCCCGCCGAGGCGCGGGCCGTGGTCCAGATCGGCATCGTGATCGGCGGCGCCGACGGGGACTTCGACAAGGACGAGCGCGCCGTGGTCCGCGAGGCGTGCTACGCCCTCGACCTGCCGCCGCACGAGTTCGACCTCTGAGAGCCCCTGAAAGCGTCCGAGAGTCACCAGGCCCCGCGGGCGCCGGGCCCGCCGGCCGTGCCGTAGATTCCGTGCGGGCCCGTGCCGCGGGCCCGCAACCGTACGTCCCCAGGAGAGCGCCGTGTTCGGACTCAGCGAGCTCGCGATCATTCTCGTCGTCGTCGCGGCCGTCCTGGCCGTCAAGAAGCTCCCCGAGCTGACCCGCTCGGCCGGCAAGTCGGCCCGCATCCTCAAGTCCGAGGCCCGCGCGGCCCGGGACGCGGACGAACCGGGGACGCCGCGCGTCATCCCGGGGGAGACGGTCAAGCGCGAGGACACCGACCCCGGTACCGACAGCGGTACCGGCACGGGCACCGGCTCCCGGGGCTGAGCCCGGCCCGCCTCACGCGCGGGGCTCGCGGTCCCCGGCGCGGGTGCGGTGCGGGCCCAGTTCGCGCAGCACCTCGCCGAGTTCGGCGGCGGTGAGCGCGGGCGCGGGCAGGGCCGCGGCGACCGGTGCGGCGCGCAGACCGCCCAGGAACAGGGCGAGAGGGCGGCGCCAGGCATCCGGCGCGGATACGTCCGCGGACTCGGCGGCCGCCGTGGCCGCGGTCGCGGCGGTCAGGGCCGGGACGGCGCGGCCGAGCGCCGCGAGCCCGAACAGTACGTCCTCGGTGGTGACGTCGGCGCGGACGGTGCCCTCGTCGCGCAGGCGGGTCAGCAGCGTGTCCACGGTCCGGCGGTTGTGCTCGTGCACCGCCTCCAGGCTGTCGACGCCCCGCAGGTGCGTGGTCATGAGGTCGTTGGAGCCCCGGTCCGCGGCCAGGGCGCCGAAGACCGCCTCCAGATAGCCGGTGAGCCCGGCCCACGCGTCCGGCGCCTTCCTGGCCCGCTCCCCGGCGTCCATCGTGCCGGTCAGCGAGTCCCGGAACACGGCGTCCACCAGAGCGGCACGGGTGGGGAAGTGGCGGTAGAGCGTCGCGTTGCCGACCCCCGCGCGGCGCGCGATCACGTCCAGCGCGGCGTCCAGCCCCTGCTCGGTGAACACCTCGTGGGCCGCCTCCAGCAGAAGCTCCCGGTTGCGCCGTGCGTCACGTCGCTGCCGGGGCGCTCCGTCGCGTGCGCCGACGGTCATCCTCGCCCTCCGGATCGTACGAACCGGGGAGTGCTCCCCGTGCTCCGAACGCCGATGCTATCGTCGGCCGAGGAAATGGGGAGCACTCCCCGTTTAGCATTCTCCGTTTAGCACTCCCCGTTCAGCCGTCTCTTTCACAGGAGGTCCCATGACCGCGCCCACCTCCGAGGAACTGGCCGCCCTGCGGGCCGTGGGCGCCGTGCACCGGGTGCTCGTGCCGGGCAGCGGGGAGAGCCTGCTGGTGGTGACGCGCGACGCGGCGCGGGCCGCGCTCACCGACCCCCGGCTGCGCAACGACATCCGGCACTCCGCGTCCTGGCAGAGCGACGGCGGGCACGCCATCGGCCACAACATGCTCCAGAGCGACCCGCCGCAGCACACCCGCCTGCGCCGGCTGGTCGCCGGACACTTCACACCGGGCCGGACCGCCGCCCTGCGCCCGCGCGTCGAACGCGTCGCGCACGACCTGCTGGACGCGCTGCCGCGAGCGGGCACGGCCGACCTGGTCGCCCGGTACGCGCTGCCGCTGCCGGTCACGGTGATCTGCGAGCTGCTGGGCGTGCCCGAGGCCGACCGCCAGGGCTTCCACACCTGGTCGAACGAGCTGGTCATGCCCACTTCGCCCGAGGCGGCCGGGTCGGCGGCGACCGCGCTGACCGGCTACCTCACCGAGCTGACCGACGCCAAGCGCCGCACCCCGGACGGCACGCTGCTCGGCGATCTGGTCGGCGCCGCCGACCGCGGCGAACTCACCCCCGGCGAACTGCTCGGCATGGCCTTCCTCATCCTCGTCGCCGGTCACGAGACGACCGTCAACCTGATCTCGGCCACCGTGCACGGCCTGCTCACCCACCCCGACCAGCTCGCCCGCCTGCGCGCCGAGCCGGAGCTGACCGAGGCAGCGGTGGAGGAGTCGCTGCGGTACCACTCGCCCGTCCACGCCTCCGCGTTCCGTTTCGCGGCCGAGCCGCTGGAGCTGGCGGGCACCGCGATCGCGGCGGGCGACTCGGTGCTCGTCTCCCTCGCCGCCGCCTCCCGCGACCCGGGGCACTTCCCCGACCCCGACCGCTTCGACATCGGCCGCCGCCCGCGGGGCCACCTCGGTTTCGGCCACGGCCCGCACCACTGCCTGGGCGCCCCGCTGGCCCGCGTCGAGGCCGCCGTCGCCGTACGCCTGCTGCTCGACCGGCATCCCGCGCTCGCCCTCGCCGCCGACCCGGCGACGCTCACCTGGCGCACCAGCACCCTGCTGCGGGGGCTGGTGGAACTGCCGGTGCGGCTCGGCTGATCCGCTCGGTACGGGCTCAGGAAGGGTCCTCCGGTACGGCCGACAGCAGGCTGTGCACGATCGGCCCGGCCGAGCCGCCGCCGGTGACGCCCTCCTCGACGACCACGGCGACGGCGACGTTGCCCCGGTGGGCGACGAGCCAGCCGTTGTTGTCCTGGTCGTCGGAGACCTCGGCGGTGCCGGTCTTGGCGCCGATCTCGCCGGGCAGGTCGGCCAGGACGCGCGCGGTGCCGTCGGTGACGGTGGCCCGCAGCAGCCCGCGCAGCTGGGTGACGACCTCGTCGGGCAGCGGCTCGGTGCGGGTCTCGTTCTCGTTGCCCGCGGTGACGGACGGCTGGTGGAACTCCCCGGAGACCGCGGTGGCCGTCACCGACGCCATGATCAGGGGGTTGGCCTGGACGCGGCCCTGCCCGATCATCGACGCGGCCTTCTCCGTCTCGTCCTTGGGCACCGGCACCGAGCCGTCGTACGTCGGGATGCCGATGTGCCACTCCTGGCCGACCCCGAAGTAGGTGCGCGCGACCTTCCCCAGCTCCCCGTCGTCGAGCTTGCCGCGCAGGCTGATGAAGGCGGTGTTGCAGGACTCGGTGAAGTCCTTGCGGAAGGTGGCACCGGGGTGCTCGGAGGTCTCCACGTTGTGGAACTCCTTGCCCACCGTCAGGTACTTGGGGCAGTCGACCACGTCGTCGGGCGCGACCGCGTCCTTGAGCAGCAGGGCGCTGCTGGTGACGATCTTCCAGGTGGAGCCGGGCGCGTAGGTGCCGGAGGCGGCGCGGTTGAAGCCCGAGGAGGGCGAGTTGGCGAGGGCGAGCACCTCGCCGTTGTCGACGCGCAGCGCGACCAGGGAGGCGTTCTTGCCGTCGGCCTCGCCGAGAGCCCGCTCGGCGGCCGACTGCCAGGTGGCGTCCAGGGTGGTGCGCACGGGCCGGTCCGCCGTCGCCGGGTCGGGCTCCTTGCCGAAGGACGCCTCGGTACGTACGGTCTCGCCGCTGGCCCGGTCGACCAGCTCGACCGCGCCGCGCGGACCGCCGCCGCCCGCGTCACCGGCGAGCCGGCCCAGGAGCGGGGACAGGGACGGGTACTCGGCGCCCACGAGCGAGACACCCTCGCGGTCGGTGACCTTCGGCGGGGCGCTCTCCTCGCGCTCCAGGCGGAACTTCTCCGTCTCGCTCAGCCGCGGGTGCACCAGCGACAGCCGCCAGTCCACCTTCCAGCCGCCGTCGTCCTGCTCGCGCAGCGGCAGCTCCGACTCGTACGTCCAGGTGCCCAGGCCGGTGACCGGCATCCGGGCGGTGAAGGGGATGCCGAGGGTGCCGTCCTCGTCCTCCCGCACGCCGTCGTCCGCCGCCGTCAGCTTCGGTTTCTCGATGTCGAGTCCCGCGGTGAAGCTCTGCAGCACCTCCTGCGCCTTGCCGGGCTCGGTGGTGCGTCCGGCCGCGCTCGGCAGGCGCCCGGCTGCCCAGTCGGCGAGGAAGGCGCGCGCCTGTTCCGTCGCCGCCGGGTCGGGGCCGTCGTCGCCGCGCGCGAAGGGGCCGAACCCGGCGGCGTACGAGCCGCCCGCGGCGATCGCGAGGACGACACCCACGGCGGCGACGGCCCGCACACCGTTGCGGGGCCTGCGGCGGCGGGGAGGGGTGAAGCGGGGAACGTCGGACATGGCGAGGTCCTTGTCGGTCAGCGGCCGGGGCCGGTGAGGAAGTCGAGGATCGTGTCGGTGGCGTCGAGGGCCTTGCTGACGGGGCCGAACCCCTCGGGCGGGGGGACGGTCGAGCCCGGCCAGGTGTGACCGGCGTCGTCGACGACGAGGAGTTGCACGGTGCCGCCGGGCCGCCGGGAGCCGCCGGGGGCCTCGTTGCCGAGCCGCCACACCGTCCGGTCGTAGCCCTTCTCCTGCCGCGTGACCGGCTCGCCCGCGCCCCCGGCCGCCGCGAACGCCGCCGCGCTGTCCCGCGCCGACCGGGTCGGCAGGATCGGCTCCTCCGGGTCCGGCGGCGGGGAGGGCAGGCCCGCGAGGGGCCGTACGGGGTCGTCGGCGCCGTAGACGACCATGACGGGCACCGGCCCGGTGGGCTCCACCGCGGCGTCGCCCGTGGGCAGCTGGCCGGAGACCGAGGCGGCACCCGCCAGCAGGGCGGGGCGGTCGGCGGCCATGCGCAGGGCCATCGAGCCGCCGTTGGAGAACCCGGCGACGTAGACCTGAGCGGGGTCGGCCCGCTCGGTGCGGACCAGGTGCTTGATCAGCGCCTCGGTGAACCGCACGTCCAGGGCGGGGTCCGGGCGCTGCTTCGTCGCCTGTGCGCCCGCGCCCCAGCCGTGGCCGAGGCCCTCGGGAAAGGCGACGAGCATGCCGCGCGCGGTGGCGGCCCGCTCCAGCCGGGTCTTCGCCCGCAGTTCGGCGGCGTCGGCGCCGCGGCCGTGGAAGGCGATGAGGAGGGGCCTCGGGCCGTCGCCGGCGTCCTCCGCGTCCTCGGCGTCCTCGGTGGCGGGGGGCCGGTGCAGGAGGTACTGGCGGACGTCACCGTCCACCCGGAGCTGGGCGCGGACCTCCGGCGCCGCGGTGGCGGAGGGGGTGGGGGCGGGGGCTGGGGCGCTCGACGACGCTCCCGGACGCCCGGAGTCGGCGTCGGCGTCGGTGTCGGTGGCACAGCCGGCCAGGGGGAGGAGGAGGGCGAGGGCGAGCCCGCCGGCCCACCGGCGGGCGCGGAGCGCGGGGTCACGGTCACGGAAGGAGCGCATGGCCCGAGGAGAGCAACCCCGCCGAGCCTCTGTCCAAGACCGATATGGATTTCGGATCGATCAATCCCCGATATGATTACTGGTCGTGGACCTGGTGCGGCACCTGGAGTGCTTCGTGGCTGTTGCAGAAGAGTCACACTTCGGGCGTGCCGCCGCCCGGCTCGGCATGGCCCAGCCGCCCCTGTCGCAGCGCATCCAGCGGCTGGAGAAGGAGCTGGGCGTCCGGCTCTTCGAGCGCACCAGCCGGCAGGTGACGATCACCGAGGCGGGCACGCTGCTGCTCGCCGAGGCCCGTGAGCTGCTGGCCCGCGCCGAGGCGCTGCGGACCGCGGCGCGCCGCATCCGGGACGGCGAGAGCGGTCTGCTGCGCGCCGCCCTGTCCCCCGACATCTCCGGCGAGACCGTCGCCGCGCTGCTGGCCGACTTCCGCCGCCGGCACGCGGGGCTCGAACTGGAGCTGCACGAGCTGACCACCGCCCAGCAGCTCGCCGGGTTCGCCGCCCACGAGCTGGACGTCGGCCTCATCCACCACCCGTGCGACGTCACCGGCCTGGAACTGGGCCCGGTGCTCCGCCGCGACCTCGGCGTACTGCTGCCGCGCGGCGCGCCCCAGACGGAGCTGGACGCCGTGCCGCTCGCCGCGCTCACCGGCTACGACCTGGTCCTCTTCCCGCGCGCCGACGCGCCCGCGGTCTACGACGACCTGCTCACCGCCTGCGCCCGGGGCGGGTACACGCCCGCCGCGGTACGGCACGGCCAGGGCGCGAGCTTCGTCCGCGGCCTGGTCCTGTCGTCCGGGGCCGTCGCCCTCGGCCCCCGCGACACCCGGCTGGTGGCCCCCGGCGACCAGGACCTGGTCTGGCGCCCGCTGGCCGGGGCCCCGCCCGCCTGGCGGCACTCCGCGGCCTGGCCCAAGGGGCGCGGCGACGCCGCCGTCGGCGCCTTCGCGGACGCGGCCACCCACGCCCTGCGCACCACAGCCGGCGCCCACTCCGAGGCACCCGCCCGGCCCCTGCACCTTCGCCCGGCATCGGAGTACTGGCTTTGACCGACACCGCCGCCGTCGGCCCCCGACCGACGCACCCCACCACCCCCGACCGCGCCCGCCCGACGCCCCCCACCCCAACCGGCGCACCCCTCACACCGGCCGCCCGCCCGACGACCCCCAACCCCGGCACCGCAGACCCGGCCCCGACCACCACCACCCCCCACCACCAACCGACACACCCCACCAACCCCACCGACCCCAACCGCGCACGCCCGACGACCCCCACCTCAACCGGCGCACCCCTCACACCGGACACCAGGCCGACGACGCCCGACCCCGGCACCGCAGGCCCGGCCCCGACCGCCACCACTCCGCACCCCCGACCGACGCACCCCACCACCCCCACCCACCCCGACCGCGCACGCCCGACGGCCCCCGCCCGTTCGCACGCCCTCGGCGGCGGCCTGCGGAGTGGGCGGGCCCGGGCCGGGGCGCGCGTCGCCGCGGCCGGGCTGCCGGTGGGTCCCGGCCCGGCACCGGAGGAGCGGTCATGACCGACACCGCCACCGCCGCCCGGCTGGACGCCGCGTTCGCCGACGCCGGGGTCACCGGGTGGCTGCACGCCGTGGACATCGACTCGGGGGCGCAGGTCGGCGCCGGGGCGGACCAGCCGGTCTGCACGGCCAGTGTCCACAAGCTGTGCGTGCTGGTGACGCTGCACGAGCTGGCGGCGGCCGGGGAACTGGACCTCACCGAGCGGATCGAGTGCCCGCCGACCGAACGCACCCCGGGGCCCACCGGACTCGCGGCCATGCTCGACCCGGTCCTGCTGTCCCTGCGCGACGCCGCGTACCTGATGATGTCCGTCAGCGACAACACCGCCGCCGACCTGCTGCTGCGCCGGGTCGGCCTGGACGCCGTCAACCGCACCGCGGCCCGGCTCGGCCTCACCCGGACGCGGGC
The DNA here is from genome assembly GCF_044327745.1 of Streptomyces sp. NPDC018026. Taxonomy (NCBI): domain Bacteria; kingdom Bacillati; phylum Actinomycetota; class Actinomycetes; order Kitasatosporales; family Streptomycetaceae; genus Streptomyces; species Streptomyces sp. NPDC018026. The sequence continues at coordinate 104,656 of NZ_JBIRFY010000017.1, forward strand.
GGTGTACGGCTTCGGCGAGATGCTGGGCACCATGCGCGAGGACGCCGGGCCCGCCGGTGCCCGGGCGCTGACCGACCCGCACGTCATCACCCGGCTGCGCGCCCTGGACCCGGCCCGCACCAACCACAGCACCCCCCGTGACATGACCCGCCTGCTCGGCGCGGTGTGGCGGGACGAGGCCTGCCCGCCCGAGTACGGCGCCGCGATGCGCCGGATCATGGGCCTCCAGGTGTGGCCGCACCGCCTGGCCTCGGGTTTCCCCTTCGACGACGTGCACGTGGCCGGCAAGACCGGCAGCCTGCCCACCCTGCGCAACGAGGTCGGCGTCGTCGAGTACCCCGACGGCGGCCGCTACGCCGTGGCCGTCTTCACCCGCACCGCCCACACCGCGGCCGTACTCCCGGCGGCCGACGCGGTGATCGGCACCGTGGCCCGGATCGCGGTGGACGCCCTGCGGGCACCCTGACCCCTGACGAGTACCAGCCACCGGCCCGCCCCAATCGCGCGTTCGCGCGTTCACGCGTCAGGACATGGCCAGGATCATGGACAAGGACATATCAGGCGCTTTATCTCATTTGGGGGTACATAATCAGAACATGAGTACGGCAACGTATGTACTGCTGGCCGCGCCCTCGGGCGGGCTCAAAGTGACAGTGGCCTTCATCATCGGGCTGGTGATCGCCGGGGCGTTGGTCTGGGCCGTACGCGTCGGCATGCGAGTCATGGACCGGGAGCCGGACCGCCCCCGCGCCGACGAACAGCCGCACCTCCCGGACACCGGGGCCGTCCACGAGGAGCGCGAGATGCGCGAACCCGACGAGATCCCGCTGAACAACGACGGCAGCCCGCGGCTCATGCCCTACGAGCTGCACCACTCGGGCAGCCGCCGCGGCGAGGACCAGAAGCGGCGCCGCTGGCTGCCGGGGTCGAGCGGGGCCTTCGGCAGCGGTGGGCCGGGACACGTCTGAGGTCGTGGACGACGCCGCCCCCGGCGCCTTCGCGGACGAGGTCTACGCGGCCCGCATGGACCGCACCGCGTACGAGGCCGCGGCCCTCGGGCTCGCCGGGGTGCTGGTCACCCCGGGCCCCGACATGGTGTGGCTGTGCGGCTACCGGCCCACCGCCCCCACCGAACGGCTCACCCTCCTCGTCCTCACCGCCACCTCCCAGCCCCGGCTGCTGGTGCCCGCGATCGACCGCCCGACCGCCGAGACGGCCCCCGGCGCGGGCGCGATACGGGTCTCCGACTGGTGGGAGGGCCAGGACGCCTACGCCGCCGCAGCCGGTCTGCTGCGCCCGCACGGCCGGTACGCCGTCTCCGACGCGACGTGGGCGCTGCACCTGCTCTGCCTCCAGGCGTCCCTGCCGCTGGCCACCTACCAGCCGCTGTCCGTCGTACTGCCCATGCGGCGCGCGGTGAAGGACGAGCAGGAGGTGGCCCGGCTGACGGCCGCGGCAGCGGCGGCGGACACCGCGTACGAGGAGGTCCTCGGGCTGCGTTTCGGCGGGCGCAGCGAGCGCGAGCTGGCCGCCGACCTGGCCGGGCTGCTGCGCGCGCACGGACACAGCCGCGTCGACTTCACGGTGGTCGGCGCCGGGCCGCACGCGGCCGACCCGCACCACCGGCCCGGTGACCGGGTCATCGGGGACGGGGACATGGTCGTCCTGGACTTCGGCGGCCTCAAGGACGGCTACGGCTTCGACATCGCCCGCACCGTCCACGTCGGGGCGCCCACGGACGAGGAGCTGCGGGTCCACGAGACCGTCCGGGCCGCGCAGCGGGCGGCCTTCGAGGCGGTGCGGCCCGGGGTGTCCTGCCAGGAGGTCGACCGGGCGGCCCGCGCGGTGATCGAGGAGGCCGGGCACGCCGGGCACGGCGCGCGCCCGACCGGCCACGGCGTCGGCGTCACCACCCACGAGCCGCCCTATCTGGTGGAGGGCGAGGAGCAGCCCCTCGAACCGGGCATGTGCTTCTCCATCGAGCCCGGCATCCACCTCCCGGACCGCTTCGGCGTCCGCATCGAGGACGTCGTGACCTGTACGGAGGACGGGGGCCGACGGCTCAACACCACCTCGCAGGAGCTGGTGATCGTGCACTGACGGCTTCGCCGGGGCCGGGGAAATCCACTCGCGTCCGCGCCCGGCGCCCCCGTACCGTCGTCCCCATGAAGCGCGTCCGTCCGTTCTTGGAGACGACGCCGGGACTCGTCCCGGCGCGCTGACTGCTGACCAGAAGTCCGAAGCCCCGGGGCGAGCGCCCCGGGGCTTCGTCACGTGGTGCTCGTCCCGTGGACCGCTCCGTCCGAGGGAGACCACCATGCACGACCGGAACCACGACCCGAACCACGACCCGAATCACGACCGGAACCACGACCACCGGCGGCTCGGCCGCGAACTGGCGCTGTTCGACACCGACCCCCTCATGGGCGCGGGCCTGCCGTACTGGCTGCCCGACGGCGCGGTCGTGCGCCACACCCTGGAGGAGTACGTCCGCGAGGCGGAGCTCCGGGCCGGCTACCGGCACGTCTACTCGCCCGTCCTCGGCAAACGCGAGCTGTACGAGATCTCGGGGCACTGGGAGCACTACCGCGACGACATGTTCCCGCCGATGGAGCTGGGCGCCGAGGAGGTCGTGCTGCGCCCGAGCCTGTGCCCGCACCACGCCCTGGTCTACCGCTCCCGCGCCCGCAGCCACCGCGAGCTTCCCCTGCGCATCGCGGAGCTGGGCGCCATGTACCGCTCCGAGCCCTCCGGCGTCCTCGGCGGACTGACCCGTGTGCGCGCCATCCACCTCAACGACGCACACATCTTCTGCACCCCGGACCAGGCCGCCGCCGAGGCCCGCGCCGCCCTCGGGCTCATCCGCCGCGCCCACGCCGACCTCGGCATCCGGGCCACCCGCCACCGCCTGTCCCTGCCGGGTCCCGGCGGCAAGTACGTCGCCGACCCGGAGCTGTGGCGGCGGGCCACCGCGCTGCTGCGCGAGGCGCTCGACGGACTGCCGTACGAGGCGGTGGAGGGCGAGGCGGCCTTCTACGGCCCCAAGATCGACGTACAGATCGAGGACGCGGCCGGGCGCGAGTCCACCTTGTCCACCGTCCAGATCGACTTCCACCAGCCCGAACGCTTCGGCCTGCGCTACCTCGGCCCCGACGGCGCCCGGCACCGCCCGGTCATGGTGCACCGCAGTGTCATCGGCAGCGTGGAACGAGCGGTCGCCCACCTGATCGAGGCGCACGGCGGCGCGTTCCCGGCGTGGCTGGCCCCGGTGCAGCTGGTGGTGCTCCCGGTGGCCGGGGCGCAGCGGGAGGCGGCGCACGCCCTGCTGCGGCAGGCCACCGGCCTGGGCCTGCGCGCCGAGGTCGCCGACCCGGAGCGCGGCAGCCTCGGTGCCCGGGTCCGGGCGGCGCGGAAGGTGCCGTACCAGGCGGTGATCGGCGCGCGGGAGGCGCAGGACGGCGACCTCGTCGACGTGCGCCTGCGCGACGGCCGCCGGCCCGGGCAACTGTCCGGCACCGAGCTTCTGCACCGCATCACCGACCGGGTCGAGGCACGCGGCCCCGAGCTGTGGCCGTCCGGCTGAGCCCGCACCCGCCGTGCGGGGCCACGAACCCGGCGTTCCGCGCCGGGGGTCGCGGCCTCTCCGCACCGGCCGCCGACCGGACGGCACGCGCGGCCCGGGCCGCGCGAACCCCGCCCGCCCGCGCCGGGGGCCGCGGCGCCCGTCCTCCGCGCGCCGGGTGGGAGGGCGCCGTCGTGGTGCCGAGCTGCGGGGACACGGCCGGGCCCGCGTAGGGTCACCGGCATCGGCGTCCCCGCGAAGCAACAAGGAGCCCCGGCCGTGCGCACCGTCTCCGAGCAGCAGCAGCCCATTCCGGTGATCATCGACTGCGACACCGGCATCGACGACGCCCTGGCCCTGCTGCTGGCGGTCCGCCACCCCCGCCTGGACCTGCGCGCGGTCACCTGCGTGGCCGGGAACACGGACGTGGCGGGCGTCGTCCGGAACACGCTGACCGTGCTGGAGCGGGCCGGTGCCCCGGACGTCCCCGTCGCCCGGGGTGCCGGGCGGCCGCTGATCGAGGGCGTGCGCACCGCGCGGCACGTGCACGGGGCCGACGGCATGGGCGACCTCGGACTGCCCGCGCCCACCCGCGCCCCCGCCGACGTGGACGCGGTGACCCTGCTGCGCCGGGAGATCCTCGCCTCCCCGCGGCCGGTCACCCTGATCCCCACCGCGCCGCTGACCAACATCGCGCTGCTGCTGCGCACCCACCCCGAGGTCACCGGCAACATCGAGCGGATCGTGTTCATGGGCGGCGCGGTGGCCACCGGGAACGCGACCCCGGTCGCCGAGTTCAACGTGTGGCACGACCCGGAGGCCGCCGCGATCCTGCTCACCGCCGGGGTGCCGATCACGATGTACGGGCTCGACGTGTTCGAGCGGGTGATCGTGCCCGGCGCCGACGTACGGCGGCTGCGCGCGAGCGCCGAGCCCGGCACCCGGCTCGCCGGGGAGCTGCTCGCCCACCGGGGCCCGGCCACCGACGCCACGGACCCCGGCGGCGGGCTCGGCGACGCGGGCGCGGTCTGCGCGGTGATCGACCCGGCGGGCCTGACCACGCACCGGCTGCCCGTCGAGGTGTCCCTGGCCCCCGGCCCGTCCCGCGGCCAGACCCTGGTCGACCGCAGGCTGCGCGTCGGCGAGTCCGAACTGCACGACGGCATGCGCGAACAGCCCCTGATCGACGTGGCGTTGGACGTGGACGTGGCCCGGTACGTGGACCTGTACCTCGACACGGTCGAGCGCACGGGAGCGTAGCCACCGGCGCGTCGCGGGCGCACGGGTTCGCTTTTCGGGTGATCTGGACAGACGTACCAGATCAGTTCGTGCCGCCCGCACGTACCGACTCGGCATCTCGAAGGAGGCCGCGTGACCGTACGCAGCACCGCCAGCACCCCGGATCTGTCGTCCAAGGACCCCGACTGGTGGCGGCAGGCCGTCATCTACCAGGTCTATCCCCGCAGCTTCGCCGACGCCGACGGCGACGGGCTCGGCGACCTGCGCGGCGTCACCCAGCGCCTGACCCACCTGGCCGCCCTCGGCGTCGACGCCCTGTGGCTCAGCCCCTTCTACCCCTCCGAACTCGCCGACGGCGGCTACGACGTCGACGACTACCGCGACGTCGACCCGCGCCTGGGCACGCTGGACGACTTCGACGCGCTGGCCGCCGAGGCCCACCGGCTGGGCCTGAAGGTGATCGTCGACCTGGTGCCCAACCACACCTCGCACCGCCACGCCTGGTTCCGGGAGGCGCTGGCCGCCGGTCCGGGATCGGCGGCCCGGGACCGGTACGTCTTCCGCGACGGCCGCGGCGCGCACGGCGAACTCCCGCCCACCGACTGGCAGTCCGTCTTCGGCGGCAGCGCCTGGCGGCGGGTGCCCGACGGGCAGTGGTACCTGCACCTGTTCGCGCCCCAGCAGCCCGACCTGAACTGGGAGAGCGAGCAGGTGCGCGCCGACTTCCGCACCACGCTGAGGTTCTGGTGCGACCGCGGCGTCGACGGCTTCCGCGTCGACGTCGCGCACGCGCTGGTCAAGGACCTGACCGAGCCGCTGCGCGACCTGGGCGACCCCGAGCTGAGCGGCGAGGCGGCCCTCGCGCGGTTCGCGCCCGGCACCCACCCCTTCTACGACCGCGACGACGTCCACGAGGTCTACCGCGACTGGCGCAAGATCCTCGACGCCTACACCCCGCCCCGCACGGCCGTCGCCGAGGCCTGGGTCCCGGGCGCCCGGCGCGCCCTGTACGCCCGCCCGGACGAACTGGGCCAGGCCTTCAACTTCGAGTACCTCCAGACCGGCTGGGACGCGGCCGAGCTGCGCGAGGTCATCACCGGTTCGCTGGCCGACGCGCGGGCCGCCGGCGCCTCGGCGACCTGGGTGCTGTCCAACCACGACGTCGTGCGCCACGCCACCCGCCTCGTGCTGCCGCCGGACACGGACACCGACGCCTGGCTGCTCTCCGGCGGCCACGCGCCCGCCGTCGACCCGGCGGCCGGACTGCGCCGGGCCCGCGCGGCGACGCTGCTGATGCTGGCGCTGCCCGGATCGGCCTACGTCTACCAGGGCGAGGAGCTGGGGCTGCCCGAGGTGGCCGACCTGCCCACCGAGGTCCTCCAGGACCCGATCTGGGAGCAGACCGGCCACGTCCGCAAGGGCCGCGACGGCTGCCGGGTGCCGCTGCCCTGGACGCCGGAGGGGCCCTCGTACGGCTTCGGCGCGGGCGCGGCGTGGCTGCCGCAGCCGCCGGGCTTCGCGGCGTACGCCGTCCAGGCCCAGGACGGGGTGGCGGGCTCGACGCTGGAGCTGTACCGCACGGCGCTGCGGCTGCGCCGCAAGCTGCTCGACGGCGAGGCGCTGACCTGGTCGGACGACGTCCCGGCGGGGGTGCTGCGGTTCGACCGCTCGGACGGCTGGCGCTGCGTCACCAACCTCTCCGGCAGCGCGGTCGACCTGCCGGCCGGCGAGGTGCTGCTCTCCAGCGCGCCCCTGGAGGACGGCAGGCTGGGCCCGGACACGACGGTGTGGCTGGGCCTGTAGCCGGTCCGCGCGGCCGCCCGGCGCGCTCACCCGGACGGCCGCGCACGCTGGTGGCGGGGCGGGGACGGTGGTGCCGTGGAGAGGTGACCGATCCTGTACGGCGCCGGTCGCACCGGCCCTCCAGGAGGCACCGATGCAGCACGCCCCCGCCGCCCGACCGTCACGCGTTCCCGCCGCCCGACCGTCGCGCATTTCCGCCGTCCGTCCGCTGCCCGGTGCCGCGCTCGCGGCGGCACTGGCGCTGACGGCGACCGCCTGCGTCGGTGGCGGGCGGGGCGCGGACGGGGCGGACGGCACCGTGCCGCCGACCGCGCAGTCCCCGGCCGCGCTTCCGTCACCCGGGCTGCCGCCGGCGCTCACCCGGGGGCAGGCGCGGGCCGCCCTGATCACGGCGGCCGACCTGGGGGAGGCGTGGGAGCCGACGCGGGGCGCCGCGACCTGGCGCGACGAACTGCTCAAGGCCACCGCCGAACGGCCCGACTGCCGACGGCTGCTGGACGTCCTCTACACCGAGGACCTCTTCGGCTCGGACGCCGCCACCGTGCCCCGGGCCACGGCCGCCCTGGACGACACGCAGGACGGGGCGCAGCTGCACTACCGGGTCACCTCCTACCGCGCCGCCGACCTCGACCGGACGCTGGCGTGGCTCGGGACGCTGCCGGACGCGTGCGGGCACTTCACGGCCCGGGCCGCCCACGGCACCGCCCGGGACGTCCGCGTCACCGGCCTGACCCTGCCGCAGGCGGGGGACGCCAGCCGGGGCCTGCGGGTGACGGTGGGCGGCACGGCGCCGGAGGCCGGCTCCGGCGGGGACGCCCGCGACGGGATCCTCACCGTGGACCTGGTCGCCGTCCGCCTCGGCGACGACGCGATCAGCCTCACCAACGGCACCCTCGGCGAACCGGCCGACGACGCCACCCGGGCATCCGTCGAGATCGGCACCGGCCGCCTTGCGGAGGCCAGGCGACAGGGCCGGGCCCAGATCTAGGGCGCGGGGCTACAGCGGCGGCTGGGCGGGGGCCGGGCCCAGGGTGGTGGTGCCGGGCGCGGTGCGGTGCCCGAGGCCGGTGCGGTAGGCGTCCAGGGCCGCCTCGACCCGGCCGGTGCGGCGCAGCAGGTCGCCCAGGAGGCGGCACAGGTCGGCCAGGTCACCGGCCGCGCCGGCCCGCTCCAGCAGGCTCAGCGCACGGACGTAGTGCTCCTCGGCGGCCTCGGTGTCCCGGGCGTCCTCGGCGATGATGCCGAGCAGCCGGTGCGCGCCCGCGGAGTGCACGGCGCCGCGTTCGGAGGAGAGGTCGTCGAGCACCCCGTGCAGCAGCTCGGCGGCCTCCTCGGACTTGCCGCGCCGGTGCAGTACGTCGGCCAGCTCGACGGCGACCTGGCTGCTGTACAGGGCGGCCCGGGTGGCCGAGAGCATGGCGAGGGCCTCACGCATCTCCGCCTCGGCGCGCGGCAGTTCGCCGTTCTGGGCGCAGACGTAGCCGCGCATCCAGTGGCAGTTGGCCAGCTCGGTGCCCAGTTGCAGGGTGCGGTACAGCTCGGCCGCCTTGGCGAGCGAGGCGTCGGCCTCGGCGAGGCGGCCCTCGGCGAGCAGGGTGCGGGCGACCGAGCGGTGCATCCGGGCCACCAGCGCGGGGTCACCGGCGCTGGGCGCGAGGGCGAGGGCGAGTTCGGCGGCCTGGGCGGCGCGCGCGTGGGCGCCCATGTCCATGTACGGGCCGATCGCGCTGGCGTAGAGCAGCAGCAGCGCGTCGGGGTCGTGCAGACCGCCGCGGTTCAGCTCGTCCAGGGTGGACTCCAGCAGGTAGACGGCGTACCGCAGTTCACCGGCGAGGTAGTGCGAGAGCGCGCGTCCGCGCAGGGCAGGGACCCGGGCGGGCAGTGGGGCCCCGGCGTCGGTGAGGCACTGCTCGGCCCGCTCGAAGTACTGCCGTCCCGCCGCCAGTTCGCCGGTCTCCACGGCGCACTCGCCGAGCCCGAGCAGCGCGGCGGCCCGCTCCTCGGCCAGCTCGTACGTCTCGGCCTCGGCGAGCAGCCCGGTGTACTGCGCGGCCGCCTGCTCCGCGCCCTCGGTGGCGAGGGTGCGCTGCGCCTCGGTGAGCCGGAGCCGCAGGTCGGTGGCGAGGCGGGCGGGGCGTCCGGTGGCCAGCTCCTCGTATTCGACCCCGAGGCGGTCGGCGAGGTGCCGCAGCGCCTCGTCGGAGGGGCGGACGCGGCCGGCCTCCAGGGTGGAGATGTAGGCGGGTGTGTACGCCGGTTCCGCGAGCTGGCGCTGGGTCATGCCGCGCTCGGCGCGCAGGCGCTGCACCCGGCGTCCGATGGCGTTTCGGTCGTCACGGTCCCCCACTGCCAACTCCCCATGAGGCTCTTGCCGTTCGGCGCGGACGGCTCTAGGTTAAACCGCGTATTAAGCGCGCTTAACCGCGCTTGACACAATCCCTCATCCCGCAGAGGACACCGTGCCCGTACGCTTCCGCACCGCCGAACGTTACGCCAGAGCGCTCGCCGCCGCCGTCGCCGCCGTGGTCTGCCTGCTGCTGGCCGCGAACGCGGGCCCCGCGGACACGGCACCGTCCCCGGCCCCGGCACCGGCCCAGGAGGCCGCCCCACCCGCGGACGAGCTGGCTTCGGCGGACGGCTAGGGGGTGTCGTTTGGATCAGGCCGGCTCCGAGCGACGGCGCCTTGTGGCCGACCCGAGCGGGGCATGGTGCGTGCAGCTGCAAGGCGGAGGAGGGCGACAGGGCGGAGCCCTGGCAACCGACGACAACGCCGCAGATGCGCGTGCCAGGGCCCGCGACCCCGGCAAGATCCAAACGACACCCCCTAGGGCCTGTCTGACAATTCCCGTCCGCCGGGCGGGGCGCCCTCGATCCCGCGGCCGGAGCCGGTGCGCTCAGCCCTGGGTCTGGAGCCGGCTCAGTTCGCGCCGGACGTGGTCCAGGGCGCCCTCCCGGCGGCCCGGCACGCGGCCGCGCAGCGCGGCGAGGGCCGCGCCCAGTTCGCGGGCCGGTCCGGCGTCGCGGATCCGCCCCCACTGGTGGTGGGCCCGGTCGACGGCCGCCTCCACGGCGGGCGCCTGCGGGAGCTGCCCGGCGCCGAGCCGGGCCTCGGCCACGGTCAGCCAGGACCGGCAGCTGCGCACCGGGTCCCCCGCGAACATGGCCAGGTCGGCCCGGACCTCCGTCCAGTGCAGCGCGTCCTCGGAGGCGGGCCCGTGCGCGTGGGCCGCGGCCCGCTCGTGCCGGGCGGCGAGCGCGTCGGCGTCCCCGTGCCGCCCGGAGCGCACGGCGACGGCGATGACGGCGTGCGGGTCGCCCGCCACCGGCCCCGGCGCCGTCAGCACCAGGTCGGCGCCGGTCACCGCGCCGCTGACCGGGGCGTCGGCGGCGGCGCGGGCCAGCGCCTGCTGGTGCAGTTCGTCCGGGGGCGGCCGGTGCCCGCTGCGCAGGATCGTCGCCACGCCCCGCATGTACGCCGGGACGGCCACCGCCCGCCGGGTGGGCGGCGGCGCGACGCGACCGTAGACGGCGTTGTTGCGACCGGAGTCCAGCGGGCTGGTCCGCAGCCACTGCCAGGTCTCGTGGTCGGCGTGCAGATCGAGCAGCAGCGTCGTCGCGCCGCTCGGCCGCAGCCGCAGCTCCTCGCGGATCCAGTGCCAGGGCAGCGCCGTGTAGCGGACGGTCGACGGGGTCGTGCGGGCCAGCGCCAGGTGCGGCAGGCGCTGGCGCCGGTCCAGCTGGAGCTGCCCGGCGACGTAGACCGTGAGCGGCCCGGGGGCCGCCGCCGCGGCCCGCAGCCGGGTCAGGACGGCCTGCGGCTCCAGCGGGTCGGCAAGTTCGACGACGTTCGCCGTGTCCGTGCCGGAGAGCACGGCGGGCGGCACGGCCGCGAGCACGGGGAGCACGGAGGCGGCGTCCACCAGGCACCCGCGGCCCACGGGCGACGCCGCGAGCAGCAGCACGGTTCCGGGCATGTCCCTGTCCCCTCCCCCTGTCGTTCACCTATGTCGATCACGCACGTCGATCACGTGTCTCGATCACGTATCTCGATCACGTACGGCAGCACCGTAACCGCTGCGGCTGCGAAGCGGGGCACTCAGCCGCCGCCGGCCGGCTCCCGGCCGGCCGGTGTCCGCCGTACCGCGAAGACCGTGGTGTCGTCGGCCACCCGCCCCCGGCAGTGCCGCAGCGTGCCGTCCCGGACGAGGGACACCAGCCGCGCGGGCACGGCGCTGCGCGGGTCGACGGCGAGGGCGAGGGCGATGTCGTCGGCCGGCCGGTAGAAGACCCCGCGGGGGTCCCGGGCCTCGGTCACCCCGTCGGTGACCAGCAGCAGCGTCTCGTCCTCGGCCAGGTGCAGCCGGCGCGACGGGGGCGTCCCGGACCGGCCGGTGGGCGCCAGTTCGGCCATGCCCAGCGGCAGCCCGCCCACCACCGGCAGCAGGCGCACCCCGCGGGGGCCGACCGCCATCGGGGGTTCGTGGCCGAAGACGACGCAGTCGACCGCGTCCGGCAGTCCGGGCGGGAAACCGATCAGCACGGCGGTGGCGAACCGGTCGCCGTCGGCCCGGCCGAGCGCCGCGGTGTGCTCGCGGTGGCGCACCATGCGGGTCTCCAGGCGCTCGGCGACCGTCGCGAGGTCCGCTTCGTGGTACCCGGCCTCGCGGAAGGTGCCGAGCAGCGCGGCGGCCGTCTCCACCGCGCCGAGCCCCTTGCCCTGCACGTCGCCGACGAGGATCCGGGTGCCGTGCGGTCCGGGCTGGATGTCGTAGAAGTCGCCGCCGACGCGGGCCTCGCTGTCCGCGGCGAGGTAGACGGCGGCGTGGTCGAGGCCGCCGAAACCCACCGGGAGCGGGCGCAGCACGGTGCGGCGGGTGGTGTCGGCGATGTCCCGCATGTGCAGCATGCGCCGCTCGCCGTCGACCCGGAACCCGGCGGCCACCACGGCGATGGCACCGCCCAGGACGACGAGGATCAGACCGGGCAGCCCGGTCTCGTCGCGGTGCTGCCACACCGTGTCGGCGCAGATGTAGACGAGGACCGCGAGCACGGCGAAGGCGGCCGTTCCCCGCACCCCGCAGATCGCGGCGGCGACGCCCGGCACCAGCACGGTCCAGGAGATGATCTCGAAGGCGCCGGTGGTGATGTCGCCCGCGGTGATGCCGACGAGCAGCAGCAGGGGGAACACCCAGGCCACCGTGCGGCCGCGCACGCTGAGCAGTTCGTGCCGTGACACGGCGTCGCCCAGACCGGCGGCCTGCACGAGCCGGCCGAGCGGCCGCCACCGGGCGCGCACCGGCCTTCGGACACGACCCCTCACGGGCCCCAGCGAAACACGCGCCCGACCGGCCCGCATCCCGGCCGCCGCGCGTCCTGACTTGCCAGTCGGCGGGCCCAGGTGTGCGCTGGTAGACGGGGGCAGACGGGGCGAGGCGAGAGGAGTGCTCTCATGGCTCACGCGGTACCCACACGCGGAACGTCCACCGGCGCCCGCACCGGCGGCACCGGTAGCGGACGGGATACGTCCGGGCGCCGGGCGCCCGACGTCTTCGGCGCGCGGACCCACCTGCTGGCGAAGTGGGCGATGCCGCTGGCGATCGGCCTGGTCTACGGCTACTGGGCGGCGTCCGTCCGCCGCCACGGCGGCCCCATCACCGGCTGGAACCTGCTGTTCGGCTTCATGACGGTGCTCGCCTTCGCGATCCTCTGGTACGTCGTCCGCGCCGTGGCCGACCGGCTGCCGCGCGAGGGCCACGCGGTGCTGTGGGGGGCGTTCGCGGGCAGTGCCCTGGGTTTCCTGTACTCGGGCAGCGGCGTGGCGATGTTCACCTGCGTCCTCGCGTCCCTGCTGTTCGCGGCGGCGGTGACGGCCGGGCTGTACTACGTCTACGCCACCCACCAGGACGCCGAGGAGGCCCGGGCGGCCAGGCACCGCGCCCTCACCCGCGCTACCTGACCGGCTCGTCCCCGGGGGCCTCTTCGGAGGGCGTCTTCGGGGGCCATATGCAGTCACGCCGGTCGCCCGGCGGGGGCGCGGGAGTTTGCCTGGGAGGGTGTCCCCCCGCCTCCGGAGCGCCCTGTCGGCCGCCCTGATCGTCCTCGCCAGCCTGCTCGCACCGTGCGCCACGCTGGCGGCCTGGGCGATGCACGGGCCGGCCGACACGGGCCGCTACGTCGCCTCCATGGCACCGCTCGCCGACGATCCGGACGTCCGGGACGCGGCCGCCGACACGCTGGGCGCCGGGTTCGCGGGGCTCGTCGGCGAGGCCGCGGCCGGGCCCGTGAACGGCGCCGTGCGGCTCTTCGTGCGGGACGCGGCCCGGTCGTTCACCCGGACCGAGGCCTTCCACGAGGGCTGGGACACGGCCAACCGCACCGTCCACGCCGCCGTACTGCGCGCCCTGCGCGACGACGGCGCCGCCGGGCGCGCGATCACCGTCGACCTGGCCCCCGTCACCGAACGCGTGCGGGACCGGCTCGCCGAGGACCACGTGCCCTTCGCCCGGCGCATCCCCGTCCGCCACCTCGCGGTCACCGTGCTCCCGGCCCACGCGGCGGACCGGCTCAGGAAGGGCTACCACGTGCTCGACGTCGCCGCCTTCTGGCTGCCGCTGGCGGCCGTCGTCTTCGCGGTCACCGGAATCGCCGTGGCCGCCCGGCGCCGCCGCGCCCTCACGGCCGCCGGGATCGGCACCGCCCTCGGCGGCGCCCTGCTCGCCCTCGCCGTCCTGGTCGGCCGCCGGCTCACCGTCGCCGAACTCCCCGGCCCGGTGGACGGCCCCGCCGCGGGCGCCGTGTACGACGCCCTCACCGAAACGCTGCGCACCGCCTCCTGGCTCCTCGTCGCCCTCGGCCTCACGGTCGCCCTGGCCTCGTGGCTCACGGGCCGGTACGGGCGTCCCCGGCGCCGCCGGTCCACCGCGGAGCCCGCGTCGAAGGCCTCGAAGCCCTCGAAGCCCTCCGCCGAGCCCGGCCCGCCCCGGCCGACGCGCACCCGGCTCTGAAACCCCTTGGCGGGGACCGCGTCCGGGCGGCTAACGTCGCCGCCCATGACCGAGCAGCGGACCGAGAGCGGCACGACGACCCTGTGGCGGCCCACCGGCCCCGAGGAGCTGGCGCTCGTCGAGGCCTCCGGCTGGACGGCCTGGCCGCCGCGCCTGCCCGAGCAGCCGATCTTCTACCCGGTCCTCAACGAGGACTACGCCGTCCGCATCGCCCGCGACTGGAACGTCCCCGCCTCCGGCTCGGGCTACGTGACCCGTTTCGAGGCCGACACCGCCTTCCTGGCCCGCTACCCCGTACGCCGGGCGGGCGGCGAGACCATCCTGGAGCTGTGGGTCCCGGCGGAGGAACTGGCGGAGTTCAACCGGCACATCGTGGGCCGCATCGAAGTCGTCCGGGAGTTCCACGCCCGGGCGTAGATTCGGACATCGCACCGCGAGCGAAGGGCCGGGACTTGGACACCGAGACCGACACGGCGAACGGCACGTGGACGGACGCCGACGACGGGCACAGACCCCGCCGCACCGGACGGCGCCTCGGGGGCTGGTGCGCGGGGCTGCTGTTCGCCGGGGTCAGCGTGGTGGTCGGCTGCCGGACCGCCGACAGCGACGGCGTCACCCCCGTACCGCAGCTCCTCGCCTTCCTGCCCTGGCTGCTGGTGCCGACCGGCGCCGGGCTGCTGCTGACGCTGCTCGCCCGATGGTGGACCGGCGCGGTGTGGGGCGTCGCGCTGCTCGGGCTGCTCGCGTGGTTCATCGAGCCGTACGGCAAGAGCGTGGAGCCCACCGGACCGCCCGTCGCCGAAATCCGGGTGCTGACCTCCAACGTGGAGTTCGGGCAGGGCACCGGCGCGCTGATCGCCGCCGTGCGCCGGGAGAAGCCGGACCTCGTGTTCGTACAGGAGTGCGAGTTCACGTGCGACGCGGCGCTGCGGCGGGACCTGGCCGCCGGCTATCCGCACCGGCGGGCCGTCGAGGGCGACGGCTCCAAGGGCTCCGTGATCCTGAGCGCCTTCCCGCTGAAGGCCGCCCCCGCCGTCCCCGGCACCATGGGCATGCCCGCCGCCGTCGCCGACGTACGCGGCCACGCCGTACGGCTCCGGCTCGCCCACCCGATGCCGCCGCTGGCGGACCGGGTGGACGTGTGGCGCGAGGAGCTGGACGCCCTGCGCGACGCCGCCGCCGGGGACCGCGGGACGCCCACCGTCCTGGCCGGCGACTTCAACGCCTCGCAGGACCACGCCGCCTTCCGCCGCATCCTGGACACGGGGCTGCGCGACGCGGCCCGGCTCGCGGGCGAGGACCGCACGCCCAGCTGGCCCGCGAGGACCCTTCCCGTGTTCGGCACGCAGATCGACCACGTCCTGGTCTCCGGGGAGTTCGCCGCGCGCGACGCCCGGTTCCTGGACCTGGCCGGCACCGATCACCGCGCACTGGTCGTCGACCTGACCCTGCACGCGGCGGCCGGCTGACCGCCTCCCCTTCTGCCGCCCGGCCGGCTCAGACGCCGATGTCGCGGCCGTCCGCCCGCCACACCGCCACGACCGCCGGGCGCACGATCTTCCCGGGCCCGTCGGGCCAGGAGCTGGCCGGCTGCTCCACCGAGGCGCCGTCGACCTCGCCCGGGTGCTGCACGGCGACCAGCACCCGCCGGTCCTGGACGAGCGGGCCGCAGGTCTCCGCGCCGGTCGGCACGGTCAGGAACTGCTTCAGTTCACCGCGCCGGTCGCCCCTGGTCGCCACGCCGAAGAGCCCGTCGTGGGTGCCGAGCGCGTTGCCGTCGGTGGAGATCCACAGGTTGCCGTGGTCGTCGAAGGCGACGTTGTCCGGGCAGGAGATCGGGCTGACCCGGTCCTTGGGGAAGCCCGCGAAGTAGGTCGCCGGGTCCTCCGGGTCACCCGCGACCAGGAACAGCGACCACCCGAAGCGGGTGGCGTCGGCCCGGTTCCAGCGCTCGGTCAGCTCCAGGACGTGGCCGTGCTTGTTGGAGTTGCGCGGGTTGGCCTCGTCGGGGCCCGCGTAACCGGCCTTGCCCCGGTTGGAGTTGTTGGTCAGGGCGACGTACACCTTGCCGGTCGTCGGCGACGGCTCGATGTCCTCGGGCCGGTCCATCTTGGTCGCGCCGACCTTGTCCCCGGCGAGCCGCGTGAAGACGCACACCTCTTCGGCGCTCATCCCCTCGACGTGCGAGACGGCACCGTCCTCGGTGGCGGTCACCAGCGGAATCCACTCGCCACCGCCGTCGAACTCGCCGTCGCGCGGCAGCGTCCCCGTCCCGTCGATCTCGATGGCCGGGGAGTCGCCGTGGAGCTTGGCGACGTACAGCGTCCCCTCGTCGAGCAGCGAGAGGTTGTGCTCGCGCGCCCAGCGGGAGTTGCCGTGCCGCATCCGCTTGCTGCCGACGAACTTGTAGAAGTAGTCGAACCGCTCGTCGTCGCCGGTGTAGACGACCGGCCGCCCGTCGTGCGTCAGCCGCACGGTCGCGGCCTCGTGCTTGAACCGGCCGAGCGCGGTGTGCTTGCGCGGCGTCGACTCCGGGTCGTACGGGTCCAGCTCCACGACGTACCCGAACCGGTGCACCTCGTTCGGCTCCTGGGCGACGTCGAACCGCTTGTCGAACCGCTCCCACTTGCGCTCGGTGGCCCCGGTCCCGATCCCGTACCGCTTGTCGGTGGCGCTGGAGGCGTTGGCGAAGTACTGGTTGAAGTTCTCCTCGCCGTGCAGCGTGGTGCCCCACGGGGTGGTGCCGCCGGAGCAGTTGTTGAGGGTGCCGAGCACCTTGCGGCCGCTGCGGTCGGCGGAGGTCCGCACCAGGTCGGACCCGGCCGCCGGGCCGGTCAGCCGGAACTCGCTGGTGGCGGTGACCCGCCGATTGAGCCGATGCCGCGCCACAGACGTCAGCCGCCCGCTCCTCCGCTCCTCCTCCACGGCGACGACCGACAGCCCGTGCGCGGCCCAGGCGATCTCGACCTGCTCACGGGTCGGGTTCTCGGGGTCGTAGCCGCGGAACATGAGCACCTCGTCGGTGTACTCGTGGTTCGCGACGAGGAGCTGCCGGTCGTGCTCGCCCCGCAGCGGCAGCAGCGCGAGGAAGTCGTTGTTGTACCCGAACTGCCCCGCCTGCGCCTCGGCGCTCTGCTTCTCCGGGTCGAAGGCGGGCGCCCCGCGCAGAATGGGTTCACCCCAACGGATGACGACCTCCTGCCGGTACCCCTCCGGAACGGTCACGGCGTCGTCGGTGTTGGGCGCGACGGGCGTGAACCGCAGCCCCCGCGCACCGGACGCCTTGGCGGGCCTCCCGTGCCCCTTTCCGGCCGCGGGCGCGGCCTGCGCCGACGGCGCCCCCGCCACGCCGACGGCCCCGGCGCCCGCGGCGGCGACGGTCACGACGGCGGCGGCCCGCATCATGGAACGGCGGCTGAGCGCACCGGCGATGACGTCGCCGACGTACTCGTTGGAGCTGGTGTTCGGCACCTCGTGGAAGCAGGCGTCGCCACACCGGAAACGGCAGGTCATCGCGGACCGGCCGCCAGGATGCGAACCGGACGGCGTCCCGATCAACGGCAGGAGCTTGCGCACTGTGTTCTCCCCTTGAGAATCCCTGTATGCCCTGGTGTCTGCGTGACCGTAGGTGCACATACGTGCCGGGACCGGGCGTCGCGGTGAACGCCGGGTGAACCCGCGGAATCCGTGGGGGAATTACGGCGACGACCGGATCCGGCCTTGACGTGTCGCCGCCCGCATGCCAGACCCTGCACATGATCACAAGCCGGGACCGCTAACCTTACGTGTCCGTCCTGGCCAGGGATTGACGGCACCAACTCACTCGAAGGGTTGCGCTCATGGGCATTCTCACTCTCCTGCGGAACGCGTTCGGCCGCTCACGCAAGGAACGGACCGCACAGGCGGAGGGTGCGACGCAGGAGACGGCACCGCCGGTCACCGCGCCGGAGCCGAAGCTCCCGTCCCAGCCCACCGCACCCCGGGAGCCGGCCGAGACCACCTCGACCGAGCCGGAGTCCTCCCAGATCCCCGAGCCCCGCTCGGAATCCACCCCCGACGAGCACGACCTCGTCAAGGCCGCCTTCACCAACATCACAGTCCCCACACCAACGGCCACCCCCTCAACCCCGGAGACGACCCCGGAGCCCGAGCCGAAGCCGGAGGCCGAGCCGAAGCCGGAAGCCGAGCCGAAGCCCAAGCCCGAGGCGGAACCCGAGCCCGAGCCCACGGCCGAGGCGGCGGCTAAGTCCGACCGGCAGCCGGAGGCCGAGGCGAAGGCCGAGGCGGAACCCGAGCCTGAGCCCGAGGCGAAGCCGGAGGCCGAGGCGGAGCCGGAGGCCGAGGCGGAGCCGGAGGCCGAGGCGGAGCCGGAGGCCGAGGCGGAGCCGGAGGCCACCCCCGACCCCGCAGCCGCCGACGGCGAGGACGCCCCACAGGGGCCACCCGCACCCGACAACGAAACCGGCACGGGTGGTGCGGGTGGGAGCACGGACGCCGACGGCGAAGCCGAGGCGTCGCACCCCGCCGCCCAGCCGGAGGCACCCCGCGGGAGCACGGACGCCGAAGGCGAAGCCGAGGCGTCAAGGCCCGCCACAACCCCCGCAAGGCTCCGCTCCCGCGCCCCCGGCCTCACCACCGCCTACAAGGCAGCCGGCACCGCCCTCAAGAAGCACGACCTCACCGGCGCCCGCGCCAAGGTCCACCTGATCCTCGACCGCTCCGCCTCCATGCGCCCGTACTACAAGGACGGCTCCGCCCAGGCCCTCGCCGAGCAGACCCTCGCCCTCGCGGCACACCTCGACCCCGAGGCCACGGTCCACGTCACCTTCTTCTCCACCGAGGTGGACGGCACCGGCGACCTGACCCTCACCGACCACGAGAACAAGATCGACGAGCTGCACGCAGTGCTCGGCCGCATGGGCCGAACCAGCTACCACGCCGCCGTAGCGGCCGTCCTCGCCCACCACGCCAAGGAAGAGGCCCCCGGTACCCCCGCCCTGGTGATCTTCCAGACCGACGGCGCCCCCGACGCCAAGACCCCCGCCACCCAAGCCCTCACGGACGCCGCCGCGAACCACCCGAACGTCCACTTCTCCTTCGTCGCCTTCGGCGACCCGGAGAACAAGGCCTTCGACTACCTCCGCAAGCTCAAGACGGGCAACGCCTCCCACTTCCTGGCCGGCGAGACCCCGAAGGAGCTCACCGACAAGGAGCTGTACGAGGCCGTACTGGCCACCTGGCGCCCGTAACCGGACCGCACGACCGTACGCACGACCCCTCGGGGGGTGGACAAGGGGAACCCCTCCGTCCACCCCCCGAAACGCGTGTGAGCCGATCTCCCCGGGCCCAGTAGGATTTCGACCATGGCGGCCACTGGAACCGAGAAGCAGGGGGCGAAGGCGTACTACGTCTCGACCCCCATCTACTACGTCAACGACGCTCCTCACCTGGGCCACGCCTATACGACCGTCGCAGGCGACGTGCTCACCCGCTGGCACCGCCAGCGCGGTGAGAAGGTGTGGTACCTCACCGGCACGGACGAGCACGGTCAGAAGATCATGCGCACGGCCGAGGCGAACGGGGTCACCCCGCAGGCCTGGGCCGACAAGCTCGTCACGGAGTCCTGGAAGCCCCTGTGGGAGCACCTCGACATCGCGAACGACGATTTCATCCGCACCACGCAGAAGCGGCACACCGACCGCGTCCAGGAGTTCGTGCAGGACCTGTACGACAAGGGCGAGATCTACAAGGGCGGCTACGAGGGCCCGTACTGCGTGGGCTGCGAGGAGTACAAGCTCCCCGGCGAGCTGCTCGACGGCGAGGGCGAGTACGCGGGCCAGAAGCTGTGCCCGATCCACAAGAAGCCGGTGGAGATCCTCAGCGAGGAGAACTACTTCTTCAAGCTGAGCGAGTACAGCGAGAAGCTGCTCGCCCACTACGAGGCCAACCCGGGCTTCATCCAGCCCGAGTCCGCGCGCAACGAGGTCGTGAATTTCGTCCGCCAGGGCCTGCAGGACCTCTCCATCTCCCGCTCGACCTTCGACTGGGGCGTCCCGGTCCCCTGGGACGACAAGCACGTCATCTACGTGTGGGTCGACGCCCTCCTGAACTACGCCACGGCGGTCGGGTACAACGAGAACCCGGAGAAGTTCGAGTCGACGTTCCCCGCCGACGTGCACCTGGTCGGCAAGGACATCCTCCGCTTCCACGCCATCATCTGGCCGGCGATGCTGATGGCGCAGGGCCTGCCCCTGCCCGGGAAGATCGCCGCGAACGGCTGGCTGATGGTCGGCGGCGAGAAGATGTCGAAGTCCAACCTGACCGGCATCAAGCCGCAGGACCTCACCACGCACTTCGGGGTGGACGCGTACCGCTGGTACTTCCTGCGCGCGATCGCCTTCGGCCAGGACGGCTCGTTCTCCTGGGAGGACTTCTCCGCCCGCTACACCAGCGAGCTGGCCAACGACTACGGCAACCTGGCGTCCCGCGTGGCGGCCATGGTCAACAAGTACTTCGGCGGCGAGCTGCCGGCCGCGACGGCCGACGGCGACGCGGAGCAGGCGATCCACGACGGTCTGGCCAAGGCGGTCACGGAGGCGGACCGGAAGATCGGCGAGGAGCTGGACTTCCAGGGCGGCATCCTGGCGGTCTTCGACTTCGTCAAGCAGGTCAACGGCTACATCACCGAGCAGGAGCCCTGGAAGGTGGCGAAGGACGATTCGCCGCAGGGCAAGGCCCGCCTGGCGACGATCCTCTACACGGCCGCGGAAGCACTCCGCGCCGTGGCCGTCCTGCTGAACCCGATCATGCCGGACACCTCCCAGAAGCTCTGGGACTCCCTCGGCGCCGAGCCCTCCCTCGGCGGCCTCGCGGACCAGAAGGTCCAGGACGCGGCGGACTGGGGCCGGCTGCCCGCCGGCGCGACCGTCACCAAGGGCGCGGTGCTCTTCCCGCGTCTCGAGGAGAAGCCGACCGCGTAACGCGCTCGCTACAGCAGGGGCCCGGGAGAGGCGGAAGCTTCTCCCGGGCCCTGCGCTTTGCGAAGATCGGACGAACAGCCAGCTCACGTGGGGGACATCCATGGCACTGTTCGGCAACGCGCACAGCATCGACCCGGCCCAGGCGCAGCAGGAGTACGCGCGCCTGCTCGGCCAGGGCGAGCAGGTCCACGCGGCCTACCTGCTGATCCGCGACACCATCCTGTTCACCGACCGGCGGCTGATCCTGATCGACAAGCAGGGCATCACCGGCAAGAAGACCGAGTACCACTCGATCCCGTACCGCAGCATCACGCACTTCGCGGTCGAGACCGCCGGCCACTTCGACCTCGACGCCGAACTGAAGATCTGGCTCTCCGGCTCCCAGACCCCCGTCCAGAAGACCTTCACCAAGGGCGTCGACATCTACGAGGTCCAGGCGATCCTGACCCAGTTCGTGGCCCGGTAGGCTCCGCGCGCGCTAGATGCGCGAGTTGCGCAGCGACTGCCACACGGCGCCGGCCAGTGCCCGCGTCGCCCGCGGGACCGACAGGTGTTCGTGCTCGCGGTACAGGGCCCAGTTGTACTCCACGAGCGAGAGCTTGTTGGAGGACAGCGATCCCGCCTGATGGGCCCTGTACACCGCGAGCGGCTCGGCCAGCCCCCGGGCGTCGGCGCCGTCCCGCATGATCGACAGCCACAGGGCGTAGTCCTGGCGCTTGCGCATCTCCGGCATCAGCCTGGTGCCCAGCACGTTGCGGTCGTACATGGCGGTGAGCGCACCGATGTGGTCCTGGACCAGCATCGCGCGGTAGTCCACGTGCCCCCGCGCGCGGATCACCCGGCCGTTGGGGACCCAGTCGGTGCTCTCGCCGTCGTGGTCGGCGTCCATCTTGAAGTACGAGGTGAACGTCAGGGGCGCGGTGCCTTCCGCGGCGAAGGCGAGCTGCTTCTCGGTCTTCTCCGGCAGCCACATGTCGTCCGAGTCGAGGAAGGCGACGTAGTCCCCGCGGGCCCGCTCGATGGCGAGGTTGCGGGCCCGGCCCGCGCCGCCCCGCTCCGGCGAGGAGCGGGGCAGGACGCGCTCGTCCTGGGCGGCGAACTCGCGCAGCAGGTCCATGGAGCCGTCGGAGGACTGGTCGTCGGTGACCAGCAGCTCCAGATCGCCGTGCGTCTGCGTGAGCACCGACCGGACGGCCGCGCCGAGGGTGGCCGCCGAGTTGTACACGGGCATCACGACGGACACCAGGGGCACAGCACTTCTCCTTCGTGGTTCAGCAACGGCAGATCAGGACCGGCGGCCGCCGCGGACTACTTGGGCTGCGGCTTGCGCACCGTCAGGTGCAGTTCCCTCAGCCGGGTCTCGTCCAGCTCGGTCGGGGCGCCCATCATCAGGTCCTGGGCGTTGCCGTTGAGCGGGAAGGCGATGGTCTCGCGGATGTTGGGCTCGTCGGCCAGCAGCATGACGATGCGGTCGACGCCGGGGGCGATGCCGCCGTGCGGCGGGGCGCCGAAGCGGAAGGCGCGCAGCATGCCGGCGAACTCGCGCTCGACGGTCTCCGCGTCGTAGCCCGCGATCTCGAAGGCCTTGAGCATGATCTCCGGCTCATGGTTCCGGATCGCGCCGGAGGACAGCTCGACGCCGTTGCAGACGATGTCGTACTGCCAGGCGAGGATGTCCAGCGGGTCCTGGTTCTCCAGGGCGTCCATGCCGCCCTGCGGCATCGAGAAGGGGTTGTGGGAGAAGTCGATCTTCCCCGTCTCCTCGTCCTTCTCGTACATCGGGAAGTCGACGATCCAGCAGAAGCGGAAGACGTTCTCCTCGAAGTGGCCGGCGCGCTTGGCGGCCTCGACGCGGACCGCGCCCATGATCTTGGAGACCTCGTCGAACTCGCCCGCGCCGAAGAACACCGCGTGGCCGGGGGCCAGCGAGAGCCGCTTGGTCAGCTCCGCGACGTTCTCCTCGGTGAGGAACTTCGCGATCGGGCCGGACAGCTTGCCGTCCTCGCCGACGCGGACCCAGGCCAGACCCTTGGCACCCTGCGAGACGGCGTAGTCGCCGAGCTGGTCGAAGAACTTGCGGGGCTGGCCCGAGACGTCCGGGACGGGCAGCGCGCGCACGTGCTTGCCGGCGAAGGCCTTGAACTCCGAGCCCTCGAAGACGTCGGTGATGTCGACCAGCTCCAGCTGGGCGCGCAGGTCCGGCTTGTCGGAGCCGTACTTCAGCATCGCCTCGCGGAACGGGATCCGCGGGAACGGCGAGGTCACGTGGCGGCCGTTGCCGAACTCCTCGAACAGCTCGGTCATGAGCTGCTCGATCGGGCGGAAGACGTCCTCCTGCTCGACGAAGCTCATCTCGACGTCGAGCTGGTAGAACTCGCCCGGCGAGCGGTCGGCGCGGGCGTCCTCGTCGCGGAAGCAGGGCGCGATCTGGAAGTACCGGTCGAAGCCCGAGATCATCAGCAGCTGCTTGAACTGCTGCGGCGCCTGCGGGAGGGCGTAGAAGCGGCCCGCGTGCAGGCGGGAGGGCACGACGAAGTCGCGGGCGCCCTCGGGCGAGGTGGCGGTGAGGATGGGCGTCGCCATCTCGTTGAAGCCGAGGGCGACCATCTTGCTGCGGATCGAGGAGATGACCGACGTGCGCAGCATGATGTTGCGGTGCATGCGCTCGCGGCGCAGGTCCAGGAAGCGGTACTCGAGCCGCCGCTCCTCGTTGACCCCGTCCTCGGTGTTGATGGTGAAGGGCAGCGGCTGGGCGGCGCCGAGCAGCTCGACCTCGCCCACCTCGACCTCGACCTCGCCGGTGGGCAGATCGGGGTTGATGTTGTCGGCGCCGCGGGAGACGACCTTGCCGTCGACCCGAACGGTCGATTCCTTGGTCAGCTTGTCCAGCGCCTCGTACGCCTCGGTGCCCGGACGGGCGACGAGCTGCGTGATGCCGTAGTGATCGCGCAGATCGATGAAGAGGATGCCGCCCAGGTCGCGCCGATTGTGCAGCCAGCCACTCAGTCGGACGTCGGTGCCGACGTCAGAGGAGCGGAGCTCGCCGCAGGTGTGGGACCTGTACCGATGCATCGTCGTTCATCCAGCCTTCGCGGATCGGGGATGGTGTTTCGCGTTTCACGTGAAACAACCCCAGCGTACCGGGCAGCCACGGCTGCCTTCCTCCCGATTGACCCGTCACGAGCCCGCTCCCGGCCCGCTCCCGGCTTGCTCCGGCGTCCCCGCGAGCGGTGGCAGCGTGCGACGACCTCTTCTTAAAGTGGGGCAATGCGCACTGGTGAGCCCCTGCCCGAGGTGGGGGACGTCCTTGCCGCCCTCGCGACCGGACTGTGGCACTGGGACACCGCTACGGGTGAGGTCACGGTGGACGGAGAGGCCGCCCGCCTGCTCGGCCTGCCCGCCGAACCGGCGACCCTCACCGAGGCGCAGGTACGGGCCCGGCTGCATCCGGTCGACTGGAACGAGATCACCGGGGTGGTCCAGCTCGCCGTCGCCGAGGGCACGCTCGCCGAGGTCCGGATCCGGATCATGGACGAGCACGGCCATGTCGTCCGGGTCGTACGCAGCCGCTCCAAGCCCTCCTTCGACCCCGAGCGCAAGGCTTACGTGCTGACCGGCACCCTTCAGGAGGTCGCCGAGCCGAGGCCGGGGACCCCCGCGGGGCGCAGCGCGGTCACCGGCGAGTGGCGGCGCTCGCGGGAGGCCTTCCTGCTGGACGCGGGCCGGGCACTGGCCGAGGCGCGGTCCACCGAGGAGGTGCTGCGGGTCGCGGCGGGGCTGTCGATGCCGGGGTTCTCCCCGGACGGGCTCGCGGTGTTCGGGGTCTCGGGGGACCGCCTCACCGTGATCGGGCACCACGGGCAGCCGGACGACGAGGCCAACCCGTTCGTGGACATGTCCCTGGTGACCGACTACCCGGCCGCCGAGGTGGTCCGCACCGGCCGCGCGGTCTACCTCTCCTCCCCGCAGCAGTACCGGTCCCGCTATCCCATGACGTGGTCGCTCGCCGAGCGCTTCGGCCGCCGCTCCTGGGCCTATCTGCCGCTGACCGTGGCGGGCCGCACGATGGGCGCCTGGATGGCCGCCTTCGCCTACCCGGTCGCGTTCACGCCGGACGAGCGCTCGGTGCTGACCACGGTGGCCCGGATGCTCGCCCAGGCCCTGTCCCGGGCCGGTGCCGCGGAGAACCAGCGGGAGCTGACCGAGGGGCTGCAACGCTCGATGCTGCCCATGCTCGGCCCGGAGATCCCCGGCATGGACATCGCCGCCCGCTACGTCCCCACCGGCGGCGGCCTCCAGGTCGGCGGCGACTGGTACGACATGATCCCGCTGCCCGGGGGCCGCTTCGCCCTGGTGATCGGCGACGTCCAGGGCCACGACGTACGGGCGGCCGGGCTGATGGGCCAGCTGCGCATCGCCCTGCGCGCCTACGCCTCCGAGGGGCACCGTCCCGACGCGGTGCTCGCCCGTGCCTCCCACTTCTTCCACGGACTCGCCGCGGCCGAGGACGACCCCGGCGACCTGCGCTTCGCGACCTGCTACTACGCCGAGGTCGACCCCGCCACCGGCACCGTGGAGAGCGCCCGCGCGGGGCACCTGGACCCGGTGGTGCGGATGGCGGACGGGACGGCGCTGATCCTCGCCACGGCGGGCGGGCTGCCGCTGGGCATCGCCCCGGACACCGACTACCCGACGACGCGGCTCGCCCTGGAACCCGGGGACACCCTGATGCTGTGCACGGACGGCCTGGTCGAGACCGGCGGCCACGATCTGCAGAGCGGCTGGCACCGCCTGCGGGTGATCCTGGAGGAGCACGCAGGCGGTCTGGAGGAGCTGGCCGACGCGCTGGTCCAGGCCGTGCACGGCCCCTCCTCGCACCACACCGTCGGCCCGCTGTCCGACCGCCGGGAGGACGACATCGCGCTGGTGCTGCTGTGCCGGCAGGGCGAGGGCTGCGGTTGCGGCGAATCCACCGCGATCCGGGCGCCGGTGCGCCGCACGATGCTGACGGTCGCCCAGGCCGAGCCGGCCCGGATCGCCACCGCCCGGCAGCATCTGCGCGACCTGCTGCACGACTGGCCGGGCGAGGAGCAGCGCGATGCGGCGGTACTCCTGCTCTCCGAGATGCTGACGAACGTCCTGGTCCACACCGACACCGACGCGCTGCTCGTCGCCGAGGTGGCCGGGGAGCCGGGCGAGCGGCGGATCCGGGTGGAGGTCACCGACAACGGCGACGACCTGCCGCACAAACGCAGGCCGGGCGAGATGGCGTCCTCCGGACGCGGGCTGATGCTGGTCGAGCTGCTCGCGGACGCGTGGGGCGTCGCCCCGCGCGGCGAGGGCAAGAGCATCTGGTACGAGCTCTACGAGTCCGCGGCCCCGGCCGACGGCGCCGGTCCCGCGTCCGGCCCGGATGCCCCAGCCCCGGATGCCCCGTAACGCCCCTGGAGTTCGTGGACGATCCCGAACGCCGCGGCGGTCAGCGGCACGGCGAGGAGCATCCCCAGGATGCCCGCCACCGACGCGCCCGCGGTGAGCGCCAGCAGCACGACGGCCGGGTGCATCTGGACGGTGCGGCTCTGGATCATCGGCTGGAGCACGTGCCCCTCCAGCACCTGCACGGCCAGCACCACGCCGAGGGCCCACAGCGCGATGACGAACCCCCGGTCGGCGAGCGCCACCAGCACGGCGACGGCCCCGGACAGGAACGCCCCGAGATAGGGGATGTAGGCGCCGACGAAGACCAGCGCCCCGAGGCCGACCGCGCCGGGGACGCGCAGGACGAGCAGGCCGACGGTGATGCAGAACGCGTCGATGAGGGCGATCAGCGTCGTCCCCCGCATGAAGCCCTCGACGGCCCCGAAGGCCCGCCGGGCCATGGCCTCGACCGTGTCGGCACCGCCGGGCGGGGCGAGGGCGCGCACCGTGGTGACGGCGCGGTCGGAGTCGCGCAGGAAGAAGAAGACGAGCAGCAGGGCGAGCACGGCCATGGCCATCATCTCGCCGACCACGCTGATCCCGGTCACCACGCCGGAGGCGGCCGTACCGCCGAACTTGCCCAGCAGCTCGCGGGCGTTGGAGGCCACGTCGTCCAGCGAGGTGCCCGCCGCACCGAAGTGGTCAGCGATGTCCCGCGCCGCGTCCCGCAGCGAGGTGACGATCTGGTCGCCGGTCTCGACGAGCGCGGAGACCACGATGTACACCGCCCCGCCGACCACGGCCAGCACGGCCGCACAGGTCAGCCCGGCGGCCAGCGACCGCTGCACACGGGCCTTCACCAGCCGCGCGTGCAGCGGCCTGAGCAGCGCGGTGCCGAGCAGCGCGAGCAGCGCCGGAGTCACCGCGGTGCGGAACTCGACGCAGAGCCGGATCGCGACGTAGACGACACCGCTGGCGAGCAGGACGACGGCGCACCAGGCGGCGAACCGGCGCACCGGACCGGGGAGCAGCTGCACGCTCCCACCCGATCACGCACCGGGCGGGCTGTCCTGCGTGGACGGCCCGCCCGGGTGACGCGCTCGCCGTCAGGCCCCGGGGCCCTCGCCGGACATGCCGTGCACCGCCGGGACGGTCCCCAGACGACCCTTCTGGAAGTCCTCGAAGGCCTGCATCAGCTCGTCCTTGGTGTTCATCACGAAGGGGCCGTAGTGGGCCATCGGCTCCCGGATCGGCCGGCCGCCGAGCAGCACGACCTCCAGGTCCGGGGTGTGCGAGTCCTGCTTCTCGTCCGCGCGGACGGTCAGCGAGCCCCCGGCGCCGAAGACCGCGGTCTGCCCGAGGTGCACCGGACGCCGCTCCACGCCCACCGACCCGCGCCCGGCCATGACGTACGCGAGGCCGTTGAAGTCCTCCCGCCAGGGCAGGGTGACCTCGGCGCCCGGCGCCAGCGTGGCGTGCACCATCGTGATCGGCGTGTGCGTGATGCCGGGGCCGTCGTGGCCGTCCAGCTCACCGGCGATGACGCGCAGCAGCGCGCCGCCGTCGGGAGAGGTGAGCAGCTGGACGGAGCCGCTGCGGATGTCCTGGTACCTGGGGGCCATCATCTTGTCCTTGGCCGGCAGGTTCACCCACAGCTGGAGCCCGTGGAACAGCCCGCCGGACATGACCAGCTGCTCCGGCGGCGCCTCGATGTGCAGCAGGCCCGAGCCCGCCGTCATCCACTGGGTGTCGCCGTTGGTGATGGTGCCGCCACCACCGTTGGAGTCCTGGTGGTCGAAGATCCCGTCGACGATGTAGGTGACGGTCTCGAAGCCGCGGTGCGGGTGCCACGGGGCATCCTTGGGTGAAACCAGTTGGGGGGCCAAAAAATCCGCTAGAGTCCCCCCATGATCAGACCAGGGGTGGTGACCGGCATGGACATCCATGCAGGTGTCTATGGGCGTCAGTCCGTGGGGCGCGCCAACAAGTCCGAGGTCAGCACGGTCACACAGCGCGCTGCGGGTGTGGCCGAGGCGAAGCGGCGCGGGGCCGTCAGCATCACCGAGTACGAGGACCTCGGCATATCCGCGTTCACGGGCGACGGCCGCCCGGACTTCGACCGGCTGCTCAAGGACTGCCACGAGGGCCGGATCAACCTGATCATCGTCTACTACATCAGCCGCCTGTCACGGATGGATCCGCTGGACGCCATCCCCATCGTCACGGAGTTGCTCAACCTCGGCGTGACGATCGTCAGCCTCACCGAGGGCGAGTTCCGCAAGGGCAACCTGATGGACCTGATCCATCTGATCCTGCGCCTGGACGCGGCCCACAGCGAGAGCAAGAACAAGAGCGACGCGGTGCGGGGCGCGAAGAAGACGGCCCGCGAACTCGGTGGCTATGTGGGCGGCAAGCCGCCGTACGGCTTCCGCATGGTCCCCGCGACACGAACGACGGCCGACGGTAGGCCCGTCGTGATTCACGTCCTGGAGCACGATCCCGACGAGGTGCCGGTGATCCGGGACATGTGGGCGCGGATCAAGGAGCACAAGGACATGCCGTACCAGCCGGGAGGTGGCCGTCGGCACCCGGGCTCTCTCACGGGCATCTGCGCCCAGATGACCGCCGATGGAGTCCCGACGAAGGGGCAGCGGGTCGGCAAGAAGACGAAGGACAGCATCTGGGATCCGAAGACGGCTATGCGCATCCTCCGCGACCCTCGCATCGCGGGCTACGCGGCGACCCCGGTGTACAAGCGCCGGGAGGACGGCAAGCTGACGAGCACCATCGAGAGCTACCGCATCGAGCGCGACCCCGAGACCATGAAGCCGCTCCAAGCGTACCGGCCGATCATTTCGCCGGACGATTGGCATGAGCTGCAGAAGTGGCTCGATGGCAGGGGCCAAGGCAAGGGCCTGTCGCGCGGACACGCCGTCCTCTCCGCCATGGACGTCCTCTTCTGCGACTGCGGTGCGGTGATGACGTCGCACCGTGCGACCACTCCCTACAAGGCCGCGTACCGCTGCCGCCGTCGGAAAGCGCTGCCGGGCCAGCACGAGGGCGAGTGCACGATCAGCATGCAGACCCTGGACCTGTACGTCGCCCGGCGGATCTTCGCCCTCATCCAAACGTCCGAGGACGACCCCGAGACGGCGGTCATCCTCGCCGAGGCCGCCCGTCGGTACGCGGCGCAGACAGAACAGCCGGAGATCGTGGGCGAACGCCGCAGTCTCGTCACCGAACGCGCCGATGCCAAGCACGCGCTGGAGGAGCTGTACGACAGGGAAGAGGCCGGCGACTACGACGACCCCGTCGGACGACGCCGGTTCCAGGAGCGCAGGGAACGGCTCCTCGGCCGTATGGAGCGGGCGGAGACCCGTCTCACCGAGTTGGAAGAGGCGTCTGCGCCGACGCTCCCGATCCACCTGTGGCTGCCCCTGAGTGCGGGGGATGTCGATCCGGTGGGCGAGGGTTCGTGGTGGGAGGCCGCTACGACCCAGGAGCGCCGGGACTTCGTCAAGTTGTTCGTGCGCCGGGTCACGGTTACCAAGTCGACCGGCGCGGGAAGGTCGACGCCCGTCGAGAAGCGGGCGACGGTCGAGTTCGTACAACCGGAACAGGCTGAGGGCGATGGTACAGAGGCCTACGAATCGCAGCAGAGCGAGGCGTTGGCGGAAGCGGTCTGACCTGCTGCTGACCCGAGACGAGCAGGGGTGTTACACCCACATCGCCAGCTAGGAGAACCGGCGATTCCCCGGAGCACGACGGTGTCCTCGTGGGCGTCGGGCAGCCACGTCGCGGCTCCGGCGCCCCTGCCCCAATCCATCAGGAGCCGTCTCTTGCACAAACCCTCGCCCAGCCCTTCTGTCACTTCGCCGACTAACGGTGTGCTCCGGCCCGTGTCGTCGGCACCGCAAAACCGCGAGTGAGTGCATCCACCCGCGCACCGCTCGCCACCACCGCAACCACAGCCGCCCGCCACTATGAGCAGGACGTTCGCGCGGCCCTCCCCGAACATGCCGACCGGATCCTCGCCGGCCAAAACCGTCGACGCCTACTGATTGAAGTGGGCACCCAGAGGGAACCCGATAGCGCCCGAGTATCCCTCCGAGGTCCTCAACTGACGCATCACCGCTCAACCGAACCGGCGGATGCAAGCCGCTCGCATAAGGAGCACGCTCACTACCGCGCCCACACCCATCCCGATGAGCAAGTAGCCCACGGTGCGAGGTCGTCACCGATAGCGCGCCAGCTCTCAGCGACAGCAGACAAGAAGGCCACCGAGGCAGGTGATCTCGTACGCCCCGTGCTGGGCGATGTGGTCGGCCACCAACGTGCGGGCGCGGTCGACAGTCGCGTCGAAGGGCACGTCGTGCTGGTCCGCCCAGGCACGGTACGAAGCCAGATGGGCAACCACAGGCTCGGGGTCGTGGACAGTGATGGTTCCCGGCAGTTCGACGACCTCCACGCGGCCGAACTCCTCGCTGAGGAAGGCGGGCGCCTTTTCCAGGGAGAAGCGAGCGCTGAGCGAGATACGAGCCGGGCCCCGGTCGATGCCGAGGACGTCGCCGGCGGCCCGCTGCCAGAGGTCGTCGAGTTCGGCCTTGTCGCGGTCGCTGTTGGTGGAGGCGATCATCAGCCCGTCAGCGGCCACGATCCTGGACAGTTCCCTGACCGACTGGGGGATGTCGGGCACGTGGTAGAGCATGTGGAGCGCAAGGGCGGCGTCGACGCTGCCCGCCGCGAGCGGAAGCCTCGTGGCATCCGCCACGGCGACGGGGCCGGGGACGTCGGCGAGGATGCCGGGGGCGATGTCGAGGCCGAGCGAGAACAGGTCCCCACGGTCCTGACGGAGCCGCTGGATGAACTTGCCGTTGCCGCAACCGATGTCGACGACGCGCCCGCGTACGTTGCCCAACTGCTCGACGACGAGGCCCGGTAGGTCGTACCGAGGCGTCTGCCACTGGTAGAGCGACTGCCGGGCGGCCAGGTCTCGGTCTCCGTTGTAGGCACTGCCCGCCAGGCGGGCCCGGTCGGTCACAGCGGCGTCGTGGGCGGCGGACAAGTCGGTCACGTCGGCAACTCCGGAGGATGGGCGGGAGGTAAGGACGCGCGGACGACCGTGTGCTGGAGCCGGTCACGCAGGTGCACTGTCTGCGCGGCTCCACCGTACTGTGGCCCTCCCAGCTTGCGCCCGAGAACGGTGAGCCGGCGCACGATGCTGGCCGACATGCGCTCCGGCGAGGACTGGAGAACGAAGCCGAGCATCTTTTCCGTGCCGTCCAGGTCGCCCAGGAGCAGGTGCCCGCTGGCGAGGTCGAGGTGCGCGGCGAACAGGTCACCGACCGACTGGTCATCTCCGTCCGCGCTGCGATAGAGGCGGACCGCCGTCTCCGCGCTGACGATCGCCCGTTGGACCTGTTC
Organism: Streptomyces sp. NPDC018026; assembly: GCF_044327745.1. NCBI lineage: Bacteria > Bacillati > Actinomycetota > Actinomycetes > Kitasatosporales > Streptomycetaceae > Streptomyces > Streptomyces sp. NPDC018026. Next base: position 136,086 of record NZ_JBIRFY010000017.1, read on the forward strand.
CTGTCCGCCTAGGGCCAGAAGGGTCGTTCCCGCGTACGCGAACTGCTTGGCCGCAGGGAAGTCGAAGACTCCCAGTGCCTCGTCCCGACCCGAGATCGTCTCACGAGATCGTTCGGCATCCGACAGGGCGGCGAGCGCTCCCGCCGAGTCGCCGACTATGGCCAGCGCCCGCGCCTCCAGGCTCGCCAGCCGTGCCCCGATGCTGCCGCCCTCCCTGTGCTGACGACCGACCTGAGCGAGCTGGGCCGCCCGCTCGTACTGTCCGGTCCAATACGAGATCAGTGACTCCACGGCCCGCACCCAGGCCAGCATCCCCTCATGTCCGGCCGCCTCGGCACAGGCCCGTGCGGTACGGGCATGCGTGGCAGCCGAATCGTAGTCGCCGAGATCCAGGCAGACATGAGCGGACAGGCCGCAGAGACGAGAGGCAGAGAGACAGAGGTCGGCGGTCTGCCGGGGGCGTTGCCGTCCGCGCAGCAGCTCGAACGCCCCGTCCCGTAACCGCTTGATCTCGACATACTGCTCCATCAACGGGTGACTGACGTAGGTCCGCGCGAGCCGACCGACATCCGCCTCCAACTGCTCGACGACGAGCTCGTCGACATTGCGCTGCGCGATGAACCGAGCGAACTCCGCCGACCGCGCTGCATCCTCCGACAGCGGAGCCCCGCAGGTCCGAGAAGCCCCAGGCGACAAAGCGGGCAGTCTGATCTCGTCCTCGTCAGCGGCGACCCCGTCCCGCCTGCCCTTGCTGACTGCCACAGCCCGGTCGAGCTGGGCGACATCGACGTTGAAGACACACGCCAGGTGCTTCCGGGCGTACGGAACCGGAATCCGTGCTTCGCGCTCGTACCGCCCGATCTCCTTGCCGGTCTTCGCGGAGCGCCCCTCCATGGCGTTGTACTCGTCGGCGACCCTCTGCTGGCTCCAGCCGCGCGCGGTGCGCAGCCGGACGAGCAGGGTGCCGATTCCGGTGTCGCCCATGCCGTCCCCCTGGAACACGTGACCTCTGGCCCCCATAGTGGCCCCCACTTTGGCCCCCGTGCTGGCTCCCGACCCAAATGAATTAAGTCGCTTTGCTGTTGACCATGGCAAGCAGACCCACCAACGAGGCAACCGACGCCACACCGGATCTCCTTCCGGCCACGGGCCGGCACCGCACCATGTTCTTCCCCCGCCGCAGGACCACACCGCGTACCGCTCGCAACTTCGTCGTCGCCACGCTGACCGAATGGGGTGAGACCAGTCGCCTCGACGACATGCGATTGTGCGCCTCGGAGCTCGTCACGAATGCCGTGCTTCATGGAGCACCCGTGGGACACCTCGTCCTCGTGCGTGTCGGCTTCCTCGATGACCAACTGCGCATCGAGGTCCACGACGCCGGTGACGACAGCCCGATTCGACGCGATCCCGGAGAGTCCGCCCCCGACGGCCGTGGCCTGCTGATCGTCTCGGCTACGGCGGACAGCTGGGGCGTGAAGGAGCGGACAGGCCCCGGAAAGTGCGTCTGGGCCGCATTCGACCGCAACACCGGACCCCAGGGGGGCACCTCATGACCACGCACCCTGTCTCGCCGAACACCGTCCTCGCCAACGCCCTCCACCGCGCCGAGGACGTACTGACTCCGCGCATCCTGGCCGCCTCGCCCGAGCGCATCGTGTTGGTCGTCGGCACCCAGATCAACGGCGCCCCGCACATCGGCACCTCGCTCGTGCAGTCCCTGGCCTTCGCTATGGCCGCCCGCCTGCGCGACCGCTTCGGCCTCCCCACCGAGGTGCTCTTCAGCGCCCTCGACAACGCACCGTACGAGCTGGCGACCGACCCGACCACTGGACACAGCTACCAGCGCGCCTACGCCCAGGCACTCAGCGGGCAGGGCCTGCGTGACCTCGTCACCGCCCTCTACCAGCCCCTCTTCACTGCCCTGTCTCGAAGCCTAGGCATCCCGCACCACATCGAGACATATACCCAGCAACAGGCCGGCGAGCACTACCGCCGCACCTGGCTCCGACTCCTTCCCCGCATCGACGCCGCCCGCTGGTGGCTCGCCCCCTCCACCGGCACCCCACACCTCCGTGTCCCCTGCCCGCACCCCGACTGCGGCTGGGCGGAGAAGCATGCCGAACGCACCCGGGGCTCCCTCACCGGGCCCGAGTCAGCGGTAGTCTCCGCCGTCTGCCTTCACCACGGCCCGTACGAGGCCCCGATCACGCCCACCGCTGGCGCGTACCTGGACCTGGCCACCCTGTACCGCAACCTGGTCAAGGAACTCGCCCTGCCGAGTCCCAACGGCACGCTGCACGTCATGGTCAAGGGCGGCGACTGGGTCTTCGGCTCCCACCTCGTCGACGAAGCCCTCCAAGCCGTGGGCCTCACGCGCACCCAGCTCCCGGCCCGCCTGTTCTGCCCCCAGGTCGTCACCGACACCGGCGCCAAGCTGTCGAAATCCCTCGTACGAGAAGGCCGTGCCCCCTTGCCCGAAGGCGCTGCCCCTTGGATGCTCGACACCCGGCAGTGGCCCGGCACCGTCACCGAGTACGCCGACCAACTGCTCGCCATGGCCGAGACCTTGCTCTCCGACCCCCGCCACTTCTTCCGCTCGTACTCGGCCGCCGAAATCGGCCGCCTGATCACCACACCGTCCCCAAGGAGTGTTCCCTCCCGATGACCGACCGCACCACACGCGTCCGCGAGCTCAACCTCTACCGCCAGTACTTCGAGCTCGTCGCCGCGGGCTCCAAGACCATCGAGGTGCGGGTCAAGTACCCGCACCTCGCGGACCTCGACATCGGCGACACCATCCGCTTCCGCATCAAGAACACCGACGAGACCTGCGACGTCGAGGTCCTCCGTGTCACCGAGTACCCCGACTTCGAGGCCCTCCTCGACGGCGAGGGCGCGTCCAACGTCAACCCGACGACCACCCGCGAGCAGCAACTCGCCAACATCCGCACCATTTACGGGCCCGAGAAGGAAGCCCTCGGAGCCCTCGCCATCCAAATGAAACGCACGACCTGACCGATTCTCGGCCTTACAAGATCGGACACTCGGAGCCATCCTCCGACCGAAACGGCAACGCCCATCGAAGCCGCCCCGGCGGCACCACGGAGGAGAAGATGCGGTGACCAGTTCAGTCCCCTGGACGGATCGTCTGTCCACCGGCACAGAAGCGACTCAGGACGACGTGGTGCGCTGGTATCAGAGCACGCGCGAGGGCAAGGCATACGTGCCCACGATGATCTGGGGCACGCTCCAGACCAAGGCGTACGCCACCGTAATCCTCGGCCAGGTCGTCGACTTCCTCGGCATCCCGAACGACGTACCGGCGGGCGTGGCCAAGCGCATGCAGCGACAGCAAGTGCTGTACGACGGCGAACACCACTACGACGTCGTCCTCGGGGAGCAGGCTCTCTACACGAACGTCGGTGGGCCCGGAGTGATGCGAGAACAGATCGAACGCCTCCTGCGCGAGCTCGGCCTGTCATCGCTCACCCTCGGGATCCTTCCCTCCACCGCACGGGTGGACCTGTTCCCCGTCCACGCGTTCAACATCTACGGCCATGGCGACCGTGCCCACGTCGAACTCGTCTCCTCCTCCGTGGACATCACGGAACAGAGCGAACTCGACCTCTACAACAAAGCCTTCGCGGCGCTGAGCAACGCGGCATCATACGGCGACGCCGCCGAGGAGTTCCTGAGGAAGGCCCATTCCTTCTGGGCCAACGCCCCACTCCACGAGTAGGTCGATCCCTACACGGCGCGGCGCCCCGCAGCAGTGGGCAGGACACCCAGTAGAGACCGTCGCACCCGATCGCCAGCGATCCAGAACGGGCCAGGTCCGCGACCTACACACTCATCGCCTCAGGTCGCCGACCGGCCCCTCGTAGGGTCCTGCGTGGACGGCCCGCCCGGGTGACGCGCGGTCAGGCGCCGGGGCCCTCGCCGGACATCCCGTGCACCGCCGGGACGGTCCCCAGACGACCCTTCTGGAAGTCCTCGAAGGCCTGCATCAGCTCGTCCTTGGTGTTCATCACGAAGGGGCCGTAGTGGGCCATCGGCTCCCGGATCGGCCGGCCGCCGAGCAGCACGACCTCCAGGTCCGGGGTGTGCGAGTCCTGCTTCTCGTCCGCGCGGACGGTCAGCGAGCCCCCGGCGCCGAAGACCGCGGTCTGCCCGAGGTGCACCGGACGCCGCTCCACGCCCACCGACCCGCGCCCGGCCATGACGTACGCGAGGCCGTTGAAGTCCTCCCGCCAGGGCAGGGTGACCTCGGCGCCCGGCGCCAGGGTGGCGTGCACCATCGTGATCGGCGTGTGCGTGATGCCGGGGCCGTCGTGGCCGTCCAGCTCACCGGCGATGACGCGCAGCAGCGCGCCGCCGTCGGGAGAGGTGAGCAGCTGGACGGAGCCGCTGCGGATGTCCTGGTACCTGGGGGCCATCATCTTGTCCTTGGCCGGCAGGTTCACCCACAGCTGGAGCCCGTGGAACAGCCCGCCGGACATGACCAGCTGCTCCGGCGGCGCCTCGATGTGCAGCAGGCCCGAGCCCGCCGTCATCCACTGGGTGTCGCCGTTGGTGATGGTGCCGCCACCACCGTTGGAGTCCTGGTGGTCGAAGATCCCGTCGACGATGTAGGTGACGGTCTCGAAGCCGCGGTGCGGGTGCCACGGAGTCCCTTTCGGCTCCCCGGGCTGATACTCCACCTCACCCATCTGGTCCATCATGATGAACGGGTCGAGATGGCGGTAGTTGATCCCGGCGAACGCGCGGCGCACCGGGAATCCCTCGCCCTCGAAACCGCTGGGCGCGGTCGTGACGGTGAGCACGGGGCGTGCGGCGGCGTCGGCGGGCGCGGATACGCGGGGCAGCGTCAGCGGGTTCTCGACGGTCACGGCAGGCATGTCGACCTCCTCGGGCGGCGTACGCCCCACTTTAGTTGAGCGTTGAACTTCTTGCCACCTGGAACCACGAAAGCCCGGAGGGCATTCCCTCCGGGCTCGCGGACATCCAGGCGCTGCGGCGTCTATCCGTACATGCGCCGCATGGCGAAATCGACCATCTGTTCGACGGCTTTCGCGTCGAAGACCATCCGGTGCTCGCCCTCCATGTCCAGGACGAAGCCGTAGCCGGTCGGCAGCAGGTCGATCACCTCCGCGCCGGTGATCACGAAGTACTTCGACTCCTTGCCCGCGTACCGGCGCAGCTCCTTCAGGCCGGTGAACATCGGGATCACCGGCTGCTGGGTGTTGTGCAGCGCGAGGAAGCCGGGGTTGTCGCCGCGCGGGCAGTAGACCTTCGAGGTCGCGAAGATCTGCTGGAAGTCCTCGGCGGACATCTGGCCGGTGGTGAAGGCGCGCACCGCGTCCGCGAGCGAGGGCGGGGACGGCTCGGGGTACAGCGGCGGCTGCTGCCCGTACCCGCCGCCGCCCATCGGCTGCTGCGGGGGCGGAGCGTACTGCTGCTGCTGTTGGCCCGCGGTCTGGTCGTAGCCGTACATGCAGCACAGAGTAACGAGTAACGAGTCACAGATGGGCGGCCCGGGGTTGCTTCTTATTACCGACGGGTAGCATCATCGTAGCTACTAGTTGGTACGTGTACGGATGCGAGGAGCGAGTGCCTCGCCGATCTCTCAAGGGAGCGTCGCCATGGGGCACTACAAGCCGAATCTCCGGGACATCGAGTTCAACCTCTTCGAGGTGCTCGGCCGTGACAAGGTCTACGGCACGGGCCCGTTCGCGGAGATGGACACCGACACCGCCAAGAGCGTCCTCGAGGAGCTGACCCGCCTCTCCGAGAACGAGCTGGCCGAGTCCTTCACCGACGCCGACCGCAACCCGCCGGTCTTCGACCCGCAGACCAGCACGGCGCCGGTCCCGGCCTCCTTCAAGAAGAGCTACCAGGCCTTCATGGACTCCGAGTACTGGCGCCTCGGCCTGCCCGAGGAGATCGGCGGCACCACCTCGCCGCGCTCGCTGATCTGGGCGTACGCGGAGCTGATCCTCGGCGCCAACCCGGCCGTGTGGATGTACTCCTCGGGCCCGGCGTTCGCCGGCATCCTCTTCGAGGAGGGCAACGAGGTCCAGAAGCACATCGCCTCGATCGCCGTCGAGAAGCAGTGGGGCTCCACCATGGTCCTCACCGAGCCGGACGCCGGTTCGGACGTCGGCGCCGGCCGCACCAAAGCCGTCGAGCAGGCCGACGGCTCCTGGCACATCGAGGGCGTCAAGCGCTTCATCACGTCCGGCGAGCACGACATGTCGGAGAACATCCTCCACTACGTCCTCGCCCGCCCCGAGGGCGCCGGACCCGGCACCAAGGGCCTGTCCCTGTTCCTGGTCCCCAAGTACGAGTTCGACTTCGAGACCGGTGAGCTGGGCGAGCGCAACGGCGTCTACGCCACCAACGTCGAGCACAAGATGGGCCTGAAGGCCTCCAACACCTGCGAGATGACCTTCGGCGACCGCCACCCCGCCAAGGGCTGGCTGATCGGCGACAAGCACGACGGCATCCGCCAGATGTTCCGCATCATCGAGTTCGCCCGCATGATGGTCGGCACGAAGGCGATCTCCACCCTCTCCACGGGCTACCTCAACGCCCTGGAGTACGCCAAGGAGCGCGTCCAGGGCCCGGACCTCGCCAACTTCATGGACAAGGCGGCCCCCAAGGTCACCATCACGCACCACCCGGACGTGCGCCGCTCCCTGATGACGCAGAAGGCGTACGCCGAGGGCATGCGCGCGCTCGTGATGTACACCGCCTCCGTCCAGGACGAGATCCAGGTCAAGGAGGCGAACGGCGAGGACGCCTCGGCCGAGCACGCCCTCAACGACCTGCTGCTGCCCGTCGTCAAGGGCTACGGCTCGGAGAAGGCCTACGAGCAGCTCGCCCAGTCCCTGCAGACCTTCGGCGGCTCCGGGTTCCTCCAGGAGTACCCGATCGAGCAGTACATCCGCGACGCCAAGATCGACACCCTGTACGAGGGCACCACGGCGATCCAGGGCCAGGACTTCTTCTTCCGGAAGATCGTCCGCAACCAGGGCGCCGCGCTGAACTCCCTCGCCGAGGACATCAAGACGTTCCTGGCGCTCGCCACCGGCGGCGAGGAGCTGTCCGGCGCCCGCGAGCACCTGGCCAAGGCCGCCGTCGAGCTTGAGGCCATCGTCGGCCTGATGCTCACCGACCTCGCGGCCACCGAGCAGGACGTCAAGAACATCTACAAGGTGGGCCTCAACACCACCCGCCTGCTGCAGGCCTCCGGCGACGTGATCGTCGGCTACCTGCTCCTCAAGGGCGCGGCGATCGCCGCCGAGAAGCTGCCGACCGCCTCCGCCAAGGACAAGGCCTTCTACACCGGCAAGATCGCCGCCGCGAAGTTCTTCGCCGCGAACGTCCTGCCCGGCCTCACCCTGGCCCGCAAGGTCGCCCAGGGAGTCGAGCTGGACCTGATGGAGCTGGACGAGGCCGCGTTCTAGAACGGGCCCGGCGCCCGAGCCCGTTCCGCACACCCCCACGAGGGCCCGCTCCCGCCAGACGGGAAGCGGGCCCTCGTACGTCGTTAAGGTGAACCCCATGAGCGCACCCGCCCGCTTCGACCGCGGCCACACCGACGACCTGATGACCTTCCTGTCGGCGAGCCCGACCCCGTACCACGCCGTGGCGAACGCCGCCGCGCGGCTGGAGAAGGCCGGTTTCCGCCAGGTCGCGGAGACCGACGCCTGGGAGGCCACGAGCGGCGGCAAGTACGTGCTGCGCGGCGGTGCGATCGTCGCCTGGTACGTCCCGGAGGGCGCCGCGGCGCACACCCCCTTCCGCATCGTCGGCGCCCACACCGACTCCCCCAACCTGCGCGTCAAGCCCCGCCCGGACACCGGCTCGCACGGCTGGCGCCAGGTCGCCGTGGAGATCTACGGCGGCCCGCTGATGAACTCCTGGCTCGACCGGGACCTGGGCCTGGCCGGCCGCCTCTCGCTGCGCGACGGCTCCACCCGCCTGGTCGACGTCGACCGCCCGCTGCTGCGCGTGCCGCAGCTCGCCATCCACATGGACCGCAACGTCTCCACGGAGGGCCTCAAGCTCGACAAGCAGCGCCACCTCCAGCCCGTGTGGGGCCTGGGCGACACCGTCCGCGACGGCGACCTGATCGCCTTCCTGGAGGACGAGGCGGGCCTCGCCCGCGGCGAGGTCACCGGCTGGGACCTGATGACGCACTCCGTGGAGCCCCCGGCGTACCTGGGCCGCGACCGGGAACTGGTGGCGGGCCCGCGGATGGACAACCTGCTGTCCGTGCACGCCGGGACGGCCGCCCTGGCCGCGGTCGCGACCTCCGGCGCCGACCTCCCCTACATCCCCGTGCTGGCCGCCTTCGACCACGAGGAGACCGGCTCCCAGTCGGACACCGGCGCCGACGGACCGCTGCTCGGCGGCGTGCTGGAGCGCTCCGTGTTCGCGCGCGGCGGCTCCTACGAGGACCGGGCGCGCGCCTTCGCCGGCACCGTCTGCCTGTCCTCCGACACGGGCCACGCCGTCCACCCCAACTACGCGGAACGGCACGACCCGACGCACCACCCGCGGATCAACGGCGGCCCCCTCCTCAAGGTCAACGTCAACAACCGCTACGCCACCGACGGTTCGGGCCGCGCCGTGTTCGCCGCCGCCTGCGCGAAGGCGGACATCCCCTTCCAGACCTTCGTCTCCAACAACTCCATGCCGTGCGGCACCACCATCGGCCCCATCACCGCGGCCCGGCACGGCATCAGCACCGTCGACATCGGCGTGGCCATCCTGTCGATGCACAGCGCCCGGGAGTTGTGCGGCGCCGACGACCCGCACCTGCTGGCCAACGCGCTGGTGGCCTTCCTCCAGCCGTAGCCGTCAGGCACAACACCGCCCCACGGCATGAGGATTGAAGCCCGGGGTACCCGCACGGAACCGGATCGGCCGGAAAGCCGGAACCGACCGGATCTGACAGGGAGGCAACACTCATGGGCCATGGGGGTCCCCCCGGCTCGAGCGCAGCCGAGAGCTGGGGGAGGGTGCATCATCCTCATCGCCGTGGGAGCCATCCTCACGTTCGCGACCGACTGGGACATGCGGGGCGTCAACCTCGACCTGGTCGGTGTGATCCTCATGGTCGTCGGCCTGATCGGCGTCGCCACCTTCAGCAGCATCGCCCGGCGCCGCCGCGTCGTGATGCCGCCGTCGACCCCGGTCGTCGAGGAACGGCCCCACCACCACACCCGGGACGGCTACCGCGACGGCTACGGCGCCTGAATCGGCGGGGCGCCCCCCGCGCCGCACTCAGCCTGTCGGCCTACCGTCCGGGTTTCGCGGCGGCCGGCGGGGAAGCGGTCAGAGCATGAGATTCCTCGTGTACGACCGGCTCCTCGGTATCGGTGACGACTACTGGATCGAGGACGAGCACGGCAACAAGGTCTTCCTCGTCGACGGCAAGGCGATGCGGCTGCGGGACACCTGGGAGCTGAAGGACGCCCAGGGGCGCGTGCTCATCGACATCCACCAGAAGATGTTCGCCCTGCGCGACACGATGGTGATCGAGCGGGCCGGCGAGCCCCTGGCCCGCATCAAGCGCAAACGTCTCTCCCTGCTGCGCAACCACTACCGGGTCGTCCTGGCCGACGGCACCGAACTGGACGTCAGCGGCAAGATCCTCGACCGGGAGTTCGCCATCGAGTACGACGGCGAACTGCTGGCCGTCGCCTCCCGGCGCTGGCTGACCCTCCGGGACACCTACGGCGTGGACGTCGTGCGGGACGACGCGGACCCGGCGCTGCTGATCGCCCTGACGGTGTGCGTGATCCACCTGGCGGAGAAGGAGCGGGAGGACGACTGAGGCCCGGCGGACCGGCGGCTCCTCACGCCGTGCGGCGGACGGCGCGGCCGAGGAGCAGCGGCACGGCCAGGTGGTGCACGGGGGCCGCCAGGGCCCACAGCACCCGGCCGGCCCGGCGCTCGTAGAACGCGTACGTCGCCCAGAGCAGCCGCGCGCCGTCCACGGTCACGACGTTGCGCACGGTCAGCGACGGCGCGCGGGCCTCCAGGGCGATCCTGCCCGGCCCGGTCTCCAGCACGCGCCAGCCCACCACGTGCCGTCGCGAGGTGCGCGGCCCCAGTCGCAGCCCCAGCACGCCCGCCCATCCCGTCCGGAACAGCTCACGCAGTATCGACGGGACGTCCTCGAAGCTGGCGCGCACCCATTCCTCGGGCGTCAGCCGGGGAAGTCCCGCGGTGGGAAGCTCGAAGGCCGATGCGAAAGCGGCGCCGAGGGGGTCCACCCGCACCCGGCGAATGGCGGAGGTACCGGTAGGTGTCCGTGTCATACCGGCATACTGGGCAACGTGACACCACGTCAAACACGCGGTGCCACTCCTCCTCACACTCCGCGCTCAGCCGCGCGGCGGCTCCAGCCCCAGCACCCGGTCCTTCAGGGCCGGGAACTGCTCCCGGGTCCGCGCCACCCTCTCCGGGTCGAACTCCACCGTGAGGACCTCCTCGTCCGGGCCGGCCTCCGCAAGCACCTCGCCCCAGGGATCCACCACGATCGAGTGACCGGCCTGCGGAACCCCGGCGTGCGTCCCGGCCGTTCCGCAGGCGAGCACGAAGGCCTGGTTCTCCACGGCCCGCGCCTGGGCCAGCAGCGTCCAGTGCGCCCGACGGCGTTCGGGCCAGCCCGCCGGGACGACCAGGATCTCGGCACCGGCGTCGACGAGGGAGCGGAAGAGCTCGGGGAAGCGCAGGTCGTAGCAGGTCGCCACGCCGAGGGTGGTGTCCGGCAGCCGGACCGTCACCGGCTCGCGCCCCGCGCCCATCAGCACGGCCTCGCCCTTGTCGAAGCCGAAGCGGTGGATCTTGCGGTAGGAGGCGGTGAGATCACCGGCGGGGGAGAAGACGAGAGAGGTGTTGTAGAGCCGTCCGTCCGGGCCGCGCTCGGGGACCGACCCCGCGTGCAGCCACACGCCCGCGTCGCTCGCCGCCTTGGCCATCGCCTCGTACGTCGGTCCGCGCAGCGGCTCGGCCGCCGCGTCGAACTCCTCGAAGGCGAACGCGCCCGTGGTCCACAGCTCCGGCAGCACGACGAGGTCGGCGCCCGCCTGCTCCCTTACCAGAGCCGCCGCCCGCACGCGACGCGCTTCGACCGTTTCGTCCTCGTTCACGGCGATTTGAATCAAAGAGGCGCGCACACTACCACCGTCCTGGCATTCGAGTCGTCCACACGGGCCTACGATCGTCACACGAAAGCACTGCCGGGGTGCCGCACAGCAGCGTAACTTAGCGTTTCAAGACACCCGCCGACTGCCGCCACCGCCACTGGCACCGCCGCCACCAACCGCCCGTGTACCGACCGCCGAGGGGTCCCGTTCCGTGAGTCTGCATCCCGCCCTCCAGCCCTACGCCGACGCCTGGACTCACTCCATCGAGGCGATATCCGAGCTGGTCCAGCCGCTTGTGGAGGCAGAGTGGAACCGCCGGACCCCCTGCCCGGGCTGGTCGGTGCGCGACATCGTCTCGCACGTCCTGGGCCTGGACTCCGAGATGCTCGGCGACCCCCGCCCCATCCACACCCTCCCGCGCGACCTCTACCACGTCACCAACGACCACCAGCGCTACATGGAGATGCAGGTCGACGTCCGCCGCCACCACACGGCGCCGGAGATGACGTCCGAGCTGGAGTACATGATCATCCGGCGCAACCGCCAGCTGCGGAACGAGTCGCGGGACCCCGGCACCAAGGTGCGCGGCCCGCTCGGCACCGAGCTGACCCTGGAGGAGGCGATGCGCCGGCACGCCTTCGACGTGTGGGCGCACGAGCAGGACCTGCGCACCACCCTCGGCCGCCCCGGCAACCTCGACTCCCCCGGCGCGCACGTCGCCCGTGACGTGCTGCTCGGCGAACTGCCCGCCGTCGTCGCCGAGCGGGCGGACGCGCCGCGCAGCTCGGCCGTCGTCTTCGACGTGCACGGCCCGGTCGAGTTCCTGCGCACCATCCGCGTCGACATCCAGGGCCGCGGCACCCTCGAATCGTCCCCGGCCCTCGGCCCCGCCGCCACCCTCACCCTCGACTGGGAGACGTACTTCCGCCTGGCCTGCGGCCGGGTGACGCCGGAGGCGGCGGCGGACCGCATCAAGACGGAGGGCGACCCGGACCTGACGGCAGCGATCCTGCGGAACTTCACCGTCACTTCCTAGCTGCGGGCAATCGTGCCTCCCCCAGTGCCTGAACGGCCTGGGAGGTACCCCCAGGGCGGCACGGGTGGGCGCAGCGGCACCCGGCCAGCGCCGGTCAGCGCGACCCACCCCCGCCCCGCCCGCACGCCGGGTGCCTACACAGGCACGTGCACCGTCTCCACCCTGCTGGCAACCAACCGCTCCCGCTCCCGCGACGCGGCCCGCTTGCGCAACCGCAGGATCTGCGACAGCCCCACCGCCTGCAGCACGAACACGGACGAGAACGCCACGCCGTAGTCGTCCCCCGTCGCGTCCAGCAGCACCCCCACCGCGAACAACGTGGTCATCGACGCCACGAAGCCCCCCATGTTCGTGATCCCGGACGCCGTCCCCTGCCGCTCCGCCGGATTCGCCGGCCGCGCGAAGTCGAAGCCGATCATCGACGCCGGCCCGCACGCCCCCAGCACCGTGCACAGCACCACCAGCAGCCACATCGGCGCGTGCTCGGCCGGGTAGGCCAGCGTCGCCGCCCAGAGCAGCGCCGTCGCCCCCACCGTGCCCAGCGCCAGCGGCAGCCGCGCCGCGTGGTGCCGGGCGATGACCTGGCCGTAGACCAGGCCGACGGCCATGTTGGACAGCACCACGAGGGTGAGCAGCGTGCCGGCCGTGGCCCGGGACAGCCCCTGCGCCTCGACCAGGAACGGCATCCCCCACAGCAGCAGGAACACCATCGCCGGGAACTGGGTGGTGAAGTGCACCCACAGCCCGAGCCGCGTCCCCGGCTCCCGCCAGGACATCGCGATCTGCCGCCGTACGTACGCGGCCCCCTGGTGCGGCAGCGGCTCCGGCTCGTGGCCCTCGGGGTGGTCCTTGAGGAAGAGCAGCAGCAGGACGAAGACGACGGCACCCGCCAGCGCGCTGCCCGCGAACGCCGCGGTCCAGCCGATGCCGTGCAGCAGCCGGGCCAGGACGAGCGTGGAGACCAGGTTGCCCGCCATGCCGGCGAGACCGGCGAGCTGGGCCACCATCGGCCCGCGCCGGGCGGGGAACCAGCGGGTGCCCAGCCGCAGCACACTGATGAACGTCATCGCGTCCCCGCAGCCCAGCAGCGCCCGCGAGGCCAGCGCCATGCCGTACGACGGGGAGAAGGCGAAGCCCAGCTGACCCGCCGTGAAGAGCACGACGCCGAGGCCCAGCACCTTCTTGGTGCCGAGCCGGTCGACCAGCAGGCCGACGGGTATCTGCATGCCGGCGTAGACCAGCAGCTGGAGGATGGAGAAGGTGGACAGCGCGGAGGCGCCCACGTGGAAGCGGTCGGCGGCGTCGAGACCGGCGACCCCGAGGGACGTGCGGAAGATGACGGCGACGAAGTAGACGGAGACGCCGATGCCCCACACGGCGATCGCGCGCCGGCCCCCCGGAGGATCACCGGGCAGGGCACGGCCGGCCGAGGTGGCCGTACTCATCGGACCTCCCCCCGCGCCAGGTGCGAGAACCAGCCCACGTGCCGGCCCACCACGGCGACGGCCGCCTCCGCGTCCCCGGCGCGCAGCGCGTCGAGGATCTCCTCGTGCTCGGCCAGGGTGTGCGCGATCCGGTCGGGGTGGGAGTGCATCACGGCGACGCCCATACGCAACTGGCGGTCGCGGAGCTGGTCGTAGAGGCGGGAGAGGATCTCGTTGCCGCCGCTGCGGACGATCTCGGCGTGGAAGCAGCGGTCGGTGACGGAGGCGGCGGCGAAGTCACCGGCGGCGGCCTGCTCCTGCTGCCGGGCGAGCAGCTCCTCCAGCCGTTCCAGGAGCCCCGGCGGGGCGGGTACGGCCTTCCTGGCCGCGTGCTCCTCGACCAGCAGCCGGGTTTCCACCACGTCCGCGATCTCCTGCGCGGAGACGGGCAGGACCAGGGCGCCCTTCTTGGGGTAGAGCCGGATCAGCCCCTCGACCTCCAGCCGCAGCAGCGCCTCGCGCACCGGGGTGCGGGAGACGCCCACGGCCTCGGCCAGCTCGCCCTCGGTGAGCAGCGTCCCGCCCTCGTAACGGCGCTCCAGGACGCCCTGCTTGACGTGGGTGTAGACGCGGTCCGCCGCGGGGGGTTGCTTCACTGCCGTGGTCATGCCGACAGGATAGATACAACAGGGACACAAGAGGGATCCGGTCCACCATCCGGACGCCGATTCGCCCCGCTCCCCCTTCAGGGGGAACCGGGGACCTCCCTCCGCCCCGCCGCGCAACCGTTCACCTCCCCCGGGTGTCGGACTGTCGCGGCCACCGCTCCACCGACCACGACTCGGCCGCGCTCCAGGGGAATTCAACGCAATCGGGGTAACCAACTCAATGAATGTCATTCCGGGCGCCACCGCACCCGTCCGTCCGCGCAGGGCCCTCGCCGCCGCCCTGACCGGCACCGCCGTCCTCGCCACCGGCGTCCTCGCCGCCGCTCCCGCGCAGGCCGCCGCACCCGACCGCGCGCCCGCGGCACCCGTACGGGCCGCCGCCGTGCCCTCGATCGCCGCCAAGGGCGGCTTCGTGATGAACAACGCGACCGGCAAGTCGCTCTACACCAAGGCCGCCGACACCAAGCGGTCCACCGGCTCCACGACCAAGATCATGACCGCCAAGGTCGTCCTCTCCCAGCCCAAGCTGAACCTGGACGCCAAGGTCACGATCCAGATGGCGTACAGCGACTACATCGTGTCGAAGAACGCCTCCTCCGCCCGGCTCATCGTCGGCGACAAGGTAACGGTCCGCCAGCTGCTGTACGGGCTGATGCTGCCCTCCGGCTGCGACGCCGCGTACGCCCTGGCCGACAAGTTCGGCTCGGGCAGGACGCGGGCGGCGCGGGTGAAGTCCTTCATCGGCAAGATGAACGCGACCGCCAAGAGCCTCGGCCTGAAGAACACGCACTTCGACTCGTTCGACGGCATCGGCAACGGCAAGAACTACTCCACGCCACGCGACCTCACGAAACTCGCGAGCAGCACGATGAAGAACTCCACCTTCCGCACCATCGTCAAGACCAAGAAGTACACGGCGAGGACGAAGACGAAGAAGGGCGGCACCCGCACGATGGCGCCCTGGACCAACACCAACACGCTGCTGGGCAGTTACAGCGGAGCGATCGGCGTGAAGACCGGGTCGGGACCGGAGGCCAAGTACTGCCTGGTCTTCGCCGCGACCCGGAAGGGGAAGACGGTGATCGGCACGGTCCTGGCGTCCTCGTCGTCGACGCAGCGCGCCAAGGACGCCACCAAGCTCATGAACTACGCGTTCACGAAGTAACCCCGACACCCCACCGAAGGGCCCGCCGCCGACGCGACGGGCCCTTCTCGCTGCGCCGACCCCCTCCCTGTACCAATGAAGCACATGGTGATAGTTTCATTAGCACCATGCTGCTGAGTCTGGACAAGACCGACACCCGCCCCCTGCACGAACAGGTGGCCGGCGCCCTCCGGCGCGCCATCGCCGAGGGCGAGTGCGCCCCGGGGGACCGCCTGCCCTCGGCCCGCGACCTCTCCGAGGCCCTGGACGTCAACGTCAACACCGTGCTGCGCGCACTGCGCGGCCTGCGGGACGAGGGCCTGCTGGAATTCCGCCGGGGCCGGGGGGTGACGGTGGCCGAGGGCGCCCGGCCCCACTCCGAACTACAGATCCGGGTACGGGAACTGCTCGCCGAGGCGTCTCGGCTGGGCTACAGCAGGACCGATCTCATCGACATGATCAGGGGGATGCCATGAGGGACACGACAGCGGTACGGCGTACGACGGCGACGGTCTGGACGGCCGGGGTCTGGACGGCGGGGGTCACTGCCGTGCTCGCCGCGATGCCGCTGCTGGCGCGGGACCGGCTGCCCGACCGGCTGGCGACCCACTGGGGCCTGGACGGCGAAGCGCCCAACGGCTCGATGCCCCTGTGGGCGGCATCCCTCGCCCCCGCGCTGATCTGGCTGGTGACGGCGGCCGCGGTCACCGTCCCCCTGATGCGGGCGGGCCCGCCGGTCCGCCCCTGGACCACCGTGACCCTGCTCCCCATGGGCATCGTCCTCACCGGCGCACAGGCCGCGGTGATCCGGGCCAACCTGGACCGCGCGGACTGGCACGAGGCCCGTCAGCCCACCGCCTGGGTCGTCGCGATCCTGGCCGCGGCCGTACTCGCGGGCGTGGCCGCCTGGCTGCTCGTCACCCGGCGGCGCGGCACCGAAGACGCCACGACGCCCGACGAGGGCACCCCCGCGCTGGACATCCCCAAGGGCCGCCGGCTGGTCTGGTTCTCCCGCACCGCCAACCCCTGGCTCCAACTGATCGCGGCCGCGATCGGCCTGGTGGCCGTGGGCGCACTCGTCGCCCTGGTCGGCGGTGTGGCCGCCCCGGGCACCCTGTGGGCGCTGTTCGCCGGCTGCGCCGCCGGGTCCCTGGCCTGCGCGGTCTTCTCCTCGGTCCAGGCCCGCGTCTCGGAACGGGGCCTGGAGGTCTCCTTCGGCCCGCTCGGCTGGCCCGGACGCCGCTGGGCGCCCGGCGACATCGACACGGCCCGGATGGAGGTCCGCCGCCCCGCCGAGGTCGGCGGCTGGGGCTACCGTCTCAGCGGCCTCGGCACCACGGTCATGCTGCGCGCCGGTGAGTGCCTGGTCATACGCCCCCGGGGCCGCCGAAGCGACTTCGCCATCAGCATCGACGACGCCGAACGCGGCGCGGCCCTCCTCAACACCCTCCGCACGAACCGGACCCGGGGCTGAGCACAGCGGCCCCGGGGTCGCCGTCGTACACGCACTCGTCGGCCTCACGCAGGCTTTTCGATCATCTTCGCTCGCAGTCGTGAACATTCGCGGGCTGGCTGGCATATGCCCGTTCCTGCGCCCTACGTTCCGCGACGGAGGTGGTTCACATGAACGAACCCAGCAAGCGACAGAACTCCGGCGCGCGGCACGAGGCCATCGACGCCGGTGACTTCGTGTACGCGGCCACCGGCGCCCGGGTGCGACGGCTGACCATGCCGGACGGAAGCCACTGGTTTCCGGCGGTGGACGTGTGCAAGGAGTTGGGATACACCACGACCCGAAAGGCACTCATCGATCACGTCCCCGAAGAACACCGAGACAATCTCGAGACTGTGACTGGAAGTCACAGTCTCAGCGTTCCCGCAGGTAGGACATGGCGTCGAGACTTGCAACTCATCGATCTGCAAGGTCTCATCCTCCTCGTCAACGCCTGCACCAAACCGGCCTGCGCCCCCTTCAAGCAGTGGGTCGCGGAAGTCATCGAGACCGTGCAGCGCGAGGGTTCGTACGCTCTGGACGAGGCCGAGGTGCAGCCCGTCGAACCCGGTGCCCCCATCGCCTACGCCATGCCGGACCAGGTGGCCGATGCCATCGTCCGGCTGGAGGCACACAACCTGAAGCTGGACGAGGAGTTGGCCGAGGGGCAACGTACGTCGATCGCGTTGCAGAAGGAGATGCTGTCCACGCAGCAGGCCACCCTCGCCACCCAACAGGCCACCCTCGCCGTGCAACAGGCCATGGTGCACGCTCTGGAGCGCATCGCGGACCGGTTCGACACCCTGGTCCTCCACCAAGGGGCACTGCGCGGCCGCTTCGCCCCCGTACCCACCACAGAGTCCGTGCTGGCCGACTGGCGGCAGCGGTTGTCCGTGACGGAGGACGTGTGGACGGTCGCCCTGGTGATCGCGCCAGTGCTCGTCGAGAAGGGTGAGCTGCGGGAGCCGCTGGAGTCGATCGCCGCCCGTACGGGGCTCTCCGTGCGGCGGGTCAACGAATGCCTCCGGCTGCTGCGCACCCACGCCTGCATCCGCTCGCGGGGCGGGGCCGAGGACGGGGCTCCGGTGTACGTGCTGCACCAGGTCTGACCCCGTACGACAAGGTGGAAGGGGCGTCGCAACACGAACTTGCGGCGCCCCTCCCATCATGAACCTATCCGGTTCGTGCCTCTCATGCCCAGCTGATCAACCGCTTCGGCTGCTCCAGGACCGCTGCCACGTCGGCGAGGACCTTGGAGCCCAGTTCGCCGTCGACCAGGCGGTGGTCGAAGCTCAGGGCGAGGGTGGTGACCTGGCGCGGTTTCACCTTGCCCTTGTGGACCCATGGCTGGAGCTTGATCGCGCCGACCGCGAGGATCGCGGACTCGCCCGGGTTGAGGATGGGCGTGCCGGTGTCGACGCCGAAGACGCCGACGTTGGTGATGGTCACCGTGCCGCCCTGCATGGCGGCCGGGGACGTCCTGCCCTCCCGGGCCGTCGACACCAGCTCGCCCAGCGACCCCGCCAGCTGCGGCAGTGTCTGGGCGTGGGCGTCCTTAATGTTGGGGACGATCAGGCCGCGGGGGGTGGCGGCGGCGATGCCCAGGTTGACGTAGTGCTTGACCACGATCTCCTGGGCCGTCTCGTCCCAGGAGGCGTTGATGTCCGGGTTGCGCTTGATCGCGACGAGGAGGGCCTTGGCGATCAGGAGGAGCGGGTTGACCCGCAGGCCCGTGTACTCCTTGTCCTGCTTCAGCTCCTCGACCAGCTTCATCGTGCGTGTCACGTCGACCGTCACGAACTCGGTGACGTGCGGCGCGGTGAACGCGGAGCCGACCATCGCCGCCGCCGTCGCCTTGCGCACGCCCTTGACCGGGATACGGGTCTCGCGTGTCGTGTCGTACGACGCCGGGGCCGACGCCGACGCGGACGGGGTGGGCGCGACGGCCGCGGGGGCCGCCTGCGACTCGGGCGTCGCGGGCTGCGACGACACCGCCGCGTGGACGTCCTCGCGGGTGATGATGCCGTCCGGGCCGGACGGGACCACGGCCGCCAGATCGACGCCGAGGTCCTTGGCGAGCTTGCGCACCGGGGGCTTGGCCAGCGGGCGCTCGCCGGTGACCGGGGCGGCCGGTGCCGCGGGTGCTGCCGGTGTCGCGGGTCCGTGGCCGTTCAGCTCGGCCTGGATCGCCGCCGACGGCGCCTGCGCGGCGGCCGGGGCCTCCGCGCCCTTGCGGGGGCGGCGCTTGGTCGAGGAGGTGGAGACCCCGTACCCGACCAGGACCGGCTGGCGGCCCTCCGGCTTGGGCTCCTCCTCCGCCACGGCCTCCTCCACCGCCTCCTGCACCGGCTCCGCGGCCGCCGCCGCGCCGTCGCCGACGGCCACCGCGATGATGGAGGTGCCCACGTCGACCGTGGTGCCCTCGGGGAAGTGCAGTTCGCGGACCACGCCGTCGTAGGGGATGGGCAGTTCGACGGCGGCC